>JALDRJ010000002.1:0-600000 GCA_031315865.1 Nitrospirales bacterium
GGCGTTCGGGAGCGGGCTGGTGGCGGGCTGGATCATGACCTTTCTCGACACCGTGGACGGGAAGTTGGCACGGGTCACGGTCACGTCGAGTAAAATCGGCCATATCCTCGATCATGGACTCGACATCATTCATCCGCCACTCTGGTATATTGCCTGGGGCATGGGACTCGCTGCGTTTACGCCGCCAACCCCCTGGCTCTCCCTCGATACTCTGTTCGGAATCATTCTGGCTGGCTACATCGCAGGGAGACTCTGTGAAGGTCTGTTTCAACTCTGCCTGGGACAATTCGGTTTGTTTTGCTGGCGTCCCATCGATTCGTTTAACCGGTTGATTACGGCGCGCCGTAATCCGAACTTGATTCTGTTGACAGGTTCTCTGTGCATAGGCCGTCCTGATCTGGGATTTCTCGCCGTCGCCGCTTGGACGGTCGCCTCAACGATCATTTTACTCATTCGACTCGGACTCGCCTTTGGAGTTCGAATGTTCTCGGGTACGCCACTTCGTCCCTGGTTAGCCGATATCGGAATCGCGATAGACCATGATTCCCTCGCCGCGAAAACATTCACCCGCCCCCCGCTCACCAAAACCATTCAATCCACCGATTGACTCTGTTATCATTTGGCAACATCAGACGGTTCCTCGATCTATTCCGTTTAATCTGAGAGACACTGTTGTCACAAACTGACGCGAAACATCGCCTGGGAATTTTCTCCAACCCCTTAAGCGGGCGCAACAAAAAAAACGTTACACTCATCAACGACATTCGCAAGACGCATCCCGCCATTCTCCAACACGAGGGCCACACGCTCAAGGATATTCAAACGGCGATGGCCGAGTTCGCACGGCGCCGGGTCACAGTCATCGTCATAAATGGCGGTGATGGGACCGTTCAAGCTGTGCTCTCGACGCTCTTTCATCATAGACCTTTCGAGAGCCTTCCGTTGTTAGCCATACTTCCTTCAGGCACATCGAACCTGAATGCAGGCGATGTCGGGCTTAAGGGCAACCGGTCTGTGGCATTACACACATTGCTTCGCTGGGCGAACGGACATGACGTTAAACCCACTATCCTCACTCGACATATCTTACGGGTCCATCGCGTACCGCAGGAAGATCCGATCTACGGCATGTTCTTTGGGACAGGAGCGATCTATCAGGGGGCACAAGTCGGATGGCGGACCAAACATTCCGTCGGTCGTCTTGGCGAAGTGGGCGCGACGTTGATCATGGCCCGATTCTTTCTCTCTCTCCTGTCCGGACGGAATAGTCCGGTCAAAGCCATTGACGTCAAACTCTTCCTTGACGAACAACCTCCAATAGTCGATACATTCCTCACTATTCTTGTGACCACCTTAGATCGACTGTTTCTCGGATTGCGGCCCTATTGGGGGACGGAACAGCGTCCGCTCCATTACACCGCCGTTAAAACCAACCCTCGCCATTTGCCTCGCACATTGCCATCCTTATTGTTTGGCAGGCCTCATCGCCATGGGACCCAGGAGCATGGCTATTTCAGCCAAAATATCGAGAAACTTGAACTGCATATGCATGATGGCTTTACCGTTGATGGAGAAGGATACCTTCCCGACCCTCAACAGGGCCCCGTTCAACTCGCTGACGGAGGCATCGCCTCGTTTATCCGGTTTTAGCGATCACGACCGTGATTATTCCATCGGACTTACGCACACTTGTTCACGGGCTAGATGCCGTCGACGTTCCAGATGAGGTTCACGCTGTCTGCGAGGAACTCCTCAAGCGTTCTTCTCAACGCATTCAAGCCATCCTCTTCTACGGCTCTTGCCTACGATCAGGGTATAACGACGAGGGAATCCTCGACCTCTATCTCATCGTAGATCACTACCGACCATTCTTTCACCGTCCATTACTCGCCTTAGCGAATCAGGTGCTTCCACCGAATGTCTTCTACATCGAAGTGGCGTTTAGAGACCGGATCGTGCGGGCAAAATACGCCATCCTTTCACTGCAACAGTTTCAACGCAGCACGTCGACGCAGTGGTTTCATTCGTATTTTTGGGCACGCTTTGCTCAACCCACAAAAGTTCTCTATACCGCAAACCCCGATATCGCCGCACACGTGTATGATGCCCTTGCCCGGTCCATCATGACATTTTTCACGAGGGTTGTCCCTCAATTACCAGAAAGATTCAACGCATTCGACCTTTGGGAGCAAGGACTGTCTCTAACCTATCAGTGTGAGCTTCGCACCGAACGGTCTGGACGCGTGGCACACATCCTGGAGGCTGACCGTGAGTATTATCAACAAACCGCACACGTTGCACTGGGTCACTTGCCGTTTCCCATAGCGACCGCCAAGACAGCGCAACCCGCGCTGTATCAAACTGAACTGCCCCCATTCCAGCGCATGATGAATTCATCTTCCTGGGCGTTGAGACGTTATCAGGGCAAGCTCTTATCCATACTCCGATTGATCAAAGGACTGTTTACGTTCCAGGGAGGAGTCGACTACATTCTCTGGAAAATCGAACGTCATTCGGGCGTCAGCATCGAACTCACACCAAGACAACGCCAACATCCCCTCCTGTCGAGCCCGGGAGTCTTTTGGAAACTGTACCGCAAAGGCGCGTTTCGATAGATGTGCGAGGAAAAAGAAAGGAGCGCCTACCTCCACTGAAGATAAGCGCTCCTTGAACGAGGGAAAAAACTTTGACGTGAAAGCCCTATGAGCTACACATCGTAGTACATGAAGAATTCATAGGGATGCGGCCGAATACGCACCGGAGCGATCTCATGATCTCGTTTGTACCCAACCCAGGCTTCGATCAGGTCTTCACTAAAGACACCGCCCTTGAGCAAGAACTGATGGTCCTCTTCAAGGCTATTGATCGCTTCTTCCAGGCTCACCGGAAGCGTGGGAATATTGCTGGCTTCTTCCGGTTCCAAATCGTAGAGATTTTTATCCATCGGCTCACCGGGGTGGATCTTATTTTGGATCCCATCAAGTCCCGCCATGAGCATGGCGCTGAAGGCCAGGTACATATTACTGGAAGGATCAGGGAATCGAACTTCAATACGTTTGGCCTTGGGATTCGGCGAATACATTGGAATTCGTATGCCGGCCGACCGATTCCGACTGGAATAGGCCAATAATGTCGGCGCCTCGAACCCAGGAGTCAATCGCTTATACGAATTCGTCGAAGGATTCGTGAATGCGGCAAGCGCCTTAGCGTGCTTCAAGATCCCACCAATATAGTACAAACATTGTTGCGACACTCCAGCATAATCTTTCCCCGCGAAAGTCGGCTTCTTATCCTTCCAAATACTTTGATGGGTATGCATCCCCGTCCCGTTATCACCAAACAGGGGCTTGGGCATGAACGTTGCCGTCTTTCCATGCCGCCGCGCCACGTTTTTCACGATGTACTTATACATCATCATTTTGTCGGCCATGCTCACGAGGGTGTCAAAGCGAAGGTCGATTTCCCCCTGTCCTCCGGTGGCCACTTCGTGATGGTGTTTTTCGACGTGGATGCCAGCTTTCTCCATCTCCCGAACCATTTCCGATCGGATATCCTGTTGCGAATCAGTCGGCGAGACCGGAAAATAGCCTTCTTTGTGACGAGGTCGTGACCCCAGATTATTCCCTTCATCGCCAGAATTCCACACCCCTTCGTCCGAATCGATGAAATAGAAACCGGAATGCGCATTTTGATCGTAACTGACATGATCAAAAATAAAAAATTCCGCCTCGGGGCCCCAATACGAGGTATCGCCAATCTTCGTGCTTTGGAGGTATTTTTCAGCTTTTTGAGCGATAAACCTTGGATCACGCTCATACCCCTGCCGTGTGATCGGATCTTCCACATTCCCGATCATGGAGAGAGTTGGAATTTCAGTAAATGGATCCAAGCTGGCGGTTGATGGGTCCGGGACCAACAACATATCGCTATTTTGAATCGCCCTCCATCCCCTTATGGAGGATCCGTCAAACCCCGATCCTTCTTTAAACAGATCCAGAGAAAGTTCGGATGTCGGGATGGAAAAATGCTGCCAGGTACCCATTAAGTCTACGAACTTCAAATCTACCATCTCGACCTTGTTCTTCTTGGCAAAATCCAGTACCTCACGCGGGGTCATGTGCTACCTCCTTCAGGGGAATTGTTTATAAAAACTTGAAAAGACTTGCGCCCACTGACGAACAGAAACATCCTCCTTCCCTCCACGTCAAAATCTGAAAGAGAGAGGAAAGATCGACACGAACATACGTACAAAAAACGAACGGTATCTACTCTTTAGGAATAGGCCCGTTCACTATGTTGACTCAGGTCCAGCCCCATTTCTTCGTCGTGCGACGATACTCGGAGACCGATGGTCAGATCAAGAATTTTCAAAATTATGTAGGTTCCCACCAGGGCAAAAACGGCGGTAACGAATGCTAGAAGAAGTTGAATTCCGAATTGTCCGGCATTGCCAAAAAAGAGACCCTGCGCGCCAATGGAAGCAAAGAGGCCGGTTGCCAGGATACCCGTCAAGCCACCCACTCCATGGATCCCGACCACGTCAAGAGAGTCATCGTACCCCAGTTTCATCTTCCAGACAACCGCGAGATAGCAGAGTGTTCCCGCGACAAGCCCGATACACAGAGCCGACAACGGCCCAATAAACCCAGCTCCTGGCGTGATCGTCGCTAACCCGGCGATAATTCCACTCGCCACCCCAAGGACCGTAGGTTTTCCCCGATGTACCCATTCAGCCACCATCCAACTGATTCCACCCGCAGCGGCAGCGGTATGCGTCGCAATAAAGGCGGCAATCGCGACTTCATTGGCCCCGAGTGCACTACCCGCATTGAAGCCGAACCAGCCAAACCATAACAAGCCGGTCCCCAAAACCGTCATGGGTAAATTATGAGGTGGCATCGGTTCTGTCCCAAATCCTTTGCGCGGTCCCAGCATGAAGGCGAATACCAACGCGGCCACACCTGAACTGATGTGCACGACCGCCCCACCGGCAAAATCCAACGCTCCCATCTGGCCCAGCCAACCGCCCCCCCACACCCAATGGGCCAGCGGGGAATAGACAAACAAGGACCATAAGACCGCGAACCAGAGTAAAGCGGTGAATTTCATTCGCTCAGCAATACTCCCCGTAATCAAGGCGACCGTGATGGCCGCAAACATCAGTTGAAACACCATGAATAATTGATGCGGAATCGTGGAAGCATAGACAGGACTCGGCTCAAGTCCGACACCATGAAGCCCCACCCAATCCAGCCCTCCGATCAGCCCTCCGAGATCGGGGCCAAACGCCAGACTATATCCGCAAAGAATCCATACGAGGGTAATCATGCAAAGGATGATCGCGGTATGCATGATCGTGGCGAGCACATTTCGACTACGGACCAATCCACCATAGAACAAGGCAAGTCCCGGCAACGTCATACACAAAACCAGGGCCGAGGAAACTAAGATCCATGCCGTGTCTCCCGTATCGATCGTGAGCGAAGCCGTTTCTCCGGCCCACGCCACGGAGCCGTGCAAACAGCCCCATACGAGCACTCCCAGGATACCGATGCCTGTGGTTCGCCGATTCTTCACAACCCCACCTCACCATCAATAGTTGATACGTGTGATTTCACGTTCCAGTGCATATCCCCGCTATACGGCAGACTCATCAGCCTCTCCCGTCCTGATCCGAATAACACGCTCCAAATCCGAGATGAAGATTTTCCCATCGCCGATGCTCCCGGTCTTCGCCGCTCGCCCGATCGTTTCGATTACTTGCGGAACCATCTCATCAGCCACGGCAATCTCCAACTTAATCTTGGGGACAAACTCAATCTGGTATTCCGTCCCTCGATAGGTTTCTTTGTGACCTTTTTGGCGACCAAAACCTTTGACCTCTATCACCGTCATCCCTTGCACACCGATCTCGATCAACGCATCCTTCACTTCATCCAACTTAAATGGCTTGATGATCGCCTCAACGAGTTTCATCTCATACACCCTCCTGTGGCTCTAGACGGTTATTACGCATACGCTCGTTCTCGATGTTGACTGAGATCCAACCCTAACACTTCTTCTTCCCGGGACACGCGTAACCCCACGGTCGCATCGATCAGTTTTAAAATCACAAAAGTCCCGGCAAACGCAAACACCCAAGTGGCGATCACGCCGACGGCTTGAATCGCGACCTGTTCAGGGTTACCAAAAAAGAGCCCGGTGCCTCCACCGACGCTGGCGAACAACCCTGTCGCCATCGCCCCCCAGGTTCCTCCAATACCGTGAATCCCAAGAACGTCGAGCGCATCATCATAACCTAATTTATTCTTCAAAAAGACCCCCAGGTAGCAGACAATCCCACCGCCTAGTCCCACAATGATGGCTGAAACAGGCCCCACATAGCCAGCAGCCGGCGTTATAGCGACAAGCCCGGCCACGGCTCCGCTTGCCGCCCCTAGCACAGTCGGTTTCCCCCGATAGGCCCACTCTACCGTGAGCCAGGCAAGCGCACCAGAGGCTGTCGCTACATGCGTCGCCACAAACGCACTCGCTGCAATCCCATTTGCAGCAAGCGCGCTACCAGCGTTAAAGCCAAACCACCCGACCCACAACATGCTGGCTCCCACTACCGTGAGAGGAAGATTGTGGGGAGCCATGTTTTCTTGGCCATAGCCATGTCGCTTTCCAAGCACCAGCGCACAGGCCAAGGCCGCCACTCCTGAACTGATATGTACGACCGTTCCACCGGCAAAGTCCAACTCGCCGAAACCGGCCAGCCAGCCTCCACCCCACACCCAATGGGCCAATGGCGCGTAGATGAAGGTCACCCACACGATGGAAAACAGGATAAAGGCGCTGAACTTCATCCGTTCGGCGACGGCTCCACTGATCAACGCAACCGTGATCCCGGCAAACATGAGCTGAAAGATCATGAACGCCAGGTGTGGAATTGTCGCGCCATCAAGTGGCTGAGGGCCCACCCCATCCAGGCCCGCCCATTGCAGATTTCCGATCAATCCGTAGACGTCTGGAGCAAACGCCAGACTATATCCCCACAAGACCCACACCACACTGACCGTACAGACCGCGATGAAACTATGCATCATCGTGCTCAGGATATTTTTGCTTCTGACCATCCCTCCATAGAATAACGCCAAGCCTGGAATCGTCATGGCCAAGACCAACGCAGAGGAAACCAACACCCATCCAGTATCTCCAGAATTGATCGCGGGTTCGCCTTCGGCGAGCGCGAAAGTCGTTGATAACAAAAACATTCCGACAACACTGAGCAGTGATACACCAATCTTATTTCGTGTCTGACTCAACATGATTTTCTCCTTATTCCGTCCCTCTTCTCAACTAGAAGAGATAGGCGACTTCCGCAGCAAGCGTTTCCTGATGGTTTGCCGCACGACTCCCGAATTGAAACGTGTTTCGATTCGATTTGTCATAGCGAAACTCGACTCGTGTCAACAGTGAAGGAACGGGTTTGTATTGAAGGGTCACGGTTCCTTCCCATAAGGTTTGGGAAGCCGGAGCTATGCCGTCAAAACAGGTATTGGCATTTCCAGCACTCCCGACTGTCCCGCCACAACCCAAAAACCCATCGGCATCCTCAAAGAGTTCACCTCGAATACGAATCCCCCATTCATCGGTGAAATTATGGATGACGTACCCCGCCACACCATTCCACCGCGCATTGGTTCCAGGCGTTGCATTCGCTTGATTGGCATAGTAGGCCTCGATAACGAACTCCGTCTGATCGGTTGCTTGTATGTCGATAATCGCTCCGCCCAAGACTCGATCAGAATTATCCGTACCTAATGCCCCTTCAGGTCCCCAAAATCCGAACAATGAAACGCTCAACCAATCGGTCGGCGTCACGCCGAGCAAAGCCTCCACGGACTTACTCCGGTTGAGGTCTGCCTGAGTTCCGGTAAACGAGTTGATGCCACCGATGGAAAACGTAACGCTTTCACTCACTTGATAGGTGCCTCGTATCCCTGTCGTCGTGAAGGGTTCACCCAACCCAAATAACCAAGAGCGAGAAAAGTTGGGGTTCAATGGACTTTCGATGACTTCATACCCAATCAAAGTGTTCATTCGACCGATTCGAAGGTCGAGACCGTTTCCTATGGGTGCGACATACTGGGCGTAGGCTTCCTGAAAATCAACCTCATCGGCTCCGGTATTGCCGCCCGTAAATTTCGCATCTTCACCAAAATCCAACTTCACGCGAAACCCCGCACGCTCTTTCATCGAACCACCGGATTGACCTACTTTCTCGACCACCAATTGCGCCATGTTGGGTCGAAACGAATTCGCGTCACCATCAAAAATCCTCAGCGCATTAGCCTGAGAATTCGGGTTGTTAAAATTCTGGGTATACGAAGCGGATACATACCCGTAGAAGGATATCCCGAGCTTCTGCGCCAGCGAATTTTCGCCTGCCGTTTGCTCGATCTTTTCTAATCGTTCCAAAATGTCAGCAGAGGTATCATCAGCCAATCCTGGGCTGGTGCTTCCAATCACCATCAAGAACGCACTAAATGTGGCGAAGAAACACACCTTGTTCCTTAGCCCACCGATAAAGTGAAATATTCCGTCCATTACGTCTCCTTCAATCAAGGGTTTAATGAGCATGCTTGTCTTCTCTTGTGACAGAGTGCAGTGACAAGGCCGTTCGGCGCGGGCACAAGATAAAGCTTCATTACTCATTCGGCATACACGCTCATAAACACAACTGAATGTACTGACTTTAGTAGTCAGCAGGCACTGAATAAGCAAAAAAAAAGCCCTCAGCCCCTTCATTGGGGTGAGGACTCCATCGTCCCAACCTTATTCAGTTGTCTTTCGCGCACATCTTGAAGAGACAACGTTGTCTCTCAAGTTAGCTAAGTATGTAGCACTCTCCTCTCAACCTGTCAAGTCAAAGATTGTCATGGACAAAAATGTGAGCAACGTTTCATCACCGATAAAAAAGGACGCACAATGTACAGCAAAACGGCCTATTGGGAAAACATGATCTGAAAAGACTACAAACATTCATGCATGTCTATTATTTCGAAAATTTCTAGAATTAGAATGTTCAAGATAAAACCGACCAGTCAATCACCAGGCGTTCAGAACGCGTCTTCACATAAGACATAAGGACATAAGGACATAAGATCATAATGCGACTTTCCGGACAAACTAAACCTTGACACGATAGAACTTTCCTCAAATAATAGTCCACGCTCATGAACTCTCTCCCCCATCAAGACGATGATGCCACGCCTCAAGACCCTTGCCCATCACATGCACCCTCCATTCCTGAGGTACAGGAAGCACGGAACCAGGAAACGTGCCAGGGCGGCCGCACGCTCATTGTCGACGCCAAGGATGTCCGCTGTTACGCCAAACCCAGCGCTGCGCTGAAGGAGGCGGGGCCAGAGGATCAAGTCTTCGTCCGGACAGGGATTTATGAAGATCG
This sequence comes from Nitrospirales bacterium, assembly GCA_031315865.1. NCBI lineage: Bacteria > Pseudomonadati > Nitrospirota > Nitrospiria > Nitrospirales > Nitrospirales bacterium. The sequence continues at coordinate 9,455 of JALDRJ010000002.1, forward strand.
AGTCTTTGTCGCCGATCGAAGGATTCGGCTCATTGGTGAAGACCGAGATCGAGTACAGATTTTCAGTCGCCGAAGCAGTCCGTTGTATTTGCAACGAGTCCCAGGCGGACGGATCGAGGGAATCACGTTTCGGTACGTGGGCAGTGATCAACACTCGGCCATGAACATCCTTGACTCGACCTGCACGATTACCAGGTGTCGCGCGACGGAAGGCATTCTTTCCGGGGTCGTCCTGTATGGACCAGCCTGTCGCCCAACCTTGTCGGAGAATGAAGTGTGCTATAACCGCGAATCAGGGATCTTTTCATTCGCCGGCGCTCATCCCTACATTAGTCACAATGCCTGTTTCGGCAATCATCACTTCGGACTCGCCGTGCGGGATGATGGCACGTCTCCGGACATCGTCCACAATACCTGTCGGGACAATATGCTAAGCGGCATCCTGCTTTTTCATTCGGCCAAAGCTCTTCTCCTGAACAACCATTGCCATCAGAATCAACATTGGGGCATGGTCATGACTCCGGATTGTCAAACCTCACCAGAACACGACCAATTAATCCAAGCCAATCGATTCAACGAGAACCCACGCGGAAATCTCATCGTCACCCATGAACCCCTTGCAGAAATCGGTCGATGAGAACAGGGCAGTCTCGTTGGCTTTCATCAAGACCGCTTGGCCATCCGCCAAAATCCGATCGTTAAGTATAACCATCCGGCAAGAAAACAGAGTCCTCCAAGTGGGGTAATCGCCCCCAGCCACCGTACACCGCTCAACGACAGGATATAGAGACTTCCGGAGAACAAGACGATGCCGGCGAGAAACGCCCATGTGGCCCATCGAAAGAGTGGAAGCTGATAATGGGTGAACGCGCCGCCTGCAATGATAAGCCCGAACGCATGGTACATCTGGTATCGTATGCCAGTATGAAAAACCTCCAGCATATGTTCGGACAGAATCGAACGTAACCCATGCGCGCCGAAGGCTCCCCCGGCGACTCCCAATAGCGCGATCAATGCTCCCGCGGCCATCCATCGAAATCCCATTTTACATCCTTCCCTATTGACGACGATTCAAGGCGAAGCGGTCGGCGGCGGCGGCATTCTCCCCCACTGAATATGCTGCCATCCACGTTCATGCGCCCAATACAGGCCAATTTTGGCGAGTGAGTCGCTGGCGCCGGCAAATAGGGCCATGCCGACTTCTCCCGAAATCAACCAGACCACGAGCGTCGTCACGAGAGTCGCGATCACGCGCCAGCTAATGCCTTTCACCAGACTCCGTATATGCGTTTCCATCATCGCAGCTCCCGTCTATTTCGAAGGTAATAATCGTTTCTTGGCTGGATTTTTCTTGGCGTGGGATGCTTTCGCCTGTGTTCGCGGGACATCAACATGCTTCACAAAATCCTCAAGCGTATAATGATCGAGAACCGAGGAAATCGCATTTCTCACTTCCAACATAATGCTTTGAATCGCACAGGCTGACTTCTCGGCATACGGACAATCCTCACACTTCTGGTACGCGGTCTGGCTCACGCATCCGATCGGAGCGAGTGGGCCATCAAGCGTCCGGATGACCTGACCAAGCGTGATTTCAGAAGGAGACGATCGAAGCCGATAGCCGCCATCCACTCCCCGCCGACTGGATAAGATTCCCGCATTTTTGAGCGTCAGAAGAATGCCTTCCAAGAACCCCAATGGAATTCTTTGCTCTCGAGCTAACTGCGTCCGCTGCACAGGCACGGCCTGCTCATAATTCGCCGTGAGCTCGATCAATGCTCGTAACGCATACTCGCTTTTCTTCGAAAATTTCATATTCTGATAAATGTTAGCTAAATTTATTAAGAATTGTAAAACTTTTTCAATTTGCCATGGAGCACAGCGTCAGACAGAGCACCATGGGAAGACCTCGCCTACGGCTCACGGAGAGTTCAGGAGCCGTTGTCCTGAGGTTCGGACCCGGACTGATGACTCGGAAGCACATGCTGCTTATCCAGCTGCATTTTTTTCATACGCGCGACCAAGGTAGTCGGCTTGATCCCAAGAAGTTCGGCGGCCCCTCCCGACCCGTAGACCTTCCAACGCGTCTGCTTTAACGCGGTCAGGGTGTTACGCCGAATGAGCCGTTGCAGCTCTTTCTCCGACAGAATCTCAACCGTTTCAGGACGGGGATAGCCTTGGGTAGAACCACGCCGCTTCGATTTGATCGGTAATTCAAAATACAGCTCTCCAGATCGGGAGGTAATCAGCGCTCGCTCGATGATATTTTGCAGTTCTCTCACGTTGCCCGGCCAGTGGTATCCTTGCAAGATACTCACATGTTGAGGAGTGAGCAGGGGCCTCGCACAATGTAATTTTTTCGACTCGATGTCCAGAAAATGATCGGCCAGCAGAGGAATATCTTCCTGTCGATATCGCAATGGCGTGATTTCGATGGGGAAGACATTCAAGCGGTAGTAGAGGTCCTGTCGAAATCGGCCAATGTCCACTTCTTTTTTGAGGTCACGATTGGTAGCGGCGATCACTCGAACATCGACCGTCCGCGTCCGTTCATCCCCGACCCGTTCATATTGCTGCTCTTGCAGAACCCTGAGGAATTTACTTTGAACATCAAGCGGAATTTCTCCCACTTCGTCAAGGAACAGCGTCCCGCCGTCTGCGGCTTCGAACCGACCGGCACGCCCTTTGACCGCCCCGGTAAAGGCCCCTTTGACATGCCCGAAAAACTCACTCTCATACAATTCTTTGGGAATGGACGCGCAATTCACGCGGATGAGTGGACGCGCATGCCGACGGCTCCGTTTGTGGATTTCTCGAGCCACCAGCTCCTTTCCAGTTCCAGACTCACCCAGAATCAGGACCGTTGCATCAGTCCGCGCCACCAGATCCACCTGGCGAATGACGTTTTCCAACGCAGGACTGTGGCCGATCAGATCGCCAAACGCACAGGCTTCGATGACCTCTTCCTGCAAGTATAAATTCTCCGCTTCCAGGCGGTTTTTAGTTTCCAGTAATTCTTCAGCCTGTTTGCGGGCACTGATATCAACAGCCGATCCCTCGTACCACTGCGTGACACCCTGAGCATCGCGAACCACTCGAGCATTCTCAGAGATCCAGATCACTGTGCCATCACGCCGGTAGACCTGTGACTCAAATTCGGTCACGATATCCATCTGTTCTACGAGTTGGCAAAATTGCTGTCGACGTTCAGGATGAACGTAGAGCTGCACGCCAATCCGTGAAACCGATTTGATGAGATCGGAGGATGAGCCGTACCCCAACAAATGACTCAAGGCCGGGTTCGCGTTTAAAAAGATTCCGTCAAGGCTCGTTTGATAAATACCTTCGATGGCTTGATTGAAGATCGCCCGATACTTTTCCTCGGATTGCCGAAGGGCGTCTTCCGCGGCCCTTCGCTTTGAGATGTCACGGATGATCCCACTGAAGAATTGCTGATGATGCTCCTTCCAGCTCGATAGTGTCAGTTCCAGCGGAAATTCCTCGCCGCTTTTCCTGAGGCCATAGAGCTCAGACGTCGTTCCAATCAGATGCATCTTGCCCGTTTGACAATATCTGGCGATCCCTTGCTGATGTGAAAGACGATACCGCTCCGGCATGAGCATCGTGAGCGACTGGCCCACCACTTCATCGCTCTGGTAGCCGAACACTCTCTCTGCGCCACTGTTCCAATACAGAATGGTCCCACGGCCATCTCCTATAATGATGGCATCACTGGATGATTGCGCCACGGCCCGAAACCGTAATTCTGCATCGTATAAAGAGCTGCTATCATTTAACATCGCGGCTCGTCACTCCTTCTCAAACAGGTAAAAACAGGGCGAAAAAGGTCAAAACAGGTCAAAACAAGATCGATAAACATTTCAGGTAAGTTCTCTCTGGTCATTCAGTATGGGGAATAACGCTTCTCTCTCACCTTGTTGCTACTCACTGCACATCACTGCTACACATCGACTGCATGAACAAAATAGTAACAAGATGGCAGCATTTTTTCATTTTTCAACGAAATTTTGTTTTCCTCAATATTGAAATATAAAATTTTTAATAATAAAATCAATAGCTTGGACAAGTTTTCTCTTGGCATGTTTACTGCTATAGATACTACAGTACAGACAACTAACTCATACACCAATCATAATCAGGAGGAAGAAGAATGAATGAGGCGTCGCATTACTCAACCCTGCCCTTTGGCCTACCCTTTGGATGGTATTTTTGGGGCCTAACCATCGCCGTACTCCTCACGGTTAGCCCGGCTGCCGCCAAAACGGTCAACGTCGAAATGACCGCCGTGGAAACAGAAGTGGTCGTTGACGGTAAGGGAACGAAATACAAAGCCTGGACCTTTAACGGACAATTTCCCGGCCCTGTCGTTCGAGTCACCGAGGGCGATACCGTACACTTCACACTCAAAAACTTGCCGACGAATAGCCGTCCGCATTCCATGGACTTTCACTCCGCAGAGACTAACTTTCTCGAAAATTATTCAGAAATCAATCCGGGTGAGACCAAGAAATTTACTTGGGTCGCCAAACGGCCAGGGATTTTTGCCTATCATTGCGGAGCTTTTCCGATGATTCAACACGTGGCCCGAGGCATGTTCGGAGCCGTGATCGTCGACCCCAAAGACCCTTCGGTAATGCCGAAAGCCGATAGAGAGTACGTCTTAATCCAATCCGAACTCTACAACGACCCGGATGATGTGCAGGGCATGTTCGCGGAAAAATACGATCACGTCGTCTTTAATGGCGGAATCTTCAAGTATGATCCTGTCCATGCTACGCAAGGCGGAGATTTTTTGCAGGCCAAACCCGGAGAGCGCGTACGGTTCTACTTCGTCAACATCGGGCCAAACCGATTTTCCGCCCTTCATCCCATCGCCGAAATTTGGGACGACGTTTGGCCCACCGGAACTCCGGCGAACCGCATGCAAAGCATTCAAACCCAAGTGGTGGGTCCAGCCGATGGCGCGATCATGGATTTGGTCGTTGAGACGGAAAACATCATTCCGATCGTAACGCACTCTCTCACTGACGCGCTTCGAGGAGCGATTGCTCTCCTGGAAGTCAAGAAAGATGCCGAAGATTTGCCACTCATGCCCTACGTGGCTCCTTCCGACAGCGCACCTTCTTCAAAATAGACACAAACTATCGAAGTCTGCAGAATCACTCCTTCCGAGCAGATATGCACTCCCGGAATGTCGGCAACGCCGTCTTCCGGGAGTCTCTTTCCGGCAATTTCGGCTTCCACTGCTTATGCCAGTAACTGTCTGGCATCGTCCCTGAGTATCGCTGTAATTGGATTCTCTACCATTCGTTCTTCTGTCTTCGTTTGCCAAGCTGTTGCCTCGTGACGTCTCCCTTCCTGGCCAAGTAGTGGATGTTGGACAACATCCAGTTCAACCCGAGATTCCGCGTCCGTTCAACTCACTCCTGACACTACTTTCAAATATAACTCGCGCGCCGGACGGGAAAATATCAAAAGATCAGGGCGCAAAATGAGCGAGAGGTGAAAATCTGTGATATTCGTGACAAGGACGAAAAGCAGGCCTTGATAGACCGACAACTAAGACAACGGCAGGATTTGCAGGATCAAGTCCAGCCCATCCTTCGAAAACATCAAAACATCATCGTTCAACTTAAAAAAGATGTTGCAAAATACATGGAAATGGGTGTTTTGGACCACGAAGCTTTACAGGAAAATGAAAGTCAACTGGATAAGAAAAAAGAACCTAACAGGGATCAGGGGAATGTCCCAGAGATGTAAATGTGAAAATTAACATCGATTAAACGTGGAACTTGTGAGGTCACCCTCTTATTGAACAACGGATATGCTTTAAGTTGTCGCATAAAGATTTCTTGTACCCTCTAGTAATGCAATGGCTAAACCTTTATCAGTATCTGTATATTTTAATTGTCTAAGTAAATAGCTATATGCAGATGCCGCTCTTTCCCGTCTTCCCGCTTCAACTGATCTGGTCCATTCTCGTACAAATTTGATCACCTGAGGGATGGGACAATCCTTGATATATTCCTCTAGATCAAACCATTTCCTTGCTTGTTCTATACTTGGCCAATTACTAATGCTTGCAGCGTCAGGATGAAAGAAAAGACTAAACTCAAGCGTTACTGGATCTATCGTTGCAGGCCCTTCTTTAATATCACCATAGTCTATAAGAGTAGCTGTACTTTGTTCGCGATTAACAAGAATGTTCTTGCCATTCAAATCACCATGAATATAACACCATTTGGCTTGAAGAGGCTGATCCTCAAACCCTGTTGCCCAATCTAAATCATATTCTTTAATAAGAGCTTCCGCACACTCATTGTTTAATAAAAGGCATCGAACATCTTTTATTGTTTTACTTTCTTCCGTGGAAGCTTCCAGCCATTTATCCGTCAAATCACGTATGTTCTTTGATAAATTCGTTTCTATGGTGTCTCCTGTGGCCACTCCAAAGAAATCAGTATCGTGGCCCACAGCTAAGCCATAGAATACGGCCGCAGTATCTTTAGCACCAAAAACTGTTGTTTCAATTCGCCTGGGAGTGATCTCAGGTCTAAGACGACTAATATAAGCAGCATAATTCTCATCTTCGGTACTGATTGTTGTGTGATCTGCAATTTTAGCGACCACATTATGTATTACATTACCGGAGTTGTTATATACACAGATTCTATATACTCTTGCCCCAGATAATCCTCCTGAAATTATTGAAATATCACAACGTGTTCCATTATTGCGCCGTGCAAAAATTCTTATAAGTCTATCGTCTTGAAGTGGAATAGCTATGCCATCGGAAGTTTTATTTACTTCTACCTGATGAAGATTCCTAATAGCTTGGACGATATCTTTGATTTTACTTTCATAATCATCTAGCCTTCTTTTTAGAGCATGGCCTACTGTTGATCTTTTTTGGCCTTCTCCCCATATATCTGTCTTTTCCGAAGATTCCAAAAAGTCTGATACTAGGTCGTCAGTACTCGACGCCGTCAAAATTAATATAGGCAACCCGGGAGCGACATCGTTACAGTAATGCAAAATCTCGTTGCCGTATTCGATTTTTTTCTCTGAAGATCCACTAAACGCTGGAATAGTAAGGTCTAAGCTTAGTAGATCATAAAAATTCTTATCCTCTAATAGCTGGCGCGCTTCATCACGATTGGTAACAACTGTTATTTGAGCATTAGCATCTAACTCTTGGATAATCCTTAAGATATACTCAGAAATATCGTCATCGTCTTCTACGACAAGTATATGGGGTGAATGACTCATACCTGAAGTCTCCACCTTAACTCTAACTTAGCGCCTCCATCCTTTGCAGTTGCAAGAGAGGTACGCCCATCTAGATTTTCTAAGGCATGCTTAACAATAGCTAACCCAAAACCACCATGTTTTTTTTTGGAACTGTTACCTACTTCAAAAAAAGAACTTTTTCCATCACATATTCCTGGTCCGTTGTCTAATATACTTACGGAGTACTCAACGTCTGTTTTGCTCCAAGAAACAATAACCCTTTTTTCATCTGTATTTTCTTGTACCGCCTCAACAGCATTTCTAATACCATTTGATATAGCCATATGAAGCAAGTTGATGTCACCTTTAATTATAAAAGGTTTTTGTCCACTCAATGAGACGTCAGTTCCCTCTTTGCATTCTTGTTGAGATATTTCCTTGATAAGCTCAGCTAGATCAAGCTCATCAGCTTTAGGAGTTGCAATAGATCTTCTTAGATCTGAAAAACCAGACAAAACCATATCTAAACTTTCCAGATATCTCTTGGTTTCACTATTTTCAAAATCAGAAATTTCTTGTTGCGCAGAAACCCTTATTAGGCCGACCTTAGGTTCAATTTCATGTAATATAATTCCCGCCCATTTATCTGCTTCTTGTTTCGTAGCAACAATTCCTTCATCTTCATCTATTTGATTTTCGTCTGTACTTTTTGGATCTTCTGGAGTATTTGACCTAGAGTTTCTCTTAATTGCTAACTCTAAGGCTGCCCTTACGTGTGAAACCCGCTCTTTTTGGAGGAAACTTTTTAGTTTTGGAAGTAGATCAGGAAGGCTTGTTCGAGAAAAATGTCTAGCTCCACGGAGCCTTTGATGAGGAGAAGATGATTCTAAAAGCTTAATGGCGTCAGAACTTTCCATCACATAAGCTCTAGCAATCTATAAAACTCAGCCCTACGTTTAAATGCTTCTGCACCTCCTTCCATAACTGTAGAGATTGCTTCAACCACGTCTACATCTTCCAAAGAGCCACTTACTGCCTCATACCCTCTATTACCATCAGATTCCATCTGAATAACTAAATCAGCATCGCCCAAAACAGGGATGTTGGCATTGTGAGTCGTCAATATCATTTGGCCTTTATCTGCTCGCCGCAAAATTGCCTTTATAAGAGTGCTAGTTATGAAAGCGTTATCAATATGGTCTTCAGGCTGATCAATGACTATTATTCTTTCAGTGTGTTCTAAGATGAGAGGCAATACAACAGTACAACGTTGACCGGTTGATAAATCTATAAAATCTTTGTAGTCCCCCCCATCTAGTAAAGAAAAGGATACTGTATCCTCAACTTCTACCGTGGTAATTTCTCCTAAGTCGGCTTCATTCAAGGCAGCAATTATTTTGGCAGCTCTGTCTGAATTTATTCCTGCTATGTCGGACAAGCCATCCACGTTGAAATCATCAACAAGTTCTAAAAGTTCTCTGGGACTTATGTTGTTGGCTATTTTAGGAACCAGAGTTTTATATTGAAGACCACTACCTTTCAACGCATCAGTCAATGCTGCACTATAATTTCCTACTTGCCCCGATTGAAAAACTTCGATTTTTATCTGAGGCCCTAAAGTTTTATTGAGACTTTTTTCAATTTTTGAACGCTCTTCGAATTGTTGAACACGAAATTTCTCCAAAAGATCTAGCTGCACATCTCTTTTTGAAATAAGATCGGCAAGAGCCTTTTTTTCTTTTTTCAAAACAGCTTCTAGCGCTCCTAGTTGTGCCAAGCGCTCTCTAAGCTTTTGACCCTCTCGAACAATAGCTCCTGCACCTTTTTGCAACTCCTCTATCGACTGACGCAACGTACGTGCTTTCTCGTCTAACTTTTTTCTTTCACTTTCAGACTTCTCAAGCAGTTCTTCTATCTCTGAATCTATTTCTTCGAATCCTGCAAAAGCTTGTTGAAGTTTCCTATCTATAGGTCCTAGTTTTTTTACTATGCTCTCAAACTTACCTTGCACAACTTCATCGTCCGAAATCTCGTAATTAGGTATACTTGAAATAGCTTTCTCAACAAGCCCCTCGACTTCCTCTAAATCCTCCTGGAAGCGACTAATGGTATCTGCCTCAACAGTGAGCGTTGCTAGTTTCTTAGAAAGCTTTTCGAGTTCATTTGCCTTTTTCTTAGCATCTGTAGATATACCGGAAACTTTTTTCTCTTTGGGGGCTAACTCTTTTAGCTTTTCTTGAAGTTCTGGAATTTGTGTTAGTTGAGTATCTAGTTCGTCAATGCCCTCTTTCAGGCTGTCGATATCCGAAGTTAAAGACCGGATAACCGCTATAGCTCGATCTTCTGAATTTTTTAATTTTTCCTTGTCCCGAGTAAACCCATCAATAATTTTTAAACGACCACCAGTTTGCAGTCCTACTGTTTCCACTTCAGACTGGGAAAATATTAATGGCTTTGTATAACGAGCGCTTGCATCTGGCTTGCTATGTTCAGCTGTTCTGGATACAGAAATAATATGCTCATCGTCTCTTAAGGTGACCGTTATTTGGCCACTTCCTAATACAGACAAGGCATGATCATAAGAACGTCTTTTTGTTTCTTCTGAATAATTCTTAGCTGAAAGGCAGAAACGAATTAACTCAAGCAAAGAACTCTTTCCCGTCCCCCTCGCTCCAATTATGACATTTAGGCCAGGAGAAAAAGTTATGTCTAAGCCATCCAAAAACCCTTCTTCTATTTGCACGCGCTCAATATACAATTTTTTCACCTGCCAAATTCTTAGGAAACATAAATATTTTCTGTCTTGCCATACATCAAATTCGTACGAGAAAGAACACCTACTTCAGTATTTTTATAGGGAGGTTTACCGATAAACACTAGCATATTATCTTCAGGTTATGTAGTACGCCTGAATGCCAAAGGTCTATCAGCAGAACTCTACAGCTAGAGGGATGCAACGGGAGAGCGCAGCGTCTCCCTTGCCAAGTATTTGCGCACATCTTGCGGTAAACCTTACCGATCAGGTCTTAACGCAAATGTCATACAGTTGGCGTCCTGAAAATGAGCCAACATGAACCGCAGCCGAACTCCCTTCAAGTATCATTGCCTTGTAATTCAGGTGTTAGTGGAATAGCAAAACGAACACAGAAGTTCCTAATGCGAGGTCAAGGATTCTTCAACGGCCTTGCGGATATATTTCTGGTAGGAAATGCCTTCCTGTTCCGCTTTCTGCCGAACTGCAGCCAGCAATTGCTCTGAAAACCGAAGATTGACCTGCTTGTCTTTCGGGAGCATCTCAAAATTGACCGCGGTGAAATTCTTCAGATTGGTGTAATCCGTCAAATCCTGGTCTAGGAACTTTTCAGCGTCTTTATCGCTCTTTAATTTTGGCACTTTCTTCTTCATATCGTTTCGCCTCTTTCTCATGCATATAACGGGCACTAATGGGTCGGATTAGCCTCTCTCCATTCACATCTCGCAGGGTAAACACCACAAACATCGGTTTGTGCTTTTTCGAGTGTCCAATCGCCAGAAAACGCTCCTCTTCATCGGAGTGTTTGGGATCGGGGGTAACATAGACTTCTGTTTGCTGAAAGAAATGCTCAATCTCCTTCTGGGACAGGCCATATTTTTGGCATTTTTCCCGATTTCCCTTATCCCAATCAAAACCGTTTACTTGGATATTCATCATAGCATGAATTTATACATTCGTATATACAAATGACAATCCTTTCATTCTTCCATTTTTGACTCCGCAAATTAGGAACAAATCATGTCCATTTGTTTCGTATTCACCACAGCCCTGTAGACCGTTTGTAGTTACGAAAATACCTGGGCAATTAACCCTAGGAACAGAAAGCTGTTTTACGAGTAAAAATCAAAAACTTCGGCAGGATGCTCTAGAGCTTTGATGAACGATTTGGAACCGCCCAAACCGCACTCCCGTTCAGGGCCTTAAGCAATTTCAGAGAGCGATGAGTGTGAAATGGTGGACGCCAATAGAGAAACTTTGGCTGGAGCGAATTGCTGGGCTCGTCCATTGCTCAACTGATGCTCTTCGCGTAATAACCGACTTCATGCGCTAAAAGACCAGCGAATCAGCAACAGGGTATTCCGGACTTTGGAAGAATGGAACCTTATTCTTCAGAGTGCTTCAAGTAATCTTGCTGTATCTGGCCAAATAATGCCCCTCCTATTTTTTCTGCGTGTCATCTTCCAGCCAGAAGCGGACATTTCATCTTCTGCAGCCAATATGAGGAAACAGGCTCATTCTCGAATCAACCAAGTGCCACACTAGGTGAGAAAAATGTATTTTAAAAATGGACAATGCCCTCCTTTTTTCATTGTTTTTGGAATTAGCCCCGAGAGTAGCTTGATAATCGGTTGTTTTATCTCTCTTGACTTTCAAGAAATTTTAAAGGGTGCAGTTCTCATATTTCCTTCTTATGCACTTGTCATTCGAATGCAATGTCAAAAGTCTTAGGCAGATTGCCTTAGGATGTTATTTAGTTACAATTTTTGATAATCGCATGTTCCGTAAAAATGTAAACATTCAACCACGAATGATGATTTCGATATTAGTTTGACTTAGTTACCAAGTGAGAAACTGTATGCGACAAACGCTTGCAATTGTCTTGGCATTCCTGTGCCTTTTAAAAATGGGATGTGCTGTGGAGAAACTCACCATGGAGCAACGAGAATGGCTGAAACTATCTTCCATCACCTTTTCCCACCAAGAACCGCACATCTTCGAAGTGATCACAATAGCAAATTCGTCACCTCCCAAGATGGAAAAGTTTTCGTGGGGAGAGGTATTGGAAGAAGCTTTGCCAGGCGGTGCTCCCGATCCTCTGACTCCTCGCGAACTTGGAGAGATGGTTCGAACCCAGACTGGCCTCGAGGATCCGGTTCCTCGAATCCAAAGGGCCCTTATGGAAGAATTCCAAAAGCAGTTGGGGCAGATCAAAATGCAGGAAATGAAAGAGTTGCATCCAATGAGTGATTTGGAAGGTCTTCGTGAACAAGCAAAAACCGACATGCTCTTTACGATGAAAACAACGCGCTGGATGCTCAGGTTTTACCTAACGAGCATGAATGCGTATTATTTAGACTATAGAGCGTCTGCTCAACTCATTGATTTAAAGAAATTGAATGTCATCTGGAGTGGTAGCTGTGCATATCAAGAAGATGCTCGAAAAGGGGCTCAACGGCCCTGGCTCCGTGAATTTTTGGTTGATGATGGAGCTCTGATGAGAACCGAAATCAACCGAGCGGAAGAAAAATGCATCAAGCAATTGACGGAGCAATTATTTTAACAAGAGAAGTTCGTGCCTTCAGTGTAGTAAAGTGGCCCCCATTGTCAAGACAGCAAATTGCTGAAAATAAGATAGTATAGACCTCGGTGTTTTCATAAATGTCTTTGGTGATAGATTTCTGCTGGTGTTTGATAGTCATGAGCCTGATGCGGGCGTTGTTCATTGTAAAAGACAAAATAAGCGGTCAAGCCTCTCACCAATTCTGAGCCTGTCGTATAGTCCCGCAAATAGATATCTTCGATATTGGACAGAACGCCATAAGCGTTCAATGAAGATAGTGTCAAACACCCGACCACGCCCATCCATACTGACTCGACTCCCAGCCTGCTCTACCCGGGTTATCCACGCCTGGGACGTAAATTGAACACCTTGATCACTATTAAAAATGTCGGGCACCCCATGGGCGAACGCCTCATCCAAGGCCTCCAAGCAAAAATCGGCGTCCAACGAATTGGAGACGGCCCACCCTACGATATAGCGACTAAACCAATCCATAATGGCGACCAAATACATAAAGCCGACGGTCATGGGCACATAGGTGATGTCGACACACCAGGCCTGATTGGGCCGCATCACTGAGACATCTCGGAGTAAATAGGGATAGCGTGGATGAGCCGGATGCGCAATGGAGGTCTGAGGCCCAGGAGCGACCCCTTCCAACCCCATCAGACGCATCAAGCGTTGAATGCGTTTCCGATTCATCGGATGCCCTTGCTCCTGCAACCACACCGTCATGCGCCGACTGCCATAAAAGGGAGTGATCAGATACTGTGCGTCGAGCAGACGCATGAGCTGTAAGTTCTCAGGCGTTTCTGTGGCTGGCGTGTAATAGTAGACCGAACGCGACAACCCCATGAGGTTACATTGTTGTTGAATGCTCATGTTCGGATCCTCCGCATCAATCAGCTGACGTTTCTGATCAGGAGACAGGCCCCACTTTTTTCAGCCAATCCAGTTCCACATTGAGCCGACCAATCATCTCATAGGCTTGCCGTCATTCTTCGTCTGCAACGCCTGACGTTCCCTCGGCACTCCGTTTAAAGAGCTCGGCCACGTGGTTGCTTACCTGTTTCTTCCAGATCATAATCTGTGTCGGATGGACCTGGAACTCGTTAGCGAGTTGCTGGCAGGTTTTGACTCCCTTGATCGCTTCCAACGCAACCTTCGCCTTGAATGTTACACTGTGTCGTGTCCGCTTTTTGGACAGACCTCGGACCACTCCCTCATGAATGGAACAAGTCGATGTTCCACCATCTTAACGCACTGTCCCAATATTGGGGGCCTCTTTACCCCACCTCATCCTAGGCACGTCTTGAGTCCTGAGTTGATCGAAGGATCGAACGGCTCGTCCTGCGTGTATCGAAGGGTTCATCCTGAGCTCTGAGCTAGCCGAAGAGTCGAAGATTCACCTCACCCCGTACAAGATTGTCGATTGAGCAAATGCTGTGTAAAATAATGTGTAATACTTTGTGTGAAAGGAGACCAATGATGCCAACAAACCTGGCTTTAGACGATAAACTGGTTCAAGAGGTCAAACGTCTAGGAGGTCATTCAACCAAACGCGCTGCTGTCAATGAAGCACTTCGTGAATATGTCACGCGCCGGAAACAGAAAAAAATCCTTGAGATATTCGGTACTCTTGAGTGGGATACTCAATACGATTACAAAGCGGCGAGAAAACGCAAATGACCATCTTGGTGGATACATCGGTCTGGTCACTTGCGCTTCGAAAAGATGGACCTGCCGACCACTTGGCGGTCAAGAAGCTACAGAGTCTGTTGTTAGAGATGCAAGATATTGTCCTCATTGGAATCATTTTGCAAGAAATTCTCCAGGGCTTTCGACAAGAAAACACTTTCACAAAAGTCAGCTCCTATTTGAACGCGTTTCCCCTATTGCCTTTGAACCGAAGTGATTATGTCGCAGCAGCCAAACTTCGGCGTCAGGCAACAGCCAAAGGGCTAACCTTATCGACCCCTGACTGTCAAATCGCTTCAGTGGCCATCAATCACCAATGCCGCCTCCTCACAACTGACAAAGACTTCTCAAATATTGCCAAATGGGCTCTCCTTCAGCTTCTTTAATCCCAATTCAATACCTTCATTCAGAGTATGCCATGAGCTCTGAGCTTATCGAAGGATCGAAGGATGAATCACTTCCTCCTCTAAACTCTTCAAGTCACTAAAGAATCCAATCCAGTTTCCTTCTCCAAAATTCATTCGATTGAATCATCTGAAACGAATAGAAAGGAAGGGGGAGCTAGGTAGGAAATAGATTGGAAAATGCTTAAACCAGCAGGTCCGGGAGAAAACGATTAAAAAATGACTTTGCTTCTACCTGAGTGTTATCGCTTAAAATGTTTTTCTCCTTCGTTCTTTTATGAATTACCCTTGAATAGGTATAATTACGTAAAATAGTGGAGGCCGATGGAGAAATTTCGAACCAACTATTCCAGATATTAGAAGAGTGGAACCTCATTCTCCAAAGCGCTTCAGTCAGCTTAAGCTCTACTTTTTAACATTTACAGCTTACGGAATTTTTTTGGAAAAAATGGAGATGTTACATTCCATCCTTCAAAGTCACTCGGAATCCTTTTCTTGCAAGTAAATTAACCACGTCGCTGCGTACGTCTGTGAAGGCCTGCTTCTCGGAAAGTTCAGGGAATTGGTGAAATACAGCTACAAAATTTCGAGAAGAAAGTTCTTGAAGTATAGTGAAATACATCCAAGAACCTCGAGGTGTCTCAAGATCGGAATTGGTATCGTACCAGGCAAGGATTCGGAGTCCTTTATTAAAGTAATCTAGGAGAATTTCCTTGGGTACTTCAATACGTTCAAAACCGTATTTCTTTGCCAAGGGATCCACTTCATTTAAAGCTTCCTTAATCTGACCAAACCTATCCCCTTCTGCTGCCATAGGTTCGATGATTACTACTTTTTGGATATACCTATCACATCCAAAAAGAGTGAAAACAATGAATAGTGCAGTCAATGCAATTTTCATCATGGATTATTGCTAGGTCAGAATAGCGCAACAGAGGAAGTATAAACGAAAAGCTACAAATTGTAGTGATGAGGAGGGTAAAAGAGAGTCTGGAAGAATCGTTAATATGAATGGGAACGACGAAGAGTTAAGAAGTATTCGTAAAATTTACGTAGAATTATGTAAATGGTGGAGGGCACGGGAGTCGAACCCGCGACCTCAACGTTGCGAACGTTGCGCTCTCCCAACTGAGCTAGCCCCCCACAGTATCGATTTGTCTATGTCGGTAGGTTCGTACGCGGTGATTATACAACAGTCTTTGGTGACATGCCACTCAACATGATTCTTGAAACATATCACGCTCGATGGTTTACGCATTCCGAGATTCGTGTTCGACGGCCTTCGATCCGTACTCGTCCTTCGGCAAAGAGTTGAATGGCCTTTGGGTAGATTCGATGTTCCTGTTCGAGAATCCTTGCCGCCAGAGTTTCTTCTGTATCGTCCTCCTCGATCGGAACCGCTGCCTGTAAGACGATCGGGCCTTCATCCATGCCTTCCGTTACCACATGCACGGTACATCCGCTAACTTTCGTCCCCCAGTCCAACGCTTGCTTCTGCGCATGTAAGCCTGGAAATGCCGGCAATAAAGACGGATGGATATTCATCATCTGGCCTTCGTACGCATCAATTAACACCGGACTCACAATCTTCATGTATCCCGCCAGGATGACAAGCTCGACCCCGTGGGCTTTCAACACGTCGAGTAGAGCTCGATCATAGGCTTCCCGGGGGTTCGCCTGGCCTTTGAATGGTCTGGGGTCGACGAATAGAGATTTGATGCCATGTTTTTGCGCGCGCTGGAGACCAAACGCGTCCGCCTTGTTACTCACGACGACTGCGATACGGGCATCGAGTGTGCCTGCCTCAATCGCATCGATAATAGATTGCAGATTGGAACCACGGCCGGATATCAAGACGCCCAAGACGACCTTCGCCATCGCCGTCCCTCTTAATCCCCGTACCGAACCGGCATATCTGGAGCCGTTCGTTCACGGATCTCACCGATAATCTGTGCTGGTTGACCGAGTTGCTTCATCCGTTCCAACGCATGATCGACATCGCTGGACGGGACAATGACGACCATTCCAATCCCCATGTTAAACACACGAAACATTTCCTCTTGATCGATTTGTCCGGCTTGTTGGATGACTGAAAAAATTTCCGGAACAGACCAGGATTCACGTTGAATGAATATCTCACAATCCTCCGGAAGGACTCGCGGAAGATTTCCTGTCAACCCGCCTCCTGTGATATGCGCCAATCCATGGATCGCGCAATCAGTCAGGAGCCTCCGCACCGGGTTCACGTAAATCCTGGTGGGCTCCAATAACACATCTCCCAATGGACGATTGAGTTCAGGAACGAGCGTTTCACAAGTCCATCCCCTGTTTTCGAACAGCACTCGTCGAGCCAAGGTGAATCCATTGCTGTGGAGTCCCGTGGAACTCAAGCCGATCGCGATATCCCCTCTCGCGATCTTCGAGCCATCGATGATGCATTCACGATCCACGACCCCTACGACGAACCCAGCCAGATCATATTCATGATCGGGATAACAGGACGGCATCTCCGCTGTCTCACCGCCAATGAGCGCACATCCGGCTTCCTGGCATCCTTCGACAATCCCTCGCACGATAGCTTCGGCTTTCGGCACGTCAAGCTTGCCCGTCGCCAAATAGTCCAGAAAAAACAGCGGTTCGGCTCCGCTCACCAACACATCGTTGACGCACATCGCGACGAGATCGATACCAATCGTGTCATGACGATCCATGAGTGCGGCAATTTTGAGTTTGGTCCCGACCCCATCGGTCCCAGAAACCAGAATCGGGTCTCGGTACTGACTCGAAGGAAACCGGAACAAGCCACCAAACCCACCCAATCCACCCACCACTTCCGGTCGGGAAGTTTTTTTCACGAGCGACTTAATACGTCGCACGAACTCGTCGCCCGCCTCAATATCGACTCCAGCTTCACGATAAGTGGTCATGATGAATGCTCAATCGGTTAGATATAAAATGTCCAGGGCTTCATGCTTGTCGAAAACTTGACCGGCAGACGGGTACAGCCATGATTCACTCATTGATGAGGTGGCTGCATTCGCAGCTCTACCAACGTTTCAAGGTGGGCAGTTTGTGGAAACATGTCGAACGGTTGAATGCGAACGATGCCATACCCACTATCTACGAGACGAGAAAGATCCCGCGCTAACGTGGCCATGTCACACGAGATATAAAAAATTCGGTCAGGCTTGATCCTTCCCAGTTCCTGCGTGACGGTCGCGCTAAGCCCGGTCCGTGGAGGATCAAGCAACACGATTTCGTATGCACCTTGTTTGACAGACGTAAGAAACTTCTCCCCTGCTTGCCGCTTAAACGTGCAGCGAGCGACCCGGCTTAAGGCCATGGACTGTTTGGCATCGGCGAGGGCGCAGGGATTGGATTCTACCAGAGTGACAAAAGCCCCATGACGTGCCAGGCTCATCCCAAGCGCACCGGTTCTCGCATAGAGTTCCAGGACGTGCCGGCCTTGTGGATCGCCCAACCAATCCTTGAGCGTTTTTCCGATCGCCTCGTAGACCGGCCAATTTGTCTGCATGAATGATTGAAAACCCACATGCAGGGTCAACTCACCAAACCGCTCCGTTACGTAATCCTGTCCTACGACCAACGGCTCAGTTCGACGCTGCTCAGACTTTGGCCCAGACCGTTGCACCATACAACCGACCACATCGGGAAATCGTCGAAATGGTTCGAGAAAGGCCTGGACTTTCTCCACTTTTTTATACGTCCCATGAAACACGATCAGGACCTCATTCGTGGTGATCGACGAACGAAGCTCGATGTGCTCTACATACATGGGAAGCGCAGAACACGAAACCAGAACGTTCGCAAGCTTTGCCGCAATCTGTTGCAAATGCTCGGGGATCAGCAAACAGGCATGCGCGTCTATGCCCCGGTGCGTGCCAGCCTGGTAGAAACCGAGGTGAAACCCGCTCGCGCCTTTGAAGACCGCAAAGCGAATCGTGCGGCGATAGCCAAATGGCTGAGGAGAAGGCCATACGGATTCAATTTCTGGAATGGCCATCTTCCCGATACGGCCGAGCGCATCACCCAGCATCAATTTTTTCTGCATAAGTTGCGCGTCATACCGGATGTGTTGGAGTTGGCAACCACCACACTGTCCATAGATCGAACAGGGCGCCTCCACACGATCCGGGGACGAAGCGAGAATTTGACGAATTTTTCCATGGTGGACCCCATGCACCTTCGGACCCACGCTGATTCGAAGACGTTCGCCGGGCACACCTCCAGGTACGAAGACGACTTGAGGCCCGATGCGTCCCAAGGCATAACCGCCGGGCACCAGTTTCTCAACAAGCACTTCTGAAGAAGGAGAACGCGACGTGTCAGACACAGACAGGCTCCTCTCCCGAAGAACGTTAGGTTTATGAATTCTCGGAGCGGAGCTCAACATTCAGTAATTTGATTTTTCGGTGAAGATGACTACGTTCAATCTTTAAATCATCGGCAGTTTTGGAGACATTCCAGTTATTCTCGCGTAATTTATTGGCGATTAACTCGCGCTCAAACGCATTCCTGGCCTCTCGCAGCGAGGAGAAGTCTTTCCCAGAGGTCAATGATTGATTGGCCGCACCGGCACGAACTTGCAGGAACAACTCGACATCCGCGGCATCGATCACGGGCCGTGGAACCATGATCAAGAGCCGCTCGATCAGGTTACGGAGCTCGCGAATATTGCCTGGCCAGTCATGCTGACGCAACATCTCTATCGCTTCTTTCGTCAATTCTTTAAATTTCAACCCTTGCTCTTCGGCATGAAGCCTGAGGAAATGTTGCGCGAGCTCGGGAATATCGTTTCTTCGTTCTCGCAGAGTAGGCACCATGATCGGCAGCACATTCAAGCGATAGTACAAGTCTTCCCGGAACGTGCCCTTTTCAATTTCCTCTGCGAGATCTTTATTGGACGCCGCAATCACACGCACCTGCACGTTCAAGAGCTTCGTTCCGCCAACACGCGTGAATTGTTGTTCTTGCAACACTCGCAGGACTTTGGCTTGAGTGGCCATGCTCATATCGCCGATTTCATCCAAAAAAAGCGTTCCCCCATCCGCAAGCTCGAATTTTCCCCGCTTCATCGAGGTCGCGCCACTAAATGCCCCTCGCTCATGACCAAACAACTCGCTTTCGATCAATGTCTCCGGGATTGCGGCACAGTTCACTTCCACAAACGGACGGCTATGGCGGGGGCTATGCAGATGAATCGCACGAGCGACGAGTTCCTTGCCCGTACCGTTGGCTCCCGAGATCAGGACCCGGCTGTTCGTCGGGGCTGCCATCTCGATCAACTCGCGAAGCCGGCTCATGGAGACGGATGACCCAACGAGCTCAAACCGGCGTTCGACTTGTATGCGAAGGTTAAGGTTTTCTTCTTCAAGTTTTCGCTGGTGCAGGGCGTTGCGGACGAGAATCGTGACTTTTTCCAAATCCAGAGGTTTTTCAAGATAATCGTAGGCCCCCAATTTTGTCGCCTTAATCGCCGTCTCGATCGATCCATGCCCGGACATCATGATGACAAGAAGCGCTGGATGCTGTTGGCGTAATCGCTTCAACGTCTCAAGCCCGTCCAGCTCTGGCATCCAAATATCCAAAATGATCAAGTCAGGAGGATCGCTTCGCACAAACTTTAAGACTTCTGTCCCACTCTTGGCGACAGAAATCTGGTACCCTTCATCCTCCAGGATGCTGCTCAGTGTGTTCAGAATGGCTGGCTCGTCATCGACAATACAGATACTTTCGGCCACGACATCCTCTCCTTAGAATATGGATCTATCTGTTCTTTCACACGCATGAGCCATCGCAACGACCACGCTCGTCTTTAACTTTCACGTATTTAGATCGGTAAGTCAAAGGTGAAAATCGCACCCTGAGGTTCGTGATTTTCCGCCCGGATGGAACCGTTATGATCAGTGATGATGCGATGGACGATCGCCAGCCCCAATCCTGTCCCGGTTCGCTTTCTGGAAAAGTACGGAACGAACAGCCGTTCCTGATCTTCCGGTTGAATGCCAGTGCCTTCATCAGCCACCCGCACGATAACACGATGACGGCGGCGATCGCACTCGGTCGATACCCAGATCCTCCCATGACTGTTCATTGCTTGTACCGCATTATCGAATAAATTGACGAACACCCGGCGCAGTTGCTCGGCATCGCAACTGACCTCAGGAACCGAGTCATCCAGATTCACGATCATTTCAACCTTACGATGAGCCCCTGCGTACAGCGACACCACTTTCTGAATAATCTCGCCCAAGGACTCCCGGGTCATATGGGGAGCGGGCATACGGGCAAACTTGGAAAACTCGTCAACCATGCGCTTCAAACTCGTGACCTCGCCAACAATGACATTCGTCGATTGATCGAAGATTTCTTCGAAGTCAGACGATTTCTCGAAAAACTTTTTCCGTAACCGTTGCGCCGACAGTTGAATCGGCGTGAGAGGATTCTTGATCTCATGCGCGATCCGCTGCGCGACTTCCTGCCACGCTGCCGTCTTTTGCGCTTTGATCAGCTCCGTTCTATCCTCGAACACAAACACAAATCCCAGATCATTGCCCGCGTCATTGCGCATGCGTGACACGTTCAATCCAATGGTCAGCAAAAGCCCATGGGCTTCCATTTGACCTGCCGATGAGAGGCTTTCCCGGTCATCCAACAACATTTGATCGTAGGCCGTCTGAAAAAGCGTCAAGTTGAACTCTTTAAAGGCCTCGGTGACATGCCGGCCACGAAATTGCTCGCTGCTGATCCCTAAAATTCGTTCAGCCGAGTGATTAAAGGTCGTGATCGTCCCATCTGCTGCGATGGAGAGCACGCCGGAGGCGATGGTCTCGACCACGGTCTCGGTGTAGGCACGACGCTGATCTATCTCGGCATTCGATTGCACCAGAGAATAGTTGGCTTCTTCCAATCGGGATTTGCTCTGCCGTAAATCCGCGGTCATGCGATTGAACGATTCCACTAAGGTTCCGATTTCATCCGTGGCCTTGACGTCAATTCGTACATCCAGGTCCCCTTTGGCCACCGCTTCGGTACCTTCAGCCAATCGTTGAATGGGAACCGTAATGCCGCGCGCCACATAAAACCCAAACCACGTCGCGCCGAAAAGAATCAACACCGTGACCACCGCCACGAATAAATAGGCGCCGACTTTTATCGGCGCTTTCATCTCTTTAATCTGCCGATAATCATGAAATTGCTTTTCAATGACATCCATTTTGACCAGTAAGGACTCAGGCACATACACCGAGACCACGACCACTCCCTTCACTTTATCCGTATTGCCATACGACAAGATGGGAGTTGCCGCCCGCACCAACCGACCAATGGTCGCTTCCTGGACTGAATTCAACTCCTCACGGGTATCCAACACCTGTAATACCAGCTGTCCGACAGGCAGACTCAACACCGCGTCCGTAAGGTCAGGATGGACGACCCGCGCCAAGGTTTCCATCCTTGGAGAAAACACTTCGACACCGGCCAGGTTATATTCCGTTCGTTTTCGCCCCATGGCCGAAATAAGCAGCTCCCGATGTTCAGGACTGAGAATATCTTCGCGGAAGATTTCCTTGCTGATCGCCCGCGCGCTATTGACAGCCAGGGCGATGCGATCTTCATGGTAGAGCTTGGCAAGCTCCTCCGAATCGTTCAGGACCTGCATAATCTGGTCATTAAACCAGACTTCAATGACCTCGCTGATGACGCCGCTTGCGACCGTGGCCAACATAACCGTTGGAATCAGCGCAAAGCCAATGAATGCCGCGATCAACTTAGCACGAAACCCTGAGCCGAGGAGCCGGTGCCGTTTTTCAAAATAGGCCCGAATCAAATTCCTGGACAACAACAAGGTCAGAACCACGAGGCCGACGCTATCCAGGTACACCAGAAACATCACGACCGCATAGCTTGGATTCGGGAGGATCGAATCAGGTTTCGTGACAACGGTAATCCCGTATCTGGCGTAATAGGCGGTGAGGGCCAAGCAGGGAATCAGAAGGAGCAGGACGATCCAGACAGGCCGGAAATGACGAGCTTTTTGTTGACTGTCCATCTCGGCATCGGCTTCACGCCGATGAGGCGCAGACGCGAGCGAACGACGGGGAAATTTTCGTTGTGAAGACGGATTGTCGAAGATGAGATTCATAGTCTGTTGTTCATCATAACTATGGGATGGTTATGCACGAGGGCTTGGGGGCCGAATCTCGGCATGGGCCAACAATGCGTTTCGTTGATACTCTCGGTCTGTAGACACCATAACAGACTTTCAGTGCCCACAAAACAGTCATCAGGCGAGGTGGAATCACGGCCATGCTCCAACGCACGAGTGATGGCCCTCCGCTCCGTTCACGCGAACGAACGGACACCGAGGCACAAAACAGGAGTATCTGTCACACGACTCTAGGAAGATGAAGACTGTGGCGTTGAAGATGTGAGCGCAACGTATTTCATTCGAAGGGTATAGAGCATGTCTCCGATAACCGACGATTCATCGGAGGACAGATTCCCCTTGGTCTTCTCTTGCAGCATGGAGAGAATATCGATTATTTCCTTGGCTTGCGGAAGGTTGATAGGAATAGATGGCTGCTGAGGGTCCAGCGATTCCCCCATGAGCATCAACGAGGATGTGCCCAGGGAAAAGACGAAGGAAGAAAACGTGACGGGAAGACTGTGCTCGGCAGGATCAGACTCCTGGCCTGACATGGATGGTTGAGCGGCCGTCTCTGACGGAGGAGGTTCAGGTGTCGGAGTGGGGTCCGGTTCCGGTTCTGTTCGGCCACGACGATCCCGTACGACAAAACCCTGTCCTTCTTCTTCGCTCATACTTGTCCCTCCTTTGATTAACCTCGCAAACCGTAACATTTCTGGATGTCCTGTCGCAAGAAACGGCGTGATTGCGCGCCGCCAAGAAACCGGTATAATACCCGTCCGATACAAGCCTTGATAAGGGGATAGCGGATATGATGAGGGTTCACGGTCAAGACTCAACAGACACCATCAGGAACTATGATGTTGTTGTGATGGTGACTTCTTCTTCCGGGCACAGAGCAAGGCCCTGTGTATTCCAATGAGCGCGGCCATCTCGGAGCTGATCGCGATTATGGCTCGCTTGCGGTCCCCTGACGGCTGCCCGTGGGACCGCCAGCAAACCCATGAAAGCCTGAAACCCTATTTATTGGAAGAAACCTATGAAACGTTAGAGGCGATCGATAACCATGACGCCTCTGCCTTAAAGGAAGAACTCGGTGATGTGCTCTTACAAGTCCTCTTCCATGCACAAATCGCGGAAGAACGCTCGGCATTCACCTTCGAAGATATCGCCATGGCCTTAAGCCAGAAGCTTATTCGCCGGCACCCTCACGTGTTCAATCCTGAACAGGATACCGACATCAAAACCGCTCATGATGTGTCACAAAAATGGGAAACGATTAAACGCAAGGAACGACCGAAAAACTCAATCCCTACTTCGGCCTTGGACGGCATCCCGAAGACCGCCCCCGCCCTCCAACGGGCCTATCAGGTACAGAAACGCGCATCCAAAAACGGCTTTGACTGGACAAGCGCCCAACCAGTCTTGAACAAATTATCCGAAGAATGTAAAGAATTACAGCAGGCCGTCGCTCAACTGATTCCGCAGCCAAACGATTCCGGCTCACATGAAGCGCTGACACACAGATCCGCCCGGGTCGAAGACGAGTTTGGCGATGTCTTGTTTTCATTCGTGAACATGGCTCGCTTTTTAAAAGTGAATCCGGAGGAATCATTGCGAAAAGCGACGAATCGGTTTATGACACGATTTCAGCATGTTGAACATCAAGTTCGAGCCTCGCATCGGACGATCGGGCAGTGCACAGAAGAAGAACTCGATCACTATTGGGAAGAAGCCAAATCGATCGAAAAACAACACACGCCGTGAATGAGCGCACCGTGCCATCATACATGGGACGCCAAACGGGGACGTCTGGGAAACTCTCATAATGGACGATCAGGACAAGAACTCCCAACAAGGAAAACGTGTCGGACTGCATCCGGCCCTCGTCTTATTCGGAGTCATCGTCGGACTCTGGCTCTTTATCACGTTGATCATTCCAAAGGACAAAAACACGAAGCAACACCAGGCAGGCATGCCCTCTCAGCCTGTTCAACCACTTCCAGGCAATGCTTTCACAAATGATGTCGTTCCAGTGTTTACGACCAGCGCGACGATCCCGGACCTCAATGTCGTCAATCTAGTCGTCCCATCAGCGACGACAGACAGTCAAATTGGTGCCCTTCTCCACCATCTCAAGGCTGCCCGCCAGAACAATACCTTGATCGATTTGATTCCAGCGACCACCCCGGGAGATGACCTCGGGAATTTTGCCATTGCCGACATATATGTCTTTTCTGAAGAAAAACACGGCATCGCCCAAACCACGCAAGTGCTGAGCCGTGGAGCCCATGCACCCAGTACAATTTATGGAGAGAGCATTCCCTATGAAGTCGCGATGGAGCAGGTACGCGGACACTATTCCATCAACCTTCACGACCGCACGAATCCAGACACGGGTACGCTTGGATTTGGGGAAGAAGAAACCGGGGTTTATTCGAAGCGGTACCAGAAGATTTTTTAAGATCTTCTGGGTATCACATCGCAGGCAGGCCAGAAGTTCGGTTGTTGCGCTCTTTGATTGACCAAGCCAAAGCGAGAGTTAGCCTAGGCGCCCGGACGGCATTCTTCTGATGTTCACCGTGCACACTTGGTCTCCGACTGTGGACAAACGTCTTGAACACAGCGAAACCCGACAGTGCCGGCCCGATCCATTGGGCGAAGCCTGTAGCGATTAGCGGACCGAGCGTTGATTGGTTCATTGTCCCAGGACCCGCCTCGGATCACCAGGTTCCTGTGTGCCGCCGGCTCCCCGGGATTGGCTTGTGGACTCTTCACATCATGCTCATTATCGTACCAATCGACGGTCCACTCCCAAACATTTCCGATCATGTCATACAGCCCCCAGGGATTCGCGGCCGTCACGCCCACCGGAGCCGTTCGTTCAAACCCATCGTTATAATTCGCTAGACTATTCTTAAAAAGACCTCTGGCTGATTGATCCGCAATATTGGCCACCCGTCTTGCTCCGGCATACCCATTGCCCCACCAATTCCGCGTCTCTGTCCCGGCCCTCGCCGCATATTCCCATTCGGCTTCCGTCGGCAACCGCTGACCATAATGATCACAATAGGCTTTCGCGTCATCCCAGGACACTAAAACCACTGGGTGGTTTTCTCGATTCGAGGCAAAGACGCTTGCTTTTCCCTCAGGTTTTCTCCACGAAGCGCCTTTCACGGGTTTCCAGCCCTCACCCTCGACAAACGCGTACGACTCACCCTCCCGTTCCGCGGTCGTCGTGTATCCCTTTTCCGTGACGAATTGCTGAAAGAGACGATTAGTCACCTCATGGGTGTCGATGTAAAAGGTCTTGAGCGACACTCGATGACGTGGCATTTCACCTTTGAACCATCCCCGGCATCGCTCTTCGCTGAAATCATAGCCCATACATTCTTTCACCACTGACTCCACCTCTTCCGAGGTACTTCCCATCCAAAAAGCTCCCTCAGGAATCAACACTATTGGAGCCCCATCGTTGCCGGTGTATGTGAAAGCCCCATGCTGCCGTTTCCCAAGTTCCAACACTTCTTGACCGGCGCCACCGGCAGCCATCAGCCACTTCACCCCGTGACCGGGAAAATACACGACAACCCGATCGTGGACTTGGACTTTTGGGACGAGCTCACCTTGGATGAGTTCTAAGATGGCATCATGGGTAGCCACTTCATTGACGAGAGGAGGCAGCACCTGAAAGCTTCGGCTGGTCCCACCCGCAAAACTCGCCGTAGAGACCCAAAAGACACCAAGCACGACAGCCCACAATAGGCACAGCCATGGCGGAACCTGAATTGTTTTTGTCAGGAATCTCTGACTCATACTCTCCCCATAACCTCAAACTGTAAAATGTGGTCTATTGTACCGGCCGTGGCCTATTTGTCTAGAGCGTGGAGAGAGAAAAGGTAAGACTCTCGTGTGGTGTACACAGAGAGGATTTTTAACGAAGAGGGAACCGGGGGCGTTTCGAAGCGGGATCAGAAGACTTTCTAAGACATGAGGCCCATGACAAGGACGGGAGCTTACAGCCCAACTTTTTCATGTATCTCTCGCCGAATTCGCTCTTTGTGCTCTTGCATCCAGTTTTCAAGCTGTGGCGCGAGGTGCGCTAACTCGTCTCGAAATGGCCCGATCATCACATCACGACGATCGGAGAACAGGCCATCCCGGTTGCCAATCTCCAGCTTCTGATCGGCAATCTCTCGGGCAATGATCTGATTCACCCGCAACTGCTGTCCCACACTCCCGCCACTCACGGCCAGGACTTTGCCTTTACAGTATTCCAGTTCTTCTTCAATATAGACCTTGACCCGCACGCCTTGAGGAGTGGCCCAATGCGGACGTTCAACGGAATAGTCGAAGGAAAAGGCTGTCTCTCTGGGTTCGCGATAGGGGCCCATCACATTAAGCACGGTGTACGCTTCAGAAGTGGCTTCGTCACTCATCCTTTGACTCCATCTCGTCCGGACAGACGGTTTCAAGAGAACAATTCGTCTAGATTTTGCTCTGTAGTCTCAACACCAAGGATTGAATGGGTTCTGTCCTGCTGTACTACTGGGCATACTGGCGAGAATACTGGTCGGGGCGAGAGGATTTGAACCTCCGACCCCCGCGTCCCGAACGCGGTGCGCTACCGGTCTGCGCTACGCCCCGATATCTGCTATACACTCGAGTCAATTAGAGAGCGGAGAGAGGTTCAAACGGCATCCCATGGGATTCAGCGACAGCCTGACAGGTCACCTTCCCACGATACACGTTCACGCCACGAGCAAGCCCCTGATCGCTCTTTAGTGACTCCTTGATTCCATATTTGACCAGTCGGACTATAAAAGGAAGTGTCGCGTTGGTCAAGGCCACCGTGGAAGTCCGTGGAACAATCCCTGGAATATTTGGGACGGCATAATGCACGACGTGACCGACAACATAGACCGGATCTGAATGGGTCGTCGGATGAGTCGTTTCAGAGCACCCCCCTTGATCGACGGCCACATCGACGAACACGGCCCCTCGCTTCATATTCTCAACGAGGTCACGAGTAATAAGCCGGGGCGCGCGAGCGCCGGGAATCATCACGGCTCCAATAACGAGATCAGCTTCTTCGATAGACTCCTCCACCACATGGGGCCTTGAAACTAATGTTGTGACTCGACTTGCATACAGATCATCCAAATGGCGTAATTGTCCAACATCAATGCTCAACACCGTCACCCGGGCCCCCATCCCTACCGCAATCTTGGTCGCCGACGCTCCCACGACTCCGGACCCGAGTACGACGACATGCCCGGGCGTGACACCCGGGATACCACCAAGAAGGACCCCCCTCCCGCCTTGATGACGCTCGAGGAAATGGGCACCGATTTGAACCGACATTCTCCCCGCGATTTCGCTCATGGGCCTTAACATGGACAGTTCGCCGGGCGTGGTCTCGGTGGTTTCATAGGCAATAGCCGTGCAACCGGAGGCCATCAAGGCCTCGGTTAACGATTTGGAGGCGGCTAAATGCAGGTAGGTAAAGAGCGTATGATGCGCTTGGATGAAGGGATATTCTTGCGGCTGAGGCTCTTTGACTTTGAGGATAAGCTCCGCCTCCTGGAACACCTTCTGACTGGATTCTACGATGCGGGCTCCGGCTGATTCATACTCATGGTCCAAGAATCCGCTTCCTTGCCCCGCCTCTTGTTCTACGAGAACTTCCGCACCTAACTCGACGAGGTGGCGCACGGCACTTGGCGTCAGCGCCACTCGAAATTCATGGTCCTTTACTTCCTTGGGAACACCAATCACCATACCGCATCCTCCTCATTCACAAGGGCAAGCCATGACCCGGCTTGCTGGACACCTACTTGAATCCTCATGTAATATCGCTTCCTGTTCACGATCATGTTTCAGGTCTGTTCAGCATTTCCTCGTCGAAAACATGGGTGCGTTCAAACATCATATCTTCATCTGTATTAATCAACGTCCGAAGGGAGATCCCCGAGGTTGTTGCGCTGATACGGGTTCCGTTCAACTGCATGCCTTTTTTAAGAAAGAGGTTGAACGCATGGGGTTGAAGGGGATCGTTCGAGCGAATAAAGCCGGGTGTCTGGATCATTGTGAATATGGCCCGAGCGTGGTGATCTATCCCGAGGGCATCTGGTACTGGGTCGGGACCGAGGCCGATGTCACCGAAATCATGGAGCGCCATATCGGGAAGGGAGAAATCGTGGAACGCCTCCTCATGCCTGGACAGGATGCCCCCAAACAGCTCATCAATCCCTGATTGTCCATGTCTTGATTGTTCCTGTAACCCCGACACGCGATCTCCGGATACCACCCTTAGGATAAAAAGCGAGGCCCCTATGTCAATGGAAGCCAAATGGAAAGCCAATCAGGACCGAGCCGCTTTTCTCAAAACATTTCCAGGCCTTCTGCGTTCATGGGAACAAACGGTGGGGCAGACGGTTGAATCTGCCAACTCCCTGTCATCCGAGAAAGGACTTTCCGTCTTGATCTTTTCTAATGCATCGTTCGCTTTGGCTCCACCCGTTTCTCTTGAACCCCGCGCCATTAAAGCCGGACTGACAAGCGAACGTCAATTGTTGGAATCTCGGCATCCCCAGGCGTTCGCTGAATTCGACCGCCTCTCGCACCTGGACCAGCAAGCCGGTCGACAAGCGCGACTGGAGAATATTCTCGGAGCGATTCGCAACAATCTCGAGGATATTCCTGAACTCAAAAGTCATATTCGATCACTCGTGCAGACCTGGGACTCGTAGGGACAATATATATGAACATGCTCGAACTCTTCTCCCAGGGTTTATTCGAAGGAGTCAATCCCATGATGGTAACCAGAGACCACCTTGTTCGTCACCCCGACCGTTGCACTCACAATGCCGTCTGTATTCCCGTCTGCCCGACTGGTGCATGGCTTTCGACTCCACCATTCAAGTTTGATTCGTCTCGTTGTTTGGAATCCTGCCGGCTGTGTCTCGATGCCTGCCCGACACAGGCGATCTATGCGGTCTTTAAAAAAGGCGAAAAAGTGATTTACCCGCCAGAAAAGTAGAAGAGCACTCGCAGAAGTCACTCACATAAACGTCTCACACTCCAGGCCCGATAAAATGAGTAATGATCGCCGAATGACGAAATTTGGTGCGCCTTTCACATGACCCGCTTTCGTAAATACCCCCAATAGGCCGTCCCAACGGTACCGCATCCACCGGTAAATGTCGTCGCGGCCATCATGCGGTAGACTTCTCCCCGGGACACTTTCACGGAGACGTGAGGATCAAGAAGTTTGTCCGACACCGATAACTGTTGAAGCGTGCGCAATCCGATCAAAATAGGCCACATGCACGCCAGCCGTAACCGAACCTCAGAACGAGGGATCGCCATCGTGTACTGCCAGCCATGGTCCAGATGATCAAGCGCCTTGGCGATCAGTTGCCGGAGGACAGGACGAAATCGTGTGAAATTGTCCGGATGAAAGAGGTCTTGAGCCTGTAACCCTGCCTGACTCAAGAGTGATTCAGGAATATAACACCGTCCGATGCGCAGGTCCTTCGAGATATCCTTGAGGATGTTCACAAGCTGAAGACCTTTTCCGTATCGAATACCGATTGGGACCATCACCGAGACATCCCACCTTGCCATGGCCGGAAGATGGACACACATCATCTTCGTCCAAAATTCTCCCACACAACCAGCCACTGCATAGGTATAGTCATCCAATTCTTTTTCGGACGGCAGTGCCGTCGCAGTCAGACCATCATGATGCGGAAATTGAACCAGGTCGAACTCCATTCCCTCGATAATCGTGGGAAGTAACTGTGCAATCAGATGTTGGTCTTCGTTCGAGAGACGTTCGTAGAACGTAAAACACCTTGAGAGCTCCTCAAGTAATTGACGCTCTGCCGGATTGTTCTGAGCGGGAACGATCTGAGCTTGGAGATACTGAATCTCCGCCCCATGTACTCGTTCACTCGTAAATTGCGCTTTCAGCTGTTGAAGACTGTGTACCCTCGTTTGCTCATCAAGGTCCCCGGTATCTGCGATCGTATCGGCAGCCCTTGCGAATAAATACGCCAATCCCACTTGAGAGCGGACCGCTTCAGGTAACACAGCTAACGTCAGGTAAAATGAGCGGGAAACGCGTTGCAGAACGGTTTGGAGAAGATAAGGGTCCTTGGGTGGGTAATCCATCGTGGTGACGGTCAACGGACGATGAGCACGCCTTCCATCCCCTCCTCACGATGGTTTGGGAAAAAGAGAAGCTGCTTATCGCAATAGAAAATGTAACGACCCGGTTGAGTGGGTCTAAAAAAAACGTTCTCCTGCTCTCCACTATCTACATTGACGGCGAGCAGACGTTCGCCATCGGGTGAATCCAGGAGGAAATTATGGGGCACCAGGAACGATTCATTCTTGAGAAGAAATTGAACAGACTGACCGAGATCAATCTGTACGACTTGAGGCGTGAACGTATAGCTTTCCATTTGCAAAGTGATCGTGCGGGAGATTTCCGTCTCTTGCATATTTTCCTTCGATTCCTGAGCGGCGGCACAGGGATGATCCATCATGGAAAGAATGATGACGAAACTGTACAGCGAACGTAGGACGTGGAGACGAAGAACACGCATGGTTCTCATTCAAAATGTGACGATTTTCTAGGGATATCCAACGCTTACGAAACACGATATAATACCTGTATTAAACAGGAAGATTCATCTTTTTTTCCTGGAACTTCCCTTGACTCGATGAAAAAAAGTATTATCTTTCATGCAGATAGCATGTCATTCCCTAAAAAGGTTTAGGGTCGAGCATGCGCGGCGGCTAAAAAGAATCACCAAGAATTTGTCGTCATGCCAGTTATAAAGGGGGAGATGTAATGAAAAGTTTAAAAGGTATCGGGTTGTTGCTACTCGCAAACATTCTGATCTTTGTCACGCTTTCGATCACATTTACAGTCTTGTCGGAATTCGTCTTACCGGCCTTTGGGATCGATCTTCGCGGAGCGATTGCTCAACAGGATTTACTCTGGGCCTTCGTGTTTGGGTTTGGTGGAGCGTTCATCAGTTTGGCGTTTTCGAAACAAATGGCCAAGAGTATGCTGAACTGTCAGCAAATTACGCACCCGCGAACTCAGGCTGAAATGCTCCTGTTTGAGACGGTTCAAAAAATTTCCGCACGCTTACACATCAAGATGCCGGAAGTGTACATCTACGAGGGAGAAGACCCGAATGCGTTTGCCACAGGACCGACAAAGAATAATTCAATGGTAGCCGTCTCGACCGGCCTGCTGAACAATTTAAATGAAGGGGAAGTTCGGGCAGTGCTGGCCCATGAAATGGGGCACGTGTATAACGGAGACATGTTCACCACCACCATTCTGGCGGGCCTCATGAACACCTTCGTGTACTTTATCAGCCGCTGGGTCTACCGGCATGTGGCCGAACGAAACCCGATGTTGGGCTTTGGTGTCTATATCTTCTTACAAATTGTCCTCTCAGTCTTAGCTATGATCCCGATCAGTTGGTGGTCACGTCACCGAGAGTTTTCCGCCGATCGATTCGCCGCCAATACCGTCGGGAAAGAACATATGATTTCGGCCTTGCAGAGCATTGACCGTTGGGTCAAGGGCGTGCAGTACCATTACCACACCGAAGACGCCCTCGCTACGATGAAGATTTCTGGGCAAAGCAAGAGCTTCATGCAAATGTTTTCGACTCACCCGCCAATCGAAGCGCGGGTCGCGGCCCTGCAACGCTTGTAATGCTTGCCTGAATTGAATGACTTTTTCCGAAAAAGAGGCCTGAACACATCAGGCCTCTTTTCTGTTTCCAGCCTTGAAGTTTTTACAGAGAACAGATTGAAAGGAATGATACAGGATCGATCATGATAACACCCACGCAACGCCTAAAACGGGGCGAGACCTATTGGCAACTTCTTCTCATCATTGTCCTACTCCCCCTCTTACAATCGTGCGCCCACGGTTCACGGAACATCGACTCCTATATTCAAGCCCTTGAACGGGGCGAACGCGATGAATACCAAAAACCCGAGGAAGTCATCGCAGCCCTCCATATTCAACCAGGGATGACCATTGCCGATATCGGTTCCGGGTCAGGCTACTTCACACGGCGATTGGCCAAAGAGGTAGGAGCGACTGGAAAAGTTTTGGCCACGGATGTCGAACAAAAGATGCTGGATTACAATCAAAAGGCAATAGACCAGCAAGGCCTTTCAGGCAGAGTCACATTTCTTCGGACCAATCCCGAAGACCCGGCACTGCCTCCCCATTCGATAGACTTGATCTTCATCTGCAACGTCTATCACCATTTGAAAAACCCCTCATCCTTCCTCGAAAAAGCCAAGTCTGCCCTCAGTGTGAACGGCCGGGTCGTCATAATCGACTTTTATCATGATGAGCGGTCAGGCAAGCTCGGCTTTTCCAAACACCACCTCGTTCCCGAAGAGACGGTCATCAAGCAAATGCAAGAAGCCGGCTTCACACTCTCAAGACGGGAGACCTTCCTTCCCCGTCAATACTTCCTCGAATTCGTGCCACATCCGTCAAAATCATAAAGCATGGATAAACGAGTTAGTAATGAAGAGGAAATAAAAGAAGGGCGACAGGACAAAATCCCCATGACCATAGGCAACGTGTGATACGTCGCTAAATCAGGGACGCTCGATCCTCCCGGATCACTGAAACACAAAATGACTGCGGCGGTTGTGTTTCCAGCAGTTCCAAGAATGTTGAGTGCAGAAGGGTCTTTCTTTGCCGTAACTCAGGACTTGCATTTTTTCGGCTGGAACCCCGAGATCAACGAGATATTCTTTCACGGCTTGTGCCCGGCGAATTCCAAGCGCCAGATTATATTCCTCGGTGCCTCGCTCATCACAATGTCCTTCGATGAGCACCTTCTTCTTCGGATAACGCGCCAAAAGCACCTGCGCATTGGTTGCCAGCGCATTAAGATCATTTTCTTGGAGTGAATATTGGTCATAATCAAAAAAGACGTCAGAGAGTGTAAATGGAAGTTTCTTCGTGTCGTCAGGCAGAGCCAACGGAGAAATTGGCAAAATTTTCGCCATTGTTCCCGGTGACTGGGAGGCAGCCTTCCCAGACGACGCAAATACATCGCCGGTAAAAGAAGACGTATCAGGCGAGGAGATGACCTGCGGCTCTTCCACGGAAGAAACGTCAGGACGGTCTGTGGGCTTGGCATGTTGTTCGTCATCCATCGAAACCGTTGCGGGCAAAATCGTTAGGGGAATATCGACAGGGGTTTCCTCGAGTTCAACGACTACTGACTCAATCGGGGGGCCCATATGACTCACACGAGTATGTTGATGAGAACTGCAACCCACGATTACTCCAAACAGGAGAGCTGTCGCTACCCATCTGGGCCACCTAAGACGAAAATCTGTTCGGAAATAGGCACGGCATTGTACGCTCACCATCACACCCTCCTCAGGATAACTTACAGCATTCAATAAGTCGTTGCAGTACGAGATAGGGACAATACGGAAGATTCGCTTATCATTGGTGGATGATTCAAAAGACTCAGCTAACTCTAGAGTTCATCATACTAAATTGCCCCATCGTGTCAAATAGGCAAATCCATTGATGTTTGATGAAGACTTGACGCTATTTTAAGAACGTCGGTATGATTCCCCACGTTCTTCCTTCCAGACATATTCATAAGTAACTTTAGCTACTGCCGATTATTCGTACCCAAGCCAGTCACGTATCCTTATGATTGATGTGCAACATGTCACGAAACGGTATGGCTCTTTGACAGCCATTCAGGATATTACATTTTCGGTCGCCAAAGGAGAAATCGTGGCCTTTCTGGGTCCAAACGGCGCCGGAAAAACCACGACCATGCGCATTCTGACCGGCTATATGCCGCCGACCTCCGGGAGCGTTCACGTCGCGGGATATGATTGCCAGGAATCTCCGCTAGAAACGAAACAGCGCATGGGGTATTTTCCCGAACATCCCCCGTTGTACCTGGAATTGACCGTGAATGAATACCTCACATTTGTCGGCCGCCTCAAAGGAGTGACGCTCGAACAGCTCCCCCATCGCATGGATCAGGTCATTGAACAAACAGGGCTTGGCAACGTTCGACAGCGTGTAATTGGTCATCTCTCTCGCGGATACCGGCAGCGTGTGGGCTTAGCTCAAGCGCTGATTCACGACCCGCCGGTCCTCATCCTGGATGAACCGACCGTGGGCCTGGACCCCAACCAGATTATTGAGATTCGTGAACTCATTAAGAGCTTGGCAGGTTCTCATACGATTATTTTAAGCACCCACATCTTGCCGGAAGCGACGGCCTTGTGTGAACGCATGATCATCATTCACCAGGGGCACATCGTGGCGATCGATACCCAAGAACAGTTGGCGGCTCGACTCCGACGATCGGAACAACTCCGCATCACGGTCAAAACGCCCTTGCCCGACATGGAATCTCAACTCACAACAGTTCCGGGAGTCGTCAATGTGTCTACGAGTGATGTCGAAAACACCTATATTGTCGAAGCGGAACTGGGGCATGATATTCGTGAAGCCGTCACGAATTTTGTGATGAAACACGAACTTGGCCTGCTTGAGCTGTCCGTCATCTCCATGTCTTTAGAAGACGTATTTATTCGGCTCACAAATGAAGAGGAACCAGTGGAGGAGACCGCCCCTTGACCACGCTGAGACCGGCAACGACCTTACTGCTCAAAGAGTTGCGGTGCTATTTCGTCTCGCCTATCGTGTACGTTATCGCGGCCGTGTTTTTAGGACTCGTGGGCTTGCTCAGTTATTGGGCTGTGGTCAATGCCAGCGGCCAAGCCTTACGGATGATGCAAATCTCGAACACCTATGCACAAATCAATTTAAACGATCTGGTCTTCCGCCCAGTATTTTACAGTCTGAACCTCGTACTCATGTTTGTCTTGCCACTGCTGACGATGCGGACCTTTGCGGAAGAACGAAAGCTCCGAACCTTCGAGCTTCTTCTCACCTCCCCCATCGGCATCAATGAAATCGTGTCGGCCAAATTTCTGAGCGTCTTCGTCATTTACCTGATTCTCCTGGTTTTGACCGGACTGATCCCTCTCGTGCTGTCAGCCTACGTCAGCTTTAACTGGGACCCGATCTGGACCGGGTTTTTAGCCCTCCTCTTACAAGGGGCGTTCATGCTCGCGATCGGAGTGATGGCATCGGCCATGACCGAAAACCAAATCATTGCCGCATTCCTCAGTTTTGGCATTATTCTCGTCATATGGCTACTCGGCTTGTTCGCCACCATTCTCGGAGACACCACCTTAGGCCATCTTTTCTCCTATGTATCCTTTACCGAACACTATGATCGCCTGGTACGGGGACTGGTGAACCTCAAGGATGTCGTGTATTACCTCACCGGTATGGGATTTATGTGGTTTACCGCTCATCAAGTGATCGACGCACACCGATGGAAATAGCTCGAACCGTCCCCATTCTAGGATTTTCAGGAATCCTTCTTGCCCTGGCAGGCCTGATCCTTCCATCCTTTGTTCCCGATGCAAACTGGGTGACGACGGTTTGTGAGAGCCTGGCCCTGGTGTGTTTCGCCGCGCTCTTCTTCTTCCACTTTCAGACGATTAAGCATTTTTCCAGACAACGGTCGACGCGGCTAGGCATGAATAGTGTCCTCATGGTGATCCTCGTGGGAGCCATCATCGTTCTTCTGAACTTTTTAGCCGCCCGCCATGCCCCGGAATGGGATTTCTCAGAAACTCAGAACTTCACGCTTTCACGACAGACGTATCAAGTTCTGCGTACGTTAGAGGAACCGATTTCCATTAAAGTCTTCGCCCACGAACGCAGTCCTCACTTTGCGTCGTTTCGAGATTTACTGAATACCTATCGCAAGGAAACTCCCAAATTAACGGTGGAGTTTATCGATCCAGAACGGCAGCCTGATCTCGCCAAGCAGTACGCCATCACGCAGATCGACACAGTCGTTGTCGAAGGCTCGAAACACAACGTGTATCTCAACGAGGCCTCAGAGAATGAGGTGACGAATGGGCTTCTCCGGGCCACGCAATCGGCGAAAAAACGTTTGGTCTTTCTCACCGGACACGGCGAGAAAGGGTTACAAGATCAACAATCCTCCGGTCTTTCCCGTGCCCAAGACGCCCTGACGAAACAAGGGTACGAGGTCAAAGCTTTTCCAAAGATGACGGCTGACGTGTCGCGAGGGACGGATGTTGTCGTCATCGTCTCTCCTCAAGAATCCTTGACTGATGATGAAGAACGCCTCCTTCAGGAATATCTACAGCAAGGCGGTCATCTTCTTTTGCTCGTGGATCCTCGTCAGGACTCTGTCGACCGATTACTCCGGAAATGGGGGGTGACATTGGGAAAAGGCATCGTGGTGGACGAGGAACACCGGCTGGGCCGGGGCAGCCCTACCGCCTTGCAGATTCGAACATTTACGGGACATGACATCACGGATGAATTTACCGTTCCGATCCTCTTGCCCGTCTCGCGTCATATTGACTTTGACCCTGAACAAGCCGGACAGGACTGGGACTTTGTGTCCCTGGCCCAAACATCGGGCAAGAGTTGGGCCGAAATGAACCCGACCGATACGCCACCGCAACTCGATCCTCAAAATGACATCGAAGGGCCTCTGACGATCGCCGCAGCTTTGACGGCTCAATCTTCAACTCTACCCGAAGATCAAGCAGCCAGGATTGTGATTGTCGGAAATTCCGCATTTGCCACGAATGGATATCTCACGTATCCTGGCAATACCGATTTTTTCTTGAAAACAGTGGCATGGCTGGCGGGTGAAAGTCACTTGGTTTCTATCGCCCCCAAGGAACCGGCCTTTCATCCGTTTGTCCCCAACCCTTCACAAGAGCAAGTGTTACTTTTTTTTCAAGTCTTGTTCCTCCCCCTGTTCACGTTGTTCTTGGGATTTTCTGTCTGGAAGAAACGCCAAAATCTCTAACGCAGATGTCACACTCTTATCGCCTCACGATCATTCTCGCGATTGTCTTAGCCGGCATTGGCGCGTACATCTATTATGTTGATGTCCCAGCATCAGAACAAGCGATCGAAGTCAAAGAAGCCGCACGAGAACTGCTCCCGCTTGATGACCGACGCATTACGCACTTCACGATGAAAACCGCTCAAGATTCCCTGGTCTTTTCCCGGGATGAGCAGGGCCGCTGGCTGATCACCGAACCGCTCGTTGCCCCGGCAGACGGACGGGAAGTCAGGAAGATTTTGCGCGCATTGACACTCGGCACGATCGAACGGGTCATTCAAGAACAAGCCGCCGATCTCGAACAATACGGCTTAGACCCTCCACACATGACCGTGACCCTCACCGACGGCCAGCAGACTATGACGCTCGACCTTGGTAATCCCGGACCGTTTTCGTCTTCACTCTACGTCCGGAAAGTGTCAGACAATAGCGTCGTCCTCACGACGCTCAATGTTCTAAGCTTCGCCAAAAAAAATCTCTACACATTTCGACTGAAAGACGTCCTCTTTTTCAATCACGCAAGCGTCGAACATTTGGAAATCCATTCACCAGACCAAGACATGGTTCTCCACCGCGTGCCCGGCGTTCACGGCATGAGCCCGAATTGGAGATTTGAACGACCCATAGTCGGGCCAGCGGACAAAACGACGGTTGGAGTTTTATTAATGGCGCTTGAAGATCTCAACGCGCAAGCCTTTATCGACAGTCCCGAAGACAAGCAGGAACTCCTGGCGACCCTGGGAGCCCCCAAGGCAACGGCCATCATAAAAACCGCCAATCGAACGCATCCCGTTTCCTTCTATCAGCAGGACGATACAACCTACGCGAAAACGAGCGATGACAAGCCGTTGTACCGCATTCCCGCAAAGATCGTCACAGACCTGACACAGGGACTGTTCAGTATGCGGGACAAACGGCTCTTAGGAATAGCCCCTGAGGATGTCGCAATCGTTCGCATTCAGACTTCCACAGAATCATATGGCTTGATTCATCAAAACGACGTATGGCTGTGGGAAGAAGACCCGGCAACACCCATAGATCAAAAGGCCGTCAATCTCTTGGTCAGCCGCCTCGCCGGTCTTCCGGCTGAGCATCGCGTCTCCGAACAGGAGTCGCAACTCACCCGCTATGGTCTCGATCACCCTAAGTTTCTGGTTGTCGCCACGGATACACGTGGGAAAGAACGCGGGCGCTTGCTGCTCGGAGAGGCTAAAAGAGGGCTCGTGTACGCAACCGGAGCAGGACTTCCAGGCATTTCTCAAGCACGTTCGACCATTTTGACTCAGATTCCATCCATCAAGGAGCTCGTCGAACAGCCAGCCTCCCACTAATATATGTACAGCACGTCCACATAAAAAAAGGGAAACAGGAGACACGATTTATAAGCAGCACACAAACTGCTACTATCCAGTCAGAAAGTGCTCTCGGCTTTTCTCGTCATCCGTCGTGACTACCATTTCTCAATTTTGGAAAAGTCTGAAGCAAATCGGACTCAAGTTTTTTACTGACAATGGTCCGTTCTTGGCTTCAGGACTCTCGTTTGACCTGATTCTGTACTGCCTTCCCCTTCCAGTCCTCTTTGTCTCCGGCTTAGGGTACACCCTGATCGGATCAGAGCGTGCCTTAGCCTGGGTCCAGGATATAATCGTCCGTTTGCTTCCCGAGTTTCAGGAACCTTTTCTGTCAATGCTCTCGTCATTAATCGACAATCGCGGAATCTTGGGATTCACGGGATTTTTTCTGTTTTTTCTGTTTAGCAGTGCCGTCTTTTCCTCGGCTCGCCATGCCTTAAGCAATGTTTTTCACGTTGAAAAAAGACGTGGTTTTTTCAAGGGGAAAGGGAACGACTTTCTCCTCATGCTCGTGCTGTCATTGCTGATCATCGTCCTCGTCCTGCTGAACTCTGTCCTCAGTCTCATTCAATCGTACGGTGAACGGATTCCCGCATTCCAAGACCTCTTCAGTCCCATTTGGTTCGTTGTCGGAAAAGCCTTTGGGTTTACGGGTCTTGGAGCGCTCTTTTACCTGTTTTATGGGTTTTCGACTCCAACGCGCTTGAGCCAACCTGCCTTGCTCATCGGCTCGCTCACAGCCGCCGGCCTCTTCGAAGCATCGAAATCGATCTTCTCCTGGTATGTCCACCTGGCGCAAATCCTGACTGCATTCTACGGCGTCCTGAGTGGATTTATCTTCTTCTTCCTGTGGGTCTACTCCGCCTCTGTCGTGTTCATCCTGGGAGCTGAAGTCTGCTGGGAATACGAACGGCATAGAAACACCAAACAGCCGTAGAAACAGCATGCCAAAGGGGACATTCCAGCTTCTTTGTCAGGAGATAGAACTCATCTTCGTTGAAAAGGTTGACGTAGCCTCATGGCCTGCTTGTGGGTGACGCCGAATTTGCTACGGGGGTTACGGTGTTTGAGTCATTCGAGAGACGCAAAAAGAGTTCTTTGATGAGGGGAACTTGGCCGTGAGCGTGCCACGGAGGTTGGGAAAGGAGA
This sequence comes from Nitrospirales bacterium, assembly GCA_031315865.1. Classification (NCBI taxonomy): domain Bacteria; kingdom Pseudomonadati; phylum Nitrospirota; class Nitrospiria; order Nitrospirales; species Nitrospirales bacterium. The sequence goes on from JALDRJ010000002.1 coordinate 49,808, forward strand.
GGATGAAAGACATGTCGGAAGGCCGATGTGGGATAACCCATTATGTTATTCATTTATCAGTGTCCCCTATTCTAATGGCTATATTTTATTCGCCGAATGCCACCACCGTATAATGGGCTATTCCCTGGCACAATTTGCGTTGAATCAGATTCCCGCGAAGAAACTTATGAACAACGCGAGTCATTCACTGTTGTACAGCGGCTCTTCACACAATGCTTGTTCAAACGACTGGCAGAAGCAAAGCAGATGCGAGAGGATCCTTGCCTCTCATTGCATGGGGCCTGAGGCGCTTCGCTGGCGAGTGAGGGATGGTGTGCGGAGAAGTCGAGCAAACCTTTCTCAACAATGGGCCCTAGGCACCACAGTGTGTGAGATTTCGTCAATGAGATCTTGACTTTGTTCGTGCAGCCGGTAGGATGGCACGTAGGCTTCGTTAATATTGTCTTATTCGTTTCTCTTTCCTCGTTCCGTTCATTCCGTCTATATCCATAGTTTATTATTTCAATTCATGTGTCGGGGAGAGGTGTGGGCTGTTCGTGTCTGACCGCCACGCGGATACGTGAATGATGAGCCGGTGTTTGATTGGATTGACGTCGGACTCGTGGCCGGGTGTCTGCCTATCGGAACAGTAACGACGGCCCATCATGCACCGATCGTCGCGTCTTGAGTCGATCTAGACACCGCTCTTCGAAATACGCGAAGGACGGTGAAGAGGGCCAGGCGTGCGAAGCCATGCTGCGGTGAATATGTATTATTAAAGAAAGAAGCCGGTCTGATGGATATTTATATTATGGAGAGAGCGACGTGACCCCTTTCCCAACTGTCGGGGAAGAACACACTAACAAAAGACTTGACCCCTCTACGACCCCGCTACCAGAGCAGGACCAACCGGGGCCGAAGAAGTTGGACAGTCGAGAGTAGAAGATGGTCCTTAAGGTGCTATGCAACTTTTTACCCTTTTGTTGGGTTAGACCCGGGATGGCATTGACGATACCCAGGATGCGTGTCCCAACTCGAATCTTGACGGAACCGTCGTCATTGATGGCTGTAATACCGGGGCTGTGAATGATCTCTTGTCGAATGGCTGTACACTCTCAGATGAAATAGCCCAGTGTGCGGCCAGCGTGACGACCCATGGTGACTTTGTGAGCTGTGTGTGTGCACTGACCAATCAATGGAGGAATCTCGATATTATTACCGGGAAGGAGAAAGGGAAGATTGAAAGCTGTGCGGCGCGGGCGAATATTCCGTAGAATACAGATACCCAGTGTAATCATATGATGCAAAGGACAATTACTCGACTGGAGAAAAATACAATCTTGAGAGGTTTCGTGTGAGATATGCCAAGATGGTATAGAACAAAAAATACGTGATCAGAGGGCATCCAAGAAGTAGAACTGTGTCTTGTATCACCCAAAGAGGAACGAACCTATCAGGCAAGAGGTTAAATTGTACCAGTAAAAATGGAAGACCCAATAACAGGCATGCCCAAAGAACTTTTGGATATCTGTCCTTCCAGGACTGGGGAAAGTAGTTTTGTGGGAAGACAAGCCAAGCGACACAAGCTCCAATCAGTCCTCCTCCGTCAATAACAATTGTCACAGTTATGAAGTCATCCATTCTCTCCATAAAATCCCAAGGATTGGGCAAACTCGATACATAACGAAAATAATAGTACATGTAAAAGATGCATTCTAACGCAATTAAGGTGTGAACAGCGCTTTGAACGATCAAGAAGTTTCGAGTTGTTCGGACTCTTGAATTCATGCGATCAAGCCTAGTGCTTTGAAAATGGGACCCCAATGCAATGCTATATTAAAGAACGTATCTAGGACCGCCTAATTACTTAATCTCTACCATTAAGAGGGAATGGGAAGAGCAGCAACAAGCCAAGGGAAAACCCCAAAATACACCAAAGGCCAAATGAATAGCATGACCATAGCCGCATAGAGCAGCACCATTCTATAAGCTGAGGTATCTTCCGGTATGGCATCTGGCGCTCTTGGTGAAGAGCGTGACGTCACATGTCCCGAAAGATTCCCAATGATCGCTCCTAACGTTCCACCCCAAATAATCCCATTGAAGACAAAAGCAAAGATCCATAGATGAATAATCGCAATAGCCATTATTCCGTAACCATCGTAGGGTGAAACATCTGGCTGATCAGAACCTCCAGCAAAGCCGACATCCATCATCACAGAAAGGAGATACAGGGACCCGATAAACATCCCATCCTTCCGACGAATATTTCCTTGATATCCAAAAATGACAAATCCAATGAGTATGAAAGATAAAAAACTTGAGAGAGATTCCTCGATCGAGGCTGGAAGGTGCTCTAACCCGTGAGGCATAGCTAACAAATGCTGCACCCAACCATAGCTAGCGACGTAAGCCCCAAGCAAGAACCCCCATTTCGTGTAATGATAAAGAGGGACATATAAGGAAGCCAAAGTGAATTTCGACTTCGCGAATTCCTGAAGAGGAGCCCATGGTGGTTGTTGGTGTCCCTCTGGATCCTGAATCTCCTCAAGGAAGTTTGGCAAAGAACGGGCAAGCATATCTTTTGTCACGGTCTCTTCGAGAATGGCGTTCCGCAACGCGGCATGGGAATGAAAGATTTGGATGTGACCGTCAGGCAATCTCACTTTGACCTTCTGATCAAAGAATCCTGGAAATTTCTTGCCCTTCGTTGGTGAATAAGCTAATTCCCCCCGCTCAGCTAAAATTCTTTGAACAGCCTCCATGACTTCAGGATGATAGGCCGTCGGTTGCTCTCTGGCTTCCGCCAGCATGGCTTTCAAGTTATCTGTAGATTTCAGTGACACCCATTCCAAATTCTTCTGGACAGATTTTTCTTCCAACGTTTTGGGATCTAAGGCAAGAGGTTTTAGGTCAGTCATTTGTGGCATGAGTCATAGTAAAGAGGTGCTTATGAAGTGCTTTAAAATTGTTGCGAAATCTTGCCGGAAGCGAACCGGCTTGTATTACTTATTTTCGGCCTTTACAAGGAACTCTTGACACAACGTTAGCAGCTCCTGGTTTTGTCGTTACTAAAAGGGGACATTCTAGGTTTCAAGATCTGAGAGCTGAAAGCCTCTTTTCTAAGGTAGCGAAATCTGACAGGAAGGAAATAAAGATCCCCGCCGCAAGCAGCGGGGTATTTTAGAAGAGAGCCAAGTGCCGATCTTCGTATAACTTCTCGTAGGCGGCCCCTTGTTGTTTGACGTACGCAGCAATCATTTTTTCATTGCCATGCTTCCCAACCGTACTGGCGTAATAGCCATCGGTCCAGAATTCTCCTCCCCAGAGCTGCTGCTTTACTGGAGGGGGGCGTCGGAATATCTCCTGCGCGGTGAGACTTTTTATAATCGTCACCACTTTCGTCACACTATAACTGGGCACGGCTTGCACCCCAAAATGCACGTGCTCCTTATCCGTACCAATTTCCAGGAACTTTATCTGATACCGTTTCTCCAGCTCCACGCACACGTCGCGCAAGACTTCGTCCACAGCCGAGTCAAAGACGGCTCGTCGGTATTTGGCGGGGAACACCAGGTGATACAGTAAGACGGGAACATTATGACTCTTGTGCAGAGACTTGCTCACGCAAGCATTCTACGCCGCAAGCGGCGGGGAATATACCCGCTAGGGATTCAAAAAAAATGGAATGTCTCTTTTCCTGAAAGAGACAAAATAGAAGCGGGGCAAAAGAGTCACTTCACCGAAACAAGTGACGAGGTAAGGTAAGAGTGATTCCGAATGTCGAAGCAGGCTGAATACCAGTAGCGTGATGGTACGTAAGAACGCCGTCGAGCCCCACGATAATGACTTCTTGAACACTGGAGGCAAGGTACGCTTGAATTTTATGATTGATTTCTATCTGTCGATTTCCTGGCGAAAGTACTTCTACGACCAATTCTGGAGCCTCCAGAAGATCTTGGTCGGTTCTCAGTATCTGCCACTTTTCTGCGGGCATCCAGACCACATCAGGAACGCGGACACCAGCCGAAACAGTCAACACTGCAGCTTCGACTACCGCTTCTCCTCCCAACTGTGCACGAAGCTGAAAGGCGATCTCAGCACACAGCCGTTGATGCCGATTGCTAGGCTTGGGACTCATGATAATTTCTCCATGTTCACTCAGCTCATACCAATCGGGCAGCTGTTCGTTCTTGGCTATTTCAGCCCACAGATGGGATAAAGCATCTGGAGAAAGAGTAGTGTCAATTGACATATGTTTATTTTAGAAAGCGCTCAAATCTCTGTCAATTGAGGGAGGAATGAAGTTGGGGCCTTCGCACCCAAGATGCCACCAGCACACGGTACGAGCACGCTCATTCGCGACTGCAACATGGTCTCAAGAGGGGACACAAGAGGAGACCCTGCTAAGTTCATAGGTTAATGGACATGAAGAACTGAGTATGCAAGAGTCCTGTCGATACCGAGACACAGACGGCTTCATATCTTCGATAGTTGTTACCACTCGACGCTACGCATGCGTGATAGGGACTAAACTGGCGAGGAAGAAAGCATTAACAAAAGGTTTGCACCTAAACGTAAACGACCACGATCGTCCTGCGGTGGACAGCAAAAAAGGCTATCTTGTGGTGCTTGTCTCTCAGTGGTCGGTACGGTATCCTCATTCAATGTCGAACGATGAATTGCTGACTCGGATTACGATTGATCCACAGGTTTGTCATGGGAAGCCCTGTATTCGGAGCTTACGCTATCCCGTGGAATGGATTCTAGAACTCATGAGCAGTGGGATGACAACTGAACAGATTTTAACTGACTACGAGGATTTAGAAGAGGCAGACCTCCGAGCCGCTTGTGCCTTTGCTGCACGACTTAGTCAAATCCAACGTATTGAGCCTGTTGTGGGGAAAAATTTCTGCTCGACGCCCAACTTCCCAGAAGACTCGCCGTCGCTCTTCAATCTGCTGGCCACGATAGTCGTCATGCTCTAGACCTTCCGCTTGGCAACGCGACTCCTGATGAAGAGATTATCAAGATTGCAATGAGCGAAGAACGAATCGTCATGACCAAAGATCGTGATTTCGTCACTTCCTTTTTGATCCATCAACGACCGTCCAATATTCTGTTGTTCTCTGCGGGAAGCATCAACAATGTCGATCTTCGGCAGCTTATTTTCCAAAACTTAGTTGCGTTGAAAAACGCTTTCCGACAGCATCACCTTTGAGCAAAGGATGTGCCTCGCGAGATTGAAGCTTTATTTCGGACTCCTACTAATTGTATCGCCAGTAATCGATCGGACACTCATTCAGAAAATTTTTTACGCGTCCGATTCCAGGCCTCGCGCACCTGCCGTCTCGTGCTATGCTTGAAGCTAGCTTAGGTCATTTGAGTTATAGCGAATCCAAATACGTTCCAATCGATACAGACGACACACCCCGCGCAGTACGACGTTGAACCAGACGGAAATTATTTCAAACGGCTATAGCGAACAGCCCTGTCACTGGTGAGCGGATTAGTCGTACCGAAAATGCTGTTGGAAGCAGTCGGAACTGCGGATGCCCAGGGATTGGTAAATTCGCAGCGTGGCTTTGGATTTGTTCAGCGTGTAGAAATGAATCCCGCGAACTTTCTGGTCGATGAGGTCATGCACCTGCTCGGTGGCCCAATGAATCCCGACATGTTCAGCTTGTTCATCGGTTTCAGCGCGTTCCATCGCCCGGAGCAGTTTTGCGGGAAACCTCGCGCCTAATGCGAGTTCTGCCATGCGGTTCATACCCTTTCGCGAGGTAATCGGCATGATCCCCGCGATGACCGGCACCTTAATCCCCGCCATTTCACATCGTTCGCAGTAATCGTAAAAATCGCGATTATCGAAAAACAACTGCGTGCAAATGTAGTCGGCTCCCGCATCGATTTTTTTCTTGAGATGCTCGATTTCTTGCAGACGATTGGGCGTCCCCGGATGGCCCTCAGGGAACCCGGCCACTCCGACGCCCATTTGTGGGTACTGGCCCTTGATGAACGCCACAAGCTCGGAAGCATACGCAAAGCCATCCGAAGGGGTTTCTGCCTGTGTCTGTCCCTTTGGCGGATCGCCCCGCAGGGCCATGATGTTCGTGATGCCGTTGTTGGCATACTTTGCCAGAATCTCATTGATTTCCGCCTTTCCCGACCCTACACAGGTTAAGTGCGAGACGATCGTCAGGTCTGTTTCTTTTCGAAGCTTGACCACCAAGTCATGCGTACGCCCGCGAGTCGTGCCTCCAGCCCCATACGTCACACTCACATAGGCTGGCTGCAATGGCATGAGCATCGAAATGGTCCGAAACAGCTCTTCCGATGCGGCTTCAGTCTTGGGAGGGAAAAATTCAAAGCTAATGGCGGGATTATGTTGAACGAGTACGTCTGAAATATGCATCACAATTCCTTCACACAAACGAGGAACGCTTGTCTTCTTAATAATCGGCAGAGGATGAAAAATATTAACGGGTCGCGACAGCCTTGTGGCTTAATGTGACACATCGACATCCGAGATACAACCCCGCGCCCGCGATGCCCAGCACCACGATCACGACCGGCCAAGAAAGCGGAGCCGCGTGAATCCGCTCTCCGAGAGAGAGCAACCACACGTTCCTGACTTCCTCCCGTATCAAAACCATCAAGACAGTCGTGAGAATCAAACTCCCCACCCCTCCCCAGACGAGCCCACGTTTCTGGGGAATCATCAACGAGGAATTTAGCAGGACCAAGGAGAGTAACGTCAGCGTCAAACTGAGGAAAAAAATCAACGACACCACGCTCGTGCCTTCGATCAAATGCACTCGAACCTGGGCTGGCAGCGCCAACATAAACCATGGGCCGACGACCACTTGCGGCACAGTGCCAGCCAGCGCCCATCCCACACCGAACCGGACCAATCGGATATCGTACGGCGCCGGATCTTTTTGGTGATCTTCACGAGACTGCGGCCTCAAACTCCCATAGATCGCCAGCGCTACGCCCGTGATCGCGAGCCCCGAACACACCGTATGAAGCAAACGTGGCCAAAACGTAGAAAGAAGAGCGGCCGATTCAACAAGTCTTTCGTCGTTCCCTGCGCTGTTTGACAGCATCGGCATATTGATATGCGATGATACAAAAAGACCGGCGATCAGGATCATGCAGATAATCACCAGACAAGCTATCATCCACTGAAGTCCGGGCGTTTCAGCATGAGCACGTCGTAACCACACCATCCCGCCAAAACCGATGACCAGCAACAACAGGAGTCCTAGCCAACTGATCAGGGAAGATCCCCAGATCGGCAACAATGTCCATTCATATTGCCAACGAACGACGGCCCAGTTCATGAGACCAAAGACCACTGCGAGTCCGAGGACCATCGGCATCAGACGGCCCATATCCTGAGCAAGTGTCCGATAATACGCCTGGGCATCTCCGTTCGCGCTTCGATAACGCATCATCATCAAAATGGGTATTCCACCGATCGCCAGATTTTTCAGGATTCCATGGAACAAAAAGCTTATGGCTTGAAGAATTTGTAACAATATATCCATGCGCTCTCACATGACCGATTCAATCACGACATCTGACGGCCCAAGACACCGTTTACGCTAGGACATGTTTTCGCATACCATTTCCCCAAAGTGCAAATGAGATCACTGCATCGCTCATCAAAAACGCCCGACTCGCCATTCGTCTGTCCCTTTTGAGCGCATTCGATTACAGAGCAACATGACGACACCCGATCTTCTTATTCTTCTTGTTTTCATCCTCTACACCCTGATTGTCGGCTTTCGCGCTCGCTCCATCGCGTCTCAAAACCTTGAAGAATACTTTCTGGCTGGGCGCTCGCTCAAAGGATGGCAGGCCGGAATCAGCATGGCCGCGACCCAGTTCGCCGCCGATACGCCCTTGCTCGTCACGGGCCTCATTGCCACAGCTGGCATCTTTGCTCTCTGGAGACTCTGGATCTATGCCATCGCCTTTCTTTTATTGGGATTCTTGCTGGCTCCCTGTTGGCGGCGTGTGGGCGTGTTAACAGACGCCGAACTCAGTGAAATTCGCTATGGCAGTCAAGCCGCACCACTCCTGCGAGGCATAAAAGCAGTATATTTTGGCACCATCATCAATTGTACTGTTCTCGCGATGGTGCTGCTGGCCGCGACAAGGCTTGCCGAGCCTTTCCTTCTGTGGCACGAATGGCTTCCTCCGTTTTTGTACGAAACATTGCGGCACACCGTCGAATGGCTCGGAGTCTCATTTTCGCTGAGCGACACATCCCCAGAGTATCTATGGATTCTCTCAACCAACAACCTCTTATCCATCGGTACCCTGGTCCTCGTAACACTCCTCTACTCGACCACCGGGGGGCTGCGCAGCGTCGTCGCGACTGATCTCGTGCAATTTTTCATCGCGATCGCCGGCAGCCTCCTGTTTGGGTGGTATGTCCTGCAAGAAGTGGGGGGGCTGGATGGGCTTTCTCGGCAACTGACATCCATGTACACCCCGATCGGACCGGGAGGCCTTACGTACGAACAACTTGTGGCCTTTACACCTTCCGAGGCGAAACACGCCTCATTCGCGATTCTTCTGGCGTACGGGCTTCAATGGTTGCTGCAGATGAATGCCGATGGCACAGGATACCTCGCTCAACGTTCCATGGCTTGCCGAAGCGATCGCGATGCCATGCAGGCCGCGGTGATTTTTACATTTTCACAAATCGTCGTTCGAAGCCTGATTTGGATTCCGATCGGGTTAGGACTGTTACTCATCTTCCCGCCTGATCCACACACTGTTAGCTTGAATTATGCCGCTGAACGCGAATTCATGTTCATACAAGGCATTGCTGAATTATTGCCAAACGGACTTCGGGGGTTGCTCCTCGTGGGCATGCTCGCCGCACTCGCCTCAACGCTCGATACTCACCTGAACTGGGGTGCATCGTATTGGACCCATGATATCTACCAGCGATTTATTTGCCCCCTTTGGCTCAAGAAGACGCCGTCACAACGCTCGCTCGTGTGGATCGCGCGTGGAGCCAACCTCCTCATCCTGCTCCTCGCTCTCTTCATCCTTCCATTCCTCTCTTCCATACAGAAAGCATGGCAAATCAGCCTTTTGTTGGGTTCCGGTATCGGCGTCACGCTAGTGCTTCGTTGGATATGGTGGCGTCTGAATGCGTGGGGGGAACTGGCCAGCCTCACGACCTCTCTTCTCCTAGCGCCGGCTCTCCTCTGGAGCGCGGAAAGCCGCCTGGACGAATCAATGCGACTTCTCATCATGGCCGGTGGAGCCACGCTGATGAGCATCACGATCTCGCTCCTCACGAAACCGGAAAACCCTGGGCTGTTAAGAAGATTCTACCGGAAAGCCAGTCCGCCTGGATTTTGGGGACCGGTGGCTATCGACTGCGGTTTATCGCCACAAGAAAGCATGACAAGGCTCTGGAATGCTCTTCTTGCCACTTTCCTCGCGGCCTTGTCCGTTTTTTTGATCCTGACCGGAATAGGGTCATTCATCGCCCACAGCCCGAGCCCTGCGTGGTTTCCCTGGAGTGAAGGCTGGATTCCCGGTGTCTTACTGACCGGCTTCGGGCTCATCCCTCTCTGGTGGCGTCTGGCCTTCAGGATGCCGTCTCACGCAATAGAGGATAAGACAATCGGTTGAACACAGGCAAACAATATCAGTTGCATTGACCGTTCACAGACTACGAATACGATTAAGTATTCCGACTCTTTTTAGCTGCTTTGATGCTCAGTGGCTCCGGCAGTCTCTAAGATTTTCACGATCTCATCGAACCCATTCTGTTTGGCATGCCGCAGAGGCGTCAGACCACCAATATCGACAATATTGACATTCGCTCCAGCGTCCACCAATGCCTGGACGATTTTCTGATGACGAGGCCCTCCGTCTCCGAGGACAATGGCTTCCAGTAAAGCTGTCCAACCCAGGTAATTCTCATGGTCGATATCGACGGGCGTATTGACTAACAATTTCACCATGTCCACATGGCCACGCTCCGCGGCACGGATCAATGGCGTCCCGCCAAAACGATTATACCGGGTAAAGTCCGGTTTGGCGTTCAACATACATTCCATGATGTCGACTGTCCCTTCGTCACCGGCCAACAAGAACGGACTATCCTGTTGTTGATCTTGTATGTTCACATCAGCGCCGGCTTTGAGCAAAACTTTGGCGCTTTCTACATTATGTTTCTCCACCGCCACGAGTAAGGGCGTGCGCCCTCGAACATCCTGTGCGTTGACATTGATATTTTCCTTCACTAAGGCCTGGACCGTAGGCAAATCATTCTGTTCCACGGCCTCAAACAGGCGTTGCTCGTCGCTACTCTTCAGCACGCCAGGTTTCGCCACAGCGATCACGGCCATGAGCAGACCAAGTGCCAAGATGCTAAAGATGGGAGTCAGTTTCATGATTCTACCTCCTTCATGACCTTCTGGTCGTCAATGATCTCTTAACCCTGTTCAGCTGGCATCGGCAAATCGTGTCTTTTGAGAGACGAATGGCCTCATCCAATCACTGTGCAGACTATTCATGATCCTTTGATATAATTTGACGTTGCGCCTCAAACCAATCTTCCCAATCCTGTCCATGATGCCCGCCTCGTAACTGATAGAGTTCATAAGCTCGGATTTCGATTTGATCGTGAAGACCTGCTGACAGTGAAGATTCTGGATAATTGATAGATTCAACCGTACTCGCCGGTGCAGCGGTGTGTCGTTGCAAAAGCAAGACATCAGCTTTCGAGCGAATGGGCTCTTTATGCTTTTTGATCAGCCTAAATTTTCGTGGTTGTGAAACAACGGGGGTTTGCTCGGTCTCCTCATCTGTGACAATTTGCTGTTTTTTCCGCATAATGACAGTCCCTCCATCATACATGTGCATAATGCTGAGCATAGTGTGGTTCACTGAAGTCCTGAACAGGAAACGTGGGCTTTTTGCCTAAAAGCTCCAATGTACTGGAGATACGCTCAGGCCGCTCCCAATCACTCCACAACACGTCTTGAAGTTCCATGACGCCGACGGATTCGGGGACCTGCTGCAAGAGACCGGTAGAGAAATTATGGCTCGGCATGGCTCGATAAATCGCGTCAAGAAAAGGGCCTTCAGACGGCGTGCCAATCACCGTGCCCAATTCCTCAAACCGTTCCATGAGGTCAGGAAAGCATCGCCACCCAAGCTTCCATAACGTCTCCGCTTTGACAGCCATGACTAAGGTGTTCCACAGCGCCCCATTCGACATGGCCGTTATCCCCCGGGTCGCATCAGGCTTTTCGAGAAATGTTTTGACCTGTCGCACGCTTGATCCACTACTCCACCCTAGTTCCTCTTTCATCTCGATCCACCCATAATCTAATTCAAGGTGCATCGGCTGACTGCCTAAGAGGATGATTCGATCCTGCAAAATTTCCGTCGCGCGTAAAGCGCGTCGCACCATTTCAAGGAACCGACTCTCTGGATACACGAAATGATCGGATGGAAAGATCGCTACCGTTGCCTGAGGATTCCAAAACCGAACGTAGGTCAGAGCGAGAAAAATCCCTGCTCCGGTGTCGCGGTTCTGAGGCTGGAGAAGCAATCGGCCATTCGCATGCTGTTTCAACTGTGGCCAGGACTGCTGCCAATGGTCTCGCGCAACCACCGTGACTTTCTGTTTTGAGGGGGTGAGTCGATCCGCACGATCCCATGTGTGTTGCAGCATGGAACGAGTTCCGACGAACGTACAATATTGTTTGGGCAAGGGGTAACCAATCCACCGCTTAATAGAAGGACGTAGTCGCTCTCCTTCTCCGCCGGCCAGAATGATTGACCATGAGGACCTGACTGCCGGTAGATACGTCATGGTGAACACTCCTTTCTCTCTAGAAGGTATATTTTGAAAACCGAATCAGAGAGTCGATGCTCAGATGTTCGATTCATTAGGCCTGGTACCACCCCTTTGTCCTTCGATTCGCAATCGGCATCTGCGTATCAAACTGAGAATGCGTATCAAAGTAAGAAATTACCCCTGCAAGTGAGCAAAGGCTATGCCATCACGATGAAATCGCTATCCCCTGTAATTTTAAGGGAATAATCAGATTTCACGACGATGAAAAGAACAAAATTTGAGCAATCTTGCACAGAGCACACAGAGCGAATATAAACGGTCAAGAATCGACCTGAACGATGAGGCTTGTTGAAAAAATCAGCCAGCGGCGTTCAACGAACGCTCAAGGACTACACTGAGGTGTCGAGAGGGATAAGGACTGAAATCCTACTAAGACTTCAGAAAGGAGATTTAATTCAAGGGACCGTTGAAAACGGTTTATATACGGAACAACGAATCGGCATGCGGGCGTGTAACGGCCCCTGTCGAGCAGGCACATGATTCTATCGTGCAATCGACATTCAAGGTGAAGACCATAGTCTCCTAATGGGATCGGGAGTCTTCGTCGTCTCGTTGATGCAGAGATGACTTCGTGAGATCATTATGCAAAGTGTTATCCTCCGCATGAACATCGATTCCTCCGGCTGGATTGGGCTTGTCGAGATCGACGTATTGGAATGTCCCAAAAGGTTGAATCTCGTCATCCTTCGGTAATTGTTCACGATTCCATCCTCCACCGAGCGCCCGAACAAGTTCCACGGTCGCTCTCAGGAGTTCGGCCTTCACCTGTACGAGCTCAATCCTGGCTGTCAGAGTAGCCACCTGTGCATAAATCAGTTCGAGGCTGGAAGCCAGCCCCCCCTGATAGAGTTCCGTGGTGAGGTTCTGCGTTTTGACGGCGGCTCCCACTGCGGCGTTTTGCCGGTTGGCCGCAAGAGTCAATTGGTTAGTCAGACTTAAATTGTTCTCGACCTCTCGAAAAGCATTCAACACCGTTGAACGGTAAAGATCTTCTGTTTCACGGTAGGCGGACCAAGCCTGTTGTAATTGAGCGCGGCGATATCCACCCTGAAAAATTGGCAGCGAAATCGTCGATCCATACGACCAGAAACTATTGGCAAGTTTCATCAGACTAAAGCCAGAATCTTCGTATCCTCCACCGGCTGAAAATCGGACCTCAGGGAAAAAGGCAGCGCGGGCGATACCGATAGCCCGGTTGGCCTGTGCCATCCGACGCTCCATTCCGGCAATGTCCGGTCGTCGCTCCAGCAACGTAGAGGGAAGCGTTTGGGGCATGGCGAAATCTTTGACTTCAAGATCTTTGATAGGCTGTATCGTGAAACTGGCCGGCATCCTATTGACGAGGATGGCAATGGCCTGTTCCGTCACCTGGCGCTGTCCATGTATCTGGGCTAGTTTTGTCTCCGTGCTGAACAGAAGCGATTCCACGCGGGCGACGTCCAATGCGGATGCGATTGCACCGGCAAACTGAGCCTTCACGAGATCAAGAGACTGCTTGTAGAGAGCGATTGATTGGCTATAGATAGCGGTCTGCGCGTCGTAGCTGCGGAGCGTGAAATAATTGGCCCCGATTTCCGCCTGCAGACTGAGTCGCGCGAGTCCATACTCAGCAGCCAGTTCTTCGGCTCGATAAACTTCCATACGCGTGGCATTCCGAAGCGCCGACCAGAAATCAGGCTCCCAGGAGGCCAGCCCGCCCAGAGAAATATTCGAATCGTGATTGCGTTCACCGGGAGCGCGAAACAAACGGTGATCGGACTGCCGATTGTCCGAAGCATCAAACCCAAGGCCAAGGCTTGGAAGGTACCGCGACCGGGCTTTCATCATCATATCCCGGGCCTGGACGAACCGTTCGGCGGCAGCATGGAGATCAGGATTGGCTGCCATTGCTTGCTCTTCAAGCCAGTCCAGGATTGGGTCGTCGAACAGTTTCCACCAATCCGGCCGCAATGCCCCATCAGATGGCTTGGCCTCGACGAAAGGACTAGCCCCATGCCATGAAGCAGGTACGACATAGTTCGGAGGCTCATAGTCTGGTGCCAAATCCACCGCCGGAAACCAACTACATCCAGGAACAGTCAAGACGAAGCATAGCAGTCCAAAGAACCAGAGATCTCTGCTTCGACAGGTTCGTAACGTTTGGGGACATGTCAAGAGTAGGTTGCGCATTTCCGACCAGCCATTCCTTATAATTCTCTACCTGATGATCGTTCTTTTGGTTCAGCAGGCTTTGTGGGTAACTTCTTCATAGACGTCTTGGGTTGAGAGGAGTCTATCGGCAATGGAGCCATCGGCTGAGAGGCATCAGCAGCGGTGTTGACGAGGTCATACCCTGGAGCCGGTGTCACGATACGAACCTTATCCCCTTCGAGTAAGGCTGCGCTCGGGTTGTTGACAATACGATCGTCCAGAGAAATCCCCTCCGCCACTTCGACGGCATTGTCGAAAAAATTGCTCACGGTTATGGGTTTCAAATGCACCCGGTCATCTTTCGTCACGACCGCGACTTCGGTACCGTGTTCCTGGAACACTAATGTCGTCGAGGGAATCGTGAGCACATTCCTGTCAACCGGAGCCGTAAGTCTTACCTGCCCATACGACCCTGGCCAAAGAGCCATATCTTCGTTGTCGATCGTAAACACGGTAATCGCGGTTCGTGTGTCCACATCAAATCCACGGGCGACAGTCAGAAACTTCGCGGTAAAATGCCGATTGGGCAGTTGTGGCACTATGACATCAGCCGTGAGACCTGGTTTCAGGAAAGGACCGAATGATTCCGGGACAGAGACGAAGAGGCGCAACAATCTCACGTCGGCCACCGTAAAGAGATTGCTGACCGAACCTGGCGTGCTAATCGTGCCTTCTTTGTTCACATAGTCGCCAACGTTGATATTCCGCACGGTTACGACACCGTCATAGGGCGCCACGATGGTTTTAAAACGAATGAGGGCCCCGAAGTTTCTCACGTTCTGTTCTGCGGCTCTGACCTTCGCCAATTCTGCTTTTGCTTCTGCCACCTTCACTGAGATTGACTGCTCGGATACCGCATGGTTTTTTCTCAAGGCCAACCAGCGTTTCGCAGTGATTTTGGCCAACTCATACTTGGCACGCACGGACTCTAAATCGGCTTTGGCCTGATGATATTGCGCATCCAGGGCCGGCGCGTTGATTTCGGCGAGGACATCGCCCTCCTTCACCATTGCGCCGTAGTCCTTATACCACCCCTTGACGTACCCTGAGACCTGTGCATAGATGGGCGCTTGAAACCAGGCCTGGATATCTCCCGGCAAGGTAATGGTCTCAGAAGCGGGAACCGGCTTGGGATTGATGACCGCCACTGTCGGGATAGCATTTTCGAACGTCTGCTCACGGAGCAGCGAGGCATCGATGTTACTCTGATAGATCCGGTCCGCGATATAGAAGACACCCCCAAAAATCACGATAATGGCGATGATTCTTCCTAGTGAAAACTTGCTCATGTTAGGCATGCTCCTCCTGACGAACCGCTCGTCTGTTGTAGATCATCGCATAGACGCAAGGTACGAAAAATAACGTAAAGACGGTGGCGACCAGCAAACCACCGATAACGGCGCGACCCAACGGCGCATTTTGCGAATACCCGACCGCCATGGGAACCATCCCGAAAATCATGGCTAACGCGGTCATCAGCACCGGACGGAAACGTGTCACTCCGGCTTCGATCGCCGCCCGCAGGGCGTCACTATGTTCTTGAAGTCGCTCACGGGCATAGGATACGACGAGAATCGAATTGGCCGTTGCGGTACCCATGGTCATAATGGCCCCGGTCAATGCGGGCTCGGAAAGTCGTGTGTGCGTCAGGAACAATGCCCATGCGATACCGGCCAGTGCGCCTGGTAACGCCGTAATGATGATGAAGGGATCCAGCCAGGACTGGAAGTTCACGACGATGAGCAAATAGACGAGAACAATCGCAACAATAAGCCCGACAATCAATTCGAAATAGGCATCGTGCATCAGGGCTGCCTGACCATGGATTTCGAGTGCGGCGCTTTTAGGCATTTCGTCCTCCATACTCTTCGCCACCTTCTCGACATCGGCAAGGACACTTCCGAGATCGCGCCCCTCGGCAGATATATAAATGTTAAACAGCGGCATGATGTTCCCATGGGTGATCACGCCCGGTGTGCCAACGGCTGAAATATTGGCAAGATTGCCGAGGAGCTGCACACCATGACCTTTCTCATCGCTATTACTATTACTTACTACGGAATGATCCGAAGACTTGACCGGTATGGTTTTGAGGCTATTCAGACTGTTGACCTGCGACTGCGGCGTATAGACGTTGATCAAGTAGGACATGCCGGTGCTCGGATCGAGCCAATAGGTCTGGTCGACCTGCTGGCTCCCGGCGGTGGTTAAAATCAAATTGTCGGCCATGTCCTTGAGAGACTTATTGACACCCAGCCCAAAAGTCCGGTTCCCTTCCACCATCAGCGTCGGCGTACGCATGGTTTGTTGAATAACCACGTCAGCCGTACCGGGAATTTCCCGGAACTTGCCTACCAATTTTCTGGCATATTCGTAATTGGGATACATGTCAGGGCCGTTAATCTGCACATCGATCGGCGCGGGCGCTCCAAAGTTGAGGATCTTGGCCGTCAGATCCGACGGCTGAAACGTGAACTCGGTTCCGGGATACAGTTCCCTCAATCCCTTCCTGAGAATCCGTCGATAGTCCCACACCGGCGACTTCTCATTCTTTAACAGAATCGTCAGATCACAATCCTGAGATCCGATCGTCGGAGTCGGAATGAATGCCAAGTTGTGTGGGCCGACCGGCAGACCACAATTACTGACGATATTTTCCACCTGACCCGGCAACAGCTCATCGATACTCTGGGAAACAAGCGTGGCAATACGCCCTGAAGCCTCGATACGGGTTCCGAGGGGAGCCCGCATGTGCATCGTCAGAACCCCGGACCTGATCTCAGGAAAGTAGTCCCGTCCGAGGAAGAAAAAGAGCGATAGAGAACCGAGCGCAATGATCAAACAGATCATGACAAACTTGCCGCGGTTGGCGATAACCCGCTCAAGCAGCGAGCCATAACCCGCGCGAAATTGATTGAACCCATGTTCGAACCTTTTCTGAAAACGAACGAAGGGATTTTGCGAGGATTCGGTATCCGGCTGAGAATCACTGGGCTGGGACATGATGATCCTTTAACATGTATTTGGCCATGGTCGGCACCAATGTACGTGAAAAGATGAACGATGCGAGCATCGAAATGATGACCGCTTCCGCCATGGGTTTGAACAGGTAACCGGCGACTCCGCCGAGTCCAAACAGCGGAAGCCAAACGATCGCGATACAGAGGGTTGCAACGAGCGTCGGCACAACAATTTGGTTCGCCGCGTCAATGATGGCTTGCTCGAGGGGCTTACCCATTTCAATATGACGATCGATATTCTCAATCATCACGGTCGCATCATCGACCAAAATACCTACCGCCAGCGCCAATCCGCCCAACGTCATCACATTGATCGTCTCTCCGAGATAATGCAGGCCGATAATAGCGGTAAGAATGGATAACGGAATCGATGTCCAGACGATGACTGTGGCCCGCCACGAGCCGATTAAGAACAGGACGATGAGGCCGACAAGCCCACCGGCGAGCAGCATTTCGTGCAGCACATCCGCTATCGATTCCTTCACGAACGTCGAGGCATCATCTATGAGTTTGATCTCCACACCCTCCGGAGAGATTTCCTTCGCGCGAGGAATCATTTTCTTGATTCCATCGACGACATCGATGGTCGAAGCCTCCGTACTCTTCATGGCGACGATGATGACGGTCTGCTTGCCATCCACGAGTACCGAGTTCTGTTGCACACGACCCATGAGTCGGACCGTGGCGACATCGCGCAAGTAGACAAAGGCATTCCCCTCCCGCTTGATCGGGAAATTGGCGAAATCCTCGATCTTGACGGGCGAGGCGTTCGTCTGGACGATCCAATCGGTCTGTTTGATCTTGATGTCTCCCGAAGGTAACACGAGATACTGCTGCTTGAGCGCATCATGAATATCTGACGGAGTCAGTTGACGAGCGAGCAATTTCTGCTGATCAAGATTGACCATCACCTGCATATCTTGCCCACCGTAAGGATGTGGCAGCACAATTCCCGGTACCGTCACCAACAGGGGGCGGATTCGCATGTAGGCAAGATTGTAGAGCTCGGCCGGAGTCAGGTGTTCAGAACTTATCTGAATCATGGCGACCGGGATCGAAGACGGTGCGAGACGCATAACCATGGGAGGAGAAATATCGGGAGGCAACGCATTGACCACGTTCTGCGCGATTCCCACGATATCGGCTTCAGCCCTGCCGACATCGACTTCATCTTGAAGAAAAATATTCGTGATGCTACTGCCAAAATACGAGTGACTATGGATGTACTTAATGCCCTCTACGGTTGAAGTCAAAAAGCGTTCGAAGAGATACGTAATGCGCCCCTCCACCTCCTGTGGCAACATGCCTGAGTAAATCCAGACTACGGAAGTGACAGGGATCGTAATATTGGGAAACACATCCGTTGGCATATGGCCCACCGTTAGGACACCAAACAGGACAATAACGATGGTCATCACCACGAATGTGTACGGCCGACGCAAGGCAATAAGAACGATTTTATTCATAAGGAAGAGTTTTTTGAAAAAGGGTTAGGATGACTAAACATTCATGGATAATAATGTTGATTTCGTTACTTCAGTGTCGCTCACAGACTAAGACGTGAGCTTCGGCATTGTAGCGACGAGCAAATTACTTGCCATCTCGTATACTCACGAATCTCCCCGCTAGTTCGTAACGTCAAAAGTGCAAAGATTGACGTAGGTTATCAGAGCCGAGTCATCGCTAAATTCATGTCATTTTCACCTCTGAAAACTTGGCCTTAAAGAAATGCAAAATGAAATTTTGCACTGAGCGCACTGTTCGAAATCGCACGGCACGCGCCATAAACACAGAGATGATTTTGAGGAAATCAAGAATGCATTCTGGTGAATTATCAAGTAAAAAAGGAGAGTTAGAACCAATCCATGTCGCCACGAGACTAGGCATTCAATTTGCTTGAACCTCACATCATCATTCGTTTGCAGCGATCAGATAAGATTTCAAAAATCAATGTGCGGTTAAAAATTTGAAAGCAACTTCTGTTTACCAATTTTTTAAAAATCCCTTCAGCCAACAAGGGGCAGAGAGGTACACAATAATGACAACGACAAGTATTTGGAAGAAACTGGGTATCGTGATCGCAGTCGGCGGAATACTCAGCTTAGTGGCTACCAAGGAGTCCGTACAAGCAGAGCCTTTGACAGTCGGTGCTCCGCCAAGCATGAAGGCTGCGTTACAGGAAATCGTACCGATGTTCGAGGATGAATACGGTGAAAGCGTGAAGGTCGTCTACAGCGCTTCTCCAACGCTGCGTCGACAAGTTGAAAAAGGCGCTCCGATTGATGTCTTTCTTGGGGCATCGACCGAGGACGTGAACATCCTCCATGATAAAAACATGACACTCTATAATGGGCCTCAACCCTATGCCGAGACTTCCCTGGTGCTCGTCATGTCCTCGCAATCATACGCAATGCCGATCTCTTTTAATGAGGCGATTCCCAACCAAGCAACGATTGCTCTTGGGCACCCCCGCACGTCGTCCCTTGGGGAAGTCACGTATCAAGCGCTGGCCGATCTTTCCCCTGTTCATAAGAAACAAGGCAAGTTTATCCATGCCAAGCATGCTGAAGATATCATGAACTTAATCCACACCGGCAAAGCGGAGATGGGAATCGTCTATCGCTCGGACGCCATCAGCAATGGGAAAGTCTATATTGTTGATGAAGAACCAACTGGGACGCATGTACCGGTCCAATTAGGGCAGGCCATTGTATCTACCTGCCGCGAGGCTTCTTTGCCTGTCGCAAAGAAATTTTTTGACTACATGTTAAGCGCCCGCATACAAAAACTGATGCTCAAGTACGGCTTTGATTCCGTATCCCCGAATCAGCTTTCGTAATCTTCAGAGATGTCCCACGGGCTTTGGCCCGTGGGATGCTAATCACTAAAATGTTATTTCATCGTACAGAAGAAGAGCGGGAAGAGAGGGTCGGGCGATCTGGTCGCCTGGGACAGAATACAAGCCTTAATTCACACCAGAATAATACCTCAAAACATCAGAGACAGATACCACTCCCATGATTTGACCATTTTCGGTCACCGCTAAATGGCGGGTCGCCTTTTCTTTCATTAATCGCACGGCTTCCACGATCGGATCACTACTTTCGATCGAAATGACCGGCTCTCGCATACAAGTCTTCACCGTCGCGGTGGTTGCATCGACCCCGCCTCCCACAACCTCTCTGGTAAGCTCGGTATCGGTAATATACCCGATAAACTCCTCCCCGCTTTGAACCAACAAGGATCCGACATTCCACTGATTCAGACTTTGTCCCGCTTCTTTCAGCGTAGCCTCCATTGGAATCGCACGAATAGATTTTGACATGTATTCCGCGACGCGCGGCCCTGAGATATGTTTTCGACGAGCCCCATGCGTCGCCGCAGCTCGACGAGTCTCCAGGTCCGCGATACAACTCTCAAGAATTCGTAACCGCTGTCGGAGATTTTCCCGTTCCGACTCGTGCGTCATCCCTTCAGGGGCTTCATCAGGCCAATTCATCAGGCCCGCCGCTTCTCCAACCGTGGCATATTCATAGGCCTCAATCATCGGGGAAGAGCTTCCCAAAATGTCACTGATCAGATCGACGACCTTGGCATCGTAGTCTAATAAATCTTCCGCGGTTGGCTCCGCTTTTAAGTAGCCCTTGAGGATAGATAATTGGCTTCGTAAACGTTCGATGTCACGATCAAGCGGAACCCCTTGTTTGACGCGATTGACAAGCGAGCTGTCCATAACCTCTCCTTTCCTCAGAATAAAAAGCCGATGGCCATTGTGAATGATCGGTGAAGATAGTATCCCAGGAGCTCGCAGACAGGCAACTCATCGAAAAAGAGCCGTTCGATTTTATGAGATTTCGTTACCGGCGTTGCGGTTATCCCGCAGACCGGCGATCCATTAGCCAAAGGCCCTTTTCAACCTCAAAAGGTCATGTCTCCTAGGAAAATGCGCGTTGTGGAAAGGATGGTTACGATCTAGAATTCAAGAAAACGGGAGAAGACAGTCGCGAGGCCAAGAAAACTGAAAAACCCGACGACATCGGTTATCGTGGTGAGCACGATCGAAGAAGATTGCGCGGGATCTTGTTTCAACGCTTTCAACGTAATCGGAATGATGGCTCCGGCCAATCCCGCGATCACCATCGACACAACCATCGAAATCCCGATAACCATCGTCAACCCGACTGAATGACTCCAGAGGGCCACCGCAAAACACGCCGTCAAGGCAATCGCCACTCCATTCAAGAAGGACACGTAGACTTCCTTCCCACTGACCGTTAGCCATTGAGATGGACGAATATCGCGCAAGGCCAACCCACGCATGACCACTGCCAGAGATTGCGCACCCGTGTTGCCCGACTGTCCCGCCACCACAGGTAAGAGGACGGCCAAAGCCGTGATTTTGGCGATCGTGTCTTCAAACATACCGACGACCAACGCCGCAAGAAACGCCGTCAACAAATTGATCTGCAACCAGGGCAATCGCTTACGAACGGAAAACCAGGCGGGTGATAACGCCCGTTCATCTTTGCTCGCACCGACCATCGTTTGCAAATCGGCTGTCGCGTCTTCCTGGCTCGCCTTGACGATATCTTCATTTCGAATCACACCCAGCAACACGCCGTCAAGATCAACGACCGGGATCGTAAACACATGTCGCTCACTAAACAGCTCGACGATTTGTTCCCGGTTTTCGAGCGGATGGATTGCCGGCAAATCCTGATGCATGACGGATTGCAAACGCTCATCAGGCGGGACCAGGAGCAAGTCACGTAGCGATAGTTTCCCGACAAGCTGGTGTGTACGATCGATCACGTACAGATCATGAATATCTTTTGAAGCCCTATTGCGGACCTGGTAAATCGCCTCTTCGACCGTCACATCTTCAGGAAGGACAAACGGCGAAGGATCCATCAGACTTCCCACGCTTTCTGGGGGATATTCCATGTGCGCACGGATCTCGTTGGCGCGCTTAGAAGAAATTCGATGTAGTATCGCGATTTGAAAATCTTCATCCACTCGGTGCAACAACGATGCAGCGATCGCGGGAGAAAGTTCCGAGAGCGTTTTGGAAAGCAATTCGCTGGGCATGACGGTCATGATTTCGGCAGCCAGGGAAGGGCTCAAGCAGGACAGAAGATTGGCCGCGTTCTTCCCACTGGTGGACTGCAACATCCGGAGGATGTCCGGAACGGGAAACGTCTCAAGAATTTGCGCAGCTTCTTCATGGTAATCCGTAAAGAACGCTTCATGGATCACCTCATAGGACATCAGGGGTTCTCCTTCTGATGCCAGATCGATGTTCCATACCGGTCTGGCTCTCGCGACCCCATAGTTTTGACCATATCGGTCATGATGCCAATACCCGCCAGTGAATACACCTCCCAGAGTTGAATGAGCGCCTGGCTGAGAGGGCCTGGATCTGGGTTTTGCACATGCTCCTGCTCAATGCCTCGAAGCGTGCGGTAACGCAACGCCCCCAGGAACGCGCCCCAACGATCGACGACTGGCAGGGTATGAAATCGCTCCCACTGCGGAGATTGCAGTATTTCATCAATACTGGCGTCTGCCGAAAGCGTCACGACCTTCGTGGTCATCAGTGTGGCGATGAGATGGTCACCGTCGTTCGCGATCAATTGCTTCAGCGTGATGAGTCCCTTGAGCTTGGCCTCGCGATCGATCACGTACACATAATAGGTCGTGTTCCGCGCGTCTTGTTTCGTACGGGCTAACGCTTCTTGAATCGTAATATCCGGCGGCAGAGTCATCACGCGAGGATCAGCCAAATTGGCTGCCGTGTGGGGAGGGTATCGCATGGCTCGACGCAGGCTTGAGCCGATGGCTTTCTCCAATCGTTCCAATAAATCCATTCGAAGCGATTCATCAAACTGTCGAAGCACGCCGATTGCCGAAGAGGTCGAAAGCTCGGTGATAACATTACAGGTCATCCGCAGAGTGAGGTTGGCTAAAATTCTTGAGGCCGGACCCGGCAGACAATGTTCCAGAACCGAGGCGACATCGTCCGCTGGCAAGGGGGCGAGTAATCCTGCGGCATCTTCGGACTTCATCGACTCCAGGCGACGAGCCGCTTCCAGTGGATGAGAACGAACATAGCCCAACGTTAATTGATCTTCTGGCTGCATATCAGGTTTCTGGACTGGAGATCACGGCGGTCGTGTCATTGAACTGTGAAGCCGGAATCACCACCCGTCCGCTATCCGTTTCCACGACGACCGAGACCGGCGTCATCGCCACAACGGTCCCTTGAATCTCTCCCATACGCACGTGCAATCCCACTCGTACGATCGATTGCAAATAATGTGCAGCGATAAGATTGGCGACCGCGGCCCGGGAACCAAGCCCGAAAGATAAGGCGGCACCCGCGATGAGCCCGGCAACCAGCAAAGTGATGGTGTTGTTTAACAATCCCGTGTCGATACCCAGTTCATTAATCGCCGTGACGACGACGAGAAGAATGCCCGCGACATAAAACGCCTGCGCCACGATCGCACCCTGCACGATACCGGCCGTACTGCAGGCGAGTAAGATTAATTCTCTGACGAAATTAGCCGCCATCAATCCCAAGACCAGGATCAGGATGGCGATACCTACCTTGGGAATATAGTACGCAAGACTGGTCAACGCTTCCGACACGATCGCCAGCCCTACCGTCCTCGAGGCGGAGATGAGAAACAGAAGAAAGATGACCCAGAAACTCGTCATGCCTAAAATTTCGGAAATTTTCTTTTTGGTCCCGGACCGTTCAAGAAGCGTCTGAATCGCAGTGCGCCCCAACAGACGATCCAGCCCAAACAATCGCAGTAAACGCGTGGTGGCGACGCCAACGAGCTTGGCCAATAAAACTCCTAAAAGTAAGAGAAGAAGCGCTTCCAAAAGGGTGGGGAAAAAAGACACGACGTCCGACACACTCGCCGTAAACGACTGCGTGAATTGTTCCGCCCAGTCGGCCATACTTGCCTGAATAAAGACCGTGAACAGTCGAATGTCCGATAGCTGCATGAACCTAGTGCCTTACGAATTCTTCGCGAACTTCCTGCTCAACGAATCTCACGAACGTTTCACTGAAAAAATGTTGAATCATGAAGTTCCA
Organism: Nitrospirales bacterium; assembly: GCA_031315865.1. Classification (NCBI taxonomy): domain Bacteria; kingdom Pseudomonadati; phylum Nitrospirota; class Nitrospiria; order Nitrospirales; species Nitrospirales bacterium. The sequence continues at coordinate 74,013 of JALDRJ010000002.1, forward strand.
AAAACTATATTTCACCAAAGAGGCGTCGCCCCTTCGTCTGGCTCCACCGATAAACCTTGTCATATTCATTGGACCGCAGCCACGATCCAATTGAGGAAAAAGAAGCGTCTATCCTTGCATGTCTCTTGAATCAGTCGCAAGCCGCTTGCCATCAACTTCGCTGAAACGTGCACCTGAGCCGCGACATACCCTTTGTCGGTGAGATATTCCTGGAATCCCTCATGGCCCCAACACCCATCATCACATCCATGACCTTCATAGCACTCATGGCGCAGCCATGCCCCGTCAATCCCCCCCTTTCCTGGCCCTTCCCTGACACCTGTTGCCTTGTTGCTCAGCGTGAACGGCTTTCATCGTAGAACCGATTCGAGGATCTTTTTTAAATTCTTCGAATGACCGGCGTAATTTAATTTTCCATGAGGGGTACGCATCATGTGTTGCACCGGGTAAATTGGGGGCGTCCAGTTCTCCAACGATATCTTCCAGGGGAATCATGACCACCCGGCAGCGAGAACGGGCGAGGTAGGCATACGCGGCCCTCAAAAACGTCTCAGGCGCATGTAGGGGGACCGAAGTCACTGCGCTCTTGGGAAGAAGGTTCGCCTTGACCATGGCTTGAATGAAGGCAATCCGGTCCTTCATTCGCGTTTCCCAATCGCATTCAATGTGCTGCTCACTGGGATACAGGGCTGCCTGGGCTTTCACCTCAATATCACGTCCCGCCCAATACCCCCTAAAGGTCGGTAAGTCATGCGTCGTGAAGGACACGATCGCCTGCTTCGGGTAGTGTTTGGGCGTTTGCCATTTTCCCATCTGCGTCTTCTCAAACGGCATGATTCGATACGATAGAATTCCGGCCTTCGCTAAACAGTCACGAATTTCCTGTGTCACCACGCCAAGATCTTCCCCCACCACCATGACGTGATTCCTGACACTCTCCAGAGCCAGAATCGCCAGGATTTCATCAATGCGAGTTTTCACGTATGTTCCAGCTTCTCCGGGACATCCCTCTGGAATCATAAAGAGCCGGAATAACCCTAGAGCATGGTCAATTCGCAACATTCCCCCATACTGCATATTGCGTCGAATCGTTTCCAGAAAAAATTGATATCCTGACACACGCATGCGCCATGGAATTGGCGCCATAAGCCCCCAATTCTGTCCCTGTAAATTAAACGAATCCGGCGGCGCTCCCAACGTCACCCCTAATGCCAGCTCGTCTTGAAATATCCACGCATCCGCTCCATCAGGATGGACGCCAACAGGAAGATCATGATAGAGCCGATGCGAGAGCTTGAGGCGCTTTGCGAGCCGGTCTAAACGAGATAACTGCTCTTCACACTGCCATTGCACGTACTGAAAAAATCGAAACCGCTCCTGGCTCCCGTCAAGAACGTCCCGCACAACTTGAGAGGTCGACCGTTGATAGTCCGTTGGCCACTGACGCCAATTGGCCGTCTTGAATCGTTCGGACAGCACCTGGAAGGCGCAATACTGTTCAAGACGTTTTCCCTGCGTCCGACAGTATCGTTCGAATGTGCGAAAACGGGCTGTCCTGTACCGAACATGTTGCCGCTCAAACGCTTTGTACAAGCATCCCAGCATTTCCGATTTTATCTCACGCACTCGATCGTATTGCACGAGATGACTCGTTCGTAATTCCTGCAAGGCCTTTTGAAACCGTGCACTATGAAACCGTCGCTGACAGGAAGGCGTCGATCGGAATTCGGGAATCCCTTCCAGATTTAAATAGATGGGATTAAAGTAGAGCCGGCTTGACGGGGAGTACGGGCTCGAGAGACCCGCCGATGGGGCGTGAAGGGGATTGAGCCCGATCGTCGAAACATCCAGATGCTTTTTGCCCCATCGCATGAGGCTTTCAAGATCTCGGAAGTCTCCGATTCCCCAGTTTTGAGCCGTTCTGACATTATAGAGTTGTACGCTCAGCCCCACGCTGCGAGACGGAGTCCGAGGAAGGTAGCATTGAGAGGGAGCGACGATGAGAAACGTCTCCCCACTCGCATGCTGATTCCCGGCTTGCCCGGCTTGCCGGACTTGAATATCGAGGGACATCCGGTAATAACCTAGCCCCAACACACACGGCATGGATAGAGCGACACGAACATACCGCATGGTTTCGAGCCGCTTTGCCTCCAGAACACGAAATGGCTGAGGATTCCTCTGGAACGTCTGCGCTCTGTTCTGTTCGTCAGTAATCGTCCAGGTCATTTCCAACGTTTCCAATCGACCGGACTCAACGGGCAGTGAAACATCGATGGATGATGACCCAAGATGATCCGGTAAAACGATGACCTCGTCCACGAGCTGTCGCCAAGGATGGTTTTCTGCTTCACGCAGATGCTGCGCCACCCCTTGGCTTGACCTCACAGGGATGCCCAAGGCCTCTAAAACCGAAGTCAAGTTCTCATCCCGAATGGTCCTGGTCACGCCCACCCCATCGGTGTAAGAGCTTGCAAGACCAAAGTAGTCGGCCAGTCGACGCACATCATCGAATTGAACGGAAGAGTTGTCGGGCATAGACGTCATAGGCAATGATCGCTCACACTACCGGAATGAGAATAAATTATGCATACTGCCTATTAAAAGAAACACATGCCTCTATCCAACATGTTGTTTTTCTTGCAAGAACACTATTTCTGTTCAGATACCACAGCCCCAAACTTACCACAAGAAAAATTACGTATGCACGACACTAAATTCTATCCCGCGACAGCTTAACAGAAAAAGGAAGACAGGATTTGCGAAAATCGGAATGGCATGGGATTTTCCTGGACGAAACTTGATGATATTTCACTTGACGATATTTGGATATTAAGAGACAATTGAAAATCTGTGGGAGGTTCAATCATGACCTGTTCTGTCGGAAGACAGCCACGATGTTCCCAACTCCACACCTTCAATTGTATTGAAGAATATTCCTCTTCTGTCCTAACGACATTCGCTCCATCTCGCTTGACATCATCCGTATTATTCAAGATGTCACGCTTCATACCTTTTCTTATTCTTACCTATCTTGCTCTCGTCGTTGTTCACTTCAAGCGGTTGGCGCTTAGCACATCTTCTTACTCAGAAATTGCATGCGTCGACCGCTCAAAGGGTTTGATGGGCAGAATACCATCGCCCTGATAGAGGGCTTGTAAAAAAATTGCAGTGCCTTCCCGGTCCCATGCCCATAGTGGAAGGCGGGGCAGTGAAGCAAACACGAGTGCCCATGAGATTGAATGACTTATTAAATGGAACGGAAATAAAAAACCGCCAAAAAACCGGTGGCTTAATATCAATCATGAGCCATGTCCTTCGCACCTGCGAGTGGCTGTCCTCGCTTAAAGAATGGAGGTCACCATGCCCACTACCCATGTTGAACCACTTCCCCTCTGGTCGGTCATTTTCACGGGAGACGAGCAACATTCCACCCATCCAAGTTTTCAGCATTGGTTTGGCCAGAAGAAACCCACACCCTTTTATACCTTCGTCGGCTCACGGTCGATGCTGCAACATACCTGGGACCGCGCCGATCAACTGAGTCATCCTAATTGTAAAATCACGATCGTCGCCAAATCGTATCTCCACGAAGTCTGCACACAATTGGGCGGACGCGTTCCCGGCATTATCATCACAGAACCCCGTCATCGTGGAAGAGTCGTGAGCCTGTTTTTAGCCCTCACCTACTTGCAAATTAAAGAACCAAGGGCATTAGTCGTCTTCTATCCTTCGGATCATTTTATCTATCCTGAAAACTTGTTCCTGAAGACTGTCCAACGAATGATATGGTCGACTGAACGTTTCCCTGATCACATTTTCATCATTGGAGCGACGGAGACGGCCTCACGGCAATCCGAGGACGGCATCGTACTTGACCAACCATTGGGGTGGACCCATGGATATCCCCTGTATGGCGTGAAAGGTCTTGCCCCTGCTTCAGAACAAGATACCGATGAGTATCCTCCTCAAACCGCCATACTGGCCAATACCTCAGTGTTGGCCGCGCAGGTAGACGTGCTGTGGAATTTAGGCTGGGATTTTTTTCCTCAGATGATGGATTTATTCGATGAGTTGCAAGATGCCATTGAGACTTCCTATGAACAGGCGGTTCTTGAACGAATCTTCCAACATCCCAAAATCTGGGAAATCTCGCTCTCGTCTCTACTCCAGCTCGCTCCCCAGCTCGCGGTCATTGAGCTTGAAAAAGTGCTCTGGAGTGATTGGGCAAAGCCACAGCAAATATTGGAAAATATGGCAGAGATTGGTAAACAGCCGACCTTTCCTCTAGAATATACGAGAGACGCTAGAGCTTGGCATGCACCTTGGCCCCAAACGTAGAACACATCTTAAGAAGGGAAATACGAAATGGACACTGACACGCGATATGTCTTATTCGGCGGACTGGCATTTATTACAGGGATCATCCTCGGTACCGGCATGGGCATCCTCATGGCCCCACAATCTGGAAGTCGTACTCGAAGAAAAATCCGTCATTTCGCCGAAGACGCCGGTGAACGCGTGAACGAGTTTACAGAGGATGCCCGTGGTGTCGTGGATGATCTGATGGAACGGGGAAAGAAATTTGTCGGGAATCGGGGATAGCCAAAACCCATAGGGCATTGTTTCGCGGATCTTTCTTCTTTCCTGAAACCCTACCTGGTTCGTTGAGAGCGGGATAAGAGGGCCTCATCTCTGCTCTCAACATATCCGCATGAGGGCAAAACCACGTGGAGAAAGCGCGTAGGGCTGCCCACCTTTCATCAGTGGAGTTTTCTTTAGCACGGTCTGCTCATGATCCAAAGCCGTATCGAACACTAATTCCCACCTCACCCCTTTTTTATGGGCCGGAAGAACAAACGGTACCTCTTTATGATACGCGTTTAAGAGCAGAAGAAAGGTGTCATCGATGATCGGTTGCCCACGAGTATCTTTTTCGCCGATCGCATCTCCCGCTAAGCGAATGCCGATCGTGCGAAACCCCATGCCCCATTCTTGATCGGTCATTTCTTTTCCATGGGCTCCAAACCACGAAATATCCTTGACTTGCGAACCGCGAATGCGCCGTCCTTGAAAGAATCGCCGCCGTCGAAAGACGGGATGCGTCTTTTTCAGATCGATCAAAAGCTTGGTAAATTCCAGAAGATGTTGTTGCGGCTTGGTGAGATTCCAATCGTACCAGCTGAGTTCATTATCCTGACAATAGGCATTGTTGTTTCCTTCCTGAGTGCGGCCTATTTCATCCCCACCACACAGCATGGGAATCCCCTGAGAAAGCAACAGGGTGGCGAGAAAGTTTCGCTTCTGCTGTTCCCGTAACTCAAGAATCACGGGATCATCGGTCCGGCCTTCTGCCCCACAGTTCCAACTCAAATTGTCATCCGAGCCATCGCGATTGCCCTCTTGATTCGCTTCATTGTGTTTCTGGTTGTACGAGACCAAATCATTGAGGGTAAAGCCATCATGGGCCGTGACAAAATTAATGCTCGCATAGGGCTGACGACCGCTACGCCCGTATAAGTCGCTGCTCCCGGACAACCGATACGCGATTTCACCCAACACCCCGCCATCGCCTTTCCAATATCGACGAATATCATCCCGGTATATGCCATTCCATTCTGCCCAACCAGGGGGGAAATTGCCTACCTGATAGCCGCCCTCTCCTAAATCCCAGGGCTCGGCGATCAACTTGACCTGAGACAACACCGGATCTTGATGGATAATGTCGAAGAACGCGCTCAGGCGATCCACATCATGGAGCTCACGAGCCAGGGTGGACGCCAAATCAAACCGGAATCCATCCACATGCATCTCGCACACCCAATACCGCAAACTGTCCATGATCAATTGAAGCGTACGGGGATGGCGGACATTCAAGGTATTCCCACATCCCGTGTAATCCATGTAATAGCGGGGATCGTCAGGAACGAGACGGTAATAGGAAGCATTGTCGATCCCGCGAAACGAGAGCGTGGGGCCGAGATGATTACCTTCTCCCGTGTGATTGTACACCACATCGAGAATGACCTCGATTCCGGCACTGTGGAAAGTTTTCACCATCGTTTTGAATTCATAAACCTTCCGCCCCAAATCTTTGTATGCCGAATACCGGATGTCCGGAGCAAAAAACCCGATGGAATTATATCCCCAATAATTCGTGAGACCACGTTCTTTAAGAAAATTGTCATTCACAAAATGATGCACAGGGAGAAGTTCGATTGCCGTGACGCCGAGCGATTGCAGGTATTCAATAATAGGTGGAGAAGCCAGGCCGGCGTACGTCCCACGCAACTCCTCCCTCACTTCAGGATGCCGCATGGTCAATCCTTTCACATGCACCTCATAGATTACCGTTCGCTCCCAGGGCGTATCCAGTAACCGGTCACCTCCCCAGGTAAAGGCTTGATCGATCACAATGCCCTTGGGGATGTTTCCCGCATTATTCCGCTGATCCAATGAAAGATCCTGCTCAGGATCCCCCTGTCGATAGCCATACATCGCGTCCGACCATTGGACGACTCCTGACAGGGCCTTGGCATAGGGGTCAATCAATAACTTGGATGGATTAAATCGGTGACCGGCTTTCGGATCGTATGGGCCATGAACCCGATACCCGTAGAATTGGCCAGGGCGGATCTCAGGAAGGTAGACATGCCATACCTGATCGGTACGCTCTTCGATTCTGATGCGATGGGTTTCCTGATCCTGCCGTTCATCTTCGAACAGACACAGATCTACGTCAGTCGCATTTTCCGAGAATAAGGCAAAGTTCACACCTTCGCCATCCCATGTCGCACCAAGGGGGTACGGCCTCCCGGGCCACACTTTCATACTTGAGGTTCTCCTGTAAGGGATGAATAGTCCGTTATGAAAGAAACACGAATGGAATGAAGAACACTATACTGCAATTTTATAACTGGCGCAATCGCACATTCCAAGGCATAATGACCTGGTCATTTCACGAGGAGGATTATGAGTCCACCAAACACGAGAACACAGAACTCGATTGTTGACCGCCCCTTTGATATCGGGCCTCGTTTTCTCGACTCATCAACCGTCGAGTTTAGAATGTGGGCTCCATGGGCGCATTCCATGGCCGTCCACTTTCCGGAAACTTCCGATGCCCCCACTCCCCTTTCCGCACAGCCCTTTGGCTATTGGACAACCACCGTCTCCAACGTGTCGGCCGGCACCCGTTATCGCTATCTCCTCAATGAAGAGAAAGACAGACCTGATCCGGTCTCCCGCTTTCAACCGGAAGGGGTCCATGGGCCTTCGGAGCTCGTAGACACACACGCGTTTGCCTGGACAGATCAGCGGTGGACAGGACGCCCATTGAAAGAGTTCATTATTTATGAACTCCATGTAGGCACCTTTACCCAAGAGGGCACCTTCGAAGCCATCATTCCGTTTTTACCGTATCTTCGCGACGAGATCGGCATCACAGCCATCGAACTCATGCCGGTCGCTCAATTTCCCGGCAAACGGAATTGGGGCTATGACGGCACCTATCTGTTCGCCCCACAAAACAGCTATGGCGGGCCACAAGGCTTACATCGCCTCGTTGACGCCTGCCATGCGGCAGATCTCGCAGTCATTCTGGATGTGGTCTATAACCACTTTGGGCCGGAAGGAAATTATTGGGGGGATTTCGGGCCGTTGTTCACGGACCACTACAGGACTCCTTGGGGCAATGCCGTCAATTACGATGGACCCGATAGCGATTCCGTACGCGCCACGATCATCGACAACGCTAGGTATTGGGTTCGCGACTATCATATCGACGCGCTGCGCCTGGACGCCATTCACAGCATCTTTGATTTCAGCACGAAACATGTGCTTCAAGAACTGACCGAAGCCGTCCGTCAAGAGGCCAAGCGCCACGGACGATCAGCCTACATCATCGCGGAAAGCGATTTAAACGATACCAAGATCATCGCGGCTCCTTCCAAAGGAGGCTACGGATTGGATGGACAATGGAACGATGACTTTCACCATGCCCTCCACGCCCTGGTGACCAAAGAACAACAGGGATATTACTGTGATTTCGGGGCACTTGAAGACATTGCCACGGCATGGAAAAAGCACTTTGTCCTTTCAGGTCAGTATTCCCGGCACCGGCACCGACGGCACGGACATTCGGCCTCACACCTCTCCGCCGCCTCCTTCGTCGTTTTTGCACAAAACCACGATCAAATCGGAAATCGCGCCCAGGGAGACCGGCTTTCCACGCTTGTTCCTCATTCCGCACAACAGGTCCTGATCGCATCCGTACTCCTATCCCCCTTTCTCCCCTTGATGTTCATGGGAGAAGAATACGGCGAGCAGGCACCCTTTCAATACTTCATCGATCATGGCGACGAACATTTGATAGATGCTGTCCGGAAAGGACGATTGTCGGAATTTAAAAAATTCGGGTGGAAGAAAGTCCCTGACCCGTACGATGCGAAGACCTTTGAAGCCTCGCGACTGACATTGAAATCCGAACACTCCGAACTTCAACGACGCATGGCTGCCTGGGTGACACGGCTCATCACTCTCCGCAAACAGCACCCATCGTTAGGCCCCGGCGTCAAGGGTCATCAACTCAAAGTTTGGACCCACAAAAAACAGAATGTCCTGATGATGTACCGAAAACATCTCAACGCTCCCGCCATGCTGCTGATTCTCGGGTTTAACGATATGCCCCAGACTTTCACGATTGCGAAACCTCAGGACAAGTGGAGACTCTTGCTCAATAACCACACCGAAGCCTTTTCAACGGATATTGAATCCCCCTCCCCCACAGAGCTGGACCTCACAAAAGAGAAACAACAACTCTCGCTTCCGGCTTATCCCGTACGGGTCTATCAGCAAACATAATAACCACGCCATAACCACGCCGCGAAAACATTCGTTCAGCATGTAGAAGCAGGCAGAAAAATTAGGGGCTGTCCTAGATAATGAGAATTATTTTAGGATGGCCAGATGCGGAAAAGTCGATTAAGTCCTGGAAAGCAGGGGCGATTGATCGAGTACTTTGTCTCCGGGACCACCGCCCGCACTGCGGCCGCTTTAGTCGGCGTAAATAAAAGCACGGCCGCGTACTACTTTCTGCGATTGCGCATGATTATCACGCAGGCTCTAGCTGAAGAAAGGCCGCTTGCTGGGGCCATCGAAGTCGATGAAAGTTATTTCGGCGGGCATCGAAAAGGGAAACGGGGCCGGGGCGCTGCTGGGAAAGTGCCGGTCTCTGGTATCCTGAAGCGGGGCGGACACGTGTACACGCAAGTCATCCCGGACACGAAAGCGAAAACTCTCTTGGGTATCATGAAAGAGCGCATTGTGCCTGATAGTATTGTCTATACGGATACCTATCGCTCCTATAACGTGTTGGATGTGTCAGAATTTAAACACTATCGGATCAACCATTCGAAACGGTTTGTAAAAAAGCATAAACACATTAACGGCATCGAAAACTTTTGGAACCAGGCTAAGCGGCACTTACGCAAATTCAATGGCGTGCCGCGACAGCATTTCAATTTCTTTTTAAAAGAGTGTGAATGGCGATTTAATACACCAAATCCACAACGGCAGCTCATCCAGCTCAAACAATGGGTGAGGCAGACAATGACTTAATTATCTAGGACAGCCCCAAAAATTATTGTGTCACGAAACGGGCTTAAAAAAGACCACCGCTAAGGGAGGGAGGGTGACGAGGACGGAAAACGATTGTCCGTGGAAGGGAATGGGTTCAGCCTGGACGTACCCGGCATTTCCGGTATTGCTGCCGCCATAAAGTTCCGCATCGCTGTTGATGAGTTCCCGATACGTTCCCTCTTTGGGAACTCCCATGCGGTATTGCTCTCTGGGCACAGGCGTAAAATTACAGGCACAAATGATATAGTCATTGTGATCACGCGCGTAACGGATGTATGTCAGCGTTGAATTGTCACTGTCATGCAGGTCAATCCATTCAAATCCCTGCCAATCAAAGTCCACCTCGTAGAGAGCGGGTTCGGATCGGTACAACCGATTCAGGTCAGCCACGTAGCGTTGCAAACCCTGATGCGGAGGATACTCCAACAGATGCCATTGCAGGCTATCATCGTGATTCCACTCCCACCATTGGCCGAACTCCCCGCCCATGAATAGCATCTTTTTGCCGGGGTGTCCCCACATATGGCCGTAGAGCGCGCGCAAGTTGGCAAATTTCTGCCAATTGTCGCCGGGCATCTTATCGAGAAGCGCTTTTTTCCCATGCACGATTTCGTCATGTGAAAGAACCAGGACGAAATTTTCCGTAAACGCGTACATCAACCCGAACGTGACTTTATTCTGATGGTATTTCCGGTGAACTGGGTCCAGGCTGAAATACTCCAGCGTATCGTGCATCCAACCCATGTTCCACTTAAACGTAAACCCGAGTCCCCCAACATAGGTGGGCCGGGACACCCCTGACCAGGCTGTCGACTCTTCGGCAATCATGACGGCGCCAGGGTGCTCCTGATGGACCATCACATTTAATTCTTTGACGAACTCCACCGCCTCCAAGTTTTCATTGCCCCCGAATTTATTCGCCAGCCATTCGCCGTCTTTCCGGGCATAGTCCAAATAGAGCATCGAGGCCACCGCATCCACGCGGAGACCGTCGATGTGATACCGGTCGAACCACATCAACGCGCTATTGATGAGAAAATTCTTCACTTCGGTCCGGCCATAGTTAAAAATACGGCTTTTCCATTCAGGATGGTACCCGAGACGAGGGTCTTGATGGTCATAAAGATGTGTGCCGTCGAACCAGGCCAACCCATGTGGATCGTCCGGAAAATGAGCCGGCGCCCAATCCATCAGGACACCGATACCAGCTTGATGACAGGCATCGACAAAGGCCATGAAACCTTCCGGAGTTCCGAATCGGCTCGTGGGCGCGAAGTACCCAGTCGACTGATAACCCCAGGACCCGTCGAAGGGATGTTCGGTCACAGGCATGAGCTCGATATGGGTGAAACCCATTTCTTGGACGTAGGGAATGAGCGACTCAGCTAATTCTGCGTACGAGAGCCACCGAGAACCTTCTTCTGGAATGCGCTTCCAGGAACCCAGGTGGACCTCATAGATCGAAAAGGCCTGAGATAAAGGATCCCAACCTTTTCGTTTCGACATCCAGTCCTGATCGTTCCAGTGGTACTGACTCGTACGACGTATGACCGATGCCGTTTTGGGCCGAAGCTCAGAGGCCGTGGCATAGGGATCTGCCTTAAGGAGCGGGGGACCTCCCTGCTGGGGCAAAATCTCATACTTATACACGTCCCCTTCCATCAACTCTGGAATAAAGAGTTCCCACACCCCATATCCTTCTCGTAATCGCATAGGGTGGCGACGGCCATCCCATGCATTGAAATCACCGACCACACTAACTCGCGTTGCATTCGGGGCCCAAACCGCAAAACTGACCCCTTCAATCCCTTCATGCCGACACACTTGCGCCCCCAGCTTATCGTAGGCTTTGTAAAGCTTTCCTTCGCCAAAGAGATGGAGGTCGTACTCCGACAACACTGGTCCATACGCATACGGATCCCGACATTCAGTCTTCGTTCCAACCCGATCTTCAACCAAAAACCGGTACCCGGTCGCACGGGCATCGATCGCACAACTCGCCTCGAACACACCCTCGGAAGACAGGGCGGACATCGGCAACACGGTCTTCTCCGCATCATCGAACACGATGGAGACATTTGCCGCCTCAGGCATAAATGTTCGAACGATCGTACGCGTCTGACCGTTCACGATTTCCGCATGCGGCCCGAGGTAACCAAATGGATGACCTTCTTCACCTCGAATCAGACGCTCTATTTGTTGATCACTGACTGTAGACATGGTAAATAGGTAGTGGAGTTTGAGTACAAATTCCTATTTTTTTCGCGCCAGTTCGCAAATACTTATGTCAGTCGGCCTTATTGCTGCGTTGCTCCTCATTTTTTTGGCCGTGGCTTTCGCCTTACAGAATGCGAGTGAAATCACGATACACTTTTTTGCATGGACATTCCAAGGGTCATTAGTGATTGTCCTCCTCACCGCACTGGCCTTAGGCGTCATGATTACCCTTTTAGCATCATTACCGTCCCAGGTGAAGAGAAGTCGAATGCTGGCACAACAATCTAAGGAAATTGAAACACTCAGACAAGCGCTTCCATCTTCAAAACCACCACGAATTCAAACGAAATCATCATGAGCCGAACACAAAAAATCAGACCAAGAGGGCAACAGCGGGAACGGGGATCACAACGGGTCCTGGCGATGATCATGGCTGGAGGAAAAGGTGAACGCCTGATGCCTCTGACGGAACAACGCAGTAAACCAGCCGTTCCATTCGCCGGAACCTATCGTATCACAGATTTTGTGTTAAGTAACTTCCTGAATTCCGGCGTGTTGGCGATGTACGTGTTAGTGCAGTACCGCTCCCAATCACTCATCGAACACCTGCGACGCGCCTGGCGGTCAGGCGGTCCACATCGTCAATCCTTTATCACCGTCGTTCCACCCCAAATGAAAGGACGGGGCAAATGGTATGAAGGCACGGCCGATGCTATCTATCAGAATATTAACCTGATTAATGACTTCGCGCCCGGTCTCGTGGCGGTGTTTGGCGCCGATCACATCTATCGCATGGACATTCGACAAATGATTCAATTCCACCTGGATCATCAGGCCGACGTGACGGTGGCCGCCCTGCCTGTCCCCATTCACGCGGCAAAAGGCTTCGGGATTATGGAGGTGGATCAGGAACACCAGATCATCGGGTTTGAAGAAAAACCCAAATCCCCGAAACCCATGCCCTCGAACCCGGAGATGGCCTACAGTTCCATGGGAAATTATATCTTCAACGTCGATACGTTGATTCGCTCGCTTGAAGATGACGCCAGTCTGACGGGTACCCATGACTTCGGAAAAGATATCATTCCCTTACTCACAAAAACCCATCGGGTTCTGGCGTATGATTTCCTGAAAAATGTCGTTCCCGGCATCCATCCATACGAAGAATGGGGCTATTGGCGTGACGTCGGGACTATCGATGCCTACTGGCAGGCCAATATGGACGTCCTTGGCGAAACGCCAATCTTCGACCTACGAAACGTGAATTGGCCGATTCAAACTGATGCCTCGCTGGAACCCGTCGCCAGTTTAGTCCGAACTCACATCGATGATGCCATGGTGGGCCAAGGCAGCCTGCTCGTCGACACGACGATCACCCGCTCGATCATCGGGCGGAATGTCCGTATCGGTGAAGGCTCGCACATTGATGAATGCGTCATCCTCGATGGGACCATCATCGGCCCCAAATGTCGGTTGCGTCGTGTCATTGCCGATCGGTTCAACGTCATCGCGGCAGGGACAGAGCTAGGCTTTTCTAGCCCCAGAAACTCTCCGATAAGCCCTGTTGGGAAATCAGGCCTGATCGTGCTTCCCCGGGGCCGTTCCTACGGTGGACGAGCCGTGGATCCGATTCATACGACGTAAACGCTGAAAGTCCATGCCAACACCCAGTCGTCGCATCCCGGTTTCTTCCTACCGACTCCAATGCCATCAATCCTTTACGTTCCAAGATGCGGCCAACATCGTCCCATACCTGCATGATCTTGGCATTACCGACTGCTATGTCTCTCCCTACCTGAAAGCTCTTCCCGGAAGTACGCACGGCTATGATGTGATTGATCCGACTTCGCTCAACCCTGAGCTTGGTAACGACGCTGACTATCAGGCCTTCTTCCAGGCCTTAGATCATCACCAAATGGGGCAGATTCTCGATGTCGTCCCCAATCATCTGGGCATTGACCGTTCCGCCAATCCCTGGTGGCAAGATGTGCTGGAAAACGGACCGAGTTCCAGGTATGCCAAGTTTTTTGACATCGATTGGAATCCAGTCAAACCCGAACTCGAGAATAAAGTCTTACTTCCCATTTTAGGAGAACAGTACGGCATCGCGTTAGAGAATCAGGAGATTACCCTGGTCTACGCCGATGGGTCCTTTGCGCTTCATTATTACGATCACCATCTTCCCACCGACCCCTCCTCCTGGCCACTGATTCTGTCATTGCGCCAAGAAGAGTTGGCCCACACTCTGAGTCCGGAAGCCCCCCATTACCAAGAATATCAGAGCATTTTGACCGCATTGTCTCACCTGCCGTCAAGAAATGAACGTGATCCTGAGCGCATCGCGGAACGCTACCGTGAAAAAGACGTCATTCAACGACGTTTGGCTGCGTTATGCCAAGAACAGCCTGAGATCGAAACATTTTTCAGAGAAAACGTACGCATCCTCAACGGTGTCAAAGGCTCGTATTCCAGCTTCGATTTACTCGATGCCCTGGTGAGCGATCAAGCCTATCGCCTCGCCTACTGGAGAGTCGCGGCGGAGGAAATTAACTATCGACGATTCTTCGACATCAATGAATTGGCCGCGATCAGGATGGAACAAGACGACGTCTTTACCGAGATTCATCAACGCGTGTTCGCACTCCTGCGGTCCGGGGCCGTGACGGGACTCCGCATCGATCATATCGATGGCCTCTATGATCCATCCCAATACCTACAACAGTGGCAAGCATGGGCTCACGACCACTTACAACTTCCAGCCGACCGGCAAGGCCGTTCCATCTATATCGTCGTCGAAAAAATTCTGGGAAAATCAGAAACGCTGTGTAAAAATTGGGCCTGCGACGGTACAACCGGCTACGAGTTTCTTACGCTCGTGAACAATCTGTTTGTCGACTCACGATCTCTGCAAAAGTTCGACGACCTGTATCGTCGATTCACCAAAAGCGCAGAATCATACGAAGATCTGATCTATCAAGCCAAAAAACTGATCATGAGCAGCGCCATGTCGAGTGAGATTAACGCCTTAGGTCATCAGTTGAGCCTGCTGTCGGAGCGGAATCGACGGTCCCGCGACTTTACGCTGAACAGCTTGATCCATGCGGTCAGGGAAATCATCGCCTGCTTTCCCGTTTATCGCACCTACATTACTTACGATCCAAGCCAAGCCGTCGCGGATCGGGACCAACTCTACATCCGAGTGGCGACGATCCGCGCCAAGCGGAGAAACCCAGCTATCAGCAGCCTGGTGTTTGATTTCATTCAAGATCTTCTGCTGAAAATCCCCATCACGGAGTCCCGACTCGACTGGCGAGAGGTCAATAGCTTTATCATGAAGTTTCAACAAACGACGAGCCCCGTGATGGCCAAAGGCGTGGAGGATACGGCGTTCTACATCTACAGCCGGTTTCTTTCGCTGAATGAAGTCGGTGGAGAACCGGACCAATTCGGCATCCCGCTTCCCCAGTTTCATGAAAAGATGCAGGCCAGATACAAGAGCACACCGCACAGTCTATCCACAACCTCCACACACGACACCAAACGCGGGGAAGATGTTCGCGCTCGCTTAAATGTGATCTCTGAACTTCCGCAGGAATGGCGTAAGCGTGTCAGCCGTTGGTACCAACTGAACAAAAAAGCCAAACAGACGATCGACGATCAAACTATCCCCGCTCGACAGGAGGAGTACTTTTTGTACCAGACGCTGTTAGGCTGCTGGCCCTTTGGTCCGGTCGAGGGGAACACGCTCGAGAGTTTTTCCACACGTATCCAAGACTATATGATCAAAGCTCTTCGTGAGGCCAAAGTGCATTCCAGTTGGTTGAACCCGAATGAGGCCTACGAACACGCGATGCGAGAGTTCATCGCCCGTATTTTGACTCCAGCCCGCTCACGAGCCTTCTTCAAGGATTTTCTCCCGTTCCAAGAAAAAATCGCACACTACGGCATCGTCAACTCTCTGTCTCAAGTCTTAGTCAAAGTCACGGCTCCGGGTATTCCTGATTTTTATCAAGGGACGGAACGTTGGGACCTCAATCTGGTTGATCCGGACAATCGCCGCCCCGTTGATTATGACAGCTCTCGAGAAGCTCTCGCTCGCCTTCGTGATGCTCAACGACAGAATGGCCCCATTGCGTTACTTCAGGAACTGCTCGAACATCCAGAGAACGGTGAGATTAAACTTTGGACGACTCTCGCGGCTCTTCATTACCGGCGGGAACATGCGGCATTGTTCGCAGACGGTCACTTCCAGCCACTCGATGCCGAAGGTCCTAGATCGCAACATATTTGTGCATTTGCTAGAATAAAAGATAACCAAGTGGCGATTACCCTGATTCCTCGGTTCATAGCGAGTCTTGGCCTTGAACCGACCACCTGGCCGATGGAGCAAACCATCTGGGAAGACACATATCTCCGGCTTCCTCACGAGTGGGGCAACCTATGCTTTCGAAATCTTTTTACCGATGAAATCGTTGGATCGACGCAGGAAGAAGAAAAGGGTATAGTATTCATAGCGAATATTCTTCAGAATTTTCCCGTGGCCTTATTAGCGAGGACCCCATGACCACTGCACAACAAGGCGAAGCACCCATACATCCCATACATAAGGAAGAACGAGACGCAGATTCGTCCTTCCGGCAAGCGAATCTCGGATGGGAAGGCCATGTCCACTTCCCGACCGATGTTCCACTTTGGAGACGTGTGTTAGAAAGTTGGCCGGAACTCAGAACCGGGCTGGCCTACGGTCTCGTGTTTGGAGCCGGCGTGTTGCTCGGCAGTGCCGTGACAACATTCGTCGGAACCAAAAATCAGAAAACTCAACGTTAGTCAACACTCGGAAGGAGTGCACGCATGGATCATCAGGACTATTCAGACGATTCTGGTTGGGTCAACACGTTTGTCTTTATCGCAGGGGTGGTCCTCGGAGCAGGTGCCGCGTTACTCATGGCACCAGAGTCTGGTTCAATCTTGCGGGGACGTATTTCACGCGGAGCAAGAACGGCGCAGGATGAGATCTCAGATATGGCCGCCAATACCAAAGACGCGCTCAGCACCCTATCCAGAGATACGCAGCAATCGTTAAAACATGCCGCCACCCGAGTCACCGCAGCGGTTGATGCGACGAAACAGTCGGTGAAATCTGAACTGAAGGAAAATTTGATCGACTAACCCAAGTCATGCTGTCAGGTCATGCGACACCCACCCCGCAGCTAGAGGGAAAAACCAGTCCTCATGTCTTTTACAAGGGAGAAGACTGCGATAGCCCTCTAGGGAGTTCGTCGACAGGCCTCACCCAACCCACGTTACTCGTAACATACTCTCTCTGATGAAAGTCTCGATCTTCAGTAATGAATATCCTCCCTATACCTATGGAGGTGCGGGAGTTCACGTAGAATACCTGAGTCGAGAACTGGCCAAACTGATGCACGTTGACGTGCGTTGCTTCGGAGATCAACGAATTCACGAAGACAATCTCCAAGTGCGCGGGTTTGAACTCGACTCAAGTCACTATGAATGCCCCAAATCACTGGTCTCGGTATTTGGTGCCATACAGCGAGGACTCGACTTTAATACGTCGGGACTCGATGCCGACCTCGTGCACTGTCATACCTGGTACACCCATCTAGCGGGCATTTTAGCCAAGCTGAATTATGGTCTTCCGTTGGTCATTACCACTCACTCGCTTGAGCCATTACGACCGTGGAAACGAGAACAATTAGGCGGGGGTTACGATTTTTCCCTGTGGGTGGAGCGAACCGCCCTAACCATGGCTGATGCCGTCATCGCGGTTTCGCATGGCACAAAGCATGATATTCTTCAAAATTTCCCAGTCTCAGAAGATAAAATCCATGTCATCCACAACGGCATAGATCTCACGGAATATCAAAAACGAGATTCAATGAAAGCCCTTCAGCATTACGGCATCGACGCGTCGACGCCCTATGTGCTATTCGTCGGGCGCATTACAAGACAAAAGGGCATCATTTACCTGGTGCAGGCCATCGAGCACCTGAACCCCGGCTATCAAGTCGTTCTCTGCGCCGGAGCCCCCGACACGCCTGAAATCGAGACTGAAATGAAGACGGCAGTCAACGATGCCTCGTGCCAGAGGCCTGGCGTGATCTGGATACGAGAGATGTTGGATAAGACGAGCCTCATAGAGTTGTATTCGCACGCGGCCGTTTTTTGCTGTCCCTCGATCTACGAGCCATTCGGCATTATCAATCTTGAAGCAATGGCATGCGAAACCGCTGTTGTCGCGTCAGCCATCGGCGGCATCCCTGAAGTGGTCGTCGATGGAGAAACCGGAATCCTCGTTCCTCTTCAGCAACTGTCAACTTCGCCCTTCACGCCATCGAATCCTGCACAATTTTCACAAGACCTGGCTCGTGCCATTAACCAACTGATGAACGATGAACCACTACGACGGCGATTGGCGCGAGCCGGCCGCGCGCGAGCTGAAGAGAAATTTAGTTGGGCCGCGATCGCGCAGCAAACAACCACGTTGTACCGTCAGCTCCTCGCGACACCGTAACGCTCGCTCCTTGCCAACATCTCTGGTTCTGCCATCTCACGTGACTCGATGGGTGCTGCAGATTCGTGGCTACTCTGCATTCGATCCTTGCTCAACTGAACGGATAATGAGAAACTAAAATCACCATGTCCATGACGCCGACTTATCAACAACTCAAATCTCGTCTTCAGATCGGACTCGCCATCAACGGCATCATTATCATCGCAGAATTTATCGGAGGATACTTGATTAACAGTATCAGCCTCATGAGTGACGCAGGACATAATTTAATCGATCAAGGTTCGCTCTTTCTCGCACTCTATGCGCATATCCTTGCGGCTCGGCCAGCAACGGAAGATCGAACTTTTGGGTATCATCGGGCAGGAATAGTTTCGGCGTTCATCAATGGCTTTGCGTTACTGATCACGGCAGTCATACTGGCCGCTGTCGCCCTCTATCGTCTGACCTCTCCGGTCCTCGTGCCTGGAGGGTGGATGATGGGGATCGCCCTGGCGAGTTTTCTCGCCAATCTGACCGTCGCTCTCCTATTGCAGCAGGGTGCCGAAGATGACCTGAACATCAAAGGAGCGTTTTGGCATATGCTCGCCGATGCCTGGGTTTCCCTGGGCGTGGTAGCCGGAGGCATTGGGATTCTCGTTACAGGGTGGACCGTGTTCGACCCCTTGATCAGCCTCCTGATTGTGTTTGTCATCGCGAAAGGCGCTTGGCCCATCTTTCACGAATCCCTTCATGTTCTCTTAGAGTCTACGCCTCCAACCATCAAGGCCACGAAAATCGTGGAAGCGATCGAACAGATACCGGGAGTCAAGAACGTCCATGACCTGCACATCTGGGCGGTTGAACCGCGCTTGATCATGCTGACCTGCCACGTCTTGGTCGATACCGGATACGAACCGACACAAGACGGACTGCTTCACGACATTCAATCCATGATTTCCTCTGACTTCCATATCCACCATCATACGATTCAACTCGAAACCCGGTGTGCGGAACCCAATGACGTGCATTGCGACCTCAATCGCCTAACCAATGGACAATTGGAAACGAAATTCAGCCATTCCCACTCTCCGCACTAAACGCTGACTTTTAACGTTCACGTGGGATGATGGGTCGAACTGGTCCCCCCACGCCCGATCCAGGAAGAACGTGCCAGCAAAAATCCCGCACTGCCTCCCAGTATGATCCCCAGTATCCATCCGGCAAACACATCAGTCACATAATGCGCGCCTAAATAGACGCGCGACAACCCGATGAATCCAACCAAAGGCCATGCAATCCACCCTGTCGAAGGATACAGAAGATGGAGAAAAGCCGCGGCCGTTGCAGAATTAAACGCATGATTGGACGGCAGGCTCATCGTTCCACCACATCCAACCAGCTCATGAATATGCGCAAACACATGACAAGGCCTTGGACGTCCAATCAGCAGTTTCAATTGACCTCCAACGATATCACTCAGCCCTATCAACAACGCCAGGCTGGGGCCGGCGATTCGCGCCTCTCGCCAATTGGTCCAACTCCAATAGATGACAAGAAGGATACCTGGCAGGAGCAGGTTTCCTTCCTGCGAGAATTCGTACATCGACCAGTCTAAAAATTCGAACCGCCCTGCCCATCCGTTCACGGTTCGAAAGAGCCATTCATCCCAACTCACATGTGACTCCTCAGCCATCGTCCCAGATAGCCCATCATTCGTGTCACACGAAGAGTTTCCGCTGAATTCTCGACCGAACAGGACATTGGTCGTTCCTTTCTTTTGAATTCTCCTCTGACTCTCGTCACTCAAGCAGGCAAGCGCTGAGGAGTACTGCAGGGGGCTCCAGTCTTATGATACATTGCTCGAAACGCTCGAAAGCAGGAGGGACCATGCTTATTGACACGCACGTGCATTTGGACGATCAGCGGTACGACACTGATCGGATAGAAATGTTTTCCAGAGCCCAGGACGCCGGGGTGGAAGCGTTTATCACCATTGGTTGCGATTTAGCTACGAGTCGTGCTGCCGTCGAGTTGGCCGATCAACATCCCAACATCTACGCCGCTATCGGCGTCCATCCTCACGAAGTCAAACATATCGAAGACGCCTGGTACCGGGAATTGGCAGAATTAGCGAAACATCCCAAAGTGGTCGGATATGGTGAAATCGGGTTGGATTTTCACTACGATCATTCCCCTCGAGACATTCAACGTCGACGCTTTCGCGAGCAGATACAGCTCGCTCGGGAACTTCATCTTCCCATCGTGATTCACACGCGCGAGGCCCAAGAAGACACTATCACGATTTTAGACGAAGAGCACGCCTCACAAACTGGGGGCGTGTTTCATTGCTTTTCAGGCGATGCCTGGCTAGCCCAGCAAGCCCTACGATTGGGATTCTACCTGTCCTTCTCAGGCATCATTACCTTTCAAAAGGCCTCGGCACTCCGAGACATCGTACAAACCATCCCCGATGATCGCCTCCTGATTGAAACCGATGGGCCTTATTTGACCCCGGTTCCCTTTCGAGGCAAACGGAATGAATCCGCTTACGTCAAAAAAGTCGCAGAAAAGATCGCAGAAATAAAAGGAGGAGCTACCCTCTCGAACTATGAACGGATCGCCTCCCTCACGACAGACAATGCACGAGCCCTGTTTAAAATTTCTTCAAGTTCCTGAGACGCTGACGGATGGCTTTAGGTAATTTACGGGGATTCCCCTTTTTTCCGAGTCGTTGCGTCCTGGGAGCCTCATCGTCAGTGACAATCGAATCAATCGATCGAAGTGTCGAAGTGGAGTGAGAACGATGGCGAAGCTTCTGCAGGAATTCCTGCGAGCGAAGCACGAAAGCTCCATACGCTCTAGCCGTATTGAGAATCTCATGGTCAGAAGATACGACCACGCAATCATGGCCTTCTGCACGTACGAGCCGTTGAATCACTTGATCGGCTTGTTCGCCTTGTCTGGTGAACACCACCGTCAGCCCTGCCCGATGCTCTTGTTGTTGGGTCGCTCCATGTTGTCGCCATGCATCAAAGACCACCGTCATGGTATGCCCGACCCGATGTCGGTACGTCGCAAGATCGAGCAGCAAGGCTTCGCGAGCGGATTCTCCGGCTTGCCCAGCATTCAGCGCTCCCTTGGCTTGCACTCCCAACAGATTGTAGCCATCGACAATAATATGCCTGGACATCGTGCGCCTATCATTAACGAACGCAAGAGAACCCGTCAAGATGACTCAGGAAAGTCCAGAGTCAACAAACTTGACAAGAACCGGGACATCTGAGAAATAGTTATAATAGACGAACTTGCTATTGAATCGATTCGGCCCAGCTGAATCGCCCATAAGAATATCATGCCGCGCATCGTACGACTGTTTATTCCCTGGATCCTGTGCCTCCTGATTCCAACGCTCTTCTCCGGCACGTTAGGAGCAGTTCAACTCTCCTCTTCCGTTGGACTCACACAGCACCATAGCCCACCGTTCGCTCAACTCATCTCCACCAAGAAATCCTCTCGACGGCAGACAGGAAACGCTCAACCACCGTCGTTGGTCCAAAACCTTCGATTCCATCGATACGCCGATCACACAAGACTCGTGATAGACGTCGAGGGGCAACTCCATCTTAGAAAACGCTCACAAACCAAAACCGATCAGGTCATTCTTGAGCTTGCGAACACGAGACTCAGTAAACGAGCATTCGGAAAGACGAGAAACACTGGATTTCCCCAATCAGTGCAGATTGCTAGAAAATGGGGCAATCCCGTGACTATCACGATCGATCTGTCCGCGATCAATACGTACAAAGTGATCACCTTAAACAACCCGACTCGACTGGTTCTGGACTTGTTTCCCTCAACAGAACCGAAAATGAATGGTGACGACAAGCCAAGCCTTGTTCAAAAAATACCGGAAAAATCAGAAAATGCGACGCCTCGAGCGGCTAGAAAGAACCCTCCCAGCACTGCCAAACCGGTTCCGGTTCAATCAGTCAAACCGGCTAAATCATCACAGCGGCTCCTGATCGTTCTGGACCCTGGACACGGGGGGAAAGATCCCGGTGCCTTGGGCCGGAAGGGCACACGAGAAAAAGATATCGTGCTCAAAGTTTCCAAGCAACTCAAGCAAATGATTACCGAACGATTGAACGCGAAAGTATTGATGACGCGAGAAGATGATGTTTTCATCGAACTTGAAGACCGGGCTAAATTTGCGAACTCAGAAAAAGCCGACCTCTTTGTCTCCATCCACATCAATTCTCACCCCAAACACTCAGTCAAAGGCTTAGAACTCTACCATTTCGGTCAAGCCAGTGATCCGCGAGCGCTTGAAGTCGCCGCCCGTGAAAACGGCACGCCATTGGAGAATAATGGTCCGGCCTGGCAATTCATTTTGGCGGATAAATTGACTGATAAGAAAATCGATGAATCCAGAGATCTGGCTTGGATAGCCCGTAAGGCCCTTGTTGGCCACTTGCGGAAGCATTACAAGATCAAGGACCATGGCGTGAAAACGGCTCCTTTTTTCGTGCTGCGCAACACCACCATGCCCGGAATCCTCGCAGAAATTGCCTTTGTGTCCAATCCCATAGAAGAAAAACTCCTCAGGAGCACGACCTACCAAACACGCGTCGCCGAAGGCATCTATCAAGGCATCAAAGCCTACGTCGCACCTCTCCAGACTGTCCTGCGCTAACACTGGCTTCTTCAACCATCACGTCCTAGGATTTTCTCGTTTCCACCGTTCACCTTCTATTCTTCGTTCGTAGTTATCTTCAAATAACTATGCTACCGTAGAGTCTCCTTGAACACGATCAACATCAAGCCTTATGAACACGTACAAGCTCACGATCGAATACGATGGAACCAATTACGCTGGTTGGCAATGCCAACCGCATCAGCCGACGGTTCAAGCCGAGGTCGAACAGGCGCTTGAACGCATTACTCAACAACAGACCCCCGTCATCGCAGCGGGCCGCACCGATGCCGGCGTCCATGCCTGGGGACAGGTCATTAGTTTCCAAACTGAAAAATCTCTGTCTTCGCACGAATGGATTCGCGCCCTCAACGGCATTCTCCCTGCTGATATCGCCGTGAAGCATGCCGAAGACGTGCCTGCGACGTTTCATGCACGGTACAGCGCAACCGGAAAGATTTATGAATATCGCATATTACGGACTGCCCATCGCTCGGCGCTCGAGCGATCCCGCATGTGGCACGTGCCCAAGCCATTGGACATCAAGGCGATGGAAGAGGCCGGACACTTTTTCACGGGCACGCATGATTTTTCCTCGTTTCAGAATATGCCGACTGATACCAAGAACAGGGTGTGCAGGATCGAATCCTTCACCGTACTATCAGAAGACGTGCATGTACGAATTCAGGTACGGGCCGATCGTTTTTTAAAACAAATGGTACGGTCGATGGTTGGGACCGTCGTAGAAGTGGGACTAGGCAAGCGTCACGCACACGACATGAAGCAGATTCTTGAGGCAACAGATCGCTCGGCAGCAGGGAAAACCGCTCCTCCCCATGGACTGTATCTCCTGAAAGTCCTGTATTAAGAAAAAGAGACTCTCTACTTTTAGCACAAAATGGTAAAGCGTGTACCATTCTTCCATTTAGTTCCAGCACAATTCTAAGACAACTCTTAATTCCAAAGGTAAAGTTGAATGTCCCCTTTTTATTTTCCAAAACCTACTTTCCAGCTTCAACTTTTAGAAAGTCAATATTTTCATTATAACTTTTGATTATTCTGAGCCCTTTCTCTAATTCTTTTTCTATTAGGATTTTATTATGTTTCGGGGATAACACTTCAACAGCATCAATTTGAGGAGCTATAAAGCCTGATCTTCCAGGAATGTAGTTTGATGTCACAGGGTCAATGGTGTGATCTAACCCTGGCCAGGAAAGTAGACTGTTAAAGGACTTGGATAGAAGAACTGAATATCTGAACATGCCAAAAAGACACACAAATCCAATAACAAGACTCTCTTTTCTATTCATACATATGTGAATTTTGTGTAGAGGACGTATATTATCTGTCATAAATGAGGTATGAACATAGTTAGCAGTGGCCAAATGGTCAGAAGAACCCAATCTAATGTAATTTCTCACATCATCGAACGATTTGGACATAACTAGTTCAGGCGGAAGCTTGATACAAAGTAAGCTGTATGCAATTTTGGAAACGCATCGTCGTATAAGAGAATTATCTAAAACAAATTCTGTTGCCGCGTCTACTGGACTAGGATATATCTCTGGAAAATAGTAGAGCTTCTCATCCAACTCATATTTCATCCTAATGCTTGAGAGAATTGCATTTAATTCGCCTTCATTTCTAGCCCTTACATCAACAGAATTTATGGTTTTACCATTTTTCTTAATTCTAACGATCGGATCTTTTCGCGTTATTTTTCTCCCATCAAAAGTTAATTTTTGATCGTTTTCTTCCAGTGTGAGGGCATAAGGTCTATTTGAACCACTCGTCCGTTTAATATTCAAAGCTGTTCCAACATAGCCAAGGTTTTTTATTAGCTCTGCATCAATTTCTTTTCCATACTGGTCATTACAGACCTTGCAATATATTGGAGCATATAATCTTCCGCCAAGTGCTTGAGGAATTACATGCTCATTAGTCAGTTTTCTGTTCTCACAGCAGGAGTAACATATATCCATTTTTAATATCCGTCCATCTTGCCCCGTCTGATTTTTGCCTCTTGCCTCCTTATTCCTCCAGATAGAGAAGTAAATGTCAATCTCAGAAACAAAGAGCAACTGGAATATGCCATTGTGTGCTTAAACCCATCAGTACTCCCATCTTAATTTCGTATGTTACCATTAATAGAGAAATTCCTTAAAATAGGAGGTTTTTCATGAACACCTCTACGGTCTCTGAATTTAACCATCCCACCTTTCACCTCGCTGTCGCTCAGTTTGATCAAGCCGCAGAACTCATGGGCCTCCACCAGAACCTCAGAGAACGTCTCAAAGCTCCCCAACGGGCACTCACGGTCAGTCTTCCAATCAGGATGGACGACGGTCATGTCAAAGTCTTCATGGGATACCGCGTGCAACATGACTCAGCTCGAGGCCCATCGAAAGGCGGCTTCCGGTTTCATCATGAAGTGAATTTAGGAGAGGTCGCGGCACTGGCCATGTGGATGACCTGGAAATCTGCGCTGGCCGGACTTCCGTTCGGAGGAGCCAAAGGGGGCGTGAAGGTGAATCCCGGCGCACTTTCGACCGGAGAGCTGGAACGGATCACGCGGCGATACGCGGCAGAAATTTTTCCCCTCATCGGACCGGACAAAGATATTCCCGCTCCCGATATCGGAACCAACGCGCAGATCATGGCCTGGCTCATGGACACCTATAGTCAACAAGTCGGATTTGCTGTTCCGGGAGTGGTGACTGGAAAACCGCTCGCGCTTGGAGGAAGTTTGGGACGAGAGGAGGCAACTGGCCGAGGGGTGGTCAACGTCACGCTCGAAGCCTTAAAACACCTCAAGATCAACCCAGTCGGATCCACTGTTGTCATCCAAGGTATGGGCAATGTCGGATCACATACAGCCAAAATTATCGGCCAAACAGGGGCCAAGATCATCGCCATCAGCGATCATCGAGGGGGGCTCCACAACGCGCGCGGCTTGAATATTCCTGAAGTACTCAAACGTTTCCAGACTGACAATGCACCTCTCAGTTCCATGCAGGACCTGGGCGACCCCATAACCAATGAAGAGCTGTTAGAGACAAAATGTACGATCCTCATTCCCGCAGCCGTGGCTGAACAAATTACCGAGCGCAATGCCCCGAAAATTCAATGCCAGGTTCTTTCCGAAGCGGCAAACGGTCCGACAACGCTGGAAGCGGATGCCATCCTGACCGATCGGGGAATCTTTACGATACCGGATATTCTCGCGAATTCAGGAGGGGTAATTGTGTCCTATTTTGAATGGGTTCAGGATGTCCAGCGCTTTTTTTGGAAGGAATCAGACATTCATGAACGCCTTGAAGAAATCATCGTTTCGGCATTTCAACGGACCCTGGCCTTTGCGCAAGAGAAGAAAACGACGATGCGAATGGCAGCCCTCATGAATGGGATCGATAAAGTGGCTCAAGCGCATCAACTACGAGGACTGTACCCCTAAATAGACAGATAGCAAACTGGAGACTGCGTTGTTTTTACGGCAATTCCCCTGAATAAATCTTCATCACCGTCGACATAAATTCGAGGGCCTCGGGCTTTTGCCGTTGAAACGAATTCCGCCCGATGATGGAACCAAACCCGCCTCCATCTCGAATCGCGCGGCATTCGTCGAAGATCTTTTTATCTTCGCCTTTCGCCCCGCCTGAGAAAATCACGATCCGCCGTCCGTTGAACGCGCTTTGGACGACATGACGAATACGGTCAGCCGGCGTCTCGATGGGAATCTTCTCCGACTCGTACACTTTCTTGGCCGCGCTCTGTTCGATATGCGCGGAAGGGACTTTGACTTTAATGATATGGGCTCCGAGTTGCGCGGCAATTTGCGCGGCATACGCAGCGACATCGATACCCGTCTCCCCTTCCTTGCTCAACCCTTCCCCTCGCGGATAGGACCACACCACCACGGCTAATCCGTAGGATTTCGCCTCTTCCGCGAGTTCTCGCAGATGTTGATACATGGTCTGGGCGTTGGCAGACCCCGGATAGATGGTATAGCCAATCGCGCAACATCCAAGCCGCAGGGCATCGCGCACGCTTCCGGTCATGGCCGAGTTCGGGTTCTTGGTGGCAAACAGAGAATCGTTATTATTCAGCTTCAGAATCAGCGGAATTTGACCGGCAAATGCCGCCGCACCCGCTTCAAGAAACCCGAGTGGCGCGGCATACGCATTACACCCGGCTTCGATCGCAAATTCAAAATGATAGTGGGGGTTATAACCAAGCGGATTGGGAGCAAAACTGCGTGCCGGACCATGTTCAAAACCCTGATCGACTGGAAGAATCACGAGACGACCCGTGCCAGCCAAACGGCCAGTCATCATCAAGCGAGCCAGATTCGACAGCTCTCCCGGACTGGCGCCGTCATAATAACTCAAGATTTCTTTTACGCGTGGTGTCATGTGAGTACTCACAAATTCTCCTCCATTTTCATTCGACGATGAAAGCTCTATTGAGTATGATTCGGCACACTCGTTGAGATGCTCAAAGCAGTTTAGAAAACAATCTGAAACAACGCAATATGTTTAACGACAAAATTAATGGTCAGGCTCAGTCTCTGCCATTGTCTACGCGCTTCCGTAAATCAATGAGCTCCCGCTCCATGGCCTCGAATCGTTCGGCAATCGGGTCGGGAATATTCGTGTGGTCCATGGTCGCCTCAGGAACCCGTTCACCGTCATACTTGACGACCCGGCCGGGATTTCCCACGACGGTCGAGTTGGGCGGAACGGAACGGAGTACGACGGCATTGGCTCCGACTTTTACGTTATCGCCAATCACGATCCCTCCGAGAACTTTGGCTCCTGCGCCCACGACGACATGGTTGCCGAGCGTTGGATGACGTTTTCCTCGCTCCTTGCCCGTTCCCCCTAACGTCACCCCTTGAAATAATGTCACGAAGTCTCCGATCTCTGTCGTTTCTCCGATGACCACCCCCATTCCATGGTCGATAAAGAACCCTCTTCCAATAGTGGCGCCGGGATGAATTTCAATGCCGGTCGCCCAACGTGTCACCTGCGATAAGAACCTCGGGAAAAAAGGAATTTTTCGACGCCAAAGCCTATGTGACACACGGTGCATGAGCAGGGCATGGAACCCGGAATAGGTAAGAAACACTTCCCAACGGCTGGTGGCCGCTGGATCGCGCTCAAAAACCGCTTGCAGATCTTGGGAAATGGACGTGAACATGAATTGTACCAGGATACCACATTCATCGTGTTCAGTGCCCCTCTCTCAATGACTTGCCCCCTCACCATGGCTATCCTCTCAATATTTCAACATTACGTCCTTTTAGGAACGGTCGATCAAACACACCGCTTGCGTGGCGATTCCTTCCTGTCGACCGATCATCCCAATGCCCTCGCCGCTCTTGACCTTTACATTAACCTGCTCCCGTTCGACCTGAAGGGTCTCGGCTAAACATTCTGCCATCTTCTCGAGATGGGGACCTAACTTGGGAGCTTGAGCCAAAATCACCGTATCAAGATTCACGAGTCGATATCCTTTTTGCACGAGAAGCTCGTGAACGTCCTTGAGCATGGTCAAGCTCGAGAGGTCCTTATACGCCGGATTCGAGCTGGGATACCGTTTTCCCAGATCCCCCTCTCCCATCGCTCCTAGAAGCGCGTCACAGACGGCATGAACCAATGCATCCGCATCGGAATGCCCATCGAGTCCATGGGTGTGGTCAATGGCGATACCGCCCAGAATGAGCCGGCGCCCCTCTTTCAGCGGATGCACGTCATAGCCTTGTCCAATTCTCATCATGTATCCTGACGGCCTCGTCTCGTTTGAAGACTTGATAAAATCGATTCACCCAGGATCAAGTCTTCGGGTTTGGTAATCTTGATATTTTGGACACTGCCTGGCACGACCGTCACAGGATGCCCCAATTGCTCAACGAGGCCTGCATCATCCGTCACATCCCACTGCCGCGTCTCAGCCTGCCGATGGGCTTCCAATAACCACGAATACCGGAATACCTGCGGGGTCTGAGCTGACCACAGTTCTTCGCGATTCAGGGTCGCCTCCACCCTTCCCTGTTGGTCGACTCGCTTGACGGTATCTTTCATCGGGATAGCCACAAGCGCTCCTCCCGTCTCACGCGCAACCAGTATGGACTGTTCGGCGATGTCTTTGGTGATAAATGGCCTTACGCCATCGTGCACCAACACCAGCTCTGGAGGCTCGTTGATCGCATAAACACCATGACGAACCGAATCTTGTCGACGGACTCCCCCGGGAACGACCTGCGTCACCTTCTCAATCGCAAACCGATGAATGACCTCTTCCCGGCAATAGGCGAGATCAGACTCTGGTATGACAACGATGATTTCAGCAATGGCATCAATCGAGGCGAGTGTACGGAGGGAGTGAACGAGCAGAGGAACGCCGCCCAACAATAAAAATTGCTTCGGGGTGCTTCCGCCCATGCGCACCCCCCGTCCCGCGGCAGGAACGACCGCAACCACGCGATCAGACACGCGCGAAGCTTAATTCTTCCCGCTCGGATTCTTCTTTCAGGCGGGTGAAAATCATACGACCGGCACTCGTTTGCAGGACGCTCGTCACCAGAACATCGACATTCTTTCCGATCGCGCGCTTGGCATGATCGACGACGACCATCGTTCCATCATCAAGGTAGGCAATACCCTGACCAGCTTCTTTGCCTTCCTTCAACACGAAGACCCGCAGCGTCTCCCCTGGAAGGACCACCGGTTTCAACGCGTTACAGAGTTCGTTAATGTTTAAGACTTTGACCCCTTGCAAGCCAGCGACTTTATTCAAATTCAAATCATTCGTCAGAATTTTAGCTTCGATTTTTTTGGCGAGCTCGACCAATTTGGTATCGACTTCTTTCACGTGAGGGAAATCATCTTCGATGATATCGATCTTGATATTCGTCATTTTCTGCATGCCATTCAGGATATCCAACCCTCGTCGCCCCCTGGCGCGTTTCAGACTGTCGGAAGAATCAGAAATATGTTGAAGCTCCAACAGGATGAACTGTGGAACGACCAATGTCCCTTCAATGAACCCTGTTTCACACAGGTCAGCGATTCGACCATCGATGATGACGCTGGTGTCCAATAATTTCAGCGTGACGTCTGCTTCACTTTTTTCTTGCTGTGACCCTGCCCCCGATTCATCCGTATGTATCGCGACCATCGCTTCCGATCCATACCGCATTCCAACGATCAGGCCTGCATACGGCACTGTCAAAAGGGCAATCAGGCCTCCCACACGTCCCAAGACCGTCGACGACGCGAGCATAAGACCTGAGAGGTAGACAAACAGACCTGACACTAACAACCCGAGGCCAAAACCTACGCCGCCCCAAACGGAGAGTGGAAGCGGCACCTCCACCAATCGGTTTTCTAACAGTATCACGCTCCCGCTGATGATAGCGCCAAGGCCAGCTCCAGCCAGAAGAGACAGTACACTTTCATCGCCTACACTCAGTCCAATCCCAGCTCCTGAGACAATTCCCACCACCAAGAAGATGGTATGGAGAATCATAAGCGTTACCCCTTCGTCTTGTGGTTCGTATTCAAGCCCGGATAAATCCCTGGACCTGTTCGACGTCTTCTCGACTCCCGATAAACAGCGGCACCCGTTGATGCAGTATCTTGGGTTGAATGGCTCGAATCGGTTCCACACCGGTGCTCCCGAGCCCTCCCGCTTGTTCGACAATGAACGTCAGAGGGGCGGCTTCATAGAGAAGCCTTAACTTTCCTTCAGGTTTTTTGACTTCTCCTGGGTAGAGATAAATCCCACCCTTGAGCAAAATTCGATGCACATCGGCTGCGAGACAACCTGAATAGCGTCCAGTATAGGGACGACCGCTCGCGGAATCCGACTCCTTGATGTGGTCGAGGTACCGCTGCACGCCCTGGGACCACTTTTGACGATTACCTTCATTCACGCAGTAGATTTTTCCTCGTGCCGGCATCCGCACATTCTCCCTTGTGAGAATAAACTCTCCCAATTCCGGGTCAAGGGTAAAAACATGAACGCCATGACCATTGGTCCACACCAAAACCGTACTGCTGCCATACAGAACATACCCGGCACCGACCTGATCTTCACCTGTCTTCAGCAGTTCTTGGTCACGATCCCCCGAGCTATTCTCCTGCAACCGGTGTATGGAAAAAACGGAACCGAGGGAAGCATCGACATCGATGTTCGATGAACCGTCCAGCGGGTCAAAATACAGAACATACCTCCCACTGTGTTCAGCAGATTGTACGACGTATGGGCTTGCCATTTCTTCCGACACCAGCGTCCTGACGACACAACTTTCTCGAAAGACACTGACGAAAATCTCATTCGCTCGCTCATCTAATTTCTGCACTTCCTCGCCTTGAACATTCGTCTTCCCCGTCGAGCCCAACACATCCGACAACCCGCCGTATTTCAGATCACGCGCGATCATTTTTCCCGCTAACGCAACCTGCGTCATAATGTGGAAAAACTCGCCCGTTGTGTCAGTCGTGGAAAGCTGTTCTTGTAGGAGATGAGTCGTTAAAGATCGCGGAGCGTGCATCATCCATGACTCCCAGCGAGAAGAAACGATGTGTGAGATTCCATTATAGACTTTTCTGTAGAGCTGAGCAATGGAAAGAGATTCGAACCAGGTTTCGTCCGATTTAGTGCTGGGCAGCGGGAAGAGAGTCGAATCAGATTTCGTCCGATTTAGTGTTGAGCAAAGGAAAGAGATTCGAACCAGATTCTGACCGACTCGTATAGAGCAAACCTAACAAAACCGGTGTCACACATGCCTATGAATAAGAACCACGATGGTGTTAGTAGAAAGCTGGAGGCGAGTAAAAGAACCGGCGAACTGCCCGTGAAACGAGCAAAGAAAACTCACGCATGACGACAGGTGCTACAAGTCGCATTGCTGTTGACACACCTTGAGCTGATCCTCCAAGAAGGTGCGTATGCGGTGAAGATGCTCCGGTGAAGATGCCTCAAATCGCAAAACCAGAGCCGGCTGCGTGTTAGAAGCACGGATCAAGCCCCAGCCTTGATCGAACGTCACGCGAATCCCATCGATGGTAATGAGATCTCGAATATTCACGGGGGATTCATCTGAACCCCCTTGCCGCGCGAGCGCTTGCAAACGTTCAGTCACGCGATCGACTAACTGAAACTTGGTTTCATCAGGACAATCCACACGAATTTCAGGAGTCACTGACGTTTGAGGAACATCTGCCAAGAGACTCGAAAGAGACTGCTTGGTCTTGGTCAGAATTTCTATCAATCGGCAAGAGGCATAAATCGCATCATCGTACCCAAAATACCGATCGGCGAAAAACATATGCCCCGACATTTCTCCTGCAAGCGCGGCGTTTTCTTCCTTCATTTTCGCCTTGATCACCGAATGGCCGGTTTTCCACATAATCCCTCGACCACCACGCTCTGCAATGTCGTCGTATAAGAGTTGGGAGGCTTTGACTTCAGAGATAAACGTGCTGCCGGGTTTTGACTTGAGAACATCCCGCGCAAAGAGCATGAGCAACCGATCCCCCCAGAGGATGTTTCCCTGTTCGTCAATCGCGCCGATTCGATCGGCGTCTCCGTCATACCCGATCCCCACATCGGCGCCATGATCTTTGACCGCCTTGATTAAATCCTGAAGGTTGTCGACGACAGTGGGGTCAGGATGATGGTTGGGAAATTTTCCGTCCAACTCACAATACAGTCCCGTCACGGTACACCCTAATTGTTCCAACGCGTCCTTGGCCACCAACGAAGCCGCCCCATTGCCGCAATCGATCACGACATGAACGCCACGTCCATCCAATGACGCAAAACTTTTTTGCAGATAGGCTAAGTAATCCGGGATGATCGGCGAATCGAGAACGGTACCACGTCCCTCTGAATAGTTCTCTGTTTCTATGATCTCTCGTAGACGTTGGATATTCGAACCGTAGAGCGCTTCTTTCCCCATGCACATCTTAAAGCCATTGTATTCGGACGCATTATGACTGCCCGTGATCATGATGCCTCCGTCGACTTCTCTGTTGAACAATGAAAAATAGAGAAGAGGGGTCGCACAGATGCCAATGTCGACGACGTTGACTCCCCCATCGGTCAGCCCTTTGACGAGGCGGTCTCGCAATTCAGGCGACGTCAGACGACCATCCCGGCCCACGGCCACGGCGCGAACGCCTTGTTGTCGCCCCAGGCTCGCGTAGGCCCGCCCGACGGACTCGGCTATGTCCACCGTCAGGTCCTCCCCGACCACTCCACGAATGTCGTACTCTCGGAATATTCGCTGATTGACCGTCTTACCGTTCACGACGTTCATTTCATGTCTCCTCTTCCAAAATCATCCTGAAAACGAACGATATCATCCTCTCCCAAATACTGGCCGTTTTGCACCTCGATAATCTCCAGAATGGCTTTCCCGGGGTTTTCTAACCGGTGAGGAGTTTCAACGGGAATTCCCGTACTTTGTCCGGCACGGAGATCATACACGTCCTCTCCCCGAGTCACGCGCGCGCGCCCAGTGATTACGACCCAGTGTTCACTTCTCTTATGATGAAGTTGCAACGAAAGCCGTTTCCCCGGGTTGACGGTAATACGTTTCACTTTATACCCAGGTGCTTCTTCCAGAACCGTATAAGCACCCCATGGCCGCATCACTGTGACATGCTCCAGATGTTCTGGAGCATCACGTTTCTTCAATTCCTCTACGACTTTTTTGACATCTTGGGCCCGGGATTTTGGACAAACCAACGTCGCGTCCGGCGTATCGACCACCACCATATCCGACAATCCGATCGTCGCAACCACACGCCGGTCTGCGAATAACACCGAATTGGTACTACCCATGTCCATGATATTTCCATTCAGCACATTGCCGGATTTTGTGCGTGGCGCGACCTCCTCGAGACTGCCCCAACTTCCGACGTCGGACCACCCAAACTCGACTGGAATGACGGCAGAGCGGGACGAATGCTCCATCACGCCATGATCAATGGAGATGGATTCCAGCCGATGATACTGCCGGGCAATGTCAACTTTGGGCGCGCCTTCATGCATCATGGATTCAACCCGTTTCAACCCCTTCACGAGGGATGGTTTCTGCTGCTGAAGCTCATCAAGCAGGGTGGAAGCCTTCCACATGAACATCCCGCTATTCCAGAAGAAATTTCCAGATCGCACATAGCGTTGCGCGGTGGATAAATGAGGTTTCTCGACGAAACGAGCCACGCGATAGCCGGTTAGTTTTCCCCGGCTTCCCACACGTGAACGTCGTTGAGGCTGGATATACCCATAGCCTGTCTCAGGCCGCGAAGGTTTGATCCCGAAGGTCACCAGGTTCCCTTCCGCAGCCAATTGAGCCCCCAGATTCACAGCTTGTTGAAATTTGGCTGGTTGAGTAATCACATGGTCGGCTGGCAGCACAATCATCACCCCATCGGGATCACGCCGGAGCAGTCGAAGCGCGGCCAGACCGATAGCGGGTGCAGTGTTGCGTCCTTTCGGCTCAGCGATCAGATTCGCTGACAAGGCGTCTTTCCACTCGACTAACTGTAAGAGGATCGACTCGGCTTGTGTCTCATTGGTTACCACCATGATACGATCCGCGGTCATGAAACGGAGCAGCCGTCTCACCGTTTGCTGAATGAGAGTCTCTTCCCCCATAATGCGCAACAGTTGCTTCGGAAAGCGTTCCCGACTCAGCGGCCAAAACCGTGTACCGCTGCCTCCCGCCAAGATGACTCCGTAAACTTTCCTATTCATCGGCTCATACCTTTTATCATGATTCCAAGAGATTGCGAGGTGGTTTCTCTATGGGCTTTCTCGGCGAACCGGGCGAAAGTATTGAGGTTTACTCCGTAGAACACGACTACTGAAAAAGAGGCTGCGCACCCCGAGCCGCTAAGATGAGATCGGAAACTTCCCGAACCGCCCCTTCGCCTCCCTTCTGTCGACAGATATAATGGACCGCCTGACGAACAGGCATCATACAGTCGGCAGGCGCTCCGGCAAATCCCACGGCTCGCAACGCTTGCAGATCATTCACATCGTCGCCCATGTAGGCGATCTCATTCAGAGAAATTTTATACTTGGTAGCCAACGCCTGCAGAACGGATAACTTATCCCGTATCCCCTGATGGACTTCAGGAATGCCAAGTTTTTTGGCCCGCCGTTTAACGATGTTCGTCCGTTCCATCGTCACGATCGCGGTCAGGATCCCTTCAGCCTGCAACATCTTAATTCCCATGCCATCACGTGTCTGAAACTTTTTCAACTCTTCACCCGATTCTCCGTAATACATCCCGCCATCCGTCAAGACACCATCGACGTCGAGAGCGATCAAACGAATGCCACGCAACACTTTTTTTCGTTGTGCAACCGTGAGTTTTTTTTTAGATCGTTGACGAGAAGATGGCATTGGCACGAATCATGTCCAAATTAGGTATGGGTTGAGAGTCGGAGATAGTCGACGCATACATCACGTACACAACACGAACGATGATGCATAGGTCTCGCGTCAGGGCCAACTTTAGCAGCGTGATCGAGTCTTGCCAAGAGGCAAATCCTCACCCTCAAAAGTGATAATGGGAAATAAAAAGAAACGGAAGACGCACTTCAAGGTTTCTCCAATGAGAAATGGATGATATGATGGTCAAAGCTTCAATCAGAATTCGCTGAGGCGATGTCTTGTTACCGAATACGAAATTCTGACTGATTACCGATGTCCGTCCTTAGAAAAACCTTTTCGATCGAGGGCAATCTCCACGCAGAAACACGTTCCAACGATCATTCTTTCATGGCCAAACTCGCCCTTTCCACTCTACTGCTTGGAACGTTGCTCATCTTGACGAGCTGTTCTTCACGAGAGTCACGAGGTGACTTTGACACATTGTTATGCTGGCTCCGTCCTTCTTGCCTGCCCTCTCAACAGTCTTCATCACCCCCCCAGCCCCCTCCACCACCACCGAAGTCTTTGCCTTCCAAGCAGGCGGCACCACCGAAACTCACGCCTCCCTGTCAAACGACATTGACCACGACGGTCACAGCAACAGCCCCCTCCGTCACCATCTCCTACGTCGAACCCACCACGCAGGCCAATGGCAACCCGCTCAAGAATCTGGCAAAAACGACGATCTATCACAATAACGGGGATGGTTATAAAAAAACCAAAGATGTGCCGGCTTCCAGTCCCGAGGGGGGAGGGACAGTCACGGAAACACTCTCCTTCACGATTGCTCCGGGAAAATCGATTGAAACGACCATTTGCGTCACAGCCACCAACAGCTCCGGTCAAGAAGGGTAAGACCGGTTCACAGCCCTGCTTTCTGCTGATCCGTTGAGAAACAGCGAACCCATGACACACAGACCCACGGTTATCTCCATAGCATCAGGAAAAGGCGGAGTTGGCAAGAGCGTGATTTCGAGTAATCTGGCGCTGCAGTTCTCCCGACAGGGAAAGAAAGTGGTCCTGATAGACCTCGATATTGGAGGGGCCAACTTGCACGTCCTGTTCGGCAATCTTTCGCCTACCCGAACCCTTTCCGATTTCCTCGAACGTCGTGTCGAGACGTTAGGCTGCCTCGTTCACCCGATATCTTGGGCGCCGGGTCTCGGGTATATTCCCGGCACGGAGAACACGTTAGTGGCCGGCAATCTCTTGCATTCCAAAAAACTCCGGCTTTTGCGTCATATCAGAAACCTCGACGCCGACCTCGTGATTCTCGACTGCGCTCCCGGCACCAGTTATCACACGCTGGACTTTTTTCTTTCGGCTGATTGGCATGTGGCGATCGCGACGCCCGATCCCACATCGGTCATCGAAGTGTATCGCTTCATTAAATTAGCTGCGATTCGAAAAGTGATTACCGAGTTATCCATACGCATACACGGGGAAGTTCGGCAAGCATTAGTCAATCGGGAATTTTCGAGTATTCAAGACGTGCTCAAGGCATTCGGTCAGACGGAAGGCTTGCAGAAAACCGAGGCCTTCGGCATTCTTCGCACGTTCGCCCCTTCTCTGATCGTGAATCGGATCAGCAAGAAATCGAAGTTTTCGACCGCCTCGCTACAACAAGTTCTTCTCAAATTCTTAGGGACGGATTTAGTCGTGTTGGGAGAAATCCCTCAGGATTCACAAGTCGAAGACTCCGTCCGGGAATTTTTGCCGGTTCTGGACTTTGCGCCACATTCCCATGCTTCACTCGCCTTACGACAGACGTTCTACGCCCTTGAACAACGCCTTCCCAAACCGACGTATCTTGCGGCCTCAGCTTGACTGAAAGCGACCGGCCGTGGAACACCGCACGTCCATCACCTTAACACCAACTCGTAACCGTTCATAACCATGCAATGATTGACTTCCATCCCGAAAGCCACCGTGTTTTTCAACCAGCCATTTTCTCTGCGCATATTCCTTTCCACACACGTGCGGTAGGATTCTGCAGGATCTGGTTCCACCGACGATCTGGCCACCCAGGTTCCCTGAGAACAATGACCGTATGGATGACAAATTTGTTCAGCTCGCTCTCGCCCATAGTGCGGCGTGGCGTAACTGTTCCAGGCCTCCGCCACACATCCTGTTGTATTGATCACGATTCCCAGCAACACGACTGGCCACCAGTTCTCCGTAGACATGGGCACCCTCCTTATGGAATCCGTTCTCTCAGCAATTTGCCCGTCTTCTATCCGTTTCAGTGATACCGAAACGATACAGCGCACCCTTAATACGCCTTTATACGCCTTTGCTGTTCAAGATGTGATAGAAACATCTTGGCCAATAAGAGAAGTGTCGAATACTGTTTCGGCTATTTTGTGAAATCAAACAAGAAGAAAATGTTTTATACCAGCGAGGGACAGGAACAACACGCAATTCGCAGCAACGTTCAGATCTGTCCTTGAAGCCACGCCCAAGCCAATCCAAGGTATTCATGTGTCGCCAGTTCTGCCAGCCGTAATCCCGACGCCCCAGGCAGCCAGTACCATAGAGGAAACCCCTCGGGGACTCTCCAATGTCCGATGGGAGAAGGAATCGGAAAAAGATTATACTTGGCGAACAACTTCATGGCCCTTGGCATATGATAGGCCGATGTTACGAGCAGAAATGGTTGGTCTTTGACGAAGGCTGAAACAAAGCGAGGATGATCCTTCGTGTCTCGAGACTGCACCTCCAAAACCATATCGGATTTCTTGACACCATGAGACTGCGCCACGCGGCTGAGAATCGTGGCTTCAGACACCGACTGCAATCCACTACCTCCCGTCAAAATCAGTTGACTACCTGGCAACAGACGATAGAGACGAATACCTTCCAAGAGTCGTTCCCGGGATGCCTTTGAAATTTGAAGAGGAGGAGGAAGCGTGGGATCTCCAGAAATTCCCCCGGCCAAGACCACGATCTGAGACACCGGAGGTTCTCCTGCAGACTCCAACCGTGTTTGAAGATGTGAAACATCGAGCGGCTTGTATTGAGATTCAAGCGTCTGAATGATCCGCCCGGAAACAGCCTGAATACTCAACAACGTCAACAGCACAAAACCCACGCTCGCCAAGACTTTTCCCAGGAACTTTTTCCTGGTAAACCAGAGCAGCAACAGTCCCGCGCCAATGAGTCCTAGGCAG
Organism: Nitrospirales bacterium; assembly: GCA_031315865.1. NCBI lineage: Bacteria > Pseudomonadati > Nitrospirota > Nitrospiria > Nitrospirales > Nitrospirales bacterium. The sequence continues at coordinate 112,700 of JALDRJ010000002.1, forward strand.
ACCGGCAGAGGGGCCAGCATTTCACCCACGATCTTCTTCATCAAGAACATCTCAACCTCGGTCAGGTAGTCCCTTACCACTCACTGGTTGTACGCGATTCATCGAAGCAAAACCAGAAACCATCCTACCAATCTCTATGAACGAGCCTCTAGGTTCAGCGTCGAACAACCTGTCTTGCCTCGGACGAAATTCCCTTATTCACCGATGGATTGTTTCCCTAAGATAAACAAATTAGGAACTTCTGACCAGGCATGAATCTCGAAGAAAATCTTTACGCAGACGATCGCGATGATACACATGCAGAAAGGAGGAAGAACGATTCCTGTTTTGAGAAAAATCCGGCAGATTGACCTTTGAAACTTTATTCAAACATCGCCCTTGACAGCATGCACCATAAAATGCAACCATTGGTTACATGAAGCCTGACATGCTCAAGAAGATGCGAAAAAGTCTTGGCCTGACGCAACAGGAACTCGCGGACCGGCTTCAGACAACCCGCACGACCATCGCTCGATATGAATGCGGGGACCGTCGCATTCCGGGAATGATCGAAGTGGCAATCGCACAACTGAACAATACCGTCCAGATTCCCATGGCCGGTCTCGTCGCGGCCGGAAACCCGATTGAACCAATCCCACAAACAGAGTTGGTTGAAATCCCGCATGCGATGCTGACGAACGAGAAAACATTCGCGCTTCGCGTCAAGGGCGAATCCATGAAAGATGATGGAATTCTCCCGAACGATCTGGTCATCATCCGCAAGCAAGATATGGCACGAAATGGTCAAACGGTCATTGCGCTTTTAAATAATGAAGCGACCATAAAAAAATACTATCGAAAAGAGAGTCAGATAGAACTGAGGCCTGCCAACGCAACAATGCAATCTATCTTCGTGAAACCCAGTGATGACTTCAAGCTCGAAGGAATCCTGATCGGCGTCATCCGTTATTGCGAATAACCATTTAATAAATATAAATGAAGGTAATATTTATGGTACGCACGTCCTCCTACAAGATGTCCCTCCGAACCTGGCTTAGACGAATGTGGAATCACTTGTTGCCTCGACCTCAGGCACGGGCCTTGCCACGGCCCAACATACGCCTGAAACACGTTCAACTGTCATTACCGTTTCAGTGAAAATGGAAAACCTCTGCATATGTAAGTCCAGGACGGTCCATGATGAACATCTCGATGCATCAACATGAAGAATCACCATAACCGTGGAAGCCGGAACGAAATTCCTGCGGCGATAAACCAATCGGGAGCCGCGCTCGTCAAGGCCGGGCCTCCAGATACATCGAATTGCAGGGTTGGAGACAGAAGATACGTCAAGCCAGCATCAAATCCATGGGTCGCCGGGCCGTTCAGATTCCCAAACACCTCGGCAAACGTTGAGAGGTTTTCAGAAAGAGATAGGCCTAAGGCTGTTGTATAGGCTCCTGTCACGTCCTGGACCCCGTTTTCCCACCCTACACCAAGATTTGCCTCCCAACTCACGAATTCCGAGAAGGCATAATTTGCGGCGACTTTAAAGGAGGGCGTAACATCATCGGGCCGTTGCTCCTTGCTTCCGAACGGAAGGGTGGCATTCATAAAAAACGCCGTCTGAGGAGTGAATCGATCTTCTTGAGTCAGTTGAAGCTTCGTGGCAATAGTCGGCGCGCTCACATCATAGACATGATCATCCCGGTTACCCGAATGTGTTTTTTCATACACGAAGTCTCCACCCAAAAACCGTAGTTCCAAAGCTTTCAGCAGACCGATTCTGATCACCATATTCGGTGCGAAAACGGTCGTCACCCGCTGATCCGGGACATGCGTTCGATCATGCTGCAACGTCACCCCGCTCTCAAATTGCAAATACCCCGGAGGCACAATGTACGCCGAATCCCCAATGCCGGGGCGATCGGTTGAAAAAGAAGGCATCGCCGAGTCTTGAGCCGATGCTGGTGATAGACCATTACCCGTCACGAGGAAAACAGACAGAACAATCACGTAAACAATAGCGCGCGCGACGTGTCTTCGGCCTGCGAACTGTCCGCCATACCCCATCGTTCGTATTCTCATAAACTTACCTCTGAAAGAACATCTGTCGATGTTCGCCCACGACGTCACTCCCGTCAAGAAAATTTCGGTATGCGTTGACAAACTCGACAGACTCAAGACGATTAAGGGATAAGGTATGGAAAACTATACAGAAGGGAGCGAAAAAGCCTGGGATGGGTTTGTCGAAGGATTCACTCGCTTTCAGGTCGATGTGGATGTCAGCCTTTCACCGACAGAGAAGACGGGTCACCAGAATTCGGCGACCAACCTCCTCCAAGAGCCTTGTACAATTGCACAATCGAGACCAATTCAAGGCGATGGGTTTCCACGAGCGCCAATTCAGCGTCGAACAGACTTCGCTTGGCGATCAGAACATCCACATAACTCGTCACTCCACCTTGATAACGAAAATCCGCTAGCCGCAAGGCCGAACGCAACGCCTCAACTTGTTGGACTTGCGCCTGACGTTGTCGACGAGCCGTCTGAACGCTGACCAGCGCATCTTCGACTTCCTGAAACGCGACAAGAATGGTTTGCTCATACCGGGCGATGGCCTGCCGGGCTTGCGCTTCAGCCACGTCTTGTTGAAACCCAAGGGCTTCGGCATTGAAGATGGGACCGGCCAAGTTAAAGCCGGCGGCTCCAAATTTTGAATCAGACTCAAAGAGCTTGGAAAGCTGCGGACTCGCCACTCCAAGAATGCCGGTTAACGTCACTTTCGGAAAACGGTCGGCTTTCGCCATGCCGATTCGGGCCGTGGAGGCCGCGAGTTCTTGTTCGGCTTGCAGGACATCCGGACGCCGTTGGAGCAACTCCGACGGCAAGCCAGCGGGCACCTCCGGGGGAAATACCTGATCCGTCAGGACCGTACCCCTCTCGATGGCGCTTGGATTCCTGCCCAAAAGCACGCTCAGCTCATTTTCTTTTCGCGTCATCAACCGCTCCAACGACTCAACGCGGGCCGCCGCATTCGCTCGCTCAGCTTCGAATTGATCGGCATCGAGCCGGGAGGTCACGCCTCGCTCCAGCCTCGCCTTAGCGATCCTCACGGATTCTTCCCAGGACTCGAGTGTTCTTCTGGCGATACCCAATTGCATGTCGAACTGCAATAAATCGAAATACGCCTGCGCGACGCCACTCACCAGTCCGAGAACCACTGCGCGTCGGTTTTCTTCGCGGGCCAGCAGGTCGGCGAGAGCAGCCTCCGTTGATCGGCGTATCCTCCCCCACACATCCATCTCCCAGGCCAACTCACCAAGTAGTGAATAATTAAACGTGCTGGGATTCCCGGGAAAGCGAAACCCGGCTTTCGTACGGCCAAAAGAGGGAGATCTCCCGCTCCCCGTCACCTGTGGCACAAAATCGGTCCTGGCGACATAAAGCCTGGCCTGGTACTCCTCGATACTCGCGATGGCTTGCTTGAGATTTTTGTTTTCCTCGAGTGCGATACCGACAAGTTTCTGAAGTATCGGATCTTGCAGGAGCTTCCACCAGGAAAGATTCGCCAAAGAGGGAAGAGACGAGTCGGTTTCCGCTAGCCGAAAATCTTTGGGCACAGATAAGTCTGGCCTGGAATAATCAGGCCCGACGGCGCAGGCGCCGAAAAATGTGCAGAGTATGACGATCACCAGTCGCATACGCCAATTCTTCCTGTTCACAACGAAGCGGTTTGTTCAACCGCCGGAGGCTCGGGCTCGTGAACGGTTGGTTGATCTTTTCGGAACTTTGAGATCGCAGCGAAAAAGAGCGGCACGAAAAAAATGGCCAGAAACGTGGCGACCAACATCCCGCCAAGCACTCCAGTACCGATTGAATGCCGGCTGGCCGCGCCGGCTCCTGTGGCGACCGCAAGAGGAATCACCCCAAGAATGAATGCCATGGACGTCATGATGATCGGTCGAAACCGGAGCCGGGCGGCTTCAAGAGCCGCATCCACAGCCGAAAGGCCCTCATGGTACCGTTGATTGGCGAACTCAACGATGAGAATCGCATTCTTCGCCGACAATCCAATCAACGTCAGCAATCCAATCTGAAAATAGACGTCATTTTCCAACCCTCTCATCCATATGGCTGCCACAGCCCCCAATACGCCGAACGGAACGGCAAAGAGCACGGCAAACGGAATCGACCAGCTTTCATATTGTGCCGCCAGAACCAGAAAGACCATCAAGAGTCCTAACAGCATGATGATGACGGTTTTCCCTCCGGCTTTCTTTTCCTGGTAGGAAATCCCGCTCCACTCAATACCGTACCCTTCCGGGACGAGCACTTCTTGAGCAATGCGTTCCAAAGCGTCCATCGCCTGCCCTGAGCTGAATCCGGGCGCCGCCGCTCCCACCACCAATGCCGTGTTGTCCCCATTAAAATGCGTGACCGGATCGGGTCCGCTGGATAATTCCATGTCGACCACGGCGTTCAATGGCACCATCGCTGGCTTTGGGCCGCTTTGGGCACGAACATAAATTTTGGAAATATCCCCGGGAGTCATGCGATATTCGGGTTCGGCTTCGGTTTGCACACGATAGACTCTCCCAAATTTGACGAAATCATTGATGTAGAGATTGCCAAAGTAGGCTTGCATCGTATCGAAGACTTCAGAAATGGGAATCCCTAACGCCTTTGCACGCTCTCGATTGATCTTGGCATACATGCGTGGGGCCGTGACCCGAAAACTCGAATTCGCGCCTGCGATGGCCGGATCTTCTCTGGCCTTGGCGAGAAAACGATGCACGATATCCGCAAATTCAGAAAACTCTCGACTGCTTGGATCCTGGATCTGAAGCGAATACCCTCCCGTCGCCCCAAGCCCTCGAATCGTTGGGGCATTAAAGGCCAGAACCAGACCCTCAGGAATTTCGGCAAACTGTTTATAGGCCCGGCCAATGAGTGCCTGAACATGGGACTCTGGTTGTTGACGTTCTTTCCAGGGTTTCAGAGGAACAAACGTCGTGGCGGTGTTTTGCCCTCGCGTGTTAAAAACGAAGTTTTGCCCAGACAACGATTGAGTCCCATAGACCGCTGGGTCTTTGAGAAAATACGTTGAGACGTCTTTGAGCACGCGATCCACCCGCTGGCTGGAGGCCCCATCTGGCAACGTCGTTGACACAATAAAGTACCCCTGGTCTTCTTCGGGCAAAAAACTGCCTGGAACGATCTTGAGAAGAGTCCACGTCACGAACAACAGCAGGCCAAACGCCACGAACGAGAGAAGCATATGCCGTTCCATGATGCTCACCGCCGTCGCATAGCGGTGTTGGAGCCAATTAAACCCATGATTGAAGAGACGCCAAAACCCTCGAGGCTCGCCATGTTGCGGCCTTAGAAGAATCGCACAGAGCGCGGGACTTAACGTCAACGCCACGACCCCAGAAAGCGCCACGGACAAGGCAATCGTAATCGCGAACTGCCTGTAGAGCTGTCCGGTAATCCCGCCTAAAAACGCCACTGGAACAAAGACCGAACTCAGGACCAAGACAATGGCAATCACCGGCCCTGTCACTTCGGTCATCGCTCGTATCGCCGCTTCTTTGGGCGACACCCCACTCTCCAAGTGACGTTCCACGTTCTCAACCACCACGATGGCGTCATCGACGACGATGCCGATAGCCAAGACCATGCCAAAGAGCGTTAACGTATTGATCGAAAACCCAAGGGCTTGCATCCCGGCAAACGTGCCAATTAAGGAAACCGGCACCGCCAGCGCCGGAACTAATGTCGCACGCCAACTTTGCAAGAACAAGAAGACCACGATTAACACCAGAATCAGGGCTTCACCCAACGTATGAATGACCTCTTCGATCGAGACCTCGATAAACTTCGTCGTATCGTAAGGAATGTCATAAAACATGCCTTGGGGGAATACTTTAGCGAGCCTGTCCAATTCTGCGCGAATACGCTGAACCGTCTCGAGCGCATTGGCGCCAGGGGATAAAAACGTGAGCAATAACGCCGTAGGCTTTCCATTGTAACTTCCCTCAAGATTGTAGGATTGGGCTCCCAGTTCAATGTGCGCCACGTCTTTTAGTCGAACAGTCGAGCCATCCGGCAAGGCCCGGACGATCAATTCTTCAAACTCCCGTACATCCGTCAACCGGCCTTGTGTGATCACCGGAATCGTGAGCTCCGTCCCCGGAGGCGCCGGCTCTCGACCGATGGTTCCGGCAGGAAAGTCTCGATTTTGTTCTTTGACGATCGAGGAAATATCTGAGGGCGTGATGCCGAGTTGCGCCATCCTGACCGTATCGAGAATCAGACGCATACTGTAATCTTGCTGACCGAACAGGGACGCATCACCGACTCCGGGTAGCCGCTTGACGTTGTCCAATACCCTGAGGATCGCATAATTCGAGAGGAAAAAGGCGTCGTGATTAGGATTCGTTGAGTCGAACACGACCACGGCAAGCAAGTTTGGAGAGGTTTTCTTGACGGAAATTCCCTGACGAATGACCTCTGGAGGTAACTGAGGTTCAGCCAGCTTTTCTCGGTTTTGAGTCTGGACTTGCGCAATATCGACGTCAGTGCCGATTTCAAACGTCAGTTGCAGAGTCATATGCCCGTCGTTGGTGCTCGTCGAGTTGTAATACAGCAGGTTATCGATACCGGGAAGCTGGAGTTCAATGGGCCTGGCGACGGCTTCCGCCACGACTTCAGCGCTGGCGCCGGGATAGTCCGCATCGATTTGCACCATCGGGGGGGTAATCTCAGGAAACTGTGCGATGGGAAGAGTCTGAATCGCCACGATGCCGACGACCATGATTATGATCGAGAGCACCGAAGCAAAAATAGGTCGCTCGATAAAAAAATGAGGGCTCATGCATCAGCCTTGTCGGCCGCCTTGCCTGTTGGCTGTTTTCCTTTCGGGAGTGACCCTGGCTCCTGGTATGGAATCGGATTGACCGGTTTTCCTGGACGGACGCGATGAAGCCCTTCCACGATCACACGATCGCCTTTTTTTAAACCTTTTTCGATCACCCACTGACTGCCTTGCCACACACTGGCGTCTATGGGACGAATTTCAGCGACATCGTTCTCTCCCACGACAAAGACGATCGTGCCATTCGGGTTCTGTTGAACAGCTCTTTGGGGGATCAGGATGGCATTCGGTCTGGTATAGCCCATAACCCGTAGTTTAACGAATTGACCGGGAAAGAGCAGATAGTTCGGCCGGTCTCGATCTCCGGGAAACGTTTTCTGCCGCATGTTGGGGAAGATAAAACGGGATTGTAACGAACCGGTCTCGGAACGGAACCCGGTTCCCGCGTAATCCATCCTCCCTTCATGCGGATACGTACTGCCGTCTGACATGATCATCACGCCTTTTAATTGGAAGAGGTCCGGAAGTTTCACCAAATGTTCCGTTAATTCTCGTTGCCGTCGAAGAATGTAGCTTTCCGGCACATTGACATTGACGTACATCGGATCCATCTGAATGACATTGGTCAAGAGATCTGTTTGCGCAGAAACGAGACGTCCCTCGTAGAGCCGGCTTCGTTCCATACGTCCTGAAATGGGCGCGACGATAATCGTATTGGTCAGATCGAATTTCGCCTTCTCCCAGTCGCCTTTCGCCGTCACGAGCGTCGATTCCGACGCTAGGACTTCGGCCGTCGCATCATCTACATCTTTTTGACTTACGGCCTGCTCTTGGAGAAGCGGTTTGACCCTGGCCAGCTCCGCCCTGGCTCGCGCTAATCGAGCAACCGCCTGTCCCACTCGGCCCTTCGCACTGACCATAGCCGCTTTGAATGGTACGGGATCGATGAGGTACAGTTTATCGCCCTTTTTGACGTTTCGCCCTTCCGTGAAAAACACTTTTTCGATGATGCCCGTGACTTGTGAACGGATCTCCACTGGACGGAAGGACTCGGTATGACCGATAAACTCGGTATCGTCAGGGATGGTTTTCGGAACGACCGTAATGATGTGAACGTCTGGTGGTGGGACAGTTGGCGCTGTCCCAGCTTCCGGTTGACAGGCGATTAAACTGGAAAGAGCGAGGAGAAACAAAAGACAAGTCTGAATTGATGGCGTCCGGATCATCGAGGTACAGCGAGCGTTTTTACCACTTCCATGACGTGCAATCGTCGTCTGACTTTCAATTCACAGCGCCAATGGCTTGACCGGTGAAAGTATCAAGCTCGGATTGTTTACCCAATCAACCTCGGGATTATCGACATACAATTCAACTTCATTACCATCCGGATCAGAGAGGTAGAGACTGCGAGTGACTGTGTGATCGCTCATCCCAGAGATCTCTACCCCAGCCTGTTCCAAGTCTTTTTTAGCAGAACACAGCTCATCGAAGCTACTCCCCACCTTGATCCCAATATGGTATAGCCCTCTGCGAACGCCTTTTAAAGGACCAAGAGCATTCCCCACTTCGATCAAGAACAGCTCATGATGCGTCCGTCCAGCCGTTAACGCAGCGGCTTTCCCGTCAAAGATCCGGCCGACTTCCTGGAACCCTAGCAGATCGCGATAAAAATGTAACGACTGTTCCAAATTTTTCACGTAAAACACGACATGCCCGAGATACTCTGCTTTCATGCTGGCCTCCGTTCTTTCTGTAAAATCTGCTCACGCGTCTCTCCTCGAATATTCATATTCATGAATTCGTCAGCCATTCGTCATGCCTTCGACGATGGCCCTCATTAAGCAACCAGAGACGCTGAACCGTCCACCTTGTTGATAGATTCGTTTCAATAAATCTTGCCCACATTGATCGACATACGTCACAGCCTGAAGATTCACCCACACCCGAGTTCCCCGATGAAGGACGTGGATGGATTTCCACTGCTTCTCAAGTTCGTGAACCCAGGGACCGGCCAATCTTCCCTCAACCTTGAGGCCAATCCCTGATTCATTTACGCTTTGCGTAATTTTGAGCATGACCGTCGCGTCCTCAGAAACATCTTAGATCGCGGAATGTGAAACATGGGAAGGCACATGGTGCCTCTCGGACGTCTCGCTCGTAATGAATCCAGCTATGGCCCGATCCACCGACCACTTCCCGCCGCCCTCAGCCACCAACGCCAAAGCCATGCCGATCACCAGAAGATGAAACTCGAAGCCCTCTCCTGCTTGTTGACCGAACCAATTCATGAAAAACCCATGTGGCCAATGAACGATCGTGATAGCCCCGAGCATGATGACACCAAGACTGGCTGCCGAAAAGCGTGTGAACAGACCTAAAGCCAGCGCCAACGCTCCGACTGATTCGCCGATGATGACCAGAAACGCCACAATCCACGGCATACCCATTTGTTGAGTGAAGAATCCCATCGTCCCTTCAAACCCATTCCCTCCAAACCATCCCAAGAGCTTTTGTGCACCATGCGGGAAAATGACAAGAGCCAACATGACTCGAACAATCAACCCAGTCCATCGATCATCTGTTTGGAAAAATGCTTTCATGATTCGGCCTCCTCTTCTGTTATGAAATTGTGATGGTGTCATTGACCCAGATAACTCTCATTTACCTATCTGCCGTTAAGATAGAGCATAAGCCGTACCAAAAAGACATCCAAAAAAATGTCATCACAACACTATGAATTTTCATGACTTTTAATATTTCAAAAATATAGACTCTTAAAAGTGACGAATTGCTAATGACTATATTTCGTCATGTGATGAAATGACGAACATCTTCAGGCTTGAAAAAGCTGACTGATGAAATTTCGCGCTTGAAAAAGATTCGCTCCCCCTCACACTCGATGGCGTTCGAAGGGGAGCATGAGGGACAGGAGGGAATAGACGGGCTATTTGCTGGCTCGACCCTTCACAAAGATGATGCCAGCACGATAGTACAAACTCGCATTATCAGATGCGAGCCATAGCTCGTGAAGTTTCAGGTATCACTAAAGAGACAAGACAAAATCATAATGCCCCACGAGACCGTCCGTGATCAGACCGGCCGGATCGTTCGCATACTCGATAATGACGCTTTCCCGCTCCTCTTCAGTCATTCGGTCGCTTTGCAGGATGCCGTCTTTGGCGTTCAACCCCTGTATAAAGTCATTTCCCTGAATGTGCTCTCCCCTGAAGTAGAGTTGTGTGACCAATTGAGGAACACCGGGGGCCGTGATCATGAAATGTAAATGAGGGGGACGATACCATTGCGCTTCGACATCCACAGGATAGAAACCTGGCACGATGGTCTTAAACCAGTAATGGCCTTCGGCATCTGTGATACAACGCCCCCAATACTGAAAATGATCATCGTGAGACCGCTCAATCCATTCGCCAGATAGCGGATGCTGAAACTGGACATTGCCTTGGTCTCCCCGATGATTGTACCGCCCGGACGCCGAGGCGTTCCATTCGATAAGCACGGCCCCCGGGACTGGCTCAAGAGCACCCCTCACGTCTTTCAACACGTTGCCCCTGATATAGACCACTTGACCTTTCGCCTTCCCATCCTTTCCTCGAATGCTCGTGAGATCATTGTCATTGGCCTCACTGATCGGCAGCCGGAAATCCAAGTTTTCACGAATGTCCGTCACTGGATCGCCATCATCGGGGAAAAACGGTCCCAGCGTTTGCCGGGGAGTCCTTCCGTTCGATGGCAGTCCTTCGCGCATGCGAGTTTCTTGTTGAAGTGATCGGGCAAGTGCCGGAGCCCCCATCAATGTTCCTGCGACCGCTCCGACCATTCCCAGGCTATTCTGCAGGAATGCTCGGCGAGAATGCTTGTTGGCCGTGTGCTTCATGACCCTACCCTCCTTCATAGAAATGAATGTGACTCGCCCCATTGTCTTTGCCCTGCGGATCGAGCCGCACCAGCATTGACGTTCCAATATACTGCCCCTCACTCAACATATCCGCCGACTCTACACCAAACGGAATAAAAACAGAGCAGCTAGGATTATGACGATAATGACGCGTCAGAATACAAACAGTATCATTAGGAACCGCAAGAGCTATTCCACCAACGACCAGTAATCTCGATACTCACAAACAACTGTTTTTATTTGACTTTCAAGCCGTCAAGATCATGAACCTTGAATTGTGACGAACGTCATATGAGATGATATTTCGTCAAGTGACGATCATGCGACGCGAAAGTTATGCAAATGGGTGCCGAATGGACCCACAGGCCATGCTGCAATTTTGCGCATACGTTCCTAAGGAAGAAACATTCCGAATCCAGGGAAATGGACGGTGTGTAAGGAATAAGCGGGATTAGAAACGGTTGGAGACCGGCTGCAAACACGTTCGATGCTGAAGATTCTAATCGAGCCGCGCTCCAAAATTCACGAAGATAGGGACACCCTCATCGATCACGACGAAGATTTGGTCTGTGGACACACCACACGGTTGCACATCTCGGCCTTTAACATCGCAGGCAGTCGGGAAGACGACGACCTTTGGACTGGCTTCAACAGGCTCTTCGACATTGGCAGGTGTTTCCGTAAATGCAATGTTTAGGATAGGACGCTGTTTGGGTCTGCTTTTTTGAGATAATTCAAACAAATTAGGCCATTCCCATCGACAGACATGACACCAAGGAGCCAAAAATGCCAGAAATGTGGAATGTCCAAGCTGTAACGCCTTGCTGCTACGTTCTCCCTCTAACGTCATCAGCTCAAATTCCTGGACCTCCACAGGAGAAACAGCATCGGCAGTAGAGGCCCAGAGAGTCATCCAGAGAGCCAGGCTAATAAGGAAAATCATGAGACACGCGACCATGTTATAGACCCCTTGAACTCTCGTCGTCTGATAGGTGCCGGGCTGGCGCCCACGCACTGAGACGGCTTCCATTCTCTGATCACACAGCATCAGGGGTCCTCACGGTTTGATGTACACATATCCGTCTCGCTGAAGATCAGCGATGCGTTTGACGGCAACAGGATGCTCAGTCGGGATAAACCCGGCCACTAACTTCTCTAATGGCGTTCCAAACAATTTCATCGAGACCTGACACATTTCCGCCGTGGCGCCCTTGTCCAGCACGATCTTGATTTTGTCCTTTAATTCTTGATCAGCGTTGGCGTTTTCAAAGAGTTTCAAGGCTGGCCCATGTACGACCAGCACGACATCAATATGATCAGGGCCACCTTCGGCTTCGATATGTTTATTGATGAGAGCGAGAGCGTACTTCGCAACGGCGGGATCTGGACCATCCACATGATAGACCACTTTCACCTTGTCCGTATCGTGGGATTCGCTCGCCTGCGTCAGATTCGCTCCGATCATCAGCAAACAGACCATCGCGAAAATCAACGCGGAGGAATAACAATAAGAGTGCTGATATTTGGTCAACATGACAACCTCCCTTGGTAAAACTTAATAGTGAATGATGATGCCGGCGTTTCACGGATCATGATGTTAAGACTATAGCCCCCCGGCAAGACAGACTGGTAGGTGAGAACGCCTGGCGAATGGAAACTTTAATGCCCGTAGTCCGTTAGGGGTAAATGCCCCTATTGAGGAAATCGGCGAACGAACAAGGCAGCGGCTTGTGAACGGCGAGTGACATTGAGCTTGGTGAAAATATTCTCGAGATAGTGACCGACCGTCTTGTCGCTTAAGGACATCTTGATCGCGATTTCTTTATTCGTCTTGCCCTCTGCCACCAAAGCCAACACTTTTTTTTCCTGGGGTGATAAATCTTCATTGCCGCCCTCTTGCGTCACTCCGGAAATCGTTTTCATTTTCTCGAGCACGCGTTGGGTCGTGGCGGGGTCGAGGATCGAGTGCCCTTCCGCGACGGTTTTCACCGCTCGGATCAATTCATTGCCCCCGACCTCTTTCAGCAAAAACCCGTCCGCTCCCGCCATAATGGTCGCCATCATCGCATCATCATCCGCGAAGGAAGTGAGGAACAAGATCCGGCTCTGTGGGCATGCACTCCGAATTTCACGACAGGCCTCGATACCACTGCCATCAGGTAAGCGCACGTCCATGAGCACAACATCAGGCTCAAGACGGATGGCTTCGGAAATGGCTGCGGCTTGAGTCCCGGCCTCGCCGATCACCTGAATGCCTTCCGCCTCCCCAAACAGCGTTCGCAATCCAAGACGCAACACCTGATGATCGTCGACGAGAAGGAGCCTGACTGGCTTAGGTTGACGCCGCGACACCTCTCTCCTGTTTGTGAAGATCAAAAATGATGTGTGTGCCTTTCTTCCGTTCAGACACCAGCTCAAACCGAGCCCCGAGTTGCCGTGCCCGTGCCGCCATATTCTTCAACCCGTAGCCTTGCTTCTGACCCTGCCCGATATCAAAGCCGCATCCGTCATCTTCGATCTCCAACCGCACCACTGACTCTTTCATAGAAAGCGACACGGTTCCGGACTGAGCCTGGGCATGTCTGAGGCTGTTGCTCATCGCTTCTTTCAGGATGTACAGGACATGGGTGGATTCCTCTCGAGTCAATTGCCTGGCCGCCTCGGGATCCACGTGCATGCGAACGTTGAATGGACCAGAATCATTCATCGTTCCGACTAGCGACGCGATCGCCTCATCCAATGGGAGTTCATGCTGGGGATCTGGCTCTTTCCCGCTCAGATAACTTCGCAGATCCCGAATCACGACCTTGAGTTCCGCGATCAAATTGTCGATTTGATTGACCGCTTCCCGGGGTCTTGTGAGAATAAGCCGCTGACACCGCTCAAGACTGAGTCCGACGGTAAAGATCGATTGAATCGCACCATCGTGCAGGTCTTGCACCAACCGTTTGCGCTCCTCCAACAGGGCACGTAGTTGTAATTCACTTCGACGTACAGATTCTTCAGCTTGCCTGGTCTGAGCCAGCGATACTTGCAATTCGGTCAGGGCCCCGAGATAGTCACGAACCACGTACCCCAAGACAAGCAGGTAGGCCGCGAGACGAATCCAATGCCAGAACCACCATTGCCAATCCCATACCGATGAGTAGGTGAACATGAATTCGGAAAGGCCGAACAGCAGCGCGAGACAGGCGAACATGCCATCTTCAAACTTATGCGTCCTGCGGTAATCAGACAAAAAATACATGGCTCCCGCGAAGAAGAGTATGCCTGCTATGGTTTTAATTACGATGGCCGTCTGGGTAAATTCGCCTTGGTGAATCATGACCGGGAGCTGTTCCGGAAATCCGAGCGTCCACAAACCGAACGCAATCATGCCCACAGCGAGCCACCACAAACTTGAGACTCTCGGCCGCCTTCCTTGACTTTCCGAGGGGCTGAGCCACACCAGGGCAAATCCAAGTCCTCCGACGAGACCGGCGAGACTACGCAGTAAAACGAACCCGCTCCCTGGCGTCGAAAGCGCATGAAAGACTTCCAAAAGGCCCATCGCCAGGAAGCCACCCGCCACCGGATAAAATTTCTTGCGAGTCTGTTGTTGAGTGCTCTGGAGCAACACGATCGCCATAGCGATCGCCGTTAGCCCACCGAGCGCCACGATCGTGGAGTGAAGAGGCTCATGGTGCCATCGCCAACCGGGAAAGAGCATGGATAACCCCAGGCTGGCCAGCAGGGCCACCACACTACTCCCAATGACAAGATAGACCGAAGACGGAAACATCGCCTTCCGCTTCATGAAACACCCTCCCCAGGCATGCAGATTTTCTCCGTGCTCGGGAACCATTCCAGAGTGGCCAGTGTGGAGCGACAACGGAACAGGAAGAGTTGTCTCATATGCCTGGTCCTTTCGATTCTGCGATTGAACTGACCCAAGCGGGACTCGCCATATTCCAGTCACCGCAGTCTAGCATACATCCTCACCTCCATGCTCGCCACCAGGGCAGGTTGACTGGCCAAAATGTGATGACTGTATCATTATCGAATCACTTGGATTTTTTAAGAAACACCCCAACGTAAAAAGGAAATTCGTGAGGCGTGCGTAACCTGCGCACTGCGAGGCGTGATTCAATGACGAAGGCAAGGTATTACACGGGACGGGAGACGCCCAACTTTTTCATCTTAGAAGTCAAAGTCGTTCGTTTCATCCCCAAGCGCGCAGCCGCGCCACGTGGGCCTCCAATGACCCATTTGGATTCGCGAAGAGCCTTGACGATGTGGTCCCGTTCAGCAACCTTCAACGACGTAATCGGCGGAGACGTCTTCTGACGTGTTGGCTTCAATCCGCCAACCGAAACAACAAGCTCTGGTCCTTGCGAGAGTATCACTGCCCGCTCAATGAGATTTTCCAGCTCTCTGACGTTCCCCGGCCAATGATAGTGAACGAGCCGGTCCATGGTATGTTGGGCAATCGATTCAATGGACTTCTTCATTCGCGTCGCGTAACGCTGCGTAAAATAGCGAACGAGCACTGGGATGTCTTCGGGCCGGTCCCGAAGCGAGGGAACGGTAACCGGAAAGACATTGAGCCGGTAATACAAATCGTTCCGGAATTGATTGGCTTCCACCATTTCCTCCAAATCACGGTTGGTAGCCGCCACCAATCGAACATCGACCCGAATCGTCCTGGTACTGCCTAAGCGTTCAAATTCCTTTTCCTGGAGCACCCGCAATAATTTGCTCTGAAGCTCGAGAGAAATCTCCCCGACCTCATCCAAAAAGATCGTGCCGCCATGAGCGAGTTCGAAACGTCCGACTTTTTGTGTAATGGCACCGGTAAACGCGCCTTTCTCATGTCCAAACAGTTCACTTTCGAGCAGACCTGTGGGAATAGCCGCGCAGTTGAGTTTGACAAAAGGCCGTGCAGCTCTTGAACTCAACTCATGAAGGGCCCGTGCGACGAGTTCCTTGCCCGTACCCGTCTCCCCCTGAATCAATACCGTCGAATCGGTAGGAGCGACGATTTCGACCTGTTGCAGAACACGCTTCAAGGCATGACTATCTCCGATGATTTCTTCAAAATGATGTTCCGTCCTGATCTCATCCTTCAGGTACACATTCTCTTGCTCCAGACGTTCCTTGAGTTCAGTGATTTTTTGGTAGGCCATGGCATTATCCAATCCAATCGCCACTTGTGTTGCCACTTGACCGAGGAGTTCAAGTTCTTCTCGTCCAAACGCGTGATCCTCTGAACTTGCCACATTCAACGTCCCGAGCACCTGCCCTCGGACAACGAGGGGAGCGCTGGCCCCAGACTTCATACCTTCATCCAATAACTGCCGTACTGCCTCCGATGAGTAGGTTCTCATTTCCTCTTCATCCCAGGCATAAGGCTGTCGGCTCCGGAAGGCTCTTCCAGGAAGGGCTTCATCTATGCCAATCGTGGCGCCAGACCGAATGTGTCCTCGACTGTCCGGAAAATCCAGGACCGGCCGCAGAAACGTCTCGGTTTTTGGATCATACAAATACAGGCTCGCGACCACGTGAGGAATGACCTTTCTCAGTGAGGCGCTCATAGCGGCAAACAGCTCTTCCAAGTTGCGTGCAGAGACCACGGCATTATTGACTTCCAGTAGAAGTCTGGAATGATCCCGTTCACGTGAGAGCGCCTGTACGTGAAGAACGTTATCGACGGCCACGGCAATCGGCTTCGCCATGTGTTCGAGGAACTGAACATCCGATGCCTGGTATGTGGCCGGCGCACAGCTGGCAAAAACCATGGCCCCGAGGGTCCTGACGGCGGTCGTCAACGGAATCGCGCACAGAGACCTGACGCCGTCTTCGCGCATGCAAGAAAAGGCGGCCTCGTACCGGTGATCGCTCATCAGGTCTTCCACGAGAAGGGGCCGTTGAGTCTGGACGGCGGTTCCCGACGGGTGATCATCCACCCCCCATTCTTTTCCCCCTTCGATATCAGCCGGAACATTGGCCTGAATCAGATAATCGCAAACAATTTGCCGGTCAGGGTCATAGAGGGCCAGGGCAAGGAAATCAACAGGCAGCAATCGTGGAAGCAATCCCCCAAAGTCTCGAAGCAGCGCGGAAAGATCCCGATTCTTGGAGATAGCCTCGGTGATCTCCAAGAGTACTTGAGAGACAAGATCTGATCGGACATTCGATGAGAGGGAATTCTTGTTCATCATGGCTCGCATGACACCTATATCGCAGGCGTGAAATCTCTATCCGGACATACTTTACATGCCCAACACGCTCGAATGATCAGCCGCCACCAACCTCTTCCTCTTCTTGCATGCCTTTCTTGGAATCCGTGTCCGCTTATGGACAGTGCGTCGTCTCGATTCATTCATATCGCTAGTATCTCACACGCCTCTTGAACGTGTGATGTGCATTTTTACGGATTATGCGGTCTGCCGCAAGTTCAAAGTTTACGACACATCCGCTGAACCATGAGATTGAGATGACAACCATACCCTGGCTCAGCCATGCAGTCGACGATCCGTGTACGGGCATGTTGAATTTGGTTCGCGGGTTAATCGTATCATGATTCACGATCACTGAAGAGCAAAAAGCATTGCTCTTAGGGATGTGAACTCCCTCTTACTTGTTGTACACTTGAAGCATTTGATCGCTAAGCTATGTACACCGTTCACTCATGACGCCAGATTCGAACCTCGACAACAAAAGTCTCGAAACCCCTGAGCAGCTCCAACGGGCACTCCATCATTTAGGTGAACGTGTCAAAGAACTCTCAGCCCTCCACACGACGGCTCGGCTCTTCCAGGAGGATGACGGGTCGATGGAACAACTCTTGTCGAAGCTTGTTGCATTGCTACCCCCCTCTTGGCAATATCCTGACAGTACCGCCGCACGCATCCGTTTCAATGATCTTGAAGTCACGACTTCCAACTATCGAACGACATCATGGGTCCAACGAGCCGATCTTGTCTGCCAAGGACAGATCTCTGGATTCATCGAAGTGGTGTATCTTGAAGAACAGCCACTTGAGGTCGAAGGCCCCTTTTTGGCAGAAGAACGAAGTCTCATTAATTCTCTGGCTGAAATGTTGTCGATTTACCTGGACAGAAAACAATCGAATGAGGCACTTCGACATGCCCATGACGAACTGGAGGAACGTGTCAGTGAACGAACGGCCGCGCTATCGGAAGCCAATAAATTATTGCAAGACGAGGTGACCCAAAGAACCGAGGCCGAGTCGCAACTCGAAACCGTCATCAGCCAACTCCAACGGAGCCATGACGATCTTGAGGCGATGATGAATCAACTCTCGATCGGCGTAGCCCTTACCGACCCCGATGGCATCATCCTGTTCCTAAACCGTGCCGCTCAAGAGTTTTGCCCGAAACGTTCCACACGGTACGTCGGCAAACATTGGAGCGAGCTCTTTGGCGACACCGAATATCGTACGCGCCTCGAAGAAATGCTTGAACGCCGGCCAGCGCAACGCCAATCTCTCATGGTTCAAATGCCCAACACGACCGGAGGACGTATCTGTTGGGCCAATGTGGATATTGGGGACGACCCCAGAGTACCCGGTCAAAAAATCTTTTATATGTACGATGCCTCCGAAGTTGAAGATCTCCGCCGGCTCCTCGGCGAAAGCGGAAAATTTCAAGATTTGATCGGCAAGAGTCCAGGGATGCAGGCCGTGTTTCAGCAGATCCATGAACTCGCCCGCGTGGACTCGACGGTCTTGGTCGAAGGCGAAACAGGTACAGGTAAGGAACTGGCCGCGCGGGCGATCCATCGTTCAAGTCACCGGAAAGACGGACCATTCGTCCCCGTGAATTGCGCGGGGCTCACAGAATCACTCGTCGCCAGTCAACTCTTTGGCCACAAACGGGGGGCATTCACCGGGGCCGTTTCCGACCAAACCGGCGTATTTGAGGCCGCGGAGGGCGGAACGCTGTTTCTTGACGAAATCGGAGACATCCCCCTGTCAGTTCAAACAAGCCTGCTTCGAGTCCTACAGGAACGAGAAGTGACGCGTCTCGGTGAGTCGAAACTCAGGAAAGTTGATGTTCGAGTGATTGCCGCGACGCATCATCGATTGGCCGAAGACGTGGAATCCGGGAACTTCCGCGCCGATCTCCTGTATCGTATCCGTGTCGGACGCATCCTGCTCCCTCCTCTTCGCGAACGAAAAGAAGACATTCCCTTGCTGGCCAGCTTTTTCTTGGGACAATGCCGTGCAAGCACGGGACGCCCTGTGAATAAGATTAGTCATGAAGCGGTACGCCTGCTGATGGCCCATCATTGGCCAGGCAACGTCCGAGAACTCCAACATGCCGTCGAATTCGCCGTGATTCGATCCCGAGGACACATACTACAGCCTCATGATTTTCCACCAGAGGTCATTGAACAGCAGGACCTTCCTCAAATCACCCGAGGCAAGAACGCTCCAGTCGCAGACCAAGATAATTCCATCCTCTCAGCTCTTGAGAAAACCGGGGGAAATCGAAGTGCCGCCGCCAAACTCCTCGGCATCAGTCGAGTGACGTTATATCGTCGTCTATCCCGCCTTGGCATTGATTAATCTCTGTATTCATTCAACCTAACCTTCCAGTCTCTTTAATCTCCGAACCACCACTCCCGCGCATGAAACACATGAAACACTTATGCATCACATCTGTAAACTATTCAGTTACACACTTACATTTATTTAACTGCACGTTATATATAAATGATTAATATTTAATGCTTTTTACATGGCATGACTCTTGATTACTTAATGAAGCAGTGTAAACAGAAATTAAGGATAATCAAATTGATTCGTTCTCATACAAAAACGGAAAAAGCTGAGAAGCTACGAAAGGAGGCCACAATGTCTATAAAAACGATCAGCGTCGGATTAGCGATGATGGTAGGGGTGGCGTTCACTTATTCCCCAGCATTAGCCAAGGGTTTCGATTCTACTGACACTGTCAGTCGGCAGACATTAGAAGCCCTGTCTGTAGATGAACATCGACGATTAGCCGATTCTGCAAAAGCCACCTTTGAGGATCTTGAAAGTCAGATCCAAAAGGTACAAGCACGCATCGACAAACTCAGTCAAAAGCCTCATCTCGATACCAAAGGGTTTAAGCGTCAAGGCTTACGGCTCTGGAAAGGTAAGCTTGTTAATGAGCTCAGAGAGGCTGCAAATAAGATGGTCTGGCACAAAACCCAAGCGAAAGATATGTTGGCTTCTCGAGACAAGCAAGAACAAGACTCCTAAGATACCTCTTTAGATTGCCCCACTCTTCTCCTGGAGCCACAAGTGCCTGTGCGCTCCAGGAGACTCTGGTAGATTCTTCTCATAAAGACTTATCTCTCGGAATGCGAGGTTGCTTTCTATCCTGTCATACCTTGCTATCTGGCATCTAAGAAATTTTAAAGGACACTACATCCGCTCTTCCGCCTGGCGACACATTTCAATTCTGTGCAAGCGATTTGTAACGACTCTCACCGTTCACTAAGTCATTCCGCTCATCCTCACATCATGTATTGAGACACCATAGCTCCCACATAATTCTGAATTTTCTTCAAGAGATTCCAGTCGAGACACACCATGAAAAAAATTCTCATCGTTGATGATAATCAGAATGTACGATTCTTTCTTTCTGAGTTTTTCAAATTACATGGATTTTTCTGCGTGAGCCTGTGTGATGGCTCTCAAGCCATAACTCGAATAAAGCAAGAAACCTTCGATCTTGTGCTGACTGATCTACACATGCCCATCATGAATGGATTTGAGTTAATCACAGCACTCAAAAAAACCCAAGGTGAGTGCGCCAAGATACCGGTCATTATAATGACGGCCGATGGCAGTTCGTCGGTCAGGAATCACGCCCGCCAGGCAGGAGCAGTTGGAATCTTACATAAACCATTTGATACAAGAGAATTACTGACTATGATCTCCGTTGCTTTACGCCTCAACACATCCACGTACCACACGGAAAATTCTCACGAACAGAAGCCGAAGAACGTCACGTCATCTTCCATGTAATTAGGATCTGCCCCAAAGCACTCCTCCTGACATTGAGAACTTCCCGTCACCATCTGGTATTCAATGTTTATCTTTTCGTAGGCTGTGCTTCCGGCATCTTTTTTTCTTGAATCACCTCGACTTCTAAGATAATTTTGACCTCGTCACCGACCATCAAGCCGCCATTATCGAGTAACTTGCTAAATTTCATCCCAAAATCTTTACGGTTAATAGTCCCTTCAGCCGTAAATCCCGCCCGAATATTGCCCCATGGATCCTTGGCCACACCATTCAATGTGCCAACCAGCGTAATTTCCTTGGTGATACCACGCAAAGTCAGATCGCCTAACGCTGTATACGAATCGCCTGTCTTCTTATAACTTTTCATCTTGTAGGTCATCGTGGGAAACGTTTTGGCATCGAAGAAATCCGGGCTTCGGAGATGTTCATCACGTTTACTGTGATCAGTAAAGACTGACTGCGTTTGAATCACAGCTTCAATCGTTTTGAACTTTTTGGCTTCAGGATCCATTTCAATCGTCCCCGAATATTCCAAAAATTTTCCGTTCGTTTTTGAGACGACCATATGCTGGACCTGAAACCCGATCGTCGTATGATCCGGATCGAGCTTCCATTGTGCCATCTCGGCTGTCGCCGCATTCACAAACATCAAGCTTGTCACAGCCATCATGCCCATCAATCCCTTGATCTGTCGTAATCGATTCCCCACAGCGACCTCCTAACCTAAAAAAATAATGAGACCTTCTGCCTGCCGTTTACACTCATTTCCGCAGACACGTTTCCCGACGTTTTCCCATATTATGTTGGTACATTCAATGCTGTTGAATTCAACCATGTTTCAATGATTGAAGCAAGTGAGTCGAAGGCTTGATAGCCCTGCGTTAGCATAGTCATCCCCTGATCATTCTGACCTAGAAGTGTCGGAAATCCACTCACACCTAACTCCCGAGATCGATCAAATTCATCCCACACCTCTTGTTTAACCTGCGTGCTCCGAAACAATCCTTCAAATTTCGCCCTATCGGCTCCCAGACTTTGGGCGAGATCGGCCAACACTGACTCTTTGGTCACGTCTTGGTTCTCTCGGTAAAATGCATAGTGGACCATTTTTAGGTACTGAAATGCCAGTGAAGGGTGTAACGTTCGCATGACCACAACCCCTCGAGCAGCCGGTTCAGTATCGTACGTGAAATCAGGCCCCATATGAAATGTAAAATCAAAGAGTTGACCAGTCCGTAGATGAACAGCATGCCAATGTTCGAGAATCGTCTTCCGTCGTTGCTCATCAAAGCGTTCTTTGTTTCCTGGACGAAGCCCTCCCAAGAGCAATTGAATATGACATCGCTCTTGATAACGTTCGCGTACGGCTTCGATAACCGGAGAGAACCCCCAACACCACGAACACATAGGGTCGGTCACATAAACGAGTGTGTGAGTCTTTGGCATTGCCATCATTCTGGGTTTCAGTTTTTATACGAAATCAGAACATGTTCTTTGGATTCGGGAACTGCAAACATCTCACTTCTTGGAAATCCCCCAGCGCGAAACATCCTATCGAGTTCCATAAATGTATACGCATCCCCGCCCGGAGTCGTCACGAGCATGATCAATGCAAAATCCGCTGAGGACGGACTCACTCGATCTTCATGTGGAACAAACTCCACAGTGATGACGCGTCCGTTCGGGTGAAGAGACGCATGGACCTTTCGAAGTAGAGAGACACACGTTTCAGCATCGAAATGATGCAGAAAGTTCGGAAGGAGGATCAGATCGTAATCAGATTTGAAATCAATCGTAAATGCGTTCCCGGCGATCGTCTGGTATCGATCCCCTAGAGAAGCCGCCTGGGCGTTTTTCTTAGCCACCTCCAAAACAGGCGCCGAATCCAATCCTACAATGACAGCTTCAGGAAAAGCCTTTCCGATCTCGATCCCAAACATTCCATGACCGGCTGCAATATCCAGCACTTTTTTTACGGGCTCTCCCTGTTGAGCCTGTTCAGACAGATGATGGGCGATCCATTTGGCCGGCGGCATCATCATCGGAACCATCGCTTGCGCGAACGTGACCCACTCCGGATGCTCTTCCGCCGTCGTACCTTTTTCATCCAAGGCTGTCCCCCCCTTTCGCACAGCTTCAGTCAAATGACGAAACCCATCATAGAGAGGAGCTGACAACATAAAATCCACGGTCCCGCCCAAGTATGTGGGTGAAGAACTCACGAGAAACGCTTTCGAATCGGGCATCAGCCCATAGTGATTCTCATCTTTGGTCAGAAACCCGAGAATCGCCAAGCCGTCCGCCAACATTCGCATGCCTCGTTCGGAGGTTGCACATCGTTCGGCCAACGCAGGGACAGATTCATACCCTTCATCAATCGCAGTAAAGACACCGAGGTCTATCCCAGCCTTAAGAATCGCACTTCGTTGATGTGCATTGATCGCTTCAAGTATTCGCTGTGGCGAGGCACCCGTCATTGACTGTTGTGATGTCATGATCCTTTCCTCTTAGATGAAGCCAAATAATAGCGCAAGCCGCTTACATAATAAGCTCTACCAACCCGTAGACGTTAAAGGTTTTTCCTTGATATGAGGCTTTGCCGCTGACAATTCCCATCGCAAAACCGCCGATCACCCAAGTGGAAACCCGATGAAACTCGGACAGTTCAAGTATCACGCTACCACCACCGCTTGGCGTAATCCACTTCAGACTCCATTCCACAGGCCATCGATACAGGCCTAACGCCTGGCTGAACCTGAGAGGCGTGAGCTGCAAGACTTGAAATCGTTCAGGCTCCCCTTCGACGGAAACGAACCCATCAAGTTTTCCGACCAGAGGTGTAAGTCGTTCGCTCTGTTGACTATGAACATAGAGATCGCCAACGCCGTCCATCGAAAGATAAAATCCCTGGAATTCCTTCCACAGTCCCCAATACGTGCGGGACAGACGGTTAAACTCAGTCATGAATACGTACTCATGGATAATCCGTCCCTTTACGATCCGCTCCCCCCAATGCAAGGTAGCCGGGGCCGAGCTCATTCGATACTGTTCCTGGCCATAGGTTCGTGAGAGAGCCGTTGCAAGCGGGGCCACAATGAGTGAGAGAGCATTCGATCGGCTCTGAATCGTTCTTCCAGTTTCAACATCCCCCTCAAACTGAAACATCGGAGAATCCGGTATAGTAACGACTTCCCGCCCTGAGTTCTCATACGACCCACTTCCTTGAAGAGCTATCCAGCCTTGACGCTCGTCATGGAGTAACGCAAAGATTTCAGACTGATACTCTTCCCCGTCTTTCCCGCGATTGGCATCCAAGACAAAAGCGACATGTCCCCGCTCATCTTGTCCGACAAATGAAAAATAATCCGAGACATACACCAGAGAAGACGTCGCGGCTACCGGCTCTTGAATCTGGCCATGCTGAGATTGACTGGCCGGGCATGGGAATGGAACAAAGACGCAGAAACACAGCAATCCGAAAGCAACCAATCGACTAAGACAGAGACTCTCAAAGAAAATTTGCGTCTGAAGGGAAAACAAGATGGATGAAAAGGACTCCCCAAAGGGATAGAAACAAAGGCCTCCCCGCCGGCGATAGCGGGGAGGGCACTTATTGATGTCGACCATTAATCATGGACGATGGCTCAAGTTCTCAAGCGCAGCTTCTCATTTTACCGCGAAATGCACTCGACGGTTGGCTTGCCAGCATTCACGGGTTTGTTCATGACAAAACGGTTTTTCTTTCCCAAAACTCACAACCTGCAATTTATCCCCCGGAACACCAAGATCAACCAGATAATCCTTCACCGCGAGCGCCCGGCGTTTTCCGAGTATCATATTATAGCTCTCGGTCCCCCGCTCGTCACAATGACCTTCCAAGAGAATCGTTCGATCAGATAATTGTGTGGAGAGCACTTCGGCGTTCGCGACAAGCTCCGGATAGGCTTCTTTCCGAAGTCCAAAACGATCGTAATCAAAATACACATCTTCCAATGCTCGGAGAAACTCTTCTATTCTTTGTTCCTTCTGGACGATCTCCGGCTCTCTCGGACTCAACTTGGCAATCTCCAGTGGAAGTTGTTGAGAAATCGGCTCTTGGATCATTTCCATCTCTTCCATGTTCCCCACAAGATCAGGTTCGGAAGCCACAAGATTTTCGCCTGCTGACGAAGATGAAGATGATGATGTCCCGACATTCCCTTGAGTTTGAGGCGTAGCGAAAATCGGTTGAACCGACTGGTTCTCATGGAATGTCGGAACCGGTGGCGCCTCGCCAGCAATATCCATGACTTGACGCTCTTCTGTATCCTTGGCCCTCTCGCCAGAGTTTGTGGTACCACTGACCAAACTCTCGGACGCATTCATCGTTTCTGCCAATTGACCAACTTCCGGAGTCGTTGACGAAACATCCTGGCTCATCACCCTGGTATGTAATCTGGAACTGCACCCCGCCAAAACAACAAGGCACAAAACCCACATAATAGGCAAGTTCTTCAATGGCATTGTATGCTCCCTTCTTCGTAACAGGCGTTATGATTAACGTTTTCAGGCTATGGAAGCCAAGTTAGACAAGTCAAGTCTTCCACTTAGGTTCTTTGCTCGTTGTCTGTTTCGCTCTTTTGCTGCTCATTCTTGTCCTTGAATGGCAGAGTCATTTATGGCCGATCGACGGACGATAGACATGCGTCGAATTCTCAACAATTCGAGACAACTCTGACACACACACGAGACCCTGCATCATTACGGACATGAACGTGATGAAATTTGGTGACCGATTAATACAGCAATCAGGGTAGAGTGGATGAAGACAAAGAAGAAGTCGGGACTAAAATGCCAGAAGAAATTGACACGAGCCGACTGGCCCATCAGTTAGAATTCCAGCAGAATCTTTGCGATACTCCACGGTCATATTTTGTAATAGGCCACGCGTCTGACGCGGCGTCAAAGCCAAGGAACAATTGGTACCAAAGACGATCCCTGAAGTACCAGCCCAAAATTCGGTATATCCAGAACGGCCTTTATACTCCGCCCAAGCCAACGGCACCTTCATTATACAGATTCAATAACCCTGTGGAAACATGCTCGAATTGGGGCCCATTCATTCACTCGAGAACGAAATCTTTGCATCTTGAATCTCTCGGTAAGGGAGTAACCAGACGAGGGATTCATCATGTAAGTCACCTACCTGAACACGATTACCCCATGGGTCGCGAAAATCGCACCGAAAATCAGGGTGAATCTCTAACCCATATTTTTGAGTAATCTTGTCACGCACTTCTCGTATTTGTGATTCATCTCGAACCATGATACCGAAATGTTTCGTTCGATCAGGCCTGAGTTCCTCCACCTCGAAAATCGCCAGAAATTGATGCTCACCTAACTTACACCATGCGGCTCCTTCTCCACCCCTGAGCATTTCTAAGTGAAAGACATCCGAGTAAAACTCGACGGCTTTTTTCGCATCATCAACCTCGATCGCAACGTGATTGACTCCGTAAACCTGAACCGACATGTCCCATGCCTCCGTTTCGCTCGTTCCAAATTCTCCCTCTGAGTATACAGGCAACCGGACAGATACTCATCAAAAAACTCATGAACATAAACCCATTTAGATTAGGATAAAACCCCGAAGCAAATCGCCACAATCGTCGATTCGGACGTACTCCTAACCCTACAGTGAACGAAAGTCCAGTCCCTTGGCAGTTATTTTGAAGATACAGAGCAATGTGTGAACTTTTTCCATGTAGGTGAAACCCTACAGGAAGCCCATGCTCACCTCAGCCATCAATCGCCGCTAAAATCTCATAAGTACATGCTTTTATTCATTATTCCAATAAAATATCAGCCAGGAATGATGTTTGCTTTTATAATCATTCCTCTAAGGATCACTTAGACCTGCCTTACCATGAACGAGGTTGTTTCATGTCGTATACGGCTCAATAATCGAAAATATTCGTCGGAGCATTACGAGTTGGCGGAGGGACTGAAGTTTTAAGAGGACACCAGGATCTGAGCCGCACCGAGGACCTGGCCTCCTCAATATAGCCACCTTCTCATTTGGTCTCTCCGCCGCCATATTTACCACTCAATGCCCGAAATATACAACGAACCCTTCTCCTCCTCAACCCGATTGGTAAGCTTCTAGATGTTATCGAGTCCATACCTGCAGTCTCCTGTCTTCGATAAGAATGAGAAACCGCCAAAGCGCATTCTGCTGGTCGATGATGACCTGCTCGTTCGAGGATGCATGCGACGATATCTTGAGGGGCAAGGGTATCACTGCACCGAGGCCGACAATGGGGCTATGGCTTTGAACACTCTCGCGAACCGAACCTTTTCTCTCATCATCACGGACAACCAAATGCCAGTCATGGATGGCATCACATTTCTGGAAACCCTTTATGCGAGACAGCAAGGATCAACTCCTGTCATCATCGTGACTGGACGTGTGACTTCGTCACTCACTCAACGAGCCCACCATATTGGAATCACTTCGATTATCGAGAAACCCTGCACATTGGGGATCCTCTCGGAAGCCATTGTTGAATCAATTGAAGCTTGAAATATCCTCTTGACGACAGGTTTTCCTTGAGCATTCTTACCTCCGTACGTTCTCATCTTGGTTGCCGGGACATGAAGTATTGCGCGAGACCACCGCACAACATTCCCAAGACTCCGCACCCCATCACGCCATACCAAATCCCCCTATACTCCCCAAGGGAATCTTCTGCCATATCTGCGCCGAACGCCATTCCAAGAAAACCACTCATCGATAAAACCACAGCCCCAACGAATTGACCAATCATATTCATCCCCCCTAGGTAACGACCAGTCATTGCCACGCCCCATCGCTCTGAGACGATGGCATTCATGATAGGAAACGCATGGAGGAAAATTCCCAGAAGGAATGAAACCATACCCAATATCCATGGCGATAATGCGGCATACAGGTAGGTGCTGACACAGCCACCAGCGATTCCCAGACTGATTGCCGGGACGAAAACTCGTGGGAGTTTCCAGCGCATCAACCAATCTGAGAGCTTGCCAAGTACAGGACTTCCGATGACATGCCCCACAACATACAGCGTCCCGACAGTCCCCCCGGCAATGGCTGCAGCGTTTATGTCATATTGCTCCTTCAATCGAAACCAATCAGCGGCGAACAAACTCATCCATGCTGGCACAAGCCGTAACGCGACAAGACTAAGTGCAAAATACCCTCCGAGTAACCACAAGACAGGATCGCGCGTCCACGTCCATGCTCCACCACTTGATATTGCGTGCGTGCCATCAGTCCCAGCGGCAGCGTTCCCGCGCAAAGCAACCCCCTTGAAGGAAGCGGGATATGAGCGGAGGAATCCCACACAAAGAATCCCCACGAGCGACACCAGCACGGCGACAAGCTCGATGGCCCCTCGCCACCCAGATCTCAAGAATGATGAGTCTTGCAACAAGTACACTGACAGGAGTGGCATCAACAAAAAAGCGACTCCCTGTCCGACCCCACCTCCAATTCCGTAATAGGTTCCGTTCACCACCCCACGCTCACGCTCACCAAACCAATGACTCAGCATGCTGGCAATCGGCACAAACGCTGTCGCAGCCGTGATCCCAAGAAACACCCTCCACACGACCGATTCCTCCAGACTGTCAGACGTAGAAAAGCCCAACAATCCCGCGGCTGAAAGGAGAGCACCCGCGCCGATGACATATCGTCCGCCAAATCGATCCGTGATCCAGCCCCATGGAATTTGCGCCAACGCATAGGGATAGAAAAAGGCACCACCCAAGAGGCCCAACGCGGCCTTATCGAGCCCTAAATCCTGACTGATATATGGCGCCAGTCCCGTATAGCTCCATCGCACCAGGAATGACACCCCATAGGCCAGAGTACAGAAGAGTAGAATGATCCATCGATATGACGGGCGATGCAAAATATTCAAACCTTCTCAGGCCATGACGCACGGATTACTGTACACGCGAAACTCTGACAATCTTGAAAACTCTTGAGGTTGAGGTAGGCGGGATCGTGACAGAGGTGGGCTCGTGCGGACTGTTAGCTTCTCGCGGCCTTCTTCGCAAACGACGAATCAGGTCTCGATTACAGAACAGGATCGGAAACATTCCTGTTGTCTTCAGTCGCTATAATTTCTTTGAGCGTCATCGCCAATTATTGAGCCTTCACAGGCTTCATAAGAAATGCACGAATCCCCATGGCTTTCGATTTCTCCAAGGACATCGCATGGCTATAGCCTGTACATAAGACGATCGGAATGTCCTTTCGTATGGCCAATATTTCACGGGCAAACATTTCACCAGTCATCACCGGCATCGTTTGATCGGTAACGACGATATCATACTGAAACGGCTGGCGACGAAAGAGTTCTAAGGCCTTTTGCGCGCATGTTTCGAAGACCACGTCATATCCGAGGTACGTGAGCAACTGCTCGCCCCAGCGGGCTATGCTTTCTTCATCATCGACGAATAAGACCATCCCTTTTCCGGTAGGTAACGATCCCTCATCATCAAAAGCCAATGGCTTGCTCATGTAAAGGCAGGGAAGCAAAACATCAAATCGGCTCCCGAGCCCCGGCGCACTCGCGGCCGCCACGGCCCCCCCGTGACCGAGAACGATACTATGAACGACAGCAAGCCCTATGCCGGTTCCTTCTCCTAACGATTTTGTCGTGAAGAACGGATCGAAAATTCGATCAAGAATTTTCGGATCCATGCCTTCTCCCGAATCAGAGACAGTTAAACGGATATAATGCCCCGGTGCGAGCTGAGTCCCCCCATGCATCACGGGCTCCTTGATGTCTTCAGTCGTGACAGCAATCTCTAGCACACCGCCTTGCTTCCGCAATGCCGCTTCGGCGTTGGTACAGAGATTCATTAACACTTGATGGATTTGTGTGGGATCCGCATGAATGAGACACCCTTTATTTCCAGAGATCCCGCTTTGACGGATATCAATATTGGCGGGCAAAACGGGTCGAAGCAATCGAAGAGCTTCCGAGACAATCTGAGGTAAATCAACCGATTGCCGTTCTTGTTCAGTTGTACGGCTAAATGCCAGAATTTGCCGCACCAACTCTCTCGCACGAGTCGCGGCGGTAATCACTTCGTTGAGGTAGGTATGGATGAGAGATGTCTGCGCAGCGTTCATGAGCGCGAGTTCAGCATAACCAAGAATAGAGCTCAAGATATTATTAAAGTCATGAGCGATGCCGCCCGCCAATGTGCCGATAGCCTCCATTTTCTGAGCTTGCCGGAGTTGCCGTTCGCACTGCAGCAGAGACTCTTCGACACCTTGCCGTACTTTCATTTCCTCTTGGAGCACCTGCTTCACCCTCGAAACTTCTTCGGCCTGACCTCGAACCCTGATTTCCAGCTCATCAAAGGATTTTTGCATTGCCCGTTCAGACGCTTTCCACGCGAGACGGTCTTGGTACACTTGAACCGCCTCACGGAGTACGACCGGTAATAATGTTAAATACGCTCCAGCGGGGTCTTTCATAATATAGTCATCGACTCCGGCCTTGAGAGCTTCCACGGCAAGATCTTCAGTCCCCACTCCTAGCAAGATGACGAAAGGGATCATCACACGAGACTGTCGGATTTCTTGAAATACGGCGATACCGGACTTCTGAAGGCCCACGTTATCACAAAGGATGAGATCAATATCTGGTGGATTGCCAATGAGCCGGTCGAGCACCTGGCCTGCAGCCTGACAAACCAACAGGTCCCATTGAATCTGTCGATCCGTCAGCGCAGACCGAACGGCATGATGATCCGAAGGGTCACTGGCAACATGCAACAGGCGGATATGGGTGACGACAGACATCAGTGCGATAGCTCCCTCATAAGAGAATGCAATGAATAAATCCGGCCTTCTTTCTAGGGCAAATTTTTCCAGAATCACCCGGCTACTAATGAACGCTCAACGACTGAGAGCATCTCAGGATCGTTCAATAGGGTTGACGCGTCCGTCTTCAACCTAATGTAAAGAAAACAAACGGATTATCCATGACCAAGATACTCGTGACTCTCCTCTAAGCCGAGATTCCCTTCATGAATGCGGTAGGAAAATAAACAAGATGAGGCAGGATGAAGAAGCATAGGTCTACATGCACAGAAATAATACGTTAAAAAAATTTGCATAGAAAAAAATCTTGAAGGAATTGACGCATAATGTCAAGAACGTATCGCGTGCCCCAAAACCACGATCAGACGAAGGCACAAACTCCTCGCTCGTCATTCATCATCCTTGGCAACTCCGAACTTTGACGACCCATTCAATGCAGTGGTAGATTCCCAATCTACTATAGCGAAACCAAATACCTTCCACCCGATTCAAGACAACTGACGCCGCGTAAGACACGACTTCACACATTCGGAAGTTCATTTGAACGGCGATAACGGCGATCATACACATAGGCTTCATGCAAAATTCTTCCTCTTCCACTCAGCTGCCAATCCAACAAGTGCTCACCATAGCAGGATCTGACTCGGGAGGGGGAGCGGGTATTCAAGCCGACCTGAAAACCTTCTCTGCGCACGGCGTGTTCGGGATGTCGGTTATCACTTCGATTACGGCACAAAACACGCAGGAAGTCACGGCGGTATATGATCTTCCTCAATCCATTATCGACGCCCAATTGGAGGCGGTCTTTTCAGATTTTGAGATCTTCACGGTCAAAACTGGCATGCTATCGACCACCGATATCGTGTCCGGAGTCAGTAAAAAGCTTGCACAATACCCGATCAAAAATCTCGTCGTCGACCCCGTCATGATGTCCAAGAGCGGACAACCCCTCTTGCAAGATGATGCGATTGATGCCGTGAAGACCAAATTACTGCCATTGGCCTTTCTTGTGACGCCGAATATTCATGAGGCTGAATTGCTCGCGCAGATGAGGATTCAAACACTGGCTGAAGCACGTGAGGCCGCAAAAATCATCCATCGACTGGGCTGTCGACACGTATTGATCACAGGTGGCCACTTACTCGAAAAGCCAGCCATGGACCTTCTCTATGACGGACGATTCTTTAAAATGTATCCGGGAGACTTTATTGACACGCCTCATACCCATGGAACCGGCTGCACCTATGCGTCAGCCATCGCGGCAAACCTCGCAAGAGGGCTTGCCCTGCCAGATGCTGTCGATGCCGCAAAACGCTACATCACTTCAGCCATTCGACACGGGCTGGCCATCGGTCATGGCCATGGGCCGACTGATCACTTTTATTTTCTTCCTAAACAAAACTGAATCTTCCTGAAAGATTACTTGCTCATTCGTGAAACAACACCGCCTCTATGCATTAGCGGATTTTGGATAAACACGCTTCAGCACCCACGGCTTAGTATTCTTCGGCATGAAAATGCCCTAACACGGCATGATGCAACTCATGACCACAGACAGAAAAATTCCACTTTGAGCAATACAAGGTCTTAGTCGTAAGGTCATAGAAGCCTCTGATATTTTTTATCTGCGGCGCATGCTCTCCATGGAACGACGTGAATTGAATCCCTGTCCGGCCAGTATGTTGCTCCCATTCCTCTCGAAGCGTTTCCTGATCGACGAACACCACACGCAAGTCTTGAAGAATATGTTCATCTCGATACCGGCCATCATGGCTACACCCCATTCCACCGGCCAACATCAGGTACAGGGTAAATACGATGACAGTATGGAAAAGTACTCGCATCGAAAAAAGATCCTTCAGCTTTTTCCCCATTCGAGATAGTCAAAAAGCACGCCCGATGCCAACCACGATCGGAAGCATAAAGATCCCCTAGCCCATTGAAAAGTTTGAACATTTATGACGACATCCTTGAACGCTTCACGAGACAGAATGATTGTGCCATACACGAAATGGATACGCGCCGGTATCTAATTGGATATGAGCCAGGGTGGGTGGGAGCGTACGATGTTGATTCATCGTACGTGACGGTAAAAAAAATTCGAAGAATGCCTCTACGTAGAAAGACGTAAATCCTTCACGACCAGAACGTTTCTCGATGGGTTGACATCAATTATTCAGCGACTCGCTCCAGGTATGCCACCATCTTGTCTAACGCTCCTGCGCTCAGCTTTTTCCCATACCAGCGAGGCATCACGCGATCAGGGTACCCGGGAACCACATACGCGCCGGGCTCCAGAATAGACTCCATGATATACTCATGAACCGTGGTGGCTTTGCCGTGATAATTCGGGTCGGCTAAACGTTTGGGGCCATTGGTTTCGAGGACTAGACGAGGCCCCTCTCGCCCTTTGGCGGCCAGAATTCCTGGAATGGTATGACAAGCGGCACAACCGGACTGAATGAAGAGTTTCGGGATCGGCTCCTCTCCGGTCGCCAATGGAATATTGGCCAAGGCAACCTTGGGATCTCCAGTCTTGTGGGGTTGCGCGGCTCCACTTTTTTCAAGACCGGGACCTTGACCTTCGATTGATGGATTCTTCGAAACGGGGCGACCAGAAAACATTGTCATTGACAGAGTCACAAAAATTCCGCCCAGTACCGCTAAAATAATCAACCATGTTTCCCTGTCCAGAAAAGACTTTTTCGATCGTGGTTCAGTCATATGACTCCATGAAGATAAAATTGTTCCGTCATCAAGCACCATCAGACTTCATGCATCGTCATTCCATGATCCTGCCGTCATTGACAGGCATTACCCCTAACACATGACATGAGCAAATGACAGGAGAGCGTCTCCCACAGTTTTTGTGGACAACATTGTGAATGAACCGTTCATGAATAGTCCGACATCCAAGCCCACTCGGCCAATACTACAAACTGCATATTTATAAGGCATTGTGCCTCAGAAACATAACCTACCATATCTTGTATATCGAAATTATCCCTGAACATAAGACCTCGATGAACGATCTGTCTCGCATTCACTGCCTCGAACGACGCAGCCAAAAGAAATACATACCATCATTCAGCTAATCTCTTCCGTATGTTCCAGACCCATCCATTCATCCCGCACCCCTTCCTTCGCGGTCCACATCGAATGACATTAGTCCCTCGTTGGATTCCTCGTCCATCCTTGCTTCGCGATGTCCCGACAGAGACGCGTCTCTTTCAAGTCGATTCACAGTCACACATTTCTGCCAAATGTCACTGGCAACGCCATCCCGAAAAACACACGACCATCGTTCTCATCCATGGCTTAGAAGGGTGCACCGAGTCGCACTACATGAAAGGCATCACACACAAGGCCTGGCATGCAGGAATCAATGTCATCAGACTAAATCAACGCAACTGTGGAGGGACAGAACATTTGACGCCTACCCTCTACCATACCGGAATGAGCGGCGATCTGCATGCCGTGACCTTAGAACTCACCTTTCACGATAAGCTACCTCATATTTGGTGTATAGGCTTTTCCATGGGTGGCAATATTACACTAAAATTCGCGGGCGAAGTTGGAGACTCGCTCGAAAGCTTACGGGGATTCGTCGGAGTCTGTCCCAACATTCACCCGGCCGCTTGCGTCGCCGCTCTTCAGTTACCTCATAATTTGATCTACCATCATTATTTTCTTCCCAGGCTGAAAGCCAGATTACGACGGAAAGCGCGACATTTCCCCGGGAAGTGGGATCTTGCCAAACTTTCTACGATCAAAACCATGTGGGAATTTGATGACGTGTATACCGCGCCAGATAGCGGGTATCAGGGTGCTGAAGACTATTACGACCAATGCGGAGCGCGCCACGTGCTCCACGCTATCCGGACACCCACATGGATCATTACGTCTCAGGATGACCCGTTCATTCCTCTCCACATCTTTGACGTCGAGCCGATTCGAGAGAATCCTTCCATTCAATTTATTGCCCCTGCGACTGGCGGACATTGTGGCTTTCTTCAACGTACTCAGCCTCATGAAGACCATTTTTGGATCGAAAACCGTCTAGTCGAGCTTGTGAAAACAGGCATTCGCCGATAGCCAAAGAGACGGCCTTTGAGTTTCCCCTGTCATGCGTACCATGGTCCTTTTGAGAGCGTCAGGCTAGGGCATCAAACTTTCTTACGACGAGTGCTTGCACATTCAGCTTTCTTGAGCTAGAACCATTACTGGAGATTATCATACGTGAACCGAAGAGTTTTACCTGTATTTTCCTGGACTTGAACGATGCCCAACCTTTCCAAATCCCAGCCTGGCTTTCTTCGACAGGTCCACGAACCCACGAAAAAATTCCTAGAAGAATGGCTCGATGCGCCCGCGCATATCCATCATATCGCTCATCGAATGGCGAATCCGCCTTTGGAGCGCCCGCAAACCCGTCGAGAATTCCAACACCTGTTGCACTCTCTGTCGATTCCAGAACGCACGACGGTCATTCAGGAAAAATTTGGTTACGGAGTCTCTACCGCCCACAATGGGGATCGACTCGTCATTACCTGGGAAGCGCACACGGAATACTACAGTTACCAGGTCTGGCACATTCCCCATGACAGCTCCCAGCTGCTTGAATTCGGTCCGATAACATTTCCTGACTATGTTTTCCCGTTTTCTCCTCTGGGCATCGCCGTCAATGCTCTCGACATCATCATTACCCCGAATGCCCAGGTGACACCGCAGGCCCTGAAGCTACGCATGCCAGGACCACAACTCCACGGCGGCCAAGTGTTTGGAGACGAGATTTCCGTCGTCGCTAACTTCTCTCCGGATGAATACGGACGTGAGCGGTATTACGTCTGCGCGGCATCCCGTGATGTGCTGCAAGCGAAACTGACGAATTTAATCGACACTCTGGTGGCGATCGAAAACTATACGCACCTGATCCTTCTCCCGTATCAGGCCTTCAGCACGGCGGTTGATCAAGTACATCACTTCGAACAACGACATCTCTACCAACGCAACGTCATCACGAACCAGCTCGAAACCGCCACGTCCGAAACCTTGCAGAAATGGCTCACGGTATTGACCCAGGATTTCATGAAAGTCAGTCGATTGGCAGAATCGATGCGCTATAAACTCTCCGCGGCAGTGCCCTATGAACGAATCATCGAAAGGAACGTCAAGACACTACAGGAGCAAGCGTTACCGTCATGCCGGTTAATTTCTGACTACATCCACCACAAAACAACCGGAGTGGCGGATGGCTATCAACAACTATTGAAACGTATCGATGCCTTGGAAAAGGATTTTGAGGGAACGATCTCCGTCATACGAACCAAAGTCGATCTCCTCTTACAAGATCAGAACCTTGCCCTCCAGGATCAAAACCTCAAACTGTTGGCGAGTGTCGATAAAACCACGAAAAGCCAGGCCATCCTCCAACATACGGTCGAAGGACTGTCGGTCATCGTCATCGCCTATTATCTCAGCGGCCTGGGCAGCTATGTCTTTAAGGCGTTACATGAAGCGGGCATTCTCGACAGTTACTCCTTCGCATCGGGAGTTTTTGTTCCAGTCTCCTTGATCATGTCTTCTGGTCTCGTGTTCATCGGAAGAAAAATTCTTAATACGCGCCTCTTTCAAGAGCACTAGGTGATCACATGCCTCAGCGCCACTCGCTCAAACCCTGTCCAGACTCGCCAAATTGCGTGTCTTCTCACAGTCATGACCCCAGACATCACATCGAGCCACTTGCCTTTTCAGGCACGATCGACGAGGCAAAAGAGAAATTACGAACGATTCTTGAGCGACAATTCCAGGCGCACATTACGACGGATCATGACTTCTATCTCCATGGCGAGGTAACCTCTCCATGGTTCCGGTTCATCGACGATATCGAATTTCTCTTCGACGCCGAACGGCACCTCATTCACGTCCGATCAGCTTCCCGTACAGGATATTGGGATCTTGGCGTCAACCGAAAGCGTATTGAGAGACTTCGAAAGCAGTTTGCCGATTCTTGATCTTCAATCTGTCTGAAACACCACTAAACAGGAGATATGACCATGCAAGACACTCTCGAACAGGGAATCGCGCTCCTCACAATGTATGGTTTGAAGTTGATCGGCGCCATCCTCATCCTCATCGTTGGACGGATGGTTTCATCCTGTGTTGCCAGATCTGTAGACCGATGGCTCCTACGATCAGGGAAAGTCGACGACACCCTTCGGCCATTTTTCGCGAGTTCTGCTCGCTACCTTGTTCTCATTGTCACCGTCCTCGCCGTTCTTTCCCAATTCGGGATTGAAACCACGAGTCTCGTCGCGGTCCTGGGCGCCGCCAGTTTAGCGATCGGCCTGGCCTTACAGGGTACGCTGAGCAATGTTGCCGCCGGTGTCATGCTGCTCATCTTCCGGCCATTCAAAGTTGGGGATTACGTAGAAGCCGCCGGCATTGCGGGAACCGTGAAGGCCATTACGCTCTTAGTCACAGAACTGGCCACACCGGACAATGTGCAAATTTTGGCGCCCAACGGCCAGGTCTGGGGCGCCATCGTGAAAAACTACAGCCATCATGCGACCCGCCGAGTAGATCTGGTCATGGGAATTGATTATGGCGACGACATTGACAAGGCCATACAAACCGTCACATCCGTCGCCAACGCAGACTCCCGAATCCACACAGACCCCGCTCCGATGGTCGTGGTCGGCAACCTGGGAGACAGTTCGGTGGACTTGACGATTCGCGTGTGGTGTAACGCCGGCGACTACTGGGGCGTCAAATTTGATCTCACGAAAACCCTCAAACAACGATTCGACGCCGAAGGCATTTCGATTCCGTTCCCGCAACGAACCGTGCATATGACCCGAGCCGAAGGATAGGCATCACGCGGCCACATCTCGCTTACATAGCGGCTTGTAAATCTTGGAAGAGGGGTCAAGTTGCGTATTTTATAACATAGCGCTTGAGCTGTTGAACGGTTTTTGCGAGGGCTGGGTCTTCCTGGCTCTGATTCCGTATCTGACTGGTGATAAAACTCACAGACCCGACATTCGAGAGTTCAAATTCCCCCATAATGTCCGTCAACCGATACTCCCCAAGCTGTTGACAGAGATATATGACCAGCTTATGAGCCAAGAGGCCCTTAATAGAAGTAGCCGTTTTATCGATTGCCTGTCGGGAACTTACAGGATTCCTTGAATTCACCAATATAGATAGCCTGCCACCCATTACCCCGAGCCATGACATGATAGAGAGCACCGGCATATTCAAGACGTAATTGTCGGGCCATAGCCCCAAAATCAATAAGGGGGCAATATAAAGTCAAGCAATGACCCCATCTACTCTCCTTCCTCGGCAAGATATCCCAATCGGTTGCAACGAAAAGGCGGAATGCCAAGTTTTTGGAGATTGTCTCTGATTGCGTAACGTTGGGGCATTCAAGCAGATGGCTAGAATGACTCGTGACTGAACGCGACCATCCAGAATTCCATGATTTGGCCGAAAATTTAATAAGTCATGAATGTCTGACAGAGAACGGAAAACCGCCGTACGAGAATCCCCTTCCCCATGTCAAATACTTCAGCGCACATCTTAGATGAGGCCATCATTCAACAAATTCAGGAATGGATGAATGCAAAAAGCACGGAGGAATTGTTCGCGCTTGCACAAGAAGCGGAGAGCAGACCTGACGCCTATTCTGCAGAAGTTCTAGAGGCCACCAAGCGAATTCTGGCGCGACGCGGGGTTATCTCACACACAACCATTGAGGGGGACTATAGAGAGGAACCGGTGAACAATTTGAAGTTCAATGGCCAAATAAAACAATCCAGTATTTCAATTCGTTTAATGAATTACTTCGAGAGATCCTACGAGGTAACGTCAAGCGCTCCTACAAAATCCGTCATGCTGAGAACGCTTCTGCTGACAATGAAACCTCTTCACGGCAACCATGGCTAACAATTGACCAATTTTCTGACATCACCAATACATTTGAATCCCTCTACCGCCCACTATGGTCTCACATAATTATCGGAATGCGGATTGGCGCAGAGATCGTGTTCCTGTTTCTATACCCTCTAGTTATGGCAGGCATACGAACATCTTCAGGCTTTTCTTACGAACAAAGACCTCTGATGTTTCTGGAGGTGTTTATCTACATCAATGTGATTGGGGTTATCATTTCTTCAGTGAAGAACACATTTATGAAGAGGCAAGCTTCGAGTTATCGGCTGGATTTCAGTCCAGACTTATACGTGGCAAGCACGCTCTATGTTCTTTGTGGAGCTTACTACTACCTGAAATATCAAGCACTCGCCTTATTTTTCGCAGACACAATCTCCATCATCTTTGGATTTCTAGGCTCATTGTTGTTCAGTCTCGTATGCGGAGTGCCAGCCGGAGCCATACTGGGCACAATCATCGGTCACTTCCGTGCTAAGACGCTTCCGCGTGCACCTGATGCCGAACCTGAAGGGTTCGTGCCTTATCAAATTGGGCTCATCTATGCTCCTCTAGGCTTACTGGTTGGAATTCCCTTGACATGGTGGCTGTATCCGCTGTTTTTAGAGGCTCTCACGAAATTGTAGAGCCACACGTGGCTCGTACATAATCTCGTGGCAATCGCTTCATCGCCGCCCCATGCCAGGAATATGGACGCGACCTTGGCCCGCGTGATCTTTTGCCAACAGCAAATTCCACCAACGGACACCCGCCAGAACAAAGATCCTCGAACAGCGCGCATCGTCAATTTTCGAAGCACGATCCTTATTGGCGAGTAGGTAAAGTGCCTACGTATCCAGCCGAATAGAGAGGAGTGGAGTACGGCTGTTTAGAAGACTGTCTGAGATCTTTCTGACAAGAAGGAGAGGACGTATGGATAGCGCCACCATCTTTCTGATTCTGATGTGCTTGGCATTCGCCGCTCTGACCTTTTGGGTCGTCAACTCATACAATCAGCTCATCGCGTATCGCAATCGCTTCAGGAACGCCTTTGCCCAGATCGATGTGCAACTCACGCGACGGTACGACCTTATCCCTAATCTCGTGGAAACCGCCAAGGCCTACATGAAGCATGAGCGTGAAACGCTGGAAGCCGTCATTCATGCAAGGAATCAAGCCTCTCAAGCCACCAAGCAAGCCTCGGCCAATCCCGAAGATACCAAAGCGATTCAGGGCTTAATCAGTGCAGAAGGCCTGTTGACCGGCACGATGAGCCGTCTCTTTGCCGTCATGGAGAATTATCCTGACCTCAAAGCCGACAAGCATATGCGACAGGTCAGTGAAGAACTGACGTCTACTGAAAATCGAGTGGCGTTTGCCCGCCAAGCCTACAACGACGCGGTCATGATCTATAACACGCAACGCGAAACCTTCCCGGTCAATCTCGTGGCCGGCGGATTTCATTTTAAGCCGGCGCAACTGCTCGAAATCGAAGAAGTTCAAAAACGTCAGGTTCCACAAGTCGCTTTTGCATGAGCGCGCCATGGATTTTTTTGGACATCAAGATCAGGCTCGACGCAAGACCCGATGGCTTCAAAGTCTGTTCGCGCTCGCCGTCACGGTGACGATTGTCGGCATCTATTGGACTATCTTGGGAACGATGTCGTGGATTGAGTGGAGGTCCGCGCTTGAGACTGATCCCTCGCTGCCCTTCTCCTGGGACTTTTTCTGGCGCTGGGATCTTACGCTGTTCAGCCTCGTCGGCCTGTTCTGCCTGATCGTGATCGCCTTGGGGTGCGCCATTAAATTCATGGAACTGCACGCTGGCGGCGCGTGGGCCGCCGAACTTCTCGGCGGGAAACGCCTTGATCCCTCCAGCCCCTCCGACGCCGCGCGCATACTCATCAACGTCGTGGAAGAAATGGCCTTAGCCTCGGGAATGGCTCCACCACCAGTTTACGTTCTCGAGCAAGAGAAGGGGATCAACGCGTTCGCGGCTGGCTACACGGCGGATGATGCGGTCATTGGCGTCACTCGCGGCGCGATGACGCAGCTCACTCGCGATGAACTTCAAGGAGTGATCGGCCATGAATTCAGCCATATTCTCCATGGAGACATGCGATTGAATTTAGAAATGATTGGATTGCTGTACGGATTACAAGGGCTGGGAGCATTAGGCCGGACGATGCTCAACTGGTCTCTCAATTATAGCGCTCATACGAGCAACTTTTTCACCCCCGTACATGGATTGAGTATTGTCTTGAGTCTTCTCGTCGGGGGCGCGCTGCGGGTGGTGGGATCTATCGGGGTGGTCTTGGCCAGCATGGTCAAAGCTGCCGTATCCCGTCAACGAGAGTTCCTGGCCGACGCCTCAGCCATCCAGTTTACCAGAAATCCTGAAGGACTCGGCAACGCATTGAAGAAGATCGGGAACGTGAAGGAAGGCTCCATTGTCCATCATCCGGAAGCGCCTCAAATCAGTCATATGTTTTTCTCTCATGGCCTGTTGTCCGGACTTGAAACCCTGTTTGCGACCCATCCACCGTTAATCACACGCATACGGCGTATCGATCCGACATTTTCCGTCCAACCACCATCGAGTCATTCAACGCAAACTTCTCATTCATCGAGGGCGACCGATAGAGGAATATCTTTCGCCTCGGCATCAAGCGCTGGAACGAATTCGTACCCGGCATACCAGCAGCCCACTCCAGACTCGATTGTGGATCAGATCGGCGCTTCGCATCCTCGCCATGTGAACTATATCCACACGCTCCTTTCGAGAGTCCCGCCGGTCATTCTCGAAGCCGTTCATGAGCCATTCGGAGCGCGAGCCGTGATATATGCCTTACTGCTGTCTTCCGATGCGCAGACAAGAGCCATTCAAGTCAGCCGATTAGCGTCGCATGCCGACCACGTCGTCTATCAAGAAACGCTCAAACTCGAGCCAGTCATGCAAAACCTCGAGCTTGCCGCCCGTCTTCCCCTCATTGATCTGGTCATACCCACATTGAAGCTCCTGTCCGAGCCACAATACTCCCAGTTTAAAGCGAACGTGAGAAACATCATTCCACAAAAGAATCAGGGCGCTCTCTTCGGCTGGACCTTACGGCGAGTCATGTTGCGACATCTCGACCCTCATTTCTATCCAGCCGCGCCATTTACTCTGCCGTGCCATTCGCTGAAACGGATAGCTCATCACTGTGGCGATTTGCTATCCGCCCTTGCCCATTACGGAAAGGGAAACAACGACGACGTCATGCGCGCTTTTCGCGCTGGCAAACAAGAACTCAAGATGCCTTCGCTTACGCTCGCTCCGGCCAGTCAGTGCACATTAGCTTCGCTAGACCTGACTCTCTACGCCTTGGCCCGGACGACACCAGAGGTTAAGCGAACCATCATCAAAGCTTGCACGGCCTGTATCTTGGCGGATCGTCATGTGACCCTTGAAGAAGGCGAATTGCTTCGCGCCGTCGCCGATTCGTTGGGGTGTCCCATGCCTCCCGTGTTTGCCGCGCTTCCACAACGTCTACCCAGCGATGTAAAAAATGCGGCATCTTCTTCGCCTGATGTCCCAAAATCGCCCGCACGAACAACCCACGGAGCCTCTCATGATCACACGCGTCACCATGCCAAAATTCACTAAACACATGACCCATGGGTCCATCCTTGTGTGGAAAATGGAGGAAGGCGAAGCCGTGACAGAGGGGGATATCATCGCCGACGTCGAGACCGACACCGCCATCATGGAATTAGAGGCGCATGGATCAGGATTTCTCCGTCATATTCTCATCCAGGAAGGACACTCGGTAAAGACTGACACCATGCTGGCGATCATCGGAGATTTAGACGATGACACGGAGTCTATCGTACAAGAAGCGCTGAAGATTCAAGATAAAACCGGCGTGTTTCAGACACCGTCAAAGTCAACGGGTCGACCCACGAGCCGCCATCGTCCTCAAACAGAAGAACTCACCACAATTCCCCATGCCCACGCAGCGAGTGACTCGGAATCAGCAGTTCCGTCTCATGCGCTGAATGAAAGAAAACAGGAATCGAGTACGACTCGGTCCTCTGCTCTTAACGATGACGACATACCCCGTTTTCACCTGACGACGGATGTGAGCATGGCCGAAGGCGAACGACTTCGTGAACAAATGATAGACATTCAGCACATGCCACTGAGCTTGACGACACTCTATGTTCGAGCGGCCGCACTCGCGTTCTCCCGTCTGCCAACTTGCCTTGAGATCTTCTCAAGTCGAGGGCATTCTCTAGACATTGGCATCGGCATCATTGTGGACGATCGAGTCCTCACACCAACACTTCACGACTGTGGGCGAAAAAATATC
The DNA here is from genome assembly GCA_031315865.1 of Nitrospirales bacterium. Taxonomy (NCBI): domain Bacteria; kingdom Pseudomonadati; phylum Nitrospirota; class Nitrospiria; order Nitrospirales; species Nitrospirales bacterium. The sequence continues at coordinate 155,648 of JALDRJ010000002.1, forward strand.
GCTGAACTTTCCCGTGAAATCCAAGTTATGACAAAGCAAACACGAGTTGATCCGCGCTTTTGTGAAAAGGAATCAGGCGCCCGTTTCTCGATACTCCACCTCGGCATGTACCCCATCGAACGCTGCGTCCCGATTCTGACCCCACCCCAAACAGCTGCCCTTTCAATCGGCGCCATTCGAGATGTCCGGCTGGAAAAAGATGGAACCGTTACGGTGGATCGTCGCGCAACGGTCACGCTGACCTGTCAACAACCAGGCTTCGATGAAAAGCAAGGCTCTCAATTGTTAGACACATTGAAGCAATTGCTTGAGCGCCCACTAGCAATTTTCCTTCCAAACCCAGTAGAGTAGCCGACGTGAATCGTTGTTTGCCTATGCTTTCCCAGACGACGATCCGCGTTCAATCTGTCAATTCTTTATCCCCGAGAGAAAGTAATCCATCGCGATGACGTTTGTACCCATCACGCAAGTCCAAACGATCAAGAAGCCTGGCCCGCGGCCACGTCTGCCGGAATGGTTCAAGGTGAAGTTGAAACAAGGCCCCGATTATCGGGATATCCGAACAATCATCGATGAACGCGGTCTTCACACCATCTGCGAAGAAGCACGGTGTCCGAATATGTGGGAATGCTGGAACAATCGTACGGCCACATTTCTCATTTTGGGAGACATATGCACACGACGATGTCATTATTGTTCTGTCGAGACAGGAAGACCCACCGGCCTCGACCACGAAGAACCGCGTCGCGTCGCGGAAGCCGTTGAAGCCATGAGACTGCGCCACGCCGTGATTACTTCGGTCAATCGTGATGAATTACCGGACGGCGGGGCATCGATCTTTGCCGAGACGATACGGCAAATCCGTGAAAGACTTCCGACGTGCGGCATTGAAGTCCTGATACCAGACTTTCAGGGTAATGAAGAGGCATTAGCAACCGTTCTTGCCGAACGCCCTGATATCCTTAATCATAATATTGAAACGGTTCCTCGTTTGTTTCCGTCTGTCCGCCCTCAGGGCAAATACCAACGTTCGCTCGACCTGCTCAAACACGCGAAGGCATCGGGGGCGACCACCAAATCCGGACTTATCGCTGGCTTAGGCGAAACGACCAACGAGGTTCGCGAAGTCATGCACGATCTCCATGAAGTGTCTTGCGATATCCTGACCGTCGGGCAGTATCTCCAGCCCACCAAAGACCACATGCCCGTGGCCCGATTCTACTCCCCACAAGAATTTGAGATGTTAAAAGAAGAAGCTCTCACGCTCGGCTTCAAACATGTTGAATCCGGCCCGCTCGTCCGAAGTTCGTATCATGCGGAAAAGCAGACAGCAGGAGCACATATGTAGCGAGGACATCGCAGAGTAATAAAACGTGATTACCAGTAAATCTCAAGCACCTTTCTAACGTTTGACAAAGAAACAGTCTGATACTAGCCTACTACTTAAGGCTACGTTACAGTATATTGTTTTCCAACCTTTACATTCCTTTCTCACCCATACTCAATGCGATCGCGTAGATCCCGAATTGCGGCACCCAATGACTGTATTGTTTATAGTCGTCCCGCCAGAATTCCGTTTTCTCCATATGCGTGACGACATGATCCATGTAGAGATCCCGATACGCTGCATCCCCAGTGGTTGTAAAAAGGGTCCAATAGGCCCAGGCTCGACTGAAGTTCAACCCTGCTGAATGGGGTTTTGGAGCAATCACATTGGGCTTCAGCCGCAAAATATCGGAAGAAAAAGAATGCAGCCAAGCCCTCGCCTCGTCAGACGGCAGAACAGACAGTATCGTTCTCGTGCGTTGAAGCGATGCCCCGAAAAACTCATCAATGTGCTCATCATAGGATGCCGGAAAATGCCGGTCGAGCGGGATGAATCGTTCTCTCGTCAACGTCATCAATCTTTTCTGCAACGCGGTATTCTCTTGCCAGCAACTCCATTCCCACAGGTTCAACACGGCCCAGGACACATTGCCGTACTCCCGGCGCGATGCATAATGAAGAATGTCGTCATCGGATAACGAAAAAACCCAGTGTTCTAACCGCGTGGCAATTTCCGTAGCGAGCACGTGTACATCCGAATGTCGTCCCCATCGTTCGCGCTCTTGGGCCAGCTTCAAAAACCAGGCATATCCATATGGCAACTCATGATCCAATTCACCACATTGTAAACAGGTCAATTCTTCGGCCAATCGCTCCGATCGCAAGACCGCCTCTGCCGCATCAAACCATGGTGTATGGCCCGTCAACCGGGAAGCCACGAGCAATGCATAGGTCCCGTGGACGCTGGAATGCCAGTCGATGCACCCACAAAATGCCGGATGGCGCGTATCTGTTCTCGTGACGCCCCGTTCGACCACCGTGGCCAGTGACGTGAGATAGTCTTTCCGCATCCCGCAGAACTCCTGCCAACATGTCAGGGGATGGCTACATCTCTTTTCGTTACTCATAGATCCTTACCCATTTCAATGCATCGATTCTCCTGAACCGATTCGTTAAATCTTTACGACTCATTTTTCCCATATAGAGCAACAGAGCTCAAGGCAATTTTACGTCCTCGTCCGGCGAATCTCCAAAAGTGGTCCGTACTATTCGTCCTCTAAGCCATGAGATGACAACCATACCCTGGCTCAGCCACACAGTCGACGATTCGTGTCTGCTGGTCGGTGGCGGATCCCTTCAGTAACAGTGAAGTAATCGTGTGAGTGATGATCGTGTCTGCTAAAACCTGGCTGAGGTCATGTGAGGCAGAGCGAATCCCAATACGTGCCAATCGATATAGACGACACACCCCGTACGGTCCGTACGTTGAACCAGACGGAAGTTATTGGAAACGGCTATCACGAACAGACCTGAAATTGGTTAGCGGATTAGCAGCTTGCGACAAGACTTTAAGTTCGATGTTCAGTACTGTATATTTTGCTTCTTTCTTATCGGCATCGGACTACTTAAATGCTGAAACAACGTGTCTTGGTCCCTTTTCTACATTGGCTACCGGAATATCGGACATCGAGTCAAAGGAACATCGATTGGCTTGGGTAAAGCGAAGAGGTCCGACATCCCACATTCCATAAACTTCGGGGATCGAAAACGAAAAAACAGTCGATTCCATAATTTGCTTATGCCGGTCGAACTCACCAGGCTTTCAAACCTGGTGATGGGTGTGCGTTCAAACAGTCTGAGGCCTTGAGGCTTATCCTGGGAAGTGTATTGATTCCGATTGTTAGAGCGGAACATCCCCTTATTATTAATAATCCTATAATGAATGGAGGAACAAGTGAAGAAATCAGCACAGTTCAGGCGGAGTTGCAAACCGGGGGCAATCGGATCGAAAGCATTAGGTCCGTTAGGATTACTCCCTGGAAAGTGGGAGGGGAAAGGAACTGGATGGAATATGATCGCCCTTCCATTTGACGGGGCACGCTTCAAATTCCGAATTCTTATGAATCAATACGATGAAGAATTGGTATTCACGACAGTCAGTGACAATGTTGAAAACCGGGGATTAAAAGGTGTTCTCGACTCCAGCAACAACCCGCCTGGGAGCCCGGACGATGACCAATTTGTGGTTGCACTGGATTACCAGCAATCTATCACGCAAGGGAAAGCAGAGGATAATCCAGACAGTGGCGGTCTTGCCGGCGTGATCGGAAAACCGATCCATCATGAACCCGGTCTCTGGCTCTACATGAAAAACCTGAGGGCCATCGACAAAGATATAACGGATACGCCTGACGGAGGGATTAAAATGGCTGATGCAGTCATCGAGGTTGCTCGGCTGGCTGCCGTCCCCCACGGGAATTCAGTGCTGGCCCTCGGCACCGCAACTACCGAGAAGGGAATGCCGGACATCCCGCCTGTGAGTGGTCTACCAATTGGACAATTCCAGGATTTATCTACACCTGACTCCAACTTCTTGACCGATCCGTATCTGGCTCCTTACAAGCACTACATTGATAATCCATTCATGGGCGATGTTCAGGGTATTCCGGGATATCCGGGATTCAATCCGAAGGACATGCATGAAATTCTCCGGTTTGCCAATCAGAGCATTGACATAAAGCGCACGACGGTTTTGACTGTTGACACCACTCGCCAAAACGCTGGCATCGTCAACGCGCCTTTCGTGACAAAGCAGGCTGAGCCGGCAAGTATGAAGTCGACTTTTTGGATTCAAGAGTTGAAGGAAAAAGACCAATATGGGCGTCCGAAACTTCGGTTGCAGTACTCCCAAGTGGTGATGTTGGATTTTTTCCGGCCACGAGAGGACGGGCATCCTGATCGAGCGCGATGGCCGCACATTAGCATCAATACACTCGAAAAAGTGGCAGATTCAGCCGAATATGCTGACTGATTATGAAGAGCCAAAGTCAGGATAATTTCGCCTTTCACTGATAGGAGGGGCTCACCGATACGGCTACAGGCGATCATAATACCGCTGATACGGTGTTATGATTGTCTGTGGTCATTCTCGATATGGAACCGGCAGCGACCGCACCTCACAGGATTCAACACTCCCATAATCTTGAACGTAAAATGGACAATTGGTTTGTGTTATTCTACGCGGTATGGATCGTAGTGAACAGGTTCAGCGTGGCTTACGGCGGTTGAAACAGGCTATTGCACGGATCGAAGCTGATCTGGATAACAAAGCTCACCTGCCCCTAGATCCCCCCATTGCCCAAGAAGACCGGAACGTGGTGATTGATCTGATTCGCCTAGCGATTTGGGAGGAAAAGGAACAGGACCGTCCCCGCCTCACGCCCGATAAAGAAGGCATCGACTGGATGTGGATTTGTGGAAAAAAACTGGAGTATGCGCCGAGAGCGGAAGACGATGAAACGTTTTGGATCACCAACGGGCGGCATGAATTCTTAAAAATGAAGTTTCAACACGGCGATTCCGTCGAAGAATTACAACTTACCTTTGCCCAATCAAAGCAGGCGATCATCACAGAGTTGATCCGGCAGGGGTTGCTTCCAGACGAAACCTCCCTTCAATAGGTGCAGTAGCCTCTCCTTTTGCAAGCGCACGGGGCCCCAGCCATCGATACTCCAACCTGGCCTGGCTCGCTACTCCATGTTCTATCACACCACCGGAAGCCGCCATCAGGACTTGAACCGGCAAACATCAGATACGGTCTCTTTGGCAGAAGGCATGACGCGGCCAAGGAGGTCATGACAGGAAAAAATTTCACTGAGCAAGCTGTTTTAAATTCAGGAAACATTTCTGTGGTGATATCCAGTGTGCTGTACATATCCATGAAAGAGAGTTAGGCTAATAGAAAAGCGTGAAAGGCAATCCATACGTACACATGAATTTACAATTTTCGCCAAAAGTAAAAGGCTGTGTCCTCCTTATCCTGTTTGCTTTTGTGCTTTGCGGGGCAGGTGGTTTGTACTGCCCCATGCCGGCCTCCGCCACCGACATACATCACTCGCAACCAACATCTCACCATTCCACTTCTTTATTAATGACGAGCGACTGCCCTGACCAATTAAGCACATCATCTTCGGAAATTTTTGCAAATGACGATGTGTCTGTAGGCTCTATTTCTGCGGTCACGGTCTCCGGGTTACACGACATTCCTCGCTTCGGTCTTTTTCATTTTCTAGGTCATGAACGATTACCCTACCCCACGACCTACCCTCTTCGGCATCTTCTCTTCTCCGTTTTTCTAAATTGAGCATTCCTCACGACTGAATAGCAAAAGTGTTCAGAATCCATGGGGGTTCTGGGATGAGCTGACTATTTTCGTCACCGTTTCATGCTCGGCATGGATGTCAGCAAGAGCGCTCGAGAAAAATAAAACGAGGGTCACACGTCAAGGTTCAAAGCACGTAACAAGGAACAGAAACATGAATAGCCAGCATCACGAGATAACACGGCGTGCGTTGCTAGCACGCATCGGAACGATGGGGCTCGCGGCTGCCCTGACCCCGTTCATCCCCTCCTACATTTGGGCATGTGCAGCGATCAATAGAGCAACACCCGCCTCACCATTGCGTGGAAATTCCATCGATTTAAGGATTACGGAGACTCCGTTTCGAATTGGAGATCAACTTGGCATGGCGAAGACCATCAATGGCACGGTGCCGGGGCCTTTGATCCGCCTGCAGGAAGGGCAAACCGTCACTTTCAACGTCACTAACCGATTAGAGGAAGACACGTCGATTCATTGGCATGGATTGATTTTACCGCAAGATATGGACGGCGTGCCTGGCGTGAGCTTTGCCGGCATCAAGCCAGCCTCGACTTTTTCCTACCGCTACCCGGTTCGACAAAACGGCACCTACTGGTACCACAGCCACTCCGGAGGGCAGGAGCAGTCAGGGGTCTATGGACCGCTGATTATCGATCCGATCGAGCCGGAACCATTCCAGTATACCCGTGAATACGTAGTGGTGCTCTCGGATTGGACATTCGAGTCACCGGAAGTGCTCTTCGCAAATCTCAAAAAAGTACCTGATTACTATAACTTTCAGAAGCGCGCCACTCGCGAATTTCTTACTGACATGAGGCGACAGGGGTTGTGGTCCACACTGCAGAATTATTTGATGTGGGACAGGATGCGGATGGACCCGACGGACTTCGCCGACGTCAGCGGTTATGCGTATACCTATTTGATGAACGGCTTGTCGCCCGAAATGAATTGGACTGGGCGTTTTTGTCCAGGCGACAGGGTCCGTTTGCGCATCATTAACGCGGGGGCAATGACGTTCTTCGATGTACGCTTGCCCGGCCTCAGCATGACCGTCATCCAGGCAGATGGACAAAACGTGCAGCCCGTTGTGGTGGACGAATTTCGCATCGGTCCGGCGGAAACCTACGACGTCATCGTCAATCCTACCGAAAATCGGGCCTATACTCTTTTTGCTGAGACGATGGATCGAAGCGGATACGCCCGCGGCACGTTGGCTCCGCGCGCCGGCATGCGTGCGCCACTTCCTGAACGTCGATCGAGGCCACTCCGGACGATGGATGACATGGGTATGGCCGGTATGGACATGGAAAATATGGACGAGACTTCTCATGCGAGCCACGCCCACTTGCCCCATCAAGCCATGGGCATGATCGAGACCCCGGAAACACGACACGCGCACGACATGAACAGGCTGTCAGATATGCCGATAGATGATCCATCTCATTCAACGATTCCCGGCGTTAAACCGGTCAAGCATGGCCCCGACCATCACGGGACGGGCAATCAAGCTGTGGCGGAGCATTCTCAGAATCGTAGTGGCGAGCCTGGGAGAGGACTCGGCAACAGTGACCGGCGCGTGTTGGTCTATACCGATTTAAAGAGCCTTGTACCCCACCCCGACCAACGGAAGCCTGAGCGTGAGATCGAGCTCCACCTCACCGGCCACATGGAGCGCTATATGTGGTCATTCGACGGGAAAAAGTTTTCGGAAGCCAAAGAGCCCATTCAGTTTCGGTTTGGTGAACGTCTTCGCTTAACCTTCGTGAATGACACGATGATGGAACATCCCCTGCATCTGCACGGCATGTGGATGCACCTCGAGAATGGCACGGGGGTCTACCTGCCTCGGAAGCACACGGTGATCGTCAAGCCGGCAGAGCGACTCTCTGTTGCCATCACCGCTGATGCGCCGGGGCGTTGGGCATTTCACTGCCATCTGCTCTTTCATATGAAGGCAGGAATGTTTCGAGTCATCGAGGTCACTGACCAAAAGAGCCAGATGTGATCATGAACGCCTCCGTTCGAACCGTTCTTTTATTAACGGTAGTCGGTTTCCTGGGCATGGGGTTCGACGCGGTCAGCGCATTCGCCAAGACGACCTTCCCCCCATCAACTCCTTCAAGTACGTCCACTCGCTCAACTCCTCAAAAAATTGTAGAGATGTACCAGCTGGCTCCGTTAAGTGCATCAACAGAAAAGAGGGACGGCCTGCCAAACGTCGCCCCCCAGACTGACTGGCCCAGTCCTGTGGAGGATGAGAAGAAACATATCTTTATTCTCGCTGACGTCCTTGAATATCGTCCAAACATGGGCGGGTCAGAGAGTGGAAACGATTACAGGTGGGATATCGAAGGCTGGTATGGAGGGGACTATAACCGCCTCTGGTTTAAAACTGAAGGACAACAGAACAGTGCTTTTAAAGCCGACTACGATGCAGATTCCCAGTTGCTCTACGGACGTTTTTTTCAACAGTATTACGATTTTCAGGTCGGCGGTCGTCTTGAAACGCAATCCTATCGTGATCACAATGTGACGCGTGGGCTAGTCGTCATCGGACTGCAGGGACTGGTGCCTTATAACTATGAAATTGAGTCCGCCCTATTTGTGAGTTGTCTCGGCCATGTGTCCGCTCGTCTGACGACGACCAAAGACCTGTCCTTGAGTCAACGCCTGATCCTCCAACTACGCCTAGAAACCAACGCGGCCATTCAACGGGTCAAAAAATTCACAACCGGTTCCGGACTCAATAACGTGGAAGGGGGCGCACGTCTGCGCTATGAAATCCGGCGTGAATTCGCGCCCTACGTAGGAGTTTCTTTGGATAGAAGTTTTGGCGAAACCGCGACCTTCGTCAGGAAAGAGGGCGGAGATTCAAGTCAGATTCGTTTTGTGGTGGGGGTTCGAGTATGGTTCTAAATTGCGCAAACCGTTCGGGATTGTGAATTTATCCCACACGCTAATCGGACGGGAAACTACAATACCTTCCAACTTGAGTCGTTATTCGATACCTTACACACCAAAAGTGCGATGGCTAAAGGATGACTTTCGTCCAAAGTCTACTCCGGCCAAAACCAAGTCAGCCCCCCCATGAACATTCGAGGTGTTCCCGGAACAAAGTGAATATCGGACACGCCACCGGCGGGTTCTCCAGAAAGACGGGAAGCATAGAAAAACTGCGCCTGACGCCAATCGGTATCGGTTAAATTGCGAATGCTGAAAAAGGCCTCCAAACGTCCTGCTGGTGGCCTAACGGGTATTTTGTAACGAAGAATCAGGTCGAAAATCGTAAAGGGTTCCAGTTTCACGCTGTCATCTTCCGTGCCGGCCCGACTTCCCACGGTCAACATTTGTAATGTCCCGGAGAGTCCCATTGGAAGGCGGGCTGTCACCATTGAAAAGGCCGTGAATTCCGGAGCTAAAGGAACGGAATCGCCGGTTTTTCTGAACTCGGCATGAGTATACGTGATGTCTGCTCGAAGAGTGAGCCATTCCAGCGGAGTGAGGCGAGCGCTGAATTCCATGCCCAGGCGGCGGGTCTTTCCACGTCTTTCCGTCGTGCCCTCATCCCCCACGAACACCAGTTCGGACTCCAGATCCAACAGCCAAAATGTAGCCAAAATTTCCGACCAGTCCCACGGATGGCTCTTGATGCCGACTTCATACCCAACAGCTCTCGGCAAGGTGTTGGCTGATGAATTTTCCACGACATCCCGTGCATCATTGCTGTGAAACCCCGTGCCAACATTCAAGAAGAATTCGGTCTGGTCCCAGGGGCCAAAAATCAGGTTGGCCTTTCCGCTGGTGATGGCATCGGAAGCGAACCCATTCGGCCTGACCGAACAGGCAGCGCCACAACGATCCTTCACATGATACGTGAACACATCGACCCGTCCGCCTCCGACAAATCGCAGCCAGGGGAAAAACTGTAGGTCCAACCTGAGATATGGAGAATAGGAGGATTCAAAAATGTCTGATTCCTGCGTGATGGCTAAAGACGAGCGTTTGTGTTGCGTGCCCAGACGGACCCGAATGTTATCGAACCGGGTCTGAAGTCCGGCCGTCATGGCGCCCTCAGAACCGAAGAATCGAAAAATCTGACGATAGCCGATATCCCCTCCAGTCAGCCAACGGTGATCCGTCTGTTCAATGCCGTCACTGTTCACCGGATCATTGAGGTAGAACGTAAAATTAGTGAACAAAGAGAGATAATAATATTGAGCCCACAGACGGGCGAAAACAGTCCCACCACCGGGAAGATCGGCAGAGTAATCTAAGCGACCGGTCGTTCGGATCGACTGTCCGCCTTCACTAGGGTCAAGGGACCCAAAACGGTCCAATCTCCCTGAAGTCACCTCTCGCAAAGGAATTTGGCCTGATCCATTCCATCGTCCATAATATTGGGTCAGGGTCACACTGAGTTGAGAGGATTCAGAAGGGTCTACAGTGAATTTAGCCAACCCGTTATAGCGGGTATTGCGATTGACAAAGTCATACGGGCCATCGGTGTAATAGAATTCCCCGGCCAACAGCGTGCGGAATTTTTCGTGAAAGGGAGAGGTGATGAACAGATGCCGTTGCGTGTTGAAACTTCCGCCTGCCGATTGCACGATCGTGTGAGGCACCCAGTCACGCGTGACGTAATTGGCGGCGCCCGCCGTGGCAAAGTCGCCATATTCCACATGATAGGGTCCTTTTTTAACGACGATTTCCTCGATAGTTTCCGGGATAATGAAATTGATGTCCCCGTATCCTTGTCCGTGCGCGTGGCTGCGCATATTAATGGGCATCCCATCTACATGAATGGCCAGGTCAGTGCCATGATCAGCATCAAATCCTCTCAGCAGATATTGGTCTGATTTTCCAGCGCCGCCGGAATGTTCCAAGGTGATAAGGCCGGGAGCCAACCGGAGCAAATCCGCTGGACGGCCTTGAGGTTGGAGCAGAATGTCTTCATTCAGGATAATTCGATTGGACGAGGCCGCCACAGGCCGTTCTCCAACGACCAGGACCTCCTCCAAAACGGTGATGTCTTCTTGATCGTTTCCGAATGCAGGCTGTGTCCACAACTGACCGAAGAAGACAAAGAACACAATAGCCGGAATCCACACCGCTCGATGAAAGAAGACAGGATAGGGATACGTCATTAGGTGGAAGAGCGCGGAACAAACGAGAGGCACATAAATTCGACCGGTAGCACAAAATAAAAATTTGTGGCACTCCTTATACCAAGGCCCGCAAAATAACGTCAATCGAATTTATGGGTAATAGGAAATGGAACGATGCGAGAGAGGAAATTCAGCACCTGTCTTTCAGGCGAAAGGACCAGGAGTGCGAGGATCCCTTACGAAGGCTAAGATAAGGTGGCTATTTGAGGGATTTTCCGGTAGTCGTCATGGTGAGCTGTCCATGCTTCACCCCTCTGGTTTTAATCAGTAAATTTGCCAGATCAACCAAGGCGGCACTACGTCCTTTGACCACAATGACTTCCAGGCAATGATCATGATCCAAATGCACATGAAGATTGGAAATAATGAACCGCCCGTATTCATGCTGATGATGTGTCAATTGTTGAAGCACATCCGCCTGGTGATGGTCATACACGAGTGTGATGGTGCCAACCGTTTCGTTGTTTCCTCCCCATTCTTCTCCCACCAGTTGATTGCGGATGAGGTCTCGAATCGCTTCAGAACGGTTCTGATACTTCTTCCGTTTAATGTGACGATCAAAGGCGGCCAGAAGCTTTTTTTCGAGGGAAACACCAAAACGGATTAGTTGGCTCATCGTCGCGGAAAAACACTGATCAAACGTGTGATTCAGACACACCACTCCTCTTGTGATAGGAGGATGCGCCCGGAGATATTCAGATCAATGGCCTTTTTTAAGATCCTTACCATGGCTATAGCCCTCGGAATGACCTTGCCCATATCCGTGCTTGCCCATGGAACCATGTCCCTTCATATCCGCCATGCCATGCATGCCACCCGACCCAAGGCTCATCTGTTTTTTCAATCGGTCACGAAACTGTTGATATTGATCGGGAGTCAAAATCTCTTTGAGCTTCAGCAACGTATCGACCCGGTACAGCATGAATTGCTTTTGCAAGCCTCCGATTTCATCAACCTTTTTGGCAATCGCGGCTCGATCGGTTTCCTTTTGGTCCAGTAACGTACCCAAATCGATCATCGCAACACGGAGATCGGCTCCATTCTTGATCATTGTCTTGCGATACCCTGTTTCTACCGGAGCCAGGGCTTTTATTTGATCCTCCGTTAACCCGAGTTCCCGTTGCATTCCCAGAGGCGATAACGAACCATGATGCTTCATGCCGCCATGTCCTGATCCTTGATGCCGCTCCATCATCCCGGAATGGCGATGTCCCTCGTCTCCGAACACGAGACCTCCTGACAGACATACCATCGTCAACAGTACCAAGAGTGTCGTACCCTGTCGTGCCCAAATCTGCCCCATCATGAATGGTCCTCCTCAAAATTTTTGATGAACGATGCGAATGCTCTCAACCCTGACGGCCCGGGGTAGTATAACAAATTCGACTGACAGAGTTGGGGACATTTACAAAAACAGAGTATACTGAAAGAAGACGTCGTTGTATCCTCAATAATTTCAAAGGACGAAGTGAGCTTATGCGAGACTTTTTCCCAGGACTAGCAGGAGTACCTGCGACAAAATCCAATATCAGTTGGGTCGACGGACAAGCGGGGATTTTGGAGTATCGCGGCATTCGCATTGAAGAACTGGCGACTCATGGCACATTTACCGAAACCGCGTATCTGCTCCTGTTTAATGAGCTCCCAACCCGGTCAGCGCTTCAACAATTCGAGTCCGATCTCATGCGGCACCGCCGCATCAAATATCGCATTACCGATCTGATGAAATGTCTTCCAGAGCATGGGCATCCGATGGATGCTCTGCAAGCAGCCGTCGCGGCCCTGGGAATGTTCTATCCGCTCCCCAACGTCCAGGATGCCGAAGCCCGCTATTGGTCGGCCATTCGGCTCCTAGCCAAACTCCCGACGATCGTCGCCGCGTTCGCTCGACTTCGCCGTGGCGATCACCAGATTCAACCGAATGATTCACTTTCCTACTCGGAAAATTTCTTTTACATGCTCTTCGAACAATCCCCGGATCCCGCCATCGCGAAACTCTTTGACACCAGCCTGCTTCTGCATGCCGAACATACGATGAACGCCTCGACTTTTAGCGGTCTGGTCACGGCCTCGACTCTCGCCGATCCGTTCTCGGTCATTGCCTCCGCAATCGGCACGTTGAAAGGTCCACTTCATGGCGGAGCGAATGAAGCGGTCATTCATATGCTCAGGGAAATTGGCTCGGTTGAACACGTTTCCACCTACCTTGATCGGAAAATGGCGGCAAAAGAAAAAATCATGGGATTTGGTCATCGGGTGTACAAAGTCAAAGACCCTCGGGCCCTCATTCTCCAGGAATTCGCACGGCAAATGGACCACACTCACAAACAGGATTCATTGTTCAGGATCGCACGAGCCGTTGAACAAGAGATGGAGCAACGCGTCGGTCACAAAGGCATTCGACCCAACGTCGATTTTTACTCAGGCATTATCTACCATCATATGGGCCTCGAAACTGACCTCTTCACTCCAATCTTTGCCATGGCACGCGTCGCGGGATGGCTCGCGCACTGTTTTGAGCAGTATCAGCACAATCACCTCTTCCGCCCAGACCAACTTTACGATGGCCCTCATAACCGCCCCTATGAACCTCTCGCGTCACGGAACAACCCGCCTTCTTCCGCATGATTCCTCCCTTCCCATATCCTTCATTGTCTTCGCAAAACCTTGAAATACCGTGGCGACAACAATCGTCGAATTTGGCCACGAGCAGGGGTACGATGTTCGGGCGAGTTTAAACGAGTTTCATCGCACCTCTAAAAAGATTTGGTGTCCTGTGATTTTACCCGCCATCCCGCTTCAGCCCACTTGTGCTCACCCACAAAACCTTATATAGTAAAAGTGTGTGTTCACATTCTTACGCACGTCAACCCCAATCCAGTTAAAATTTTCACAACGATCTTGAGAAACGCTCGTTGAAAAGGTGAGTGGCCGTCCTCCCTTCTATCAATTACCCTTCACGTTGCTATCACCCTACAACCAGATTTTCGGTTCACGCCTGCGGGGCCGCGGAGAACGACCGCAGACGATGTGAGCTGCACGAATCGCCGGAGAAAAAAACCATGGCAGATCATAAGCCCGTCGTATCGCTCACCGGGAAAACAGAATTTATTCGGATGGTACGATATAAGAGTGAAAATCAAGTCGGCGTGTTGGCGCAACTCATGACGGCAATCGCCAAAGAAGGCGGGAGCATCGGAGATGTCAAAACGCGGAAGCTTGGCAAGTACTATATCTGGCGCGATGTCACCATCATTACACAAGACCGAGAACACTTTGCGCGTGTCCTCAAGGCCATTCGAAAATTGAAGGAGACCACCATTCTGCAGATCATCGATGAAGTGCTTGAACGGCATCAAGGTGGAAAAATCAGGATGGAACTCAATACCAGGATTGAAACCGTCAACGACATGCGGCTGGTCTATACTCCAGGCGTGGCGGATGTCTGCCGTCTTCTCCAAAAAGACCCGAGTGAGGCCTACAATTACACCTGGATTCACCATACAGTCGCGCTCTTGACGAATGGAAGCCGGACCCTGGGTTTGGGGAACATTGGTCCGCTGGCCGCCATGCCCGTCATGGAAGGCAAAGCCGCTCTGTTTCGAAAATTCACCGGCTACAACATGGTCCCCATCCCCATCAATACGACAGATCCACAGGAGTTCATTGACACCGCCATCCGTCTTTCTCCAGGATTTGGCGCCATCCACCTAGAGGATATTTCTGCCCCGGAATGTTTTGAGATTGAAACCGAGCTGGTGAAACGTTTGAGCATTCCCGTTATGCATGACGACCAAGATGGGACCGCCGTCGTCTGTCTCGCGGCCGTCATCAATGCATGTCGAATCGTCAAAGGCGACCTGGAAAAAGTTCAGATCGGTCAGGTCGGACTCGGCGCCGCTGGAAGTGCCATTGCGCGTTTGATCATGGCCTATACCAAACGAGACGTTTGGTGTTGTGACAAGAATCCCTCCGCGGTCAACCGGTTGGAAGAGTTTCGCCGGAACAGTGCGACATTGAAAGAGATCATGAATCGCTGCGATGTCGTCATTTCCACGACCGGCGTTGAAGGATTAATCAAGCCGGATATGGTGAAGCCTCGGCAGATCATTCTGGCATTGACCAATCCCATCCCGGAAATTACCGAAGAACAAGCGCTGAGCGCCGGAGCCGCGTTCTATTCGGATGGGCGGTACGTCAATAACCTGCTGGCCTATCCCGGCATTTTCAAAGGAGCCCTGGAAACTCGAGCCATGGCCATCAATGATTCCATGTTGCTGGCCGCCGTGCAAGCCATCGTCGAGGCCACGCCCCAGGGCGAGATCGTGCCCAGCCCCTTGGATTTAACCGTGCACGTCGCCGTGACAAAAGCGGTCGCCAAAGCGGCCATGGCCAGCGGCGTCGCACAAAAATATTTTGAGGACGACTATTTTGACGTTGAAGAGAAACTGGCCACATGACCATCCAATAGGGCTTTTCGCAACCATGAAGAAAAACAGAACAGAACCCATTCATTCGCCTGCGGGACATGCTTACTGATTCCTCCCTCTCTGTAATATACCCATGACCACTGTTCATACCTACGATGTCCTGGTTATCGGAGCTGGGCTCGCCGGAATGCGAGCCGCGTTGTCTGCCCACCATCAAGGTGTGAGCGTCGGGGTTCTGACCAAAGTTCATCCGGTCCGGAGTCATTCCAACGCTGCACAAGGAGGCATCAATGCCGCGCTGACCGACCGGGGAGATAAATGGGAGGATCACGCGTTCGAAACCGTCAAAGGCAGCGATTACTTGGGCGACCAAGATGCCGTAGAAGTCTTAGCGCAAGAAGCCGGGCAGGATATTATCGACTTGGAACACATGGGAGTGATCTTCAACCGAAATGAGGAAGGACGGTTGGGAACCCGCCGATTCGGTGGACAGAAACGCGCCCGGACATTCTTTGTCTCTGATTTCACGGGACAAGCCATGTTGCACGTCTTGTTCGAACAAATCCTTCAAGCCAAACTCCCTATCTTTGAGGAATGGTTCGTCACTTCCATCGTCAAGGACGATCATGGACGATGCGCCGGGGTCATCGCGTTCGAAATTCGAACGGGGAAATTTTCCCTGTTCAAGGCCAAGGCCGTCATCTTGGCCGCTGGCGGGCTTGGTCGTGTGTACGAACCCAGTACCAATGCGTTGATCTGCACTGGCGATGGGATGGCGCTGGCCTATCGGGCTGGTGCTCCTCTCATGGATATGGAAATGGTCCAGTATCATCCCACGACTCTCAAAGGGAAGGGACTCCTCATCAGCGAAGCCGCTCGCGGCGAAGGAGCGTATCTGCTCAATAGTGAAGGGGAACGATTTATGGAACGGTACGCTCCCAACATGATGGAGCTGGCTTCCCGTGATGTCGTTTCACGAGCCGAACAACTTGAGATCAATGAGGGTCGCGGCATCAATGGTTGTGTATTGTTGGACTGCCGGCACCTCGGCAAAGCGTTCATCCACGACCGATTGCGGCAAATCAATGAGGAGGCCAAAACCTTCGCGAATATTGACCTCGCGGAAGAACCGATCCCTATCCGCCCGGGCATGCATTATCAAATGGGAGGGATAAAAACGGATATTGACGGACGATGCTGGGACATCCACGAGCAATGGAAGGGTGTGCCAGGATTATTTGCCGCCGGCGAAGCGGCCTGCGTCAGTCTCCATGGCGGGAATCGTCTCGGCGCGAATTCGTTGCTGGATACCGTCGTGTTCGGAAGACGCGCCGGAGTCTGTGCCGCAAAGTACGCCAAGACATGTTCCGCGCCAAGCCTCTCGGAAGCCGTGGTGGACAGCGATCAAAGTTTTGTGGCCTCGATACTCAACAGACCCGCACAAGAAGATACGATCGCCCGAATCCGATTGGAGATGGGCCAGACCATGAATCGGCACCTTTCCGTCTTTCGAGACGAAGATGGCATGAATACCGCACGAAAGGTCATCGAGTCGCTCAAAGTACGATGGAAATCGGTCGGAATCAAGGACAAAGGCCGCGTCTTTAATACCGGCCTCATGAACACCCTGGAACTCGGATTCATGCTGGATTGCGCAGAGACGATCATCACCGGAGCGTTGACGCGCAAAGAAAGCCGTGGGGCGCATTTCCGAACAGACTATCTGGATCGGGACGACGACGAATGGCTGAAGCACATTTTGCTATATCATAGCGGGAACGGCGCGCCAGACATCGATTATCTTCCCGTTCGCATTACTCAGTGGAAACCACAAGCCCGGGTGTATTGATGAGCACCACGCTTCGTATACGCCGGTTCAATCCTGAGCAGCAGGCTCCGGCGCCATTTTTTCAAGACTATGAACTCGAACTCGAGCCATCGGACAGCGTCCTGGACGGGCTCATTAAGGTTCGAGAGACACTCGACGATTCACTCGGACTTCGGTGTTCATGCCGTGGTGCCATCTGCGGGTCTTGCGGCATGCGGATCAACGGCCATGCCACGTTAGCCTGCAAAACAAAGATCGTCACCGCCACTCAAGAAGGTACAACCATTCGCGTCGAACCCATGAATAACATGCCCGTCATTAAAGACCTCATCACGGACATGTCGGCCTTTTGGGACAAGATTCGCCAGGTTCGGCCCTGGCTGCAACCAAGCGGAGCGACGCCAGAGGCTGAATACCTCGCGCCGGCAGAAGCCATGAGTCATCTGTCTGGCGTCATGACCTGCATTATGTGTGGCGTCTGCGTCTCCGACTGTACGGTGCTGGAAGTCGATTCGCGATTTGTGGGCCCGGCGGCTTTGGCCAAAGCCTATCGATTCGTCGCCGATCCTCGTGACGGACAGAAAGCCCAACGGCTCAACGCCCTGAACGAGCCAGGCGGCATGTGGGATTGCACCAGATGCATGGAATGCATACAAGTCTGCCCCAAAGGGGTTGGTCCGATGGACCGCATCATGTCATTGCGCGCCAAAGGCATGGACGAACACGTTTCATCGACATGCGGCTCACGCCATGCCGAAGTCTTTACGGATATTATTGAGCGTAAAGGGCTGCTCGATGAACCGATGCTGGCCCTGCGAACGTTTGGACTGGGAAACTGGCGCCGCCTGCTCGGCATGATTCCAGTGGCACTTCAATCGTTGCGCCACAAGAAAGTTCCACCGTCCGGCCCTTTCCACCGTGCAATTCCCGGCATTGAACAGATCAAGCGGCTGTTTGCTCGCGTAAGGAGAAACCCATGAAATACGCCTTCTTCCCCGGCTGTGTCTCGAAAGGCGCGTGCCCTGAACTGTATCAATCGGTCATGCAAGTCTACCCCAAGATCGGGATCGAGCTTGAAGAAATGACCACGGCCTCCTGCACCGGTGCAGGCGTGCTCCAGGAAAAAGACCGGCGGTTAGGCGATGTGCTCAACGCGCGGACATTTGCCCTGGCCGAACAACAGCAGTTGCCCATCATGACGATCTGTTCGACCTGTCAAGGAGTGATGAGTCAGGCCAACCATCGCATGACGACCGACCCGGCGTACCTCGCGGAAATCAATCAGATACTGGGAGAGGAAGGCTTACAGTATCAAGGCACCACGAGCATCCGGCACTTCGTGTGGATCTTATTGGAGGACGTCGGAGAGGATACACTCAGGCAGTACATCACAAAACCCCTGACCGGGTTGCGAGCCGCCCCTTTTTATGGTTGTTACCTGCAACGTCCGACCGATGCCCTCCAGTTTGACCAACATCCCGATCGCCCCAAAGCCCTGGAGCGCGTCATCGAAATCCTCGGGGCGGAAGTCGTGGATTTTCCCGGCAAGAGTCGATGCTGCGGATTCCCGATTCTCACGATCAATGAACCAAACTCTCTCACGATGGTCGCGACGCATACCTCGGACGCCAAAAGGCATGGAGCCGACATTATGGTCACGCCTTGCCCGCTTTGCCATTTAAATTTAGATGGGATGCAGGCGAAAGCTGCGGGCCAGCAGAAGACATCGATCGATCTCCCGATCCTCCACCTCCCTCAACTCCTGGGTCTGGCTATCGGAATGACGCCTCAATCGCTTGGCCTAGGCCGCAATCTCGTTTCTCCGGATTCTGCGTTGCGCAAGCTTGCCGGTGCGGGAGTTTCGTAGCAGCCATGTGAGGAAGCCGAAGATTTTTTGAGGTTGGAGAAAACAGATTATGAATTTCGACCCAGCGATAGCCGCACGTCAAGCCCTCAGACAAAGCGAAGAATGTGGAGAACTCGGTGAGTTCGAGGATGATGTGCTCGAAACCGAGGAGACGTTTTCGTCCATTCAAGGCCCCGAGGCCACACAGGCATACAAGCAGTTACAGTGCTATGGCGAGCAATTGCCCGACGCGCGGTATTTTCAGGAATTTCTCGTCTACATCACCTGGCAACAGGTGACCGAGGGACCACTGCCAGAATTTTTCCAGCAAGGACTCACATTGTGCGACCGATTTATGGAACGTTTTTCGAAAGACATCATCAATACCCCATCCTATGACCATGTCCTCGCCCTCCGACAGTCGTTCCAGGCGGGACTGGGGATTGAAACGGAAGACATCATCGAAGAACATGAAGAAGACGCATTCGCTGGCGGTGATTGAGTGCGTCGAAACACTTGGCCTGTGAATACGAACGTTCAACCCAGTCCCATCAATGGGAAAGGACTCTTCGCCGCAGAGCCCATTCGAGCAAGGCAAAAAATAGGAGAATTCGAAGGTGAAGTGATTAGCCAACGAGTAGCACGACGACGGGCGAAGACACGCCGTCACATCGCGATCGTGGAAGTGAATAATGGCAAGGCCATCGATGCGGCCGGACAGAAACACGGCTTTCGCTTCATCAATCACTCGTGCAGCCCGAATACCTACATGCGAATCATTCGAGAACGGGTAGAATTTTACTCGCTACGCCACATCAAGGTCGGCGAGGAACTCACCTGTCACTACGGTGAGTCCCACCATGAAGGCTTACGCCGATGCACCTGTCAAAGCGCCAACTGTCGGCTCTTCCTCTAGAGATCATCGAGAACCCTCGTGAACGACGGCTGTTTTTCAACGAACAGCAACCAGCAACGTTGCCTGAGAACCTCCACCAAGTATTCGTCAAGGCTTCGCGCGAAAGGACCGAAAAGATTTCTAGTTGAAGTGCTTACAAACCATTCTCCAGGAGGCGCCCTATGGATGGCCTTGCCGCATTAAACGCCGCGAATATTCAAGCCATGAAGGATCTTCCATTGATTGAATCGGCGACCAGCGTCCAGTCATCCAGACAAGTCAAAACCCCGACGGCCTTCTCGATCGACTCTGTGAGTATTTCTCCGGAAGCCGCCGCATTACAGAAAAAGAACCCGTAACCTCACGCTCCCCTGCTCCCCTCTTTTTATCGCCTCCAGCTGTTTGTAAGAACAGTCACCCCCTACAAGCAAGCCGTTGGACCTGTTGTCTTTGACTCCAAAAATTTGCCTTCCAGAGAATAGTTGCATACATTGTGTCTATTGCCCGTTTATCGCGAATCCCAATACGTTTCAAAGGGCCATGGGGCTGATGAGATTTTCCATGGTCTATTCACTCAACCGAGGACACACGTAGTATGAATATTATCCGGTTTCAAGATGCGACAGGTCACATTGGCTACGGCCAACCTCTTGGCAACAACATGGCCCAACGTATCCATGGGGATCTGTTCGGTGATTTTCAGGTAAGTGATCAAACGGCCGAGGTCGCCAAGCTCCTTGCCCCGATCGTTCCCCCCACGATCTTATGCATCGGGCTGAACTATAAAGCCCATGCGGAAGAAACAGGCGCCAAACTTCCGGAATTTCCCGTTCTCTTCATCAAGGCCGCCAACACGTTGAATCATCCGGAAGAGCCGATCATGATTCCGAGGGTCGCTCCTGGGCAAGTGGATTATGAGTGCGAACTCGCGGTTATCATCGGCAGGTCAGCAAAAAACGTGAAAAAGGCCGAAGCGCTCGATTATGTACTGGGGTACACCTGCGCGAATGACGTCAGCGCCCGACGCTGGCAAAAAGAGGGCGGAGGAAAGCAGTGGTGTCGCGGCAAATCGTTCGATACGTTTTGTCCACTTGGCCCACATCTCGTGACTCGAGACGACATCCCGAATCCGAATGACTTGAGGATTAGCACACGGTTGAATGGCGAGGTCATGCAAAATTCAAATACGTCAGACATGATCTTCGATATTCCATCATTGATCAGTTTCTTGAGTCAGAGCACCACGCTCTTGCCGGGTACGACTATTTTGACCGGCACCCCCTCTGGCGTGGGATTCACGCGGACACCGCCCGTATTCCTCGAACATGGCGATCAGGTCACGGTCGAGATAGAGCAGATTGGCGCTCTTAAAAACCCAGTGCAGGATGAAAAATAAGCTAGAGTTTAGTCTTTCTCCACCTTACCCCGCTTCCCCTTGGAAAGCGTCGGCAAAACACTTTGCATATTCCTGAGTAATGCTTGCGCCACGACTCGGTGTCCGTCTTCATTCCAATGAACATCACCTTCGATGAAGTACCTCTCGATGACCTGCTTCGCCTCACCGTCACGGGAAATGAACAGGGGGAACAAATTTAAAAAATTGACTGAACGCTCCCTGGCCCATGCTTGCCAAACAATCACTTGCCTGGAATATAGGTCGTTGTGAACGATCTGGTCCGGCCAGGGATACACGGCAAGCGTCATTCCTATTTGATGGTCCTGAAGTAACCGATACAACCGTTCCATCATCCGCCGGACCTTCTCCAAGCCTCGCTCTCCGTACTCGCGAAACAGGCGTTCATCGACCGTCCATAAACTTTTTTGTTGATTGATCCCATACCGTCGTTCCGTCTCTGTGCGGAGATCTTCGTGAGTCGGATCAAGAGCTGTCTGGATCTTGACGACCACAGTCCAGATATTTTTGAGTAGACCCGTATATTCATACACAAACTCTTTCAGCCTGGATGTTTGACTCTCGAGACCCACCACTCGCCCATCTTGCATGTCATACCGTTTTACTTCATCCTCGATATCGGAGATATCTAAAAACACGACAAGATGATCAAAATCCAACCCGACCGTCTCGAGCAGGCATTCAACTTTTTTGAAATAGATCGTGGGGGAATAGGAAGAAACGCCGGCATTCAGGACTTCAATCTTGTCCAGAGACAAGGCGTGATCCACGATGCCGACAAACGTCTTTTCATACGCGATCCCGATGCCTTCTGTGAACGAATCGCCGATAAACAAGATACGATAATTATCAGTTTTTAGCTGAACCTGACCAACGCGCTTGTCTTTAAAGCCAAGCGAATTGGTATAGAATGGACTGGAAAGATTGCCCCACTTTTGCTCCCGCTGCTCTCCATTGGCCTTGAGCGTATGATGAAAAACCGGAGACGATTCACGTAACGCTCGTCGCTCCGCATACTTATGAATCGTGCCGTATTTTTGAATATGATAGATCCCGGTCAGGACGAAGTCTGCGATGAGCGTAAGGCCAACCATGACCAGCGCCAGTATGGTCTTGGGGTACCGTTCGAACCGATTGACTCGTGAAGGCGTTTCCCGTGTAAAAGTCTTCATCGAACTCGGAAGCCAGAAGAGTCAGAGGCAATACATACGAGTATGAAGCCGAACGTAAAGGAGGAGAGCGTTGTAACCCGAAACAACGCAGATGGACTTCCAGCCCTCAGTGAACGAGGGCATCCGGAAGAGGATTCCAAATTGGCGCAAACAGGGTTCTCGGTAGAGCCGTGTCTATGACGGATTACAGCTTGAGCTGTTCTAAATTCCGGACAGCCCCTTTATCGGCGCTCGTCGTTAGGGCGGCATAGGCCTTAAGGGCGGAAGACACCACACGGCTTCGAACTTCGGTCGGCATCCACGCATCGTGCCCTTTGGCTTTCATTCGCCCACGACGCTCGACTAATTCGTCATCGGACACGTTGAGATGAATCGTTCGTTTGGGGATATCGATCTGTATTTCATCACCCTCTTCCACAAGGCCGATCGCGCCCCCCTCTGCCGCTTCAGGGGAAACATGGCCGATGGAAAGACCCGATGTACCGCCTGAGAACCGGCCGTCGGTCAGAAGGGCGCAAGCCGCACCCAAGCCTTTAGATTTGAGATAGCTAGTCGGGTACAACATTTCCTGCATCCCTGGCCCTCCCTTCGGGCCTTCATACCGGATGACGACAACATCCCCTGCCAAGATTCGATTATCGAGAATGGCCTCAACGGCAGAATCTTGTGATTCAAAAACGCGCGCGGGGCCAGAAAAGACCCAAAGCTTCTCATCGACACCGGCCGTTTTCACGATACAGCCGTTTTTGGCGATGTTGCCATAGAGCACGGCGAGACCGCCCTCTCGGCTATAGGCATGTTGGATATCGCGAATACATCCATTCTGCCGATCAAGATCCAAGGTCTCATAACGGGTGTCTTGGCTAAAGGCCGTTTGGGTGGGAATTCCAGCGGGCCCGGCCCGAAAGAACTTCTTGACAGCCTCGCTCTTCGTCACGGCCACATCCCAGTGCTCGAGTGAATCCCCAAGCGATTCACTATGCACACTCTTCACCTTCATGTTCAGCAAGCCACCTCGATTGAGCTCACCAAGAATTCCCATCATCCCGCCGGCTCGATGCACGTCTTCCATATGATACGTATCGATTGCTGGAGCCGCCTTACAAAGATTGGGAACCTTTCGCGACAACTGGTCAATATCCTGCAACGTAAAGTTCACTCCCGCCTCCTGCGCCGCCGCGAGCAAATGCAGGATCGTGTTGGTGGATCCTCCCATGGCGATGTCCATGCTCATGGCATTCGCGAACGCCTCATACGACGCAATGCTTCGAGGAAGGACTGATCCATCATCCTTTTCATAGTAACGTTTACAGAGTGCGACGATCTGACGGCCGGCTTCCAAGAACAATTCTTTTCGATCGGCATGCGTGGCCAGTAATGACCCATTACCGGGCAACGCTAGCCCCAACACTTCCGTCAGACAATTCATGGAATTCGCGGTAAACATCCCGGAACAAGACCCGCATGTGGGGCAGGCCGATCGTTCATATTCCTCCACTTCGCCATCAGACAGCTTGTCGTCTGCAGCTTTGACGATGGCATGAATGAGATTCGTATGATGATCCGCTAACTTCGTGCGTCCCGCTTCCATCGGTCCCCCGGAAACAAAAATGGTCGGGATATTCAACCGCAACGTCGCGTTCAACATGCCGGGAGTGATCTTGTCGCAGTTCGAGATACACACGAGGGCATCAGCGCAATGGGCGTTTACCATGTATTCGACAGAGTCCGAGATGATATCTCTGGATGGCAGACTGTACAGCATCCCGTCATGGCCCATCGCAATGCCATCATCGATCGCGATCGTGTTGAATTCTTTGGCGACGGCTCCGGCCTTTTCGATTTCCCTGGCCACTAATTGACCTAAGTCATGTAAATGCACATGACCAGGCACAAACTGGGTAAACGAATTGGCGATCGCGATAATGGGTTTGCCAAAGTCATCATTCTTCATTCCAGTCGCCCGCCAAAGGGCACGGGCACCGGCCATATTCCTGCCTTGGGTAGAGGTCTTTGATCGAAGTGGGGGCATCTCACAAACTCCTGTGTGTTGAAAGCTGTTTACGTGCTGCTTGCATGCTGAAAGATAATGTCAGAGATTCTAGCATCATTGGCCCACATCTGAGAAATAAGCCCCCTGTCCCAACTTTAGAGCTCTTCACAAACATTACCATTTGATCATTTCGTTGACTCTATTCGACTGAAAACAGTAAACAGAATCCCACGATGAACGGACAGATTATGGCGTCGAACGATACATGATCTTCTATCGCGAGGAGGAAAAGCTATGAAGGTAAAACACCATGTTCTGTATCTGCTGACCACCTTGTCATTGTTGGCTCCTAGCGGAGTTTGGGCAATGCCATTTCTGCCGGATTTCAATGCGGCCACATTCATCCCCGGTGCTCCCATCGACAACGCGTACTTCCCAATAGTCACAGGCGTCAGTCAAACCTACCAAGGACAGAAGGAGGAGGATGGGGAGATCGTCACAGAGAAGTTCACATTTTCCAATCTGGGTCCTGGGCCGACGATACTTGGAGTCCAGACCACCATACAGCGTGACCGCGCATTCGAAGATGGTGTGATCGTCGAAGATACGTTTGACTATTATGCGCAGGACACGGTCGGCAATGTCTGGTACTTTGGGGAAGATGTCACCAACTTTGTCTATGACGACGACGGCAATCTGATTGAAACAAACAATGAAAGCGCATGGAGAGGTGGCGTCAACGATGCGCTGCCTGGATTCATCATGCCCGCTGACCCCATCGTGGGATTCAATTACCGGCAAGAATTCGCACTTCAGGACGAAGCTGTAGACGAAGCCACGATCTTTTCACTCGGAAATACCGTCTCACTCAGTATCGGCGAGTTCACGAATACCCTGCAAATCTTGGAAGAAAACGGATTGGACCCCGATGCCAGGGAATTTAAATACTATGCTCCCGGACTGGGCCTGATTTTGGTCGAAGAAGGCCTGACTCCAAATTTACAGGATCATGAATTTCGTGTGGAATTGGTTTCTTCCGTCCCGGAACCTTCGACAGTGGTATTGATGGGATCAGGTCTGGCCGGACTGATGGGTTGGAGGTACCGAAAAAGCAAAGGGTGTTCAGATTGAAAAACCAGGGGAGATGCCTTCGTCCGCCTGGATCTCCTCAAAATCCCACCGTCAATTGTGAGCCTATCATATGATGGCTCTGTAGCTCGTTGTCCAGATCGTCGAAGGCGAAGTCGTTCTGGTAGGTTCCATAGAGATAGTCGATGGCCACACTCAAATTGTTAAAAGGCCGCCACGTTGCCGCCACGCCATATTGCCATTTCGGTTCATCTGCTAACTCATCGCTGAACTCTAAGCGAAGGGCGAATTGCAGAAAATTGACTGGAAAATAAGCCAGCTCAAAATTTGAAGAAAAGGGCTTATTGGCGTTCTTGTCAAACTCCTGAAACCTCTTCATGGCCTTCAGTGCCTCTACGGTCAATTCAAATGGAGGCATTCCTATCCGGGTATACACATTCCAGGCCGGGACACGACGCTGATAGGTATTGTTGTAGTCCAGGAGCAATGCGTCCTGACTTTCGGCAAGATCGGAAAGATACCCGGCGCCGATTATCAGCGACTCATCGTTCGACGTGTATTCAAGACTGAGACCCCAGTCAACTGCATTTTGGGTCTTTTGCTTATCGGCTTTACTTTCAAACACGTACGCTGCGAGTTCCACAGAATCCCAAAACGTGTAGTCGAGTTGGACAGCTCTTCCTCGCGTCTGACCAAATTCCAACAACGGTCCTGTCACAAAATGGCTATAATAGGCACCAAAAGGCACATAGAGCTGGCCAAGCTTAAAGCCGAAATCGGCGAGGTCGATTCCGATGAGGCCTTCGTCCAG
Organism: Nitrospirales bacterium; assembly: GCA_031315865.1. NCBI lineage: Bacteria > Pseudomonadati > Nitrospirota > Nitrospiria > Nitrospirales > Nitrospirales bacterium. Next base: position 181,998 of record JALDRJ010000002.1, read on the forward strand.
CTCTTGATAGTGCCGACGGCCGTTTTCTTCCACCGCAAACAGCACCTCGGCTTCAAACCATTCCCCGTATTGAACCTCAAAGCCAAGCTCGACGGCCAATTCGGGATCTGGATCGTCGTTTGAATTCCTCCCGGCACGCACGCGATTAGCCCGGTATTCTTTTTCTAGATCCATGACGCCGCCAATCTTCAGCCACTCGGTGACCTGCTTGCCAAGACCAGCCTCTCTTCGCTCTTCCGGACTTCTGTAAATTCTCACGGGGTCACTTGACGATGGTTCTAAGGCCTTCCTCGTCTGCTCTTGCGCACCGGCGAAGCTTGGGCCAAGAACAAGCAGAAACAGGAGAGAACAGAGAAAAGACATAAACATTCAGGAATCGATCCGTCAACGGGCGTTTACTTAGGTAGTAGCTTTTGTATTCTAGGGTGCCAAGTTCCCGGTTGCGAAGCAATCACGCTGCGGGAAGTTCATCATATGGTAATGTTGTCACATATCAGGTTTCGCTATGATGGAATGATAAGCATGGCTTTTAACATTATCGGTAAGGTCATGAAATTCGTGCAGGCGATGATACGGAAAGAATTGTGGACAAGACGCATGACAATGAGACGTTGGCCATGTGGGATAAGGTGTCAAGGGGAAAAACATGAGAATCCTATTGGTTGAAGATGATCGCGTCATCGCTGATTTTATTCAAAAAGGCATGAAAGAAGCTGGCTTTACGATTGACCATGTAGAAGACGGTATGAGGGGTCTTGAAGCATTACTCTATGAGAGTTATGACCTGGCAATTCTTGATCTGATGTTGCCCCGGTTAGATGGCCTTTCAGTGCTTGGCCAGCTCCGGGAGCAAAAAAAAGCGCTCCCCATCCTCATCCTGAGCGCCAAGCGATCAGTCGATGAACGGGTAGACGGTCTTCGCCATGGTGGAGACGACTACCTCACAAAGCCATTTTCATTCAGCGAGTTGCTCGCGCGTGTTGAATCTCTACTACGCAGAAGCCAACGGATCACCGAGCCCACGAGCCTTACGTATGAAGACCTCTCCATCGATCTGCTTGCGCGCACGGCCAAACGGGCCGGAAAGAAGATCGACTTGCAACCCAAGGAGTTTGCCTTGCTGGAATACCTGATACGCAATTCTGGTAACGTTGTTTCCAAGACGATGATCATGGAACGTGTCTGGGATTACAACTTTGACCCTGGAACCAACGTGGTGGAAGCGCGCATCAGCAAACTCCGTGAAAAGGTCGACAAAGACTTTCACAAGCCGCTGATCCACACGATCAGGGGGCTCGGGTACGTTCTGAGGGATAACGATGCGTAAGGTTCCTAAGACATTAACCTTTCGCTTGACGCTTTCCTACGCTTCTGCCTTTCTGCTCTCTGCCATCGCAAGCCTCGGCGTGTTGTATTTTTCCATCAACAGCATCTTGAGTAATCGCATGGACGAAGATTTAGAAGAAGATATCGTGGAATACCGCGACCTTTACCAGTCAGAAGGGAAAGAGAGGGTGCTGAAAGAACTTGAGCGTGAAGCCACATCGAGTGATCAGGGCAAGATGTTCATTCGATTGATGACGGATACGGGTCAGCCAATCTTTGCCTCTGACTTGTCAGACTGGGACGGATTGAACACCGACCAGCGATATGTTCAAGACGTCATGGGAGCGAAGGCTGGACATCGCATAGACACGCTTGAGCTGCCTGACCAGGAGTATCCTGCGAGGGTCGCCTATGGCCTGATCGGCCCTGATCTCATCTTGCATATTGGAGAGTCTCAGGAAGAGACCGAAGAAATCATGGACGTACTGCTTCTGGTTTTCGCGGGGATGTTTTGTATCGCAATTCCCATAGCCTCTGGGATTGGATGGGTGATCGCCAGAAAGGCGGTCGCGGGCATTGAGGAAGTGAGTCATGCGGCGGTGGATATCGAGAAAGGGCAGCTTGACCGCCGTGTCACGATCACCAATCAGGGGGAAGAAGTCCAGAAGCTCGTAGATACGTTTAACGCCATGGCGGAACGCATTCGAACCCTCATCTCGGAAATGCGTGAAATGACAGATAATATTGCCCATGACCTTCGCAGTCCGTTGTCACGAATTCGCGCTATTTCAGAACAGGCTCTCTCATCGGCAAACAGTGAAGAAGACTATCATTCGGCCGCGTCCGATACGCTCCAAGAATGCGATCGCCTCCTTCACTTGATCAATACGACCTTAGATGTCGCCGAAGCTGAAGCCGGCGTGATGCAGACCGATCAAGAACCCGTCAACCTATCGACGCTCATCGAAGATGCCCGCGATCTCTTCGAGCCTGCCGCAGAAGAAAAAGGTATCGAATTGACATGTAAGCTCGACTCCGATTGCCGAATTCAGGGCAACCGGCAGATGCTTCAGCGCATGATCGCGAATCTACTCGATAATGCGCTGAAATATACGCCATCTCATGGCAACATTTCGATCGGCCTCGTTGGCAGGCAACATGCTCTGCGGGTCACCGTGACTGACACCGGAATCGGCATTCAACCGGCTGATCAACGGCGCGTCTTTGACCGGTTCTTCCGGTGCGATCACAGTCGTGCTCAGGAGGGATGTGGTTTGGGTCTGAGTTTTGCCCGTGCCGTGGCCTGTGCTCACGGCGGCGACATCACGCTCGTCAGCGAACCTCCTCAGGGCAGCACATTCATCATCAACTTACCCCGGCTCGCCTCACATTCCTGACACGTTCTTCCCGTATCTCACCTCCTGGTAATACAGCGATCATCTCGGGATGAACTTCGTCTAGTACTCTCCACTTCAAGCTTGGACGACGTCGAAACCTATTTTGTCCTTTCGGCGTTGAAATCACCTATCACACATGTTCAACAAAAAAACGACAGGAGGTATCACGATGAGAAAAACGACCGTTCAGTTACTTTTCCTTTCTTTAGCCATGTGCGCACTGTGGATGATCGGCATGGTTTCAGTCAGTTGGGCGAAAAATGATCACGAAGCTCCGTTTTCAAAAGCCGAATTGTTCTTTGAATTGAACAATACCGATGGCGATCTGGGCATTCATGCTTCGATCGATGGCGACCCATGGAAGAAGCTGACCATCGAAGATCCCAGGGGAAGAAAGATGTTGAACATTCGAGCGAACGGTCGCCTGGAAGCCCAAGGAATGACTGAACTCTTTTTTGAGAGTGCCGAGCCGCAATTCGAAGACCTCTCCCCTCAAGAATTCTTCAGACGGTTCCCAGCGGGAACATATGAAATCGAAGGTAAAACGCTTGAAGGCAACGAACTTGGCAGTGAGACCAAACTCACGCATGTAATGCCGGCGCCCCCGGAACCGACCGTGAATGCGTTGCCAGCAGCGCAGGTCTGCGACGCGGACGACCCTGGCTATGACGCCACCGTGACACATGCTCCTGTGACGATTGCATGGCCGGCTGTGACCACTTCACATCCTGACCCTAACGGTGGTGGCGCCGGAATTCAGCCGCCAGTTCCGGTGGTAATTCACAACTACGAGCTCGTGGTCGAAGTACTGAACCAGTCATTTCCCTCGAAATTTTATGTCATGCTCACCCCTGGGGAAACTTCGATAACGATTCCCGAGGAATTCATCGCATTGGGAACTGAGTTCAAGTACGAGGTGTTGGTCAGGGAAGAGAGTTTTAATCAAACGGCTATCGAGAGCTGCTTTGTCCTGGATTAAGGGAGTTTTTTGAATGTGTCAACGAGAGCTATCAGCTCACTGTTGAGACTGGAAAAGCTCCGGTTTCGCAGTTGGACAGAAATCAGTGAATGGGATTGGAGAGCCCCTTTGCAGACCATACTTCTGCTCCCATCATCAGAAAGCATTGGTCGCATATTTTCCAGTCGATTACACTTCTGAAAATGAAGGTAATCGACAATGGGATCCACGAGCCTCACCAATCTCACCCAAAGAAGCTTGTCAGTTCAGAGTATACAGAGCTGGCAAGCTTCTTTGCGTTTCACCTATTCAGCGACCATAACGGAGAAGTCATAAGAACGTGAAATACGCGCACACACGCAAGAGACAAACGCTCCTTCAATTCTGACGTGACGAGTTTGCCTTATCAAAGGTAACAGCTAACAAACCCCTGCCATTTTCCTCAAAAACTACGCGGCGCCTTGTTCAGTTTAGCAATGTGTCTCGTAGGACAATGATTCCAAACGGAGCATAGAGTATTTCTATCCTCAACACTAAGAGGCTTCACATGTATTGACAGCAAATTTCAAAGGTGAGAAGGTTACAAAACATACGTGTCGTCACAAAAAACTCACAAAAATGCTTATAATCGTGTCCAAAATAAAGGAACTAGCTCCAACTGGCCTGTACCTCATAGTTGTCATTGGGATGACGAGCCTGTGTTGGAACGTAGCGGCCGCTGTCGCCGAGCTCTGGCCAGCGAATCAATACTCGCAGACAGAAAGCCATGTTCAGCAAGAAACCTCCCATCGTTTTTTAGTGTCGAATGGCCGCTCCTATGCCATGATGCCACTCGAGCGGAATCAACATGTCACCCGCATCATCGATTACTATCAACATGACATTCACGAGAGATTCCAGAAATACCTTGACCGATTCGAGGGGTACAAGAAGCTGGTTCAGCGCATTTTCAGAGAAACTGGATTACCGCCAGAGCTTGGGTATCTCTCGCTCGTCGAGAGTGGCTTTAACCCCAGGGCCCTCTCGCGGGCCAAGGCGTCAGGTCCCTGGCAATTCATGAAAGCCACTGGCCATCACTATGGGCTTCATGTGACATGGTATGTCGATGAACGTCGGGATCCGGTGAAGTCAACGCGCGCCGCGGCTCGCCACCTCAGAGACCTCTTTGAGAAATTCCAGGATTGGCCTCTGGCACTCGCGGCTTACAATGCGGGTGAGTCGAAAATTACCCGCGCTATCCGGAAAAGCGGGAGCCGGGACTTTTGGAAGATCCGGCAAACGCCGTACATCATGCAAGAAACCAAGGATTACGTTCCCAGTTTTATCGCGGCAGTGCTCATTGCTTCACAACCAGCCCGTTACGGATTTGCGCTCAATCAGACAACCTCGTATTCATACGCTGAAGCGTTAGTGAGGAAGCGTGCCCATCTCAAAGCTGTAGCAAACACGACCGGAATTTCCCTTAACGTCTTAAAGGATCTGAACCCGGAGCTTCTTCAAAACATCATTCCTATCGTGGACGTCGGATATTCGCTCAAAGTTCCTCTGGGAAAAGGCTCTCTCGTACGAGAGCGCCACGATCAAATCGAAACGTGGATAAAGCCACTTCCGGATTCTGCCATGTGGTATCGGGTCCAGTTTGGGGAAACACTCGAAGACGTTGCCCGACAATTTGGTCTCACCAAACAGGCCCTCCGGCATCTCAATAACCTTAAGGAAGACGAGGAGATTCTCTGGAACGACCGTCTGCGCTTGAGATTAGATGATGGGAGCGTCCCAGACGGACTCGAAATAGAACCGCCCCCCCCGCCCACCTGGTACCGGGTCCGGTTTGGAGACACGCTGGAATCGGTCGCCGAAAAATTTAATTTGACCGTCCCAACACTCCGGCGCCTCAACAATCTCGAGAAAGATCACAAGATTCTCTGGAGCGACCGCCTGCGGGTCAGACCGGCCGAAGACGACGATCCCTCACTCGTCCCGAAAGCGGAACCGCCGCCGCCCCCGCCCACCTGGTATCGGGTCCGGTTTGGAGACACGCTGGAATCGGTCGCTAAGGAATTCAAGCTGACCGTATCAACACTCCGGCGCCTCAACAATCTCAAAAAAGACCATAAAATTCTCTGGAACGACCGCCTGCGGGTTAGACCGGCCGAAGACGACGACCTCTCACTCGTCCCAAAAGCCGGACCGCCGCCACCCCCGCCCACCTGGTATCGGGTCCGGTTTGGGGACACGCTGGAATCGGTCGCCGAAAAATTTAATTTGACCGTACTAACACTCCGGCGCCTCAACAATCTCAAGAAAGACCATAAGATTCTCTGGAGCGACCGCCTGAGGGTCAGGCCGGAAAAGAATGACAGTCCAACACCCGATCTAAAGGCTGAACCGTCCCAGCCATCCAATTGGTACCGAGTCCGTTATGGAGACACCCTCTCATCCATCGCCAAAAAGTTCGGACAGTCCGTGGCCGAACTGAAACGGCTCAATAATTTAAAAAACGACCTGATTCGATCGAACACCCGCCTTCGCGTCAAAGCTGATGATAATTCCTCTGTCGCCCTTCGCCCTGAGTAAGAAAGTTCTTGAACCGTACAAGTTCTGCGACTTTCCTTAAACATCCTGGCAATAATGTAAGCAATAATTATAGCTCTGTCGGGTATGAAGTAGATTGGCATACTGAGGGAATTCATTGGGGTGAAGGGACCGGTGGGTGGTATGTTGTTGGTTATCATTGGTGGACCGGTGCTATTGGTGGAATTATTGGAGCAACAAATGCCACGACTTGTAACTTTTGATCACGACTTCAGGAGATAACAGTCATGAAAGATTATACAGAACGCAGAATGACAGCATTCCTGACCTCCTTCGCAAGTGCCATACTATTTGCAATGTTTGTCTTTTTGCCAGCTGGAATGGCTCAACAACCAGAGGGGTTCGACCTCCGCACCTTCGACCCTTCAACTCTCCCAGGGGAACATCCACCATTTGTTAAAGGCCGCCAGTTCATTTCCTTAGAAGAACAACGGTTTCCAGAAGCAGCAATTCAGGCCATGCGTAAGGATGTTGAACAGATGAAGGCCCATGGTTTCATTGAGGCTCGGGAGTCTCAAGTCTTAACATTGGATCTTCGACAAAAAAACGTGAAAGCACATCGAGTCATGGCTGATGTGGTTCAGGCCTTAAAGATCACACCCGCAAACGTAAACGCATCGAAACTTGGTCAAGCGCAAATGATTGATATCCGAGAATCAGGCACGCGAGTGAATGATAAATGGACCGGCATCAATCGGTTATTTGTTGTCAAAAAAATGGGTCTTGTGGCGTTGAATGAATATGACTTTTCACTTGCCGGAGGAGGCGTTGCTGTTGCCGCTGAGTTATGTAACGAGCAGGTAAACGGACATCCAGCAGCATTGCGCGTGAAGGAAAGCCCCAGCAAACGAGGTATGTCAGAATTAACCTGGGTGACCGAAAACAAGGTATTTACCTTGAGTGTCAACCGAGCTTTAAAAAATCAAAAGGCTGTTAACGACTTTATCCAACTCGCCGAGAGCATCCAATAGTCGTTTGATATCACGGGAGAAATGGACCAGAAATATCCTCGACGGTTGCAAAACAAATGCCTGGCGAGCAGAAACAGAACGCCCTTACTTCAGTCTGGTAAGGGCGTTCGACTGTATCGATTGAGGCATAGATCTAGGATTGGGCCATAGTCATGAGCCAACCCTAGCACCTCACTCTGGAGCGGCATGACGTTCAATACTGTCCGATACTATTGGCCGCTAGGAAGGGAAGGCCAATCGAGGCTGATCTTAACTGGATGTTGGTTCGCGAATACGTTGGCTATGGCCCCAGCAACTTGTTGGTTCAGGGGATAGGGAAGGATCTCACTAATTGACGAGCCAGGCAAATGATTCTGATGGGTGAAATGTGGACAGGGCTTCGGGTAATACACATCTCTGTAGATTTTATCTGTATTCCACCGAAAACATTTATCTGGCAGAAACGCGCTCCTCCACTCGTGAAAAATCTGCCTCAACACGTACTCCCACAGCGCATGCGACCATCTAGGGCCTTCAAGTATGACCTGAGGCGACTGAGCCATCGAGTACGACTCCTCTTGTGTAAAAATCCCTGTGCGCGAATGTGTCTCGGCTTGAACTGTAAAGAAATCGGTGTATTTGTCAATGGTATGGTCTGTTAACTCTCAGTGACATCTCAACGTACATTTTCGTGAATGGAAGGATGGGGATGCGTCTGTACTGACATAGCGATACAGTGTTGCCCCTGAGACCTGGACGCAAGGCACAATCCAAGAACAAACGGTGAAAAAAACTCATCACTCAAACAATTTTCCACCTGTCTCACTACCTTCGTTTTTCGGCACATCCAAAGATTTGAGCTCAAGGCCTTCGATTTCCTGGAGGGTCTTGCCAGCGATGCCTTGGAGGTCGTCGTACATGCCGACGGTGGATTCCATGACGCGCTCGCCTTGTTCTTCACGCTTCGCCATGCGCATGATGGATTTTTGCAAAACTGCCTTATTGGTCAAGACGGAGAGAGGATATGAGGAATGGCATTCAAAGAGGGAAAAGGTTTGTATCAGCTTGTCGCCGTAATCTTTTTCGGTTTCGTCTCAAACTGAAAGGCTGAAAGATTGACGGGGTTAGGTCTCTTTGATAGATGAAGTACTTCTATTCCTACAACTTGATTCGAATCATCATAGTCGACAATGACACCGGGCACGACTTCCTCAGACTCGTCCACTGCAACATCAACCAACTGCAAATGTAACGCGTCGGCTTCTTCATCAATCTTCAATTTCATTGAGAAGCCTATTCTTTCCCTAGCTTCTAAAAACCAGCATGTCCAAATCGAACTTGCGTTGGTGTAACGACAACAAATTGCCCTGCTAACCGATCTTGGTAATGATCAAGTAATTGCCTGATCATTTCAATCTTGTTCAATGCCTGTTCATCTTCAAGACGTAAAAAAATGAGACCCCGGTGTGGATGACGCTCCCGATACACTTTTTCTCCAAATCCTTTGTCGTTCGTGATGAGAATCCAGTTCTCGGCATATGCCTTTTGGATAATTTCACGGTCTGTCATCCCCCGAGCTTCCTCATAGACTGAGAAAACTGCGTAGCCTGCATTTCGTAACCAGCGAGCCACGGCAGGCCCCGTACATTCATCACCAGAAAACGCACTTACCCGTTTCCCGCCAGAGGCATAAATGCTGTGTCTTCTAAAGACTTAGTGGCAAACAACAAACACGCCTGAATATCTTCCTGTCTAAGCCCTTCGTATTCTTCCAACACCTCTGTGACAGTTGTGCCATGCGCTAAAAGACCGAGAATGTATTCTACAGTTAAGCGAGTGCCCTTGATGATCGGTTTACCGACCATGACATTAGGATCAATCGTAAGCCGATTAAGCAGCTGTTGGTCATTCATGGATCCAGCCTTTCTGTACTAAGAGTGAGTGTCTCTGCCTTAACGAGTCTCAATATTTTTGAGCCTTTAGGAAACATGCGAGACGACATTTCAACCATAAATCGCATTCTTTCTTACTATTTGAGATTCCCGTAAGACGCTCCCAGCATTTATCACATGCTACGGAACATGAGACCTGGACGCAAGGCACGATCCAAGGACAAACGGTGAAGAAAACTCATCACTCAAACAATTTTCCTCCTGTCTCACCACCTTCGTTTTTCGGTGCATCCAAAGATTTGAGCTCAAGGCCTTCGATTTCCTGGAGGGTCTTGCCGGCGATGCCTTGGAGGTCGCCGTACATGCCGACGGTAGATTCCATGACGCGGTCAATTTGCGCCTCACGTTTAGCCCATTGCTTCCTGATGACTTGCCGCTCTTTGTCCAGATCCTCCTGCATAGAGGTAAAACCTTCGACGATGGCTTGAACCCGTTGACGAAATCGCGGTCCCATTAGATACTGATAGACCAATTCCATTTTGGATTGCTGGCCCTCTGTGGCCTGACGGGCTGAAGCCACTTCCATCAACGTATGGCGCAACACAAGAGCGACCGGCAAGGCCGCCTTCGGATGCGTCACCCACACTCCATCGACGAGCTCGAACGTCTCTACCTCTTTGGGCAAGGCTTGGCTCACGATCACGGCGATCTCGGCTTTGGCTTGCCGTTGATCTTCGCGTAACTTGGTCAGCCAGCCGTCGCTCCAATTTTTCGTGCGTTTCGATTCCCACAAGATCAGACCGCAGGGCTGACCGAAACCACTGACGACCCGTTGTAACACATCCCCTCCATGCTCACCCTTGGGTACCGGCTGAATCTGATCAAGAGGGAATTTGGTCGTTAAGAGGGCTTCCAACTCCAGTTCCTGCACTTCGCCTTGTAACTGCTGCGAGCCCTGCTCGGCTTTTCGTTTGAGTTCTTCGATTTGCTTCTGCATCGAGGCAATGGTCTGCTCCCGCTCTTTTACTTTGAGGCTCAAGGATTCTTCGGCCTCTTTCTTGGCTTGTTCCCGAGTGGCGATAAGCCCTTCTTGCACCCGTTTTTCGACCGTGAGATCCAGCTCTCGCCTGGCATCATCCAGCTCTCGTTGTTTCCTGAGCAGCTCAGCCTGAGTTTTCTGGGCTTCGGCTAGTTTTTCATCTCGTTGTTTGAGAATGGCTTGGAGTTCAGCAAGCTCTTTGGCTTTTTGCTCCAGGTCACTTCCTATCGCGAGCTTGGCTTTCTTGGCTTCTTCCGTAGAGATTTTGGTGCGTTCCAGCTTTAGTTTTTCCGCGATTTGCTCATCGAGGGCTTCTTTGGCTTTGGCAACTGCCGCTTCGCGCTCACGCACGGCGGCTTCTCGCTTAGCGGCATCGGCATCTTTCTGGGCCAACCGACGCTCGTAGTCCTGTTTGGTTTTTTCGATCAGTGGCACGGCGAGAGACTCCTCGAGTCTGATTTCGTTCTGACATTTCGGACAAATAATCGTCGGTTCAGTCATGTCGTTTTTCGAGCCTCTTCTATCCTCCAATCGGACGTTGGACAATCGCTAATCAACCACGGCCAATCCTAGCCAACATCTATAAAAATGTACAGGCGTAAAAACTCAGCAGAGAGGGAAGTGAGAAATCACGAAAGGGGAAAAGTAAGAGAGGTCCTTCTCCTAAGAACGGCACACCACACCATGGCCATGGCCATTCTCCACCGATGAGACAGCGAGAATTCCATTCTTGCCAAACATAAGAGGCCTGTCGGTAATGTCGTACTCCAGAAGGTACGTGCCGAAGCCCCCTTCCTGGGCCAGCAGATTCTCTCTGAATGTATTCGCTACCGTCAGCGCGACACGCGAGAGAATACTGGTCTCTCCGACTTGAGCCCCGATAATGATGGGAATTCCGCAGCGTTTGGCCTGTTCTGCGATGGCCAGCGATCTCAGGATTCCACCCATCTTAGAGATCCGGATATTGATGATCCAGGCTTTCGGAGCATCTTCGAGATGGCGGAACTGATCCAACCTCAAAAAACTCTCATCAAGAATGATAGGGACACCGAGTGACTCATAAATCTGTTTGCAGCCTGCATAGTCGCCAGCCTGCACCGGCTCCTCTATACCCAGAAACGGACAATCGAACTGGTGTAGATAGTCGATCGCTTCGCAGGAAGTCTTCCAGAGATTATTCGCATCAAGGCGTATACGAACATTCGTCACATGAGCGTTGTTGAGCATCTCAACTTTCTTTACGTCATCTGCAATAGTTCCTGTGACTTTAATTTTAAAATCCGTAAATCCTAACGCCACAAATTGTTGTAGCTGTTTTTGATACGCCGCCAAACTGTCAGTCCCTAATACGGCTGAATACTGGTAATTCCCTTGAAGTTCCGGCACGCCGACGACCGTTTCAATAGACTTTTGACTTTCTTTTCCCAAAAGGTCCAGTAGCGCCAATTCCACAGCGCACCATATCGCCGGATTTAGATCGATCTCGGTTGTGTGGGTCTCCAGCCATGAGTTGATATCTTCTAAATTTTGAAACGTAGCCCACACTGCCTGGTATTCATTGAAAAACTGTTCGCACGTTTGAAACATTTCACCTGTCACATACTGTCGAGGACATCCCTCCCCGATTCCAATGTTCCCTGTCTCAGAAGCCGCCATCACCAACACGCTTTCTGTCTGAGCACGAACCGCCGATGCATGGGCAAAGACCTGTTTAAAAGGTATCGCCAACGATCTCATAGACAACTGCTTGACCTGCATCCCAACAATCACCTCGCATATGAATAAAAATCGAACGAGCAGTCTTTGACGTACTGCAATCGCACGACTTTATACTGGGCTTCTCGCTGCCCCTCGGCAAGACAATGCCGCTTATACGATTCGGAGGTTCCGTCTTTCACGTACAGAACCTTCAAAGGCTGCAACCTTCCACTCTCACGTTTGACCTTGTACTCGATATTGAGCATGCTCAACTGACTGTCAAGCCTATGCATGACTCCTTCATTGAGCACAGGATGTTCGATACACATCGTATATTCCAGCCGGACTGGATCGGCAAGCATGAGAAAGAAGCCAAAGGCTATCCCATATTCCTGTCGGATGGCTTCCACGGCAGTCGTCACATGATGTTCGTAGAGCTTTTCTCCAGTTAGATTCGTGACTCCTTTGCCTTTTTGCACGAATTGAATCGTCGGCGTCTGATTGAACCAGCCCGTCACTTCGATAATATCATTCATGCAATACCGATACAGTCCGTTTCTAGTCGTCACGATCACATAGTACCTTTTGCCCTCTTCAACCTGGGCAAGAGTCAGGACCGGTGCATCATCATCCTCCCAATTTCCCTCCTCCACAAACTCGAAAAAGTTATCGTAGAATGTCGGGATACAACGATTGGACCGTACATCGATGTTCACACTACCGGCCAATTCACTCGACAAATATCCCATTTCGATCACTTCCGTCTTTGGCGGCAACAGTGCTTGCACTCGTGGAAGTAAGGCGGCACAGCTTCCCCCAGTCCAGGTCACCAAGGCTCGTAACCCCGGCCAGAACGAACCCAACGTCAAATGTGCCTGTTGCTCAAGAAACTTCTCTAGCTCCGTGATCCGAGATGGCTGGGGATGAGGCATGGGAATATTTACGTGAAAAACCGGCTTGTCTTTCAGGGGCAAGAGTTCTATCAGGACGGCCAGATTCTCACGAATGACATCGAAGAGTTTGATAACGGTCGAAGGATTGGCCGTCGCGATCAGTGAGAGGTTCGGCTCCGCTAAGGCGTGGGCCGCGATGGCGATGTACTTCCTATCATATTCCTCGATACGTAAGACTTCAGGAGGCAGTACAGCCTTGTCCCTGATAAAATCAGGCAACAATTCATGGAGGAATCCAGACATCGACCCGTAAGGAGTGCCGGTCTCCAAAGCTCCCTCCGCTCTCGCACTCGATAACACTAGAATCTTTCCATCAAAGATCGTTGGCAGGCCTTGATACTGGGCGAATGTCGTCAATTGTTGATGCCTGCTCAGGACACCGATCGTACTTTCCAAAATGGGGATATTTTTCGGTACTCCTGTTGTCCCACTTGTTTGAGCGTACGCCACAGGTTGCTCAATCGTGAGCCGACATTCTTTCGTCCGTTCCTGCGCCTCAATGTATGGCCGAAACTCTTCATACGTGTAAATCGGGACGGCGGCCCGATAGTCTTCGTATGATTGAATGAGATCAAAGTCATGTTCTTTTCCAAATGCCGTATTGGCATTCTTCGCCAGAATTTCATTCAAAACTTGCCTTTGGGACGACTGTGGATCATGGGTCTGCTTTATCATCGGACCCCAGACGCTCTTGTCGATCGATCGCATGTGGGAGTGAAGGTCAGTATGGCGAGACATTTCTTCAGACACGTTCGATCGGCTCCGCCTGTTTATCAACTCCGGGGATAAACGGCGTTTTCATCTGGGCGACAAAGTTGGATGGATAATGTCTGTTGATGAGTCCAAGGTCTCCGACATGCCGCCCTTTCGGTAAATACCAGGTCCCAAAGAACAGATCCCACACGATGAGATTGTTGCCGTAATTGTGATTGGATTCTTCCTTTTTCATGGAATGATGCCAGCGATGCAGTTCTGGCCCACTGACGATATAATTGAGGATGCCTAGTCGCACATCGACATTGCCGTGCTGAAAAAATCCGTTGACTGCATAACAGACAAAGTACAAACCAAGCACAGATTCCGACACTCCCAAGACAATAAACGGCAAGGCATCCAAGAAAAACTGTAAAGCTTTATCGATCGGGTGAAACCGTCCCACATTCAACCAATAGAGGGTATGAGGCGAATGATGGACCGCGTGAAATCTCCACAGGCATTCCCACTCATGAGCAAATCGATGGAGCCAATACCGAAATCCGTCAGCGATCAACATCATGAGCAACATTTGTGACGGAACGGACCAGGAACCCGGCCACACTCCCGACACGGCAAAACCATGGGGCTCAAGCAACTCCACTAACTTCACTGCAAGCGCGAAGGCTAACAGCTTCGGTAACGCGGCTTGAATCAAAATCATAAAGATGGCGTCTTGCCAAACATCGGCTCGACGCGGGAGCCAAGCTCTGCGATGAGGGAACCGATACTCAAGAATCATCATCAACAACGCGCCTATGAAAACAGAACTGTAGCTAGCCAAGTGTAATCCTGCGCCAATATTGAGCAGGAAATGATATAGGGCTACGCAAGCCGACAACACAACGGGGTACGCCCCATACCTCACGATTGTTTTCATGACGCGACAACCGATGATGCATTCGACGAGTGGCCATACCGATAGTGAAAATGTCCATAAACGAGGAGGAACGTGGCCAGAACGACGTGAAAGATCGTGGGTAACACCGCGCCAAACCAGAAATGATTCCTCGCGATCGTCAATCCGAGAATCAACCGAAGCATCATGCCTCCCAAGTACACGCCCCCCAATCCTAAGAGCATGTTTCCCCGACGTAACGAAGGAACTATGGTGAGATTGAACAGGCCTCGAATAACGTGAACACAGATCCCGATTATGATGAATTGAGCCAACACTAGTACCCCATAAGGCAGCGCACCACTATGCCAAGAGTCAAACGATGGCAGAAAAGACAGCGGATAGATCGCTTGTATGAGCTGGGCCATCACCCGGCCACAAAACATGACGAGCAATATCGACAACACCACGCCATATCGGCTAGAACTCTCATGGTGGAACGATGACGCTGTCATACGTATCTATTCGGTCATTTCACCGTGAGATTGATTCTTTTCACCTAGAGCCCGCATGGACATCCTCTCTCCCAGAAAAATCTTAATCATCGGCAATTCCGATGGAATCGGAGCTGCCGTGACTCGTGCCCTGGTTGCTCGAGGGGATAAAATTGTCGGTGTGTCTCGTAGTCCGAGTCCCCTGGACATGAACGGTCCCCGACACGAGACCCTGGATATCACATCGTCAACATACCCCGCGCTCCTGCAACGTCTTCTAGCCGAAGAAGGTCCGTTTGACGTCTGCATTTACTGTGCGGCGATTGGATCAGGCTTGACACTTCCCGATCTTTCCCGGGAAGCCCACGTCATTGAGGTTAACCTGACATCTATGGTACGAACCCTCTCTGCACTCACCCCTGGATGGATGGGACGCAGCAGCGGACATTTCATCGGCCTCTCCAGTTTGGCCGATGATTTTTACAATCAAGACGCACCATCCTATACGGCATCCAAAGCGGCCTTTAGTAACTATCTCGTGTCGATGGCGATGAAGTTGAGACCATACGGCGTGAGTGTGACGAATATTCGCTTCGGGTACGTCGACACGAAATTGCCGAAAGCCAACCACAAACCCATGATGATGACCCCAGAACGGGCAGCGGACCATGTCTTGCGTTGCATGAAGACCCGTCCGATTCAATTGAGCATCCCGAAAACGATCGGACTCATCCTCCATGGCTTACGATGGATACAATCCGTTCGAGTATGGACAGCCTGACCAGCCAAATCATGAATCTGAAACTACGGCAAGAAGTCGTAACGAAAGGAGAACGCGCACATGGCAGATGAAGAACTCATTCGGAACCTAGGCCCCTTGGGACCATTGGCGGGAACTTGGGAGGGGGATCAGGGGCTTGATGTCGCCCCATCGAAAAAACACGGCAAGAAGGAAACCTCGTTTCGTGAACACATGACCTTTGAACCGTTTGGTCCGGTGGTCAACGGCTCGCAATCGCTGTATGCCTTACGATACCGTACGACGATCTGGCCATTGGGAGAAGAGAATCCCTTCCATGAAGAAGTGGGCTATTGGCTATGGGACGCCGAAGCGAAGCAGGTTTTACGCTGTTTCATCGTCCCGCGAGGAATCGCCGTGGAAGCCGGCGGCACGGCCGAGCCCTCTGACACAACCCTGACCATGCAAGCAGATGTTGGATCAGAGACATACGGAGTGTTATCGAATCGCTATCTTGACCAACATGCAAAAACCGTCAGTTACCGACTCACGGTCACCATACATGATGGCAACAGCTTCAGCTATGAGGAAGATACGCTGTTGCAGATTGCGGGACAATCCGACGTGTTTCACCATACCGACAAGAATACGCTTAGGCGAATCACAGCGGCCTCATGATCCAAGAGTAACCATGATCAAAAAAGACTATCGCAGCTCGATAAATTCTTTTTTCTCAAAGTCATAGGTCCAGACTTCACCGGAGTCTATAGAATAGACCCAGCCATGCAGGCGAAGCTTTCCATTCTTTAACTTCGTCGCGACGGATGGATGAGTGCGAAGATGATCGAGCTGAACGACGACATTCTCCTTGATCGTCGCGACGAAGAGTTCATCGCCGGTCAAGTGTCCAAAATGGTCTGCCGCGATGCGTTGAGTCGTCTCGGCTTGCTGGAGCCAAACCTTCACGGCTGGCAACCCTTCAAGCTTATCCGGATGAAGGAGCGCTTTCATGGCCCCGCAATCGGTATGTCCGCAGACAATAATGTCTTGGATGTGTAAGACCGAAACCGCGTATTCCACCGTGGCGGTACTGCCGCCTATCGCCGCGCCGTAGGTCGGAATCAGGTTTCCTGCCGTCCGTAGAATAAAGAGGTCCCCAGGGTCTGTCTGAGTTAACAACGTCGGACTGACCCTGGAATCGGAACAGGTAATAAAGAGCGCCCGCGGCTCTTGCTTTCGGGACAGCGTCTGAAAAAGCTCTTCCTTTTCTTGAAAGATTTGACGTTGGAAGACTCGTAGACCATCGATCAGTTTCTGCATGTTCATCTCCTTTACGCCGACCGCCTCGCAGGACACGATACCGTATTCCCGTCCTCACACGATCACCAATCGGGCTCCAACAGGAACGGTCTCGAAGATATACCGGAGATCTTCGTCATTGAGCTGAATACAGCCGTGGGTGACATAGAAGCCCAGCAAATAGGTATAGAGCGCTCCATGGATAAAATAGCCATCGCCAAACCCCAGCGCATAGTCACCTAGCGCATTCGGTAGGAGCCGTTGACTCTGATCCTTCGGGACCGGAAGACCTTTTTCTATGAAGGCCCAATCCGGTCGAATCCATACCGGGTTTTTGAGTTTCGTCTCGATCGTAAATGTCCCGCGAGGGGTTTCAAACTTCCATGCTCTGGAGGGATTCGTGGGATCGTGTAATTCCTTTCCACTGCCTGTCGCGGCAAGAGCCGTATAAATGACCTGTTTCCCCCGCACTACCATGAGCAAGTTTTTGGAAAGATCCAGCAGAAGAGAGACTTCATCGTCCCGCTGTTCACGAAAGACACGATCTTTTGAGTTGTGAAACGATTCGCCATGGTTGAGGGGGATTCTCTCAGTACCCTTCTGATTCACGACATGACTGACCGGCCCCGCAAACACGAGTGGCAGCATCAGTGAGCCTAGGATGGACAAGGGCCAAACGATTCGCCAATTCATCCTGGAAGGCCTGCCCTTCTTTCAATCAAACCATATTATGGATTTCTGTCTTGCGTTTTCTCGATCGCCTGAAGAATCTGGTCTCTAATTCGAGATGCGACACCTCGCACCTTTTCCGCCTTCTCAGTGACCGCCGAATAGTCTTGAGGAGCGATTTCCTTGGGAATTTCAGCAAGCGTCGACTCGGCAGCATAGATATCGTTTTCCATCATCTCTAACACAATCTCCACATCCTTTCCCGACGGGGCTTGACTCAACATGGCCTTGGCCTCCCCAATCAGCTTACGGGCTTGAGACACGGCGAGCATGACATCGTTCTGCGCATGCTGATCGTTGCTGCTTATACTCGATGCCGTGTCACGATCGACGAGAGACGTAATCTTAGATTCCGCCTGCTTCGCCTTGTCCTCTACCTTGGCTAGAAGTTCTTCAGCTTTGGCATAGTCACGAAACAGCCAAAAGGCATCGTCCTGCGATTGAATTTCGTCGGCTGCCTCTTGAAGAGACTTCATCGCCTCTGCGAAAAGATCCGGAGCTGACTCTTCCGCCCCAGCTTGACGGGCATGTTCGAGTGCCTGCTGAGCCTTGGAAAGATCGGGTTTTGGAGAGTCGTCACAGCCCCACAACGTAATGAGACTCACCAGCATCATGGCCCGAAAGATACGTGACGTTTGTTTTATCATGACACACTCCCTGCTTTAGGCTGAATGCAATGAATAAAACCTTATGAAACCTACGCACATCATAGCATGTCATAGCCATAGGCGTGGACTCTATTGACCCGCAGCCCAAGCGTACGCCGTACACGAAAATAGTGCAACTCTGACGTCACAGGAGATCAGGACAGTGAAGACAACGATGGCGTGACAGTTAGCGTGACTTAACGGACTGCGATGGGACCAAGTGCATGGTCATTGGGAAGGCACTCTTGATGCGAAGAGCATCCCGTTACCGCGCTGCGGTTAACAGCGCATCAACGCTGGGATATTGGAGAAGGTAGTCTTCCTGGCTTCGCCGGATGACTTCATAGGCTTCTTCTCGTCCATAGACTTCAGCGATTTCACACTTTCGATGGGTGGACCCGGGAATATCCTTATACGTCAGGAAGTAATGCTTGAGCCGTTCAATCAACGCGGAGGGACAATGCTCAATTTCAAGCCACCCTTCATACACACCGTCCCCCTTCATCACGGCGATAATCTTGTCGTCAGCCTCGTCTCCATCGATCATCCGCAGACCTCCGATAGGCCGAGCCTCCAACAACACATCTCCATGCGTGATGGATTTTTCGGCTATGACGCAAATATCGAGAGGATCGTCATCTCCGACGACGTCGGTCTTCCCTGTACGGCTGGCGCACAGGCTCGCAACCCGACTGCCGCAACAAGTTCTGGGGATCAGACCATACAATGATGGGCAAATGTTGGAGAAACGTTGCGGACGATCGACTTTCAAATGGCCGGTTCGTTTGTCCAGCTCATACTTCATCGTATCGCTCGGAACGATTTCGATGTAGGCGGTGATGACTCTTGGCGCCTCAGGACCGATCGATACGCCATGCCAAGGATGTGATTTCGATACGCGACTCACGAGTTCCCAAACGGACTCCATGTCTACTTGGCTCATAGTTTTTCCCTCAAAATTCGGCTGCTCATCGTCATATTCATGACGATGAGATTGTAGATTGAATATTGGACACTTCTCCCTCACTATGTCGGGATTTCATCAAGGAATCTCAACCTCCACACAATTTTCAACACCATGCGCAGACAAAACAAGTCAGGTCATGGAATGGCACAAGAAAGCCCATATTCATCCTTGTTGCCTCCGTTCCCACTCAGTTGATAGCAGAATGCGCTCCTTCGACACTCTCTTTCCCGAGGAATGTTCACACGGTTCTCGGCCTCTAGGGTATCGGACGCATCAGTCTGAATCTAAAACCCGGAGCAAGCCTCTACCATCCGAGGCTCGGCTGAATGAGGCACAAACAGGTTGTATACGTTCTAGACAGGCAAGTCAGGGTTGTGGATGATATTCTAGCCGGTTGGTCGAGGGGAGTTCTCTACTCCACATGTTGCGTCACGGTTTTAAAGTACGCCAAAAGATCGCGGGCAGAAATGATGCCCACAATACTCTTTTCTTCTGTCACGACCAAATGCCGAATATGACGATCGGCCATGAGGTCACGCGCATACTGCGGAGACAATTTTTGATCGATAGAAATAATAGGACTCGACATCAGCTCTTGCACGATGAGTTGTCTCATATCTCGTTCCTCAGCGACGCCTTTCACGATATCCGTCTCGGTGATAATGCCGGCATATTCGTTCTGTCGCCGAACTAAGAGTGATCCAATACGTTGCTGATGCATAGAACGTGCGGCTTCATGAACAGTTGCTTCTTCCTGAATCGTACTCAAATTTTTCGTCATGAGTTGTCCGACCGTCGCCATAGGAGCACCTCCCATCTAGGTGACTAAGATCCTGTATTTTGTACCAACTTGAACGCTTTCGTCTACCATGAGAAGCGTTTTCCGTTTTTTATGAATCCCTGGCAGACTTCTACTGCTTGACTTTCTTTATCGAATTTCTTGGACGGCATTTCATATGAACAAAAATTCATGTAATATAGCCCAAACTCTCAAGACGACCCGGCATGAAGACACACACCGAGACCTGTGCAGATAAACTCAAAGTTCTGGCTGATACCACACGTCTTGCCGTTCTTGAGTCCTTGATGGACTGTCCGAAACTCGTCAGCGAGCTATTGGAAATCCTGCGCATTGAACAGAGTCTTCTATCTCACCATTTAAGCCAATTACGGGAAGCCGGCCTCGTAGAATCAACAAGAGAGGGGAAGGCCATGCGGTACCAGCTCGCGCCCGAAGTTTCCACGGCTTCTACCGGAAAGGCCCTGGATTTGGGCTGTTGTCAACTTTCTTTTCCATCACGATCGATGAAACGTCCCACACGATGATTTTTCACCTGACGAAATACCTCGCCATCGTCATCTGCCTCATCGCATGGGTGAGTTGTCGGGAAACATCAGCGACACACCCCACGACCACGAAACTCGTGATCACAGGGTCAAGCACGATCGCGCCCCTTGTCTCGGAGATCGCTAAACGGTTTGAAGCGCAACATCCGGACATTCGCATCGACGTCCAAACAGGAGGATCCTCACGCGGGATCGCCGATATCCGTCGCGGTCTTGCAGACATCGGAATGGCTTCCCGCAAGCTGAAAGAAGAGGAGCGGGATCTCTATGGAACCGTCATCGCCCATGACGGGATTGGGTTGATCGTGCACCGGTCAAACCCTCTTACGTCTCTTGATCATGATTCGATCGTGAGAATCTACACAGGGGAAATCACCAACTGGAAAGCCGTCAACGGTATCGACGCTCCCATTACAGTGGTCAGCAAGAGCGAGGGACGCGCAACGCTCGAATTATTCTTGCAACATTTCCAACTTTCAAGCTCACAAATCAAACCTCAGGTCGTCATTGGAGATAATGAACAGGGCATCAAAACCGTCGCTGGAAACCCCCATGCCATCGCGTTCGTATCCATTGGGACAGCTGAATATGACGCGGCTCAGGACGTTCCGATTAAATTACTGTCGTTTGGGACGATTCCCGCTTCTCTTGCAGAGGTTCAGGCCGGCCGTTTTCCACTGTCACGCCCTTTAACCTTGGTCACAGGAACACGTCCGACGGGTAATGTCAGCAGATTTATTGATTTCGCCACATCAACGGATATTCATGATCTGGTCAAACATCATTACTTTGTCCCCCTCAACGGGTGACCGCCTCCTCTTTCTCTCGCTTCGCAGTCTCGCGGGACTCGTGGGGATTCTCGTCTTTGGCATTTTTACATTTCTCATCATCGAAGGGTTTCCCGCGATTCGTGACGTCGGTCTCCTCGCCTTCGTGACGGATTCATCCTGGCACCCAACCGAATATCTGTACAATGTGACTCCGATGGTGGCGGCCACGCTACTGGTATCTGCCGGGGCGGTGCTGCTCGCCACGCCATTGGGCATACTCCTCGCGCTGTTTTGTCAATATTATGCGCCCACGAACATCGCGAGAGTTTACCAGCATTTTATCGAGCTATTGGCCGGCATTCCTTCTGTCGTGTATGGACTGTGGGGGCTCGTCGTGCTTGTTCCTCTCATCGCCAAACTTCACACTCCAGGATCAAGTCTGTTAGCCGGCATGCTGATCTTGACGGTCATGATTCTGCCGATCGTGACGCTCGTCAGCCAGTCAGCGCTTCAGCAAGTCCCGAAAGACCTCACGCAGAACGCGGTCGCATTGGGGCTGACTCGTTGGAGTATCATTCGCCACATCATTCTCCCGACGGCAAAGCCGGGAATCCTGGCAGGCGTGATTTTGCAAACAGGGCGAGCCCTTGGTGAGACCATGGCCGTTTTGATGGTTTGTGGCAACGTCGTTCAGTATCCTTCAAGTGTATTCGACCCCATTCGCACCCTGACGGCGAATATCGCCTTGGACATGGCCTATGCGACAGGCACTCATCGCGCGTCCCTCTTTTTCATGGGCTTGCTTCTCTTGCTCATCGTCTTGGGCCTCGTCATGATGGCGCAACACTCCAGCAGACATCATGCCTATCGTTAGTCCATCACCCCAACGGCACGATACGTTCTCTGCCTTCATCGTCTGGACCGTCGCTGGACTGTTTGGAGCCTTTTTTCTTTGGCTTACAGGAGACGTGTTGTGGCACGGCTTCGCGCATCTGTCTTGGAACTTTTTCATGCAGTCGCCAGTCGATGCGGGACGTCAAGGAGGCATCGGTTCCATCCTCGTCTCAACCGGGCTCATTCTTCTCGTCTGCATGATCGTAGCCTTACCTCTTGGACTTGCCACGGCGGTGTTTCTTTCGGAATTTACCGCGTACGCCCATGCCACCTCGCGCTATGTCCAGCGAAGCCTGGATGTCTTGGCGAGCGTTCCGTCTATCGTTTTTGGACTATTCGGCAATGCCTTGTTTTGCCAGGTACTGGGGCTCGGTTTTTCCATTCTTGCTGGCGGCCTCACGCTGGCCTGCATGATCCTGCCCATCCTGATTCGCACGACAGAACAGGGATTCCGTGCGCTGCCGCATGAGTATCGTTCTTCCGCTGCCGCCTTGGGCTTGACGAAACGGGCAACGATCCTTCACGTGTTACTGCCCGGCGCGCTTCCTGCACTGATCATCGGCTTTGTCCTGGGGCTGGGACGAGCCATAGCCGAAACGGCCGCGCTGATTTTCACGAGCGGGTACGTCGATCGAATGCCGGAATCTCTGCTGGATTCCGGCAGAACCTTGTCGATTCATATTTATGATCTGTCGATGAATGTTCCAGGAGGAGACCAAGCTGCCTATGCGACAGCTCTCGTCTTGATTTTCTGCCTGCTCATTATCAACGGTCTATCCAATCGGGTTTCCGCACGTTGGACAGACAAGAGGATGCACATCGCATGAGTTCTCAAGCCAGGCTTGACCGAAAGCAACCGCCTTCCCCCTCGAAAATTCTGTCCATCTCGCCATGTTGCGACCCTAACCCGTTCATTCAAACAAAAAATCTCTCGCTCTGCTATGAAAACCAGCCAGCGTTTCAGGATATATCGCTCACGATTCATCGCGGATGCTTGACGGCCATCGTCGGCCCGTCAGGAAGCGGAAAAACCAGCTTTTTGTTATGCCTCAATCGCCTGATCGATCTCATTCCTGGCTCTCAGGTATCAGGGAAGGCCCGCTTAGCCGGGTTGGACCTTCTTTCCCCACACATCGATGTGTTGCAACTTCGCCGACGAGTGGGGCTCATCTTCCAAAAACCCAACCCGTTTCCGATGTCTATTCACAAAAATCTGGATTTTCCCCTCAAAGAGCATGGAATCGGTACCTCTTCGATTCGACGGGACCGAATCAAAAAAACGCTCATGGATGTCGGGCTTTGGCAAGAGGTCAAAGATCGACTCGACGCGCCGGCCTTGAGTTTATCCGGAGGCCAACAGCAACGTTTGTGTATCGCTCGGGCTCTCGTGCTGTCCCCGGATGTCCTCTTAATGGACGAGCCATGTAGTGCGCTAGATCCGTTGTCCAGCGGGGTGATCGAGGATTTGCTGTTTAGCCTGCGGGGGCAATATACGGTACTCATCGTCACGCACAATCTCGGCCAGGCGCGACGATTGGCCGATTATGTCGGAGTGTTTTGGCCTCATCAGGAAGGTGGACGCTTAATAGAATTCGGGACGACGACACAGATATTTGAGACTCCTCAACACGAACTCACGAACGCCTACATCAATGGGATCCGGCGTTGATTCTTGCCATAGTCAGCACCTCGTATTTCGTATAACGCACCTTCCTTCCCTTCGATACACGCCACACGTTCAACCTTTCGACCACACTTGATCGCGTACATGATTCTCGCTCGACCGCTCAAACCTTTACATTTTACGGCACTTTGATTCGTCCGTAACACCGCTGTAACAAATGTGCTCTATGCTCAGGTCGAACTGAGTACACGAACCATTGCGATGGAATGCGATGAAATATTCTCTATACATCAACCAATTAGGAGGTTTGAATGATCACTGCCAGCATGAAAGTCATGGCTCTCATTTTTATGCTCTTGTATGGGAGCATTCTCACAACCCCAGCCTTTGCCGGAGATACCCTTGCTGATGTGCTCCGGGAAAAAGGCACGATTTCCAAAGAGGACTACATCCGCATTCAGGCCCATGAGGAGAAACAAGCTGCGGAGATGAGCAAAAAGAAAAAAGATGATGAAGTGAAAGTTGGATGGGGCAAAAAAGGTTTTTCTCTGACGACAGCGGACGGACTCTTCAGCACGTCCATTCAATGGAGATTCCAAGGCCGCTATTCGTACCCGGAGAGCGGAGACCCCCGAACGGTCAGTGCCTTCAATGACCAAGACGAACAAAACTTTGAACTCCGACGAGTCCGGATGAAAGTCGGGGGATTTGGGTATAAGCCCTGGATCCAATATTATTTCGAAATGGATTGGCAACCCAGCAGAGCCTCGGGTGAGGATTCGAACGACTCTGCACCCCGGTTACTCGATTGGCGCATCATGCTCGAGAAATTTCAATGGCTGCAGCTCCAGATCGGTCAATGGAAAGTTAACTACAACCGCGAACGGGTCGACTCCTCCGGAAAACAGCAATTCGTCGAGCGCTCGATCGTCAATCGGGTGTTTACGATCGATCGTCAAGTGGGTGTCATGATCCAAGGCCATCTGGCGCCGGGAACCTTCGCCGATTCACGATACTATCTCGGCGTGTTTAATGGATCTGGCCGAGGCGAGCTGAACGATGATGACCAGATGATGTACATGGGACGCTTTCAATGGAACTTCCTGGGCAGGGATCTCAAATGGGAGCAGAGCGACACAGAATATCATGAAAGGCCTGCCGGAAGCGTGGCATTCGGTGCGTATACGACGACCGGAAAGTGTACTCGATGGTCATCGAGCGGTTGCGGAACCTTGTCCAGTCCCGATTCTCTGGGAAACGCGTTTACGAGCGACTCCAACGCCGCCAATGGTCAATTCCGTGTCGAAGGGATGGTCGAGGAATTTGCGTTTAAATGGCGAGGACTATCGATTCAACATGAATATCATTGGAAACAAGTCAAAGACTCTGGTGGAGGCATCAGCGGCGTTCCGAGTTCCAAGACAAATCTCATGGGAAGTTACTCGCAGATTGGGTACTTTCCTCATGGCTTGATCCCGGCCATACCGAAACCGTTGGAAGTTGCATTTCGATATGCCTTCGTCGATCCAAATGTTTTTGCCAAAAATGACAAACGCCAAGAGTTTACCTTCGCGACGAACTGGTTTTTTGCCGGGCATCGAAACAAACTGACCCTGGACGTCTCTTACCTCACACTGGCCGTCCCAACCGGTAAAGATTTAATCGAAGAACGAATCCGACTCCAATGGGACGTCTCGTTCTAACGTAAGCGGCGCACTCCTCCGCTTATCTTCGACTGCCCCTCTTCCCATCAGGAGGGGCAGTCGTACCTTTTCTTCTTGAGAGTCTTCTTTATGGAATGTCCATGTAGGACACGGCTGCATGCCACGGTTCTCCCTTCAGCTTGTCAAACCAACTCAAGCGTTGAAGCTTGACCATAAACTGACTCGGCTCAAACACCAATCGTCCTGGCTCTGGGCTTATTGGCTCCAAAGGACGCAGTCGAAATGGAGCTTCGTACTCGGAATTGTCCCTCCAAATCAGTGTTTTCACGTTATAGTTACTTAAAATCATATGGAACGTCTGGTCTTTGACAAAGATGCCCCCCGAAGTCGTGGCTTCGTACAGTTCTGAAATTTCAGCCGTCTCGAAAAAGGTCACGATCTCTTCTGGAGTCGCCTGTTGAAGACCCTTGACGAACAACGGGGCGAAAAACTCGGCTTCTCGATCACTCAACGCGCGATGACGAACGCCCGGACTCGAATAGGCCGTCTCTTCTTCTTCCACGTAAAACCCTTTCAGCATTTTTGTCATCCGCTCCACAGAAATCGTCGCGGGGTGCGAATACCCTTGTCCCGACTCATCGGACGAGACGGTTTTTAGCCGCACAACACGTTGAGGGCTATCGTAAATCGTCACGGTAAAAAATTGCGGAGTAAAACAGCTCACCACGCCTCCACACAACGCGATCATCATTCCTGTCAATACGGCAATTGGTTTCATGACCCTCCTCTTCTCGTGATATGGCTTAGACACACATTGGCTGTCCATTTGAAACGGTTCTGTACCCAGGGCGTTCATCACAGACTCGACTACTATAGTGAAAGACACGATCGCTGTTCAAAATCGGATACGATCCTCTCGAAACATTTTACATAGATGACACGTCTCAGTGACACGAAAGTAACAGGAATCTCCTAAGATACATTCTCAAGAAGTCGAGTTTATCATTTTATTCTCTTAACGAAAGGAAAATCACATGGTCCACATCCATGATGTGATGAAACGGGACATCGTCACGGTCGAGGATCGCATGTCTGTCTCATCTGTCGCAAACCTCATGCGCATTCAGAGGATTGGCAGCGTACTCGTCAAACGCGAAGGAGAAATCGTCGGAATCGTCACGGAATCCGACATCGTTAGAAAGGTCGTCTCGATGCATCGATTCGCGGAATATACTCCCGTGCATCGAATCATGAGCAAACCCGTCATTTGCATCGATGAAGATAGTCCGATCTTCGAAGCTGCTGACTTGATGGACCGGTCTCACATCAGACACTTGGGCGTCGCCAATCGTCATGATGGAATTATTGGCGTACTTTCGGTCCGTGACTTATTGCACCCGGTAGCCATCGATGAATTCTAAAAGACTCGATATTTCTACACACAAGGAGAACCAAGCATTTATGACCTATCTTCAATCAGGCCTATCCGCATTAGGACGATCATTCGCCATCGATATGACTCAATTCTGGATCCAGGGCGTCAAAGTCATCCTCAGCCTTTTGATTCTCACGATCTTGACCGCCCTGGCAGGCGGCACACTCATGACGTTCATAGGACTCCAATCACTCTTCACCGAACCATTAGAGATTGCAATGCGGCAAGTCATCGTGAATACGCTGCTTCTCTTGGCCATCGTCGAAGTCCTGAAAACGACACTCACCTACTTTTCTGAAGGTCGGGTGAAAGTCACGTTTATCGTTGACACGATTCTCGTCGTCATGCTGACGGAAGTCATTTCACAATGGTTCAAAGAAGCGCATATGATCCAGTGGGGCATCCTCGGCGGGATCATTGCTACACTCGCACTCACTCGCGTGATAGCGGTCCAATGGTCACCCACAAAAATCGATGACCGTCCTGACTCATCCATCA
The DNA here is from genome assembly GCA_031315865.1 of Nitrospirales bacterium. Lineage (NCBI taxonomy): Bacteria > Pseudomonadati > Nitrospirota > Nitrospiria > Nitrospirales > Nitrospirales bacterium. The sequence continues at coordinate 209,504 of JALDRJ010000002.1, forward strand.
CGACCTAATCGGGCCAGAAATCTTCTCCCCCAGCCCTCCATTCATTTTCTGCATGCGGCATCATTCCTTCCCTTCCCTCCTCACGTTTCTTCAAGCCCACGTCTCTCCCGTCAGGGGGTGCGTTATGGTATGCTGCCCCCATCATGCGATGCATTTTGTTCAGACATGGGATCGCTGTTGACCGTGAAGAATGGCGTGGACATGAATGTGATCGTCCATTGACGAATGGCGGATACAAAAAAACGTGTCAAGCGGTAGAGGGCCTCGCGGTGGTATCGCCAGGCATCACGCACATACTCTCCAGCCCTTTCGTTAGGGCTCTAGAAACCGCTCAAATTATCAAGGACGTGTTAGGGTTGAAAGAAAAAGTCCAAACCTGCCAGGCACTCGTGTATGATCACGCGCCACTCCAAATGTTTCCGATCCTGACCAAATTTCCGGATGAGTCTTACCTTATCTGTGTGGGGCATGAACCGCATTTAGGGCAACTCGCGGGGTTGATGATCGCAGGAAAATGCCTTCCAGGCCTATCCCTCAAGAAGGCTGGAGCCTGTGCCATTCAATTTCAAGTAAGGCCAATAATTGGGGCAGGCCTATTGGAGTGGTGGCTGAAACCTGGTCAACTACGGCGATTAAGCCGATCATAAACCATCAGCAAACTGGGACAATGAAGGCCATCGACTGTTATCGTCGATCCATCTTCAACGTACCTGAGACTTGAACCCCGTCCTCAAGAGTAAACTTGGGCGTTGATATGGCTCCTTCCACGATCGCGGGGGCCAATAAATCAACCTGCCGGCAAGCCATGATATCTCCCCGAATCGGCCCTTGCGTAATGAGATGGTCTGCCCGAATATCCGCCACAATCACGGCGTCTTTTCCGATATGAAGAGTTTGATCAGTGTGGATTTCTCCTTCCACGTACCCGTCAACTCTTGCCATCCCGCGAACATGGAATATTCCCTGCACATGCGACCCTTTGCTGATGTACAATTCAAAGGACTGATCACGGCCTAGGATCTTCTGGTTGCTGCTTCCGGAGTTAACGATCTCCTTTCGCATAGGTGCACTCCTTTCATCTTATCCGCGTCAACTGACGGCAAGAACCTACATACAAGGACGCCGCCATTGATCCAAGAAAACACTCTTCTGTGCGTCAGCTTACGGGAGGATAGTGAAGGAAAATGGCGAGAAACAATTACCCATTCGGGTGGTTATAACCGTTTCCAGTGATACCGAAACGATCCAGCGCTCCCTTGTACGCCTTTGCTCCTCAAGACGTGAGAGAAACATCCATGTGTGTCATGATATCCAAACGGGTATCACCTTCCGCTTCTGACAACGTCATACCGCGCGAGGTTTGTCGTCTGTATCGATTGGAACGTATTTGGATTCGCTATAACACATACGCCATGTGATCATAAGCTTGAGAGAGCATACTCATGACTCAGGGAAAGGCTTCCAAGAGCAGGCTTCTCTTCATCAAAAGCGCTTTGGATTACAGGAGAACGCAGACTGAACGGACAGGCTACTACTGTCCATTCCTGATCTGAAAGACGAACTGCACGGGGCGATTGAAGAGTTTTTCGAGGAATGCCGCTCGTTTTTGAGCTGCCCAAACCTCGAGTTCTGGATCGGTCGAACAGACTAAGTCAAATTGGATACACTGCTTGATGGATACCGATACGTCTTGAACGACCCCAAATTGGCTACGGTCAAGCCCATCAGTGATACGGAGCATCGCGCTCAGAAATTTGACGACTTTTCGTTGAGGTCCGGATAGCGCCTCAAACATCGCATGTTTTTTGTGGGGAATGGCCCTCCGATGATATCGTACGACATTCGCCACGATGTCGACTTCATCGACGGTAAGCCCGGACAAATCTCCGTGCTTAATCAAGTAATACCCGTGTTTATGATGTTGACGGCGGCGAATGAGGTATCCCACATCATGTAACAATGCGGCATAGTCCAACCATTCTCGCTCTTGATCACCCAGGCCATGCAACAGCTTCAGGTCATCGAAAACCTGGAGAGCCAGCTTCGAGACATGCAGGGCATGACTTTCCGCAAAATGACACTTGCGGCCAAACAAGATGATATTCCGACGGCGTGTGTTGGGAATCTCTTTTTCAGCTTCAAGTCCTTCACGATTCCGTTTAATAAAATCGAAGATCAACCCTTCACGAAGGGCCTTGTCACTGATGGTCAGCGTTTTCGCCCCAGACTTTTCCAATAAACACCGGAAAAACATCGCCCCCGGGAGCAACGTATCCACCCGTTTGGGGTCAAGACCAGGGATCAACAAACGTGATTTCATCTCACACTGCGCGAGCTCTGCCTCGAGTGAGCGAATTTCATCAAGTTCTATCGTCGCGAGATTTAATTGAGGAACCGGTTTTCCCGTGCGCCGAAGATAAATGATTTCAGTGAGATTTCCCGCGGTCCCAGACGTCGCTACGACACTCGCGAACGTGAACTCTCGCGAAGACTTCAGGCCGACATCCAACCCGTCATTAATAGTTTTTTCTAGCTCCTTTAACTGACTTTTTGTTGGAGGATCTTGTTTGAGATACCGGTCTTTCAGCCGAATCGTGCCGAGCTTGAGGCTCCGCCCAAACAACATCTGCTTCCGGTTACACGCAATCACTTCGACTGACCCCCCTCCAACATCAGCAATCAGTGAAGGATCATCGGACAACTCCATACTATTCCCCACACCGAGATAAATAAGGCGTGCTTCTTCTTTCCCTGTGATAACCTGAACATTCAGACCGGTTTGCGCTTCAACCTCTTGAATGAACTCGCCCCCATTTTTCGCTTCCCGTACGGCACTTGTGGCCGTTGCCACGGTTCGCTCGAATCCCTTATTCCGAGCGAGCGTGGTAAGGTTTCGCAAGGCATCTATTCCCCGAGCCATCGCGGCCTCGGACAGGGTGCTATTCGTAAACGTGCCATCTCCCAGTCGTACCATATCTTTAAAACGGTCCATGACTTTGTACGAGAAGTCTGTGCCGATTTCGACCAAAACCATGTGAATGGAATTGGTCCCGATGTCAATCACGGCAAGTTTGCTCATAGCATTCTCGTGGCGAACAGATGAAGAGGAACTCCTACAGGAGGCGTTGAATAGTCAGGATACATAAAGATGTTTATCCGCTCGACGGATCGATGATACGCAGGCGGTAACCGATCCCCCAGACAGTATCGATCGCAAAATCCGAGAGGCTCAAGGACTGTAATTTTCGACGGAGTTTAACTATATGCCGGTCGATCGTTCGAGGTTCCACGAAGACGTCTTGTCCCCACACGTTCGCAAGCAACGCTTCACGAGAACAGATACCGTTCGACTCATCATACAATACTAACAAAATGTGATATTCCTTTCGAGTCAATCGTATCTTTCTCTCCCGGTAAAATACCTCCCTGGTCATCTCATGAAATTCCAACACTACGTCATTCACGGTCGGCTGCCCGGGCATTGGGCCTGGCGATTGATGCATGCTTAAGGCCGTATTTGGAGTGAACACGTCATCAACCTTTGAGTTTATCTCGTCGGTGGAGTTGGGCCATGGTTCACGGACAGTTCCACATTATTCACGATCGAAGGGTAGCAGGACGAAATTGCCGGAGTGTTAGCACTATGTAACATCCTCGTAAACAACCATTGACGAGAGCAAAACGGACTTCCCCAATGCATACCCGTCCGGAAATGTGTCGCACGGAGGCAAGAGGACGATTACTCACATTGAACATAACTGCGGAGACCTTGGACGTACGAAGATTGTTGAAGTTTATCAAGAGCCTTATTTTCGATCTGTCGGATACGCTCACGCGTCACACCATACACCTTGCCAATTTCAACACGATTCAATTCTTCCTGATCTTCACTCAACCCATATCGCTTCGTCACAATTTCCTGCTCTTTGGGACGTAGGATTGCCAAAGCCTGCAAGATACGTTCTTTCAATTGTTGCTGAGTCGCCAAATGAAACGGGCTCGGACCATGCGCACGCAACCATCCCGACGATGAACCCGACGCCGGCGATTCAACCATCAGAAAATCCAACGAAACCGGCTCGAGAATGAGCTCGCGCACACGATCCACGCATGAATCAGAAAGCTCAGATCCATCCACAATCTCCTGAAATGATGGCTCACGGCCTAATTGTTGCGCCAACCTACGCTGAGCATGATTCACGGCCCCCTTCGCCCTAGACATATGGGCCGGAATTCTCACAGTCGACTCTTGGTCGTCTAACGCTCGCCTCATCGCTTGGCAGATCCACCAGGAGGCATAAGTGCTAAATTGACTCCCTTGCTGTGGATCAAAACGTTCGACGGCTTTCATAAGTCCGATATTGCCTTCTTGAATAAAATCCATCAGGTCGAGATGCGTACCGTAATACTTTCTCGCGAGTGACACGACCAGACGAAGATTCCGTTGAACCACGACTTGCACGGCCTCATTCATACGGACTTCCACACGGTCAAGTTCATCAACGACCTTGATCAATCTATCCAGTGACATCTGCGCGACCTGTTGCGCGAGCATCGTCCATTCTTGCTGAATCCTCCGTAACGGCTCGATCGTCTCACTCTCCACATCCCTCTCTCCATAGACGTCCATCAACCGGCGAATCGATTCATCGAGTGACGCGAAAGAGACATCCATAGAGATTGGCCAATTGAGATGATGCAAGATCTGTAAAACCGTGTCTCGAGAGGCGACGACCTGAGTTCTCACATCTTTCATGTTTTGGGAAAACTTAGACACGATGGAAGGCCTCAGGCCCAGGCGACGGACGAGATTGAGGATTTGAGTTTGCAACACACCACACTCGTGCGCGATGCGGTGTTGTTTTCTTGGGACATGCCAACCTGCGCCTTTACGACAATCGGCGACTAAAAAGCGGCGCAAAAGTCCAATCGCGTCTTGAAGCAAAGCCCCCTGCGTCACCGTCTTCGCATGGTCAGGACTCACTTCATCCTGAAGGTTCGCCGCACTCTTCTGCCTTCGATAATCGATGAGATCGTTGATGGACCTGTCGCCTTTATCAACTGACACCAATAACTCAAGCAAACTATGAACCGTCATGGGATTCGTATATAACAGGGAATCGTGGCGGTCCTTCCACGTTTGGACGTCCTTTAATAACCGTCGTTGTTCTTGATGGGTAGGCAATGGCGATGAGCCGATTTCACGCAGATAGAGTTCCACGACATCAGGCTTCCTGGAAATTGAACGGACAGCGCACGTTACGGTATTTCCACGAAGATCATATGAACGTCCACGAGGCATACAAGGGTCCTTTCCATAATCCGACGTTGTTGAAGTAAGGCTCCTGATCGTGATCATTCCTTTCACCCACGCTCGATCACGATCTTGAGTTAGCGTACTTCCACGACGTTACAATCGTGTGTCAATCATGTAACTGATGTATCAAAAAAGAACTTTCGTTTCGCCGCGAATGGGCCTGAAGAACAGCCCCGCATAGGAGGGAACAATTGTCTTCTGGGCAGACAGTCACCTAGCAAGGTTGAAGCTGAGCGGCCCCCAACCTCGCCGGGTGACGTGATGCGCCATCAATAGTTCAAAAATTCGGTCTGTCTCCATGGACGCGAATGTGTGTGATGAATCCCGAGATTTTTGCAGTTCGCGTAGAAAGTCGTCGTCGCGGGCCAATCAGAAAAGATTCCTAACACGCCAACTTTCTGCGCCAGGACATCAATCGTCCGCAAGATATCCCCATCGTTTGTCAACGCATCGAGGATGGTTTGATAGTAAAACGTTCCGCCACCCCGCAAGACATCTTCCACGATTCGGCCGGAGCGCTCGGTCGTCCACGTGATGATCTTGAGGCCATGGGCTTTTGCCTCCTCCGCATATTGCGAGGGCTCGATCTCCCCCTGTTGATTCACCCTGAGGAGCATGGGCATCGGAGGCGCCACGATCTTGACGCCTCTGTCAGTCAAGTTCTTCAAAAATGGACCTGGATCCGGACGAGGGATAGGCCCACCATCAAGAAACACGGCCTGCTCGCCATATCGTGGCCGCTTCTTGATCCAGGTAAGGACATCGTCGAGGTTGAAGGATTGCGCAAACACACGATCGGGATGAATACCGGCTTCCCAGTACTCATCAATCATCTTCAAGGCATAGTTTTCCTGGCTGCCGAAAATGGCGATAATGTCCTCTTCATTCCCTTCTTTAAGTTCAGGAGTAAACTTGACACCCATCCGCTCGAATAGTGCGATACTGGCCTTGTGGGACAGCAAGGTGCCTCCCGTGGCATATAGATCCGTCCGGTAATCAGCGGTTCCACCAAGATACCCGGCCACAGTCGTGGCGACCGTATTAGCCGCATCCATCTTGCCTTTGAGAGATTGAAATTGCTCAAGCGTGAAATCCGAGGCACAGCACGTGATCGCTGCAGCATTCGTCAAGCGGCCTTGTGCATCAAATTCCGGCGGGACCTTACATTGGTGCCTGAGGTCTTCACGGGCGACGACATCTGTGGTCGTATGCAGGTCGCATTGCGCGTGACGGCACACCAATTCACCATCCTTCGTAAAAGTCACATCGCACTCCTGAATGCCGGCTCCCATGCGATGAGCCGCCTCGTAAGACTCTTGGGTATGTTCCGGAAATTGCATCGGTGCGCCGCGGTGACTGATTGAAAAGTCACTGCGTCGAAATGACTGTCTCTTCAGGCATTGCTTGAGTTCTCTCTTTAACTTCCCGCGTTCCATCTTTTCGACCAAATACGAAGGGCGAGGACCGAGTTGAACAGACTGCTCCCGTCTTTGGAGGGACACCTTGCTCACATCTGCATGATTCACATCTGCATGATTCACATCTGCATGAGTCACATTTGCATCGACTTCGGCCTGCATCACGAGTGTGAGCAGACCCAAGACCCAGAAACCTGTGATTGTTTGGCAACGCATCTATGTTCTCCTCTCCGTTTTTTAGCCTAAACAGCAGACTAAGTCTCTTCAAATCGGTGTCCCCCAGCCCATGAAAAATGGGCTGGGGCATTCCCGGCATGCATTGAAGTCGAATCTCTCTCAGATCTTATTGGAGATCATAATCATCCCGTTCAAAACCTCGTCTTCCGGGACGATCTTTGCCAAAATCATGTTTCCAATAGCCTCTTTTCTTAGACCCACGTTTCTTGAAACCTGGTGTTTCGAAATTTTTCTCGAAACCATGGGGAATGGTGAAGCCGGTGATCTTAAGAATATCATCCGTGGGGTAATCATCAACGGCCGGCATATTTCCATCCGCACTATGCTGAATGGAAAGATACGCGGTGGTCCCGGACGCATCAAACTCAAATCCTGTCGGTTCGGCCGATGAATCCCTCACTGACAGAATCTTCACGCATCCGTCTGTCTTGATATCTCGATCATCGCCATCCGGCAAGCAGGCGAAAATATCGCCATTGGGATTGTCTTCGATCACGTACACGATGCCCGTGATCGGCTGAATCGCAAGATTATCATGCGAATTGAAATCCGGATCTCCCTCGACGAACCGATTCACGGTCACCGTTCGCTCGTCCTCACTGGCCAATAGCGGTTCCTGGTCGACTCCACACAGCGTCTCGGCAAAATTATCCGCCCCCCGGTTACCGGTATTCGTCCAACAAAAGAGCACCCCCCGGCCTTCATACGTGGGGTCTTTGTGAAGATCTTCCGGGCGATAGTACCCCGTTGCACCGAGTTGATCCGCATCGGTAGGGGCATTGTTCGCGCTCACCGGCAACCAGACACCGTTACCGATTTCACATCCCTGCCCAAATTGCTGCGCATCATCTCGACAGGAAATTTGAAGCGCATAGACATTGCCCGATACGAAAGGCGAGCTCGCCAAGCTGCTGATCACAGCGCCATGAGTGTGCGGATTGTCAGGGATGAACTTATAGATCGCTCCCCCATCCGTATCTTCCATATCGGTCCCGGGACGAAGCTCATCACCTAAAATCACAACCCCCTCGTCCAAGACGGTCAACCCTTCCCAGCGCAAGGTCGGAAGGGCGGTTCGTTTCACGACAAAATCATGATCTGGCATTCCGTCTGGTTGCACGATGGCTCCACTGCTTCTATCCTGAACCGTGTAATTCTCAAAGCTCAACGGGCTCATGATTTCATAGGCGCCCCCATCTGACGTTTCTTCAGTCACCAAGTAGGTCCCCCAGGACGTCCGTCGAATCCCATCACAACGGTTCATTCCTCGAAGAATGGTTCGAACGGCCCCATTATCCAATTGGACAGTTTGGACAGCCGGGTTATATTTAGTCATTCCACTACTCAAGCTCCCAATTTCCTCGCGCCCCCCCTCAATACAAAAAACGAGGTGCGTAGGATTGTCGGCATCAGGGTAGAACGCGAACATGTCAGCCAGGTTTCCAGCTTCACGTGTGACATATTCCACCTCAAGTCCTCTGGCTATCTTGACTTGAGCGTTCGCTGCCTGCCCGACCTCTCGATATTCACCGACCGTAGACGGAGCTGAATCTTGTATTGGTTTCACCACTCCAAATAATTCTAATGATCGCTTCTGCAACAGCTTTTCGACGTATTCCCCGAAATCCATCGCCAACGCCGCCTGTCCTCCAAGTAATGTGGTGACAAAGCTCAAGGCCCCGAATGTCTTAAGAAGTGAGCGTCCTTTCATGGTATTCCTCCTGAATTTCGTTGATTGAAGTGATTCATGGTTAGGCTGCGATTTCCTTTGTGACCACTTGACTGCTGATTCCTTCCAGGATTCGACCCTCTGCGGTGTCGATCACGAACCTCGCCCTGGAAAGTCTCCTGACTGTGTTCCTTTTATTTGAAAGTCCCCGGTTACCACCCCCTTTCTTGACGAAACAGAATCCATTGAAATGAAGAACGAATATATTTTGATGAGACGACAACGAAGAAAGCGTAATGAAGTGATATTACGACCGGGTTTCTTCCCATGTGCCATCGCGTAAAGATCGTGTGACGTTTCCCCTATCGAATAAATCCAGAGCCTTCTCTCGTCACCGAATGAGAGATGTCGTACTCCAATCCCCTTCTCGCCTTTGTCGCGTCGGATGAGCGCATCGTAAAGACACTCGCCTTTACGGGCGGGACTTATAAGAATGATGCGTCATGAAAAAAGGGGAAGGCCTGCGGAACGGACATACCGCGCTGCGCTCAACCGGACACGGGGTATGCCATTACGCTGTCAATCGGATGGAGGTTGAATCGTCAAAACGGAGTCAGACCGACCTTCAATGGGCAGACGTTATTTACATATTATTAGCGATGAAGTAACGGCTCGGTAACACTGAATACCGATGAATCGTGGTAGATTGATCACCAGCCATCTATGCGAATACACGCGAAGGGATGATGGAGGAGAAAACGATAGTGACGTGTATCTTTTAACGATCGAAGGAGGACGATTGAGTTCCCACCAAAACAACATCTTTCCTGATACCTGTGACCACCAATCAGTCTTTTCTCAGGACGAACACATTCGAATACTTGATGAGTTTCTCAAGGCATCAATCGCCCAACATTCCACGGCAAGCGCTCGCGCTGGCTCGCTCCCTTTTCACGCGTACGATATTACCGCGGGAACAGAGAACGAATACCAGGCCGTCGTGATCGGGGACAAACATTCCGTTGATTTGCCCATCAGCTTAGAATCTTCGAATTTTTTCAAAAACATCGTCAGACAATCATGTTCCGGTTTGTCTTCGCGATCGGTGGTGACGGAACTCGAACAATTCCTGGATCAGTCCGCTCACACCGTCTGGGAAAATTCATGGGTCCGTTTTCCCCTCAGACGTTTGAGCCATTTCGCCCATCAAGTCCTTCAGCATGATCTGCTGGCCGACAAAAAACAGGCCGCGGGCCCTCGGCGAAGCGATATCGGTAAATTCGTGTTTTCGACACATGGAGAAGACTGGCTCCGCGTCCCGATCAGCTATGTACTCCGTTTGGCGTTAGCTGATGTCATCAGCGCGGCACCGCATCCCCACCACCTGATCCGTCAGGTTGGAGAGCAGCTGATGAATCATTATTTAAACGACAACACGTCTCCCGAAACGTTCAGTTTTTACGTCATCGAAATGAGTCCGAAACAGACCATGGGGCGTGCCGTGGGACGGGAGGCTTCGAAACGATATCTCCTGAGTCAACTGCTGGTCATGTATGCCAACCAAAAGTTTGACCTGCTCAAGAACGGGCAGCGGGCCATGATTTATTTTGCCCCACACCCTCCTATCCAGCAGAAGACCCTGAATCGTCTCATCTCGGACTCCTATTACCGGGATTTGTTCATGAATCCATGTTTGTCAGGGTGGGATAGCGGTGAAGACAAGCATCATTATATGGCCCTCTGTCACCAGGTGCTTTCTCGCAGCCACGTCAACGCCATCGCCAAGTTAAAAAACGCCGGCATTATCAAACGCAATTTAGTGACCTTACCCACACCATCAAACATCAGTCTGGCCAATAACGGCACCCACATCAGTTTAGGCAGTCGAACCCTGACAGCCATGCTGAACCAATCCCCCAATTCTGGTTTATCGACGGGCGAAAAATACGTCGGGGATTTAGTCATTAAGATCGTCGAACATTTCCTTCCTCTTTTTGTCGGCACCTATAGCGCCGCCCCCTATCGATTGGACTTTTGGGACTTTCATCCTGAACAAGTCCTGGGTTTTCTCGCTCACGAGTTGGATCACACCTATCTGCAACTACTCTGGCAACGGTGGAAACGCAAGGCGGGATTAAAAATTCTTGGAACCCCCCTGACCCCTATCGGCCCTCTATGGATGGATAAATTGCTCAGCAAGCACTTCGGACTGAAGGGCGACTTTATCCCGGACTTTCGATTAATCGATTATCTGGTCGTCCTGCCGAGTACCGACCAATGCCCGGCCCTTGACGGGACGCTCGGCAATGACCTTCGCCTCAAACGGGACCTTGGCGAGCTGGGGATTTACGATGAACGCATGTCGCTGTACCTCCTGTACAAGCTCCGTGCCTGTTCGGAACGAGGGTTTTCAGGATTCGAGGGACGTTATTATAGTTTGTTCGAAAGTTTACTGGACGACATGGCCGAAGCGGCCGATCTTCAAGCTCTCCTGACGGCTCTGGCTTTTCGATACATCTATCAATACGAAGTGACGCACGCGCATATTCCCGACACGCCTTCCATCGAGAGCGAACGGCGTCAACTGTTCTTTGGAGCTGCCTTGCACGTTCCAACCTTCTACGTGCGCGCAGACTCCCGAAATCTCTTTTTAAAGAAAATCCTGTCAAAAATGAGCAAGATCCGCTTGAGTCACCGGTTCCCCGAATACATCCGCGCCCATCACCATGAGTATCGACGAGCGCTGTTGTCCATTCTCCGCGAAGATGCTCAGGATCTCGTCGAACAATTCGGGTTGGGGGATTTTCTTGATCGGTTGGCCGCCAGACTCGAATCTCCATCAGAATGTTCCACCTTTGGAAAGTTAACCAAGGGCATTCAGGAACAAGCGGGCGTTTCCTCACCGCTCAAATTATCTGGAGAGGAATGCAACGCCGCGGCCGAAGCCTATTACCGGACCACCTTGAGAACTCGGCATATGCAAGAAGGGCTCGCGTGTTTGCGTGAGGATTGCCAGCGATTGGACTCCGACCCAAACCCGAAACTCGATCCGATAAGGCGCATGGCACGAAGTGCCCTGGGAACATCGCGAACCACTACGGAATTTCTCGATTCGATCCGGATGGATATTCTCGAAGAATCTGCAAGTCTTACGAATATCACCAAGCTCATTCGATTCACACTGCTCACGGTCCATCTTGATATGGATTCACATTCTGAGTCGACTTCACCTTCACCGGCACCGACCCATGAGCCCCATTGCACATCAGTACATTGATCGACAGACCGCTCATGTGATCACGGAGCGTTTTTTTGGCGACCGCATGGTCAATACTCTCTACTCCTCAGCGCGGGAGAGAGCGCCAGAATTATTTCACGCCCTCACGTCTTTTCGAACCTCACAACTCTTGAGTTATTGGACCTACGATTCGAGAGTCATGGCCAAATTCAGCGGCATGAGTCGTTTCACCAGATCATTAGGGATTGACCTGAGCGAGTGCCTGGACCCTCCATCCACTTTGAACACGCCACGAAAAGTCTTTGAGCGAAAAATTCGCTATTGGGATGTCCGCCCGATGGATGACGCCCAGTCTACAGTCGTCTCGCCCGCGGACGCGCGTGTGTTGTTCGGCTCGTTTGCATCCTCGTCCATGTTGTTTCTCAAAGGAAAGTTTTTTGATTTCGTCGACTTACTCGGACAGGACAAACCCCTATGGAGGCATGCGTTTCAGGACGGCGATTACGCGATTTTTCGATTAACGCCCGATAAGTATCATTACAATCATGCACCTGTCAGCGGGACGGTCATCGACAGTTACGAAATTCCAGGATGCTATCACTCATGCAATCCGGGCCCGGTCATTTCCCTGGCCACGCCTTTTTCAAAAAATAAACGAACCGTCACCATCATAGACACGGACGTCCCCGACGGATCACAAGTTGGACTTGTGGCCATGATTGAGATCGTGGCCTTGATGATCGGGACGATCGTGCAATGTTATAGCGAGCACAGGTATGACGACCCACAGGACATGTCGAAGGGATTGTTCATGAAAAAAGGGCAACCCAAAAGCCTGTATCGTCCCGGGAGTTCCACGGATGTTCTGATCTTCCAAAAACACCGCATAACACCCTGCAAGGATTTGATCGAAAACATGCATCGTCAGGATGTCCGGAGTCGATATTCTCTGGGGTTTGGACAACCGCTTGTCGAAACCGACATCACCGCACGATCAACGATCGCCACGGCCTACGAAAGCAAGGCGTATGGACAGGCTTCACGCTAAACAGAGGACCCCGTGGACAATTTCCAGTTTCTTGTGATTTTCTCCGTCACGCTCGTCTTGTTGTTCATGGGAGCATTTCGTTGGCTGCCACAGGAACAATGGCAAATGCTGGCCACTCTCCCCACGAGTAAAGCCAATCAGACAACCTGGAGAGGATTGAATCTTACCTATTACGGGTTCCTCACAGCCTGCGCTGTCTCATTCGCCGTGGGCCTGTTTTTCATATTGATGGGAACCCTCAGCATCTCAATCAGCGCGACCGTTCAATTGGCGGCTATCCTGTTGGGCATCACGGTGCCAATGGCCAAATTGATCGCCAAATACGTTGAGAAGAAACCCCATACGTTTACGATCGGAGGCTCTTCATTCGTCGGCATCGTTCTCGCCCCTTTGGCTATCTTCTTTCTGAACTGGGTCCACGCCCCATCGTCCGCAGGAATCCCTCTGATGCCGGCCCTGGCAAGCCTATGGATCTCCTTCGCCTTCGGTGAAGGACTGGGAAGGCTGGCCTGCCTCAGTTTTGGCTGTTGCTACGGAAAACCCCTGCATTCCTGTCACCCGTTTGTTCAAAAATTCTTCGCACGAATACATGTTCGATTTACAGGAATGACCAAAAAAGCTGCCTATGAGTCAGGCTTGGAATCGATCCCCCTCCTCCCCATTCAAGCCCTGACCGCGATGGTCAATACGATCGCGGGATTCATCGGATTGATACTCTTCCTCAATACGCAATTCACGCTGGCCATCATCGAAACCACCGTCGTGACGCAAGGCTGGCGAGTCATCTCAGAATTCATGAGGGCTGACCACCGGGGACAGCGAACGTTTTCCGCGTATCAACTCATGGCCCTGCTCTCCATCGCCTATTCACTCAGCCTCCTTCCCTTGTGGCCGAGTCCGTCAACCACGAAACCTTCTATCTTCGATGGTCTGACGATGGTGTGGAACCCGGCCTTCGTCCTTTCGCTTCAAATTTTGTGGATGAGTATCTTTCTCTTCACCGGTAGAAGTCAGGTCACGCATTCCACGATTGAATTTTATGTCCGTAAAGACCGGATTTAACTCGTTGGTAATCACGGGCATCGTGATGTTTTCCTGGATGTGTGTCTGGCAACCGACAGTGGCCTGGCCCCAACGGGATAGCATTCCCGAGGGTTATCCAGAGTCGCTTCGAAAGGATCTGACTTCACTGTTCGTGAAGCAGGCCCACAACCCGGACGACATCCACGTGTTACTGGCGTTGTCTGAAGTCCATCTCAGCATGGGCGACGATTTACTGACGAAGAAGAACGAGCGTCTGTCTGCCTACGAGATGGGCGTGAAGTATGCACAACAAGCCCTGGCCATCCAACCAGAGAATGCCGAAGCACATTTCTTGTACGCGGCCAACCTTGGGAACGCGACGCAAATCAAAGGGTACGCCGCAGGGATGATGAATGTCGGTGAAATCCTCTCTCATGTCCGGACAGCTCTTGCGCTCGCCCCCAACCATGCTCCAGCACATCAAATGCTCGGAGGCTTACTGGCGGAGCTTCCATGGATGCTGGGTGGAGACGTGGAGGACGCGCAAGCACATCTCGAGAAAGCCATCGCAATCGATGAACAGTACACCAATGCCAGAATTCTGTTGGCCAAACTTTTCATCAAACAAGACAAGCTCCAAGCGGCTCGCGACCAGCTACTGGCCGTGATTCACGCTCCGACTCCCCATTACCCCTACACCTGGAAAAATCAATTCCTTCCCGAAGCCCAGGCACTCCTGAAGACGATCGCCGATCATTAAACGCGTGATCGACGGGTCTTCATCAACCCGCACGAGAGCCGATCGCTTCAATCAAAAAGTTAACAGCAATGTAATTGCAGCGTAACCAAACGACTGCGTGGGATTGCTATAACGTCATGGTACGGGCTCAATCATGAACATGTTGTGCAATCCCAGTCGTCTACCCAATAGAGAACACGTCAACCAATGACCATCGTTAGTTAAGGAGGGAACATGCCAATCTTTCAGTCTCACCTAAAGACTGTTCGGAGAAAAGGACAGGTACTCATGGGAGTCAGCCTGATGCTGGCGTCTATTCTACTTCTAGTCACGGCCGGGGCTCATGGAAAATGGAAAAACCCAGAAGGACATTCCGCTGGTCTGTTCCGCCACATCGGCACATTCGATGTGATGGCAGGCAACGGCTCCGGGGTGGCGGAAATCATCGATTTCAGCGAGGATGGCAGGCAACTGATTTACACTGACGCAGAGACCGAATCGATCGGATTTGTCGACATCGCCGACCCTTCGCAACCGACCGGACAAGGTATCGTTAGAGTAGACGGCGAGCCCACCAGCCTGGTCATTCTCGGACCATGGGTTCTCGTCGGGGTGAACACTTCTGGTGGCGACTTCGACAATCCTACGGGGAAACTTGTGGTCGTGAATCGCCATACCCATCACATCGTGGCCACCCACGAACTTGGCGGACAACCTGACTCCATTGCTCTGGCTCCCGATCATCAACGGGCGGCCATTGTCATCGAAAATGAACGCGATGAGGATCAGAGCGACGGTCTTATCGACCCACCGCAGCTTCCGTCTGGGAAACTTCTCATCGTCCGCCTCAATGGGCACCCGAAGAACTGGAGCTTTACTGAGGCTGATTTGTCCCCTGTGGCGGCGACCTCGTTCGCGGGCGCTGACCTTGAACCTGAATTCGTCGACATCAATAAACAGAACGAAGCAGTGGTGTCTTTCCAAGAGAACAATCACTTGGCTGTCATCAACCTGAAAACGGGGAAAGTCATCAACCATTTTTCGGCCGGGTCTGTCGCCCTGAACAATGTCGACACCGAAGAGGAGGGCCTGATCCAACTGGATACCCATATCACGAAACGCCGGGAGCCCGATGCCGTGGCGTGGATCGACCACGACTCGTTCGCGACCGCCAATGAAGGCGATTACGAAGACGAATCCGGCGAGGAGGGCGGCAGCCGCGGGTTTACGATCTTCAACCAAGATGGAACGGTCGAATTCGAATCGGCCGAGTCATTTGAGCATTGGTTGGTTCGCGCCGGCCATTATCTCGATGGCCGATCGGAAAACAAGGGCTGTGAACCCGAAGCTGTCGAGTCCGAGACATTCGGACACCGCACGCTCCTTTTCGTGGGCTCGGAACGATGTAACGCCGTCGGCGTGTACGATGTCACGACCGGCTCGCCTGAACCGCTTCAATTGCTCCCAACCGGAATGGGACCGGAAGGACTGAAAGCATTCTCGAAGAATACACCTCAAATATTTTGGAAAAAAGTTTGGCGCACGCCGGGGGACAAGAGGCCATTCAGAAAACTGTTCACAAAACAGCACCTGTTCGCGGCTTCCACGGAATCCGAAGAGGCAGGGGATGGGATTCCGACCATGATTACCCTCTACCACTTAGATGACGGGCCCGCCTCCTACCCCATGATCGTTTCTGGCGATGACAGCAACGGATTACCCATACCGTGGGTCGCACTCTCCGGCCTGGTTGGAGACCCGACAGACGCGCATATTCTCTACGCCGTGAGCGACGCCTTCCTTGCCGAAGGATTTATTTACAAGATAGACGCTTCAAGACAACCAGCGGCGATCGTTGAACGTCTTCAGATCACCGGCGCAAGCGCGACACTCGACCCCGAAAGCATCGCCATCGGACCAGACGGCCATTTCTGGGTAGGAAGCGAGGGCAATGACAGTTCACGCCCCAATCTGGTCTTGAAGATCGATTCCAGCACCGGCGCCGTCCTGAATGAGATAACACTTCCGGCCGACTTAGTGGACATGAGACGGGGAAATGGAATCGAAGGCATCGCCGTAACCGGCACAGCCGGGGCGGAATTCGTGTATGTGGCGATTCAACGGGCGTGGCCGAATGAAGGCGATACCGACAAAGTAAACACCAAGATCGGTCGTTATCAGGTCGCCACCGGCGATTGGGGATTTGTTCACTATCCGCTCGAACCGGAAGGAGTGGGCGACTGGATTGGTCTTTCAGAGCTGACGCTTCTGCCCAACGGAGCCTTCGCCGTTATTGAACGGGATAAAGGCTGGGGACCGACGACAGGATTCAACGCGGAACTCAAGGCCATTTATGGTGTCGATCTAGCCACTGCTGAGTTCCGGGCTTTTGATGATCCGAGCGGTCTCGTGACGATCGGCAAATCTCTCTTGCGGGACGTGTTGCCCGACCTCGAAGCTGTCAGCATCTGGACGGCGGAAAAGCTGGAAGGGCTCGCGGTCACGGCTGATGGTCAGGTCTATATCGTGACCGATAATGATGGGGTCGATGGCGCGACCGGAGAAACGATTTTCCTGAACCTTGGGGATTGGGAAACCGCTTTTGCCCTCTAGAGCGACAGGTCGGGGATTATCCGGGCAACGTGAAAACATCCAATGCGCTGCCCGTGAAACAGCAATCGTTAACAGTTTTGTGATGTGAGCATAACAGCACCGACATATCATCCCTGTATCCTACAAGACAAGATGATATTTTCATCGACAACCCGTTCACCAATACTTCTGTATGATTATTGAGAAATCGAATCATCAAGTCTCCATTCCGAAAGCCGGCGCTCATTCCTGCCCACGTTGTCAGGGCTTTATCGTTAGGGAAGAATTTTGCGATGTTCACGATTCCTGTCAGCCATTATGGGTGAGTGGCATTCGATGTACCAACTGCGGGTTCATCGGAGACCCTCTCATCCAACGCCATCAAAAACTCTTACAGCAAAATACAACGTTTCCTCAACCCCGCCGACGCCGGGGATATCAACGAATGAACCCTATTCGAAAAGGCTCAGCCCCACTTCGGAATTGACACACAATGAAGGTTCTGACGGAACACCGGTGAGCACGCAAATCATCAACCGATACCCAGCCTGTCACGCAGAAGCTCAACTGGGGAAGGTCGGCTCCATCGTTCTTGCTTTTAAGGTGATAATCTTGAATGGTGCCTTCATGGTCTTCTTCACCAATCTCGTATCAACCTTGAGGCAAGACATCGTCATGTTTCGCTGTCTCTACCCGGAATGGCGAGACTCGCCCACTCGCCAAGATCGGATCTCGCCAGCGTCGATCACCCGTGCCGCGACAGAAGAAACGACAATGCCGACCTTCCCTTCCTCTTCGTCGCCACACACGTTCAAAATCCTAAGTCATGACTAAGTCGATCGACCAATTCAACGTTTCCGAATAGCACATCAACTTTGCCCCTCGAATTCGAGGGGCGCGATAGCATCGCGCCTCCAGCTTCTTCCACGAGAACGTAAGTTGCCAGCACATCCCATGGATTCAAATCAGGGTCAAACATCACATCGACCGAACCTTGCGCCACTAACCCATGCCCGAAACAGTCGGTATAGCCGCGCAAACACGAACAGAGTTCTCCGAGCCGGTGGTAGACGCCCTCACATTTCGCCTGTACAAATTGAAGCGGATCACCCACCGAAACGATGGCATCTTCCAACTTCGATGTTGACGAAATGGTGATTTTCTTGTCGTCACACCAACTGCCAAACCCTCGAGCCGCCGAATAGGTCGTACCTAACGCCGGCAGATGGATCACTCCGACTAACGCCCGGTGAAAAATCGTATCTTCAAGCGCGACAATCGTGCCAAATAGAGGAATCCCACGGACGAAGGACCGGGTTCCGTCAATCGGATCAATCGTCCATCGGAACCGGGCTCCCGTTCCTTCCAAGCCATGTTCTTCTCCGAGAATATCAATCACGTTCCCTGATGAATGTGCGGCCAATGTCTCTCTGATGTAACGCTCAGCTTCTTTATCGGCCTGTGTCACTGGAGAGGAATCGGCTTTTCGTTCGACGGGTAAATTCTCTTGGTGGAAATAACGCAGAATAACCTCAGCCGGACCTCGTGCCGCATCGATCGCCAACTGCAGCAACTCGGCCAGATCAGTATGAGGAGGGATGTCTAATTCAGGCATCATACACAAGAAAGGCTTTATTTTGGACTGGGGATGATGAGCAATGTCATATCATTACCGTCATAGGCATGCTGAACATTCAGAAACATTCCAGGGGGGTCGACTGGCGCAATGTAGATACCCGTTGCCTCCGCACCATAGGTCGTCAATGTCGCGAACAGAAACACCGAATCGGCCACTCCATCCCGGTTATGATCTGGACTCGCAATCCAAATGTCACTCCTGCCGTCATTATCCTCGACAATATAGAGATTCCCCGAATGATCCGAGGCTAAATTATCAGGGTTCCTCAATCCATAGTCTGGTTCGACATCTTCAGGGCTCATATTGGTATTGATACCCGCATATTCGGTGATGACGGGAGAATCGGTATTGATCGGAATTTGAAACACCGTATTCGTCGTGGTGGTCGAAACGTAGACATTGTCTCCGATGATTTCCAAGTCTTCAGGTCTACAAAAATCCGTGGCCTGTGCTTCTGACGCTGCAGACCGCGCATCATACGTTGGATCGGTCACGACACCGTCACGACCTGGAATGAGCGGTATCCATTGAGCCTGACCCGTTGGAGTATATCCGACCCCGGTGCGTTCTGAACACACCGTCACTTCATCAGACAGAACCTGCAAGGCAAAGAGTTGACCAGATGCCAGACGGCCATACTCGTCAGGCACAAATTTATAGATGGATCCTCCATCATATTCATCAACGACAAAAACGTTCCCTTCCTCCGTCACGGCAATACCTTCATGCGACATCCGCCCAAGCTGAGGACGATCAACACAAGATAGCTCCATGCCATTCACCTTGCATTCAAAGAGCCGCCCGAACGCTCCGGACTCCTCCCCCACAAGGAGAGTCCCCCAAGGTGTCCATTCGATACCATCCAGTCTGCTCCAGCCGCCAAATTGACGGCCTTCATGAATCGATGTTTGACCGGTCTTTAAATCAATGATCGATATGGCCGCTTGGCCTTCACCGGTTTCATGAGTTCGGTAAAGATACCGGCCGATCGCTGGACCGGATTCATTCATCGTATTCATATCCGTTTGATCACTCCCGGAAGGAAGCACATCAAGGGTCACCATCGAATTTGCACAAATCGGTCGTTCCTGAACGACGATCGACTGTGTGAACCCATGGGGTAAATTCAGAGGAGCACATGGAGGCAATTTGCTTGATTGGACAGAATTTGAAAGCGAGGAAAGGCTCCAGGAGTTTGATGTTGGATTTTCCGCCAACGCAGGTGAGAACATGAACAAAGACAGAGCAGAGGTAGTCAGGACCGATATCACGCTATGCAGAATATTCATACGCAACGTCCCATACGCCAGACATGAAACTATGAGTAACATAATACGTGAAAAATCGACCATTTACAGTGGTGATTTAACGAAACGAGTTTCATGCATTGTAACAGTCCACCGTTTAACATGAGTATTCAGTTCCAACTGATTGCCCCCTGAAGTTTGACTAAAAAACTTCACACTTTTACCATAAGACCATATGGTACACTTGATCTCTTCTTCATATTTTCTCTTTATCCATCTTTAGGTAAAAGCAGATGCCATAGGTCCATGCCTCCCTGTCCTCCTAAGCACAATCTTGCACTCGAAGTGAAGCTATCCCCCCCGGCAGACTTTCAAATCCCTCAGCGATTCACCAACAACCCGCGACCTGCTCGCCGGTTCACATCCACATACTACGATACCAAAGACCATCGTCTCGCTCGCTTGGGAATGATTCTTCGACGTCGCGTCGAACGAAGCCGAGGCACTTGGCAGCTCACGTTACCGACAGCTCAAGCCAGAAGAGCAATCGAAATTCCCAAAGGCTCGCTCAGACTTCCTGATGAACTCGCCGATCTACTCTTTGCATTCTTGAGAGGCCGTGAACCTGTGGCCATCGCAAAGCTCCGAACCGAACGACGACCGTACCATATCATCGAACAGGAACGCGTCCTCGCCGAATTGACCGTGGATCGGGTCGCCATGCTGGAAGACCGGCATATTCGCAAGCGATTTAGCGAAATCGAGATAGAACTCGTAGACGGCACGCAGAAAAACCTCAAGGCTATCACGAATCAGCTCAAAGAACTAGGAGCGCAAAACGGAATTTTCCGCCCAACACTCTACCAGGCTCTATCCGTTGATTACCCGGACAGTCAACAGACGATCGAACAGACGGCTCCATCAGTGGAACATGTCCAGCGTACGTTTCAACAACAAGTACATGACATTTTTCGGCACGATCCCGTGACCCGTTTAGGCCAAGACCCTGAGGATCTTCATCGCATGCGCGTCGCCACCAGACGGGCTCGCGCTCTTCTTCGTACCGCTCGCCCCATTCTCGAGCCGGCATGGTGTATGGACTTGCGGAACGAAATCGGGTGGTTAACCAAGGTTCTCGGGTCCGTTCGGGACTTTGATGTCCTCCTGCAAAAACTCCGGCAAGAAACATCCACCCTGACGTCCACGGAACAAAAGCTCTTTGACGCATTACTTCTTCAATTGGAGTCCAGGCAATCAAACGTTCGCACATCCATGATCGAAACGCTTCGAGGGGAACGATACCTGGCCTTCCTGGATCGACTCATCTCAGCTTCTCAACGCATGGAGGTCATCCATTCGAATATTTCGCTCCAGACCCTCGTCGGGAAAGCATTCGACAAACTCGAAAAATCCGTCGATAATCTACCTAATGAGTACACCGATGAGGATTTGCACAACTTGCGCAAACGGGCCAAACATGTACGATATGCGGCCGAGTTGGCCGAACCATGTGTCGGCAAACCGGCAACCCGCTTTATCCGGCAAATGCGGAAATTTCAGGATCTGTTAGGCGCCCATCAGGATACCGTGATGATTGAACAGCACTTGCAACATTTCCTGCGGTCTTCACGAGGCGTCAAAACAGCCTTTACCATCGGGCTGGTCGTGGAACGCCTGCGCCGACGGCGAGCAAGACTGCGGGCTACATTTCCTCACAGATGGGGCAAACTTAAAAGACAGGGGAACCGCGTGTGGAGATAGGCTCGCCTCCTAGAGCCATTCCCTATTCACAACGGCGAATACGACACTGATGAGTAACGACACTTCCATCCAAGATTCTTCCCGGCCAACCATTGATCTTCACGACCCCAAGCTCTACCTCAATCGTGAACTGAGTTGGCTGGAATTTAATAGCCGTGTCCTTGAAGAGGCCGAAGACCAAAGCCTGCCATTGCTGGAGCGGGTCAAATTCCTGGCGATTTTTTTCAGCAATCTCGACGAATTCTTCATGGTTCGCATATCCGGACTCCGTGAACAGGTGACGAGCGGAGTCGTTGAAACGGCACCCGATGGAATGGCTCCCTCCGATCAACTCAATGCGGTGCGAGAAAAATTGCTCAAACAACTTGCGCGAGTCACCAAATGTTGGGAAAAGGACCTCTTCGACAAACTTCAGGATGCGAACATTCGGCTGTTTGCCTACGATCAACTGTCTTCTGAGCAGCGTGAAACCTTACGCCAATATTTTTCACAGGAGATCTTTCCCGCGCTGACCCCCCTGGCGTTCGATCCGTCTCACCCGTTTCCTCATATTTCCAACCTCACGCTCAATCTCGCTGTCGTCGCACAGGATCCGGAACGGGGCGAATGTTTTGCCAGAGTCAAAGTTCCGAACAATTTTCCCCGTCTCATTCGAATCCCTCAAGCCGAAAGACCAAAAAAGACCAAAAAAGGACAATCCCCTGACGACACGGCACCCTACCAGTACGTCTGGCTCGAAGATATCATCACGGCCAACCTTGACTTGCTATTCCCCGGCTTGACGATTGAAGCGTCTTACCAGTTCCGCATCACGCGAGATGCCGACTTGGCGATCGAAGAAGACGAAGCGGCAGACTTATTGTCCACGATCGAAGAACAAGTCGACATGCGTCACTTTGGGTCGGTCGTACGAATGGAATTGGCCCAGCACACGCCTGACCACATTCGCAATATTCTGGTCCGAAACCTCAAACTCGCCCCCTATCAAGTGTTCACCTACGACTTTCCACTTGGGATGTCCAATCTGATGGAATTACAGCAGATTGACCGTTCTGAGCTGAAATTCCCGATTTTCCTCCATAGTATTTCGGACCGTCTCGCCAATCGGGAGTCCATGTTTTCAGCCATTCAACAGGAAGACCAACTCCTGTTTCACCCCTACGATAACTTTCTTCCCGTCGTTGACTTCGTCCGGGAAGCGGCGAACGATCCTCACGTCCTCGCCATCAAGCAAACGCTCTACCGGGTTGGCTCGAATTCGGCGATTGTCGAAGCGCTCATGGAAGCCAGGGAAAACGGCAAACAAGTCGCGGTGCTATTCGAATTACAAGCCCGATTCGACGAAGAGAATAATATCCAGTGGGCGAGGAAGTTAGAAGACGAAGGCGTCCATGTCGTCTATGGCGTCCATGGTCTCAAAACCCATGCGAAGCTCTGCCTGGTCATCCGAAAAGAGAATGACGGGCTCAGACGCTATCTCCACCTGGGGACCGGCAATTACAATCCCATCACGAGCCGAATTTATACAGACTTTAGTTTCTTGACCTGCGATGACGCGATCGGAGCCGACGTATCGGATCTATTCAATGCGCTCACGGGGTATTCCCGCAAAGAAACCTACTCCAAGCTTCTCGTGGCTCCCCATGCGATGCGGAATGAAATTCTCCGCCGGATCGACCGTGAAATCCAACGGCATCAACAGCATGGCGACGGATACCTCGCGTTTAAAATGAATGCCCTGGTCGATCAGGACTGTATACGCGCCCTGTACCGCGCTTCCCAAGTTGGAGTCAAAATCGATCTTGTGATCCGGGGCGTATGTGGGTTGAGGCCAGACATTCCCGATGTCAGTCAGACAATCAGGGTTACTTCAATCGTGGGTCGTTTCCTCGAACATTCCCGGATGTATTATTTTCGGAATGGCGGCGACGATGAACTGTACCTGGGGAGTGCTGATTTGATGGCCAGAAACCTGGATGGGCGGGTTGAGGTGTTATTTCCTATCGAAAATCAATCCCTGAAAGAGCGTCTTGTCCAGAACGCCCTTCACATTCATGTACGGGATAACGTCAAAGCCAGACAGTTAACCTCTGACGGCACATACAATAGACTTTCCCCATCTTCGCCGGAAGAGGCGTTTGATTCACAGGAATGGTTCATAAAAAACTGGAAAGATCGGATGCTCAAGGAATCCTGACGGCCGCTTCCATTCAAGAACGTTCCACTTCCGGAATGGGCAACGTCTGTTGCCAGAATTTCACGACATGCCGTTCATACTCGCGCGGATTGGTTTCCCAACCCTTTCCATGGGGCGCTTGAACTTTCCAGAGATATTTCGGTGTTCGTGCGGCATGGTACAACGTGTCGACGGAATCGCGGGGGATGAGATCGTCCAATGTCGTATCGATCAACAATATGGGTCGCGGGCTGATGTTCGCGATGACCGAAGCCGGGTTGATTCGTTCGAAATCGACGCCTAATCGGGCTTGACAGATCTGCTTGCTCATGGTCAAAAAGGGAAATTTCGGCAAACCGACCCCTTCCTTGGCATGTTGAAACGCATAATCAATCGCACTGTTCAAATCCTTGAAAGGGCTTTCGGCGACAACACCCTTGACGGCCGGCATGTTCGCGGCCGCCAAAATGGCGGTGACCCCACCCAATGAAGTGCCTTGCACACCGATTCGTTCGGGATCGACGTCAGTCCGAGCGAGGAGATACGTGATCGCCGCTTCTACATCTTTGGTTTCCATGGCCCCGAAGGTCGAATGATCCCCTTGGCTTTCTCCTCGATACCGTAAATCAACAAGCAGAACCGAATACCCCGCCTTGTGCAAGTACGCGGCGTCAGGCAGCATCCATGCGCGTGATCCCCGCCGCCCATGGACCAAAACGATCGTCGCCCGGCTGCGTCCGGCAAAAAACCATCCGGCCAGCTGCAACCCATCCTGACTGGCAAACCGGACTTGCTGAGGCTCAGGAAGGGTGAACTGGCTGAGCAAATATTTGTCTGGAACTCGCACAGGATGAATCCCAAGCTCGCAGCCAAGCCAGCTTCCGCCGACCGTCGCACTCGTGGTCAGGAATATGATTCCCACGCTTAACCAGATAATCAATCGGCGCATCGTCTCCTCGCTCTCGCAAACCCCAGGCTCAGAAAGGCAAGAGGAATAGTATATTTTGCGAAGAGAAGCAAGAATTCCATGCCGGAGATCCCAAAATTTCACAATTTCGGGGCTGACCAAGGCCATAAAATCTTTCCCGCATACGCGGCGGGTTTATGGGGCTGTTGACAAAAGGCGCCAGTGGCGTTCCTGCACCATGATCCTCCTTAGCACTTTTCTTGTCAAAATTGTCAAAATGGGTTATAGAACACACTATTATATACGTAGTTGACCCTGACGACATCCCCGCCATAACACGGCATCATTCTTTGATCGCGCCCGGCTTCTTTGAGGAAATCGGTTTTCAAAAAGCTTTATCACTCGCAAGGCCTTACCCGATGAGCCTTCATTCACCTGCATTCAAAAAAATCGTGATCTGCTGTGACGGCACCTGGAATAAACCAGAAGTCGCGATGAATTCAAAACGCTACCGGCCGACGAATGTCCTCCGTATCGCAAGAGCTGTATCAAACGTCGATGAACAGTTTCATCATCAAATTATCTACTATGATTCAGGCATCGGAACCGACGGGGGGCTGGGCCACCGGCTCATCGGCGGCCTGACGGGCTACGGACTATCCGCTCGTATCATGAAAGCCTATCGCTTTGTCTGCCATAACTACGTGGAAGGCGATGTGCTGTATTTTTTTGGCTTTAGCCGAGGGGCTTACACAGTCAGGGCGTTGGCCGGGATGATCGGAGCGGTTGGCTTGCTGCATGCCAACGATCTTCATCACCTGCCGACCGCGTTCCGTTACTACAACACCCATCCAAAACAACGGCCATCCTTGCCGTTCGCGAAAGCATTCATTGCCTCTCACCATACCCGATCGGTCAGGATCAAATTTTTAGGTGTCTGGGATACGGTGGGCGCGTTGGGCATTCCCATCCCCTACCTTCGACCATTCACGAAAAAATGGGTGGGGTTTTTCAATACGGAGCTAGGAAGCCATGTGGAACACGGATATCATGCGCTTGCCATCGATGAACGGCGAAGACCATTCAAACCAAATCTCTGGTCCCGGTACGAACAATCTCCAGGATCAGCCACCAAAGACGTCTGCCAGGTTTGGTTTCCCGGCTCGCATTCCGATGTCGGCGGAGGGGCCGACGATACGACGTTATCCGATGAGTCACTGCTGTGGATGGTGAATCGAGCCGTTCAGTGCGGGTTACACTTCCCCGATCACTTCAGGACTGACCTCGACAAGACTCACAGGCGGGAAAGCAGCAAGCCGCAGAATTCTCTGAGTCTTCCGTACAAAGGCTTAATTCTTATCGGCGTCTTTCCCCACAAACGTATCATTGGAAATCGACGGGCGGTCGAACGCTTGTACGAAAGAACTCCCAGCACCTCGCCGATCTTACGAAACCTGCCACACCGCCTATCCGCCCCGCTCGAACCCGTCATCAATGAGATGATTCACGAAAGTGCGTTTCAAAAGTACGTGGCGTGCGAAATTTCAGCACAAGGCAGTTGCTATCAACCGCCGAATCTGGCGAACGCGATCAACTCGCTCCCCGTGTTCAGGGAAAAATATTATCGAACACGTTCTCACATCAGAAAAGCACTCAACCTTAAAGGACAGGTTCTCTCCCAACAGCAGACGGAAGACTGCCGGGTTCTCGATTTTTCGCCTCACGGCGGGGCCAAACTGCAGATGTCGGAACCGGCCAACCGCATAGGTCAGACCTTTATCCTGAACATTGATGACCCTGAATATAGGGGGAAAGACTATCGAGGACAAGTCGCGTGGCAGAGCAAGTACAGCCTTGGGCTGAAGTTCCTCTCAGAGACCGGAAAATCGAATGACGATCCGCTTAGAGTTCCGCAGTGACGGTATGGCGGATAATCTTCCCTTCGACCATGTACACCACGAGTTCCGCGACATTGGTCGCATGATCGGCGATGCGTTCAATATATTTGGAGATGAAGGAAAGCCGGATGGCGCGAGAAATCGTTTTCGGGTTTTCAATCATGTAGGACAATAATTCCCGGAAGAGTTGCTCGTTCAATTCATCGATTTCATCATCGTCTTCCAGAACCTTTCGCGCCAACACCGAATCGCCGCGTACGAACGCATCTAGAGCCTCCCCGACCATTTTCAGGCATTTTTCCGCCATGGCGGGAATATCGATGTAGGGCTTCAGCTGCGGTTCTTCATTGAGTTCGATCGTCCGTTCACAGATATTTTCCGCCAAGTCGCTCATCCGTTCCAAGTCGGTGGAGATTTTCATGGCCGTGGTGATGAATCGAAGATCTCGCGCGGCAGGTTGATAGAGCGCGAGGAGATTCAGACATGCCTCGTCGACTTCGACATCCAAGGTATTGACTCGGCGGTCATTATTGATGACCTCCTGCGCCAAATCAACATCGCGACTCGTCAGAGCATGTGTCGCCTGCTGAATCTGCTCCTCGACCAAGGCACCCATTCTCAATATTTTTTGTTTCAGCTCAGTTAATTCTTCGTCAAAATGGCGCTGCACAGGAATACCTCCTCATAGGGGTCCATGTCATCCAAATCGCCCAGTCACATAGTCTTCCGTACGACGATCTCCAGGGGTAGTGAATATTTTCTTCGTAACATCATACTCGATGAGTTCACCCATCAAGAAGAACCCCGTGTAATCTGACACGCGAGCGGCTTGCTGCATGTTATGCGTGACGATGACGACCGTGAGCTGCTCTTTCAGGGAATGCAACAGTTCTTCGATCTTGCCAGTTGAAATAGGGTCTAATGCCGAGCAGGGCTCATCCATCAGCAACACGTTCGGTCTCACGGCCAAGGCGCGCGCGATACAGAGTCGCTGCTGCTGGCCGCCGGAAATCCCAAGCGCGCTCGTATGCAACCGGTCTTTGACTTCATCCCACAGCCCCGCGCCCTGGAGACTTTCTTCAACGATTTCGTCCAATTGAGCACGGCGTCGTACGCCTTTGAGTTGCGGGCCATACGCCACATTCTGGTAGATGGACTTGGGAAATGGATTGACTTTTTGGAACACCATCCCGACTTTCGAGCGTAAATCCGTGATATCCAGGGAGGGC
Organism: Nitrospirales bacterium; assembly: GCA_031315865.1. Taxonomy (NCBI): domain Bacteria; kingdom Pseudomonadati; phylum Nitrospirota; class Nitrospiria; order Nitrospirales; species Nitrospirales bacterium. The sequence continues at coordinate 237,642 of JALDRJ010000002.1, forward strand.
GCGTAAATGTCCTGCCCGTCTATGCGTATGGTTCCATCGAGACGAGAACCTTCGACTAAATCGTTCAAGCGGTTAAAACAGCGTAACAAGGTCGATTTGCCGCATCCGGAAGGTCCGATAAAGGCGGTCACTTTATTTTGCAGGATCGTGAGATCAATCTTAAACAGCGCCTGTTTTTCGCCATAATAAAAGTTCGCCTTCTCGACTGTAATTTTAGCGGCAGGGCGCCGCTCATCATTATCTTGATCTGCAATCACGAAGGTCTCCACCGGTTTAGGGGATTGTTTGGCTGTCGAGGATGATTTGGAAAGAATGCCAATAAGTGAACTCATGAGTATTATACCTTCCTGACAGTATGAAATAACACGACTTATATGGCAGAAGATCTGAACTTTTTCCGCATGTGATTCCGGATGGCAATGGCCGCAAGATTCAGGAAGATGACCACCATCACAAGAATCAAGGTGGTCACGTACACCATCGGCTTTGCGGCTTCAACGTTCGGCGACTGAAAACCGACATCGAAAATGTGAAACCCGAGATGCATGAATTTGCGCTCAAAATGCACGAATGGAAAATGCGTGTCCAATGGGAGAGCCGGAGCCAATTTTACGACCCCAGTGAGCATCAGAGGGGCCACTTCGCCTGTTGCGCGAGACACCGCCAAGATTAATCCGGTGAGGATGCCCGGCAACGCGCAAGGCAGAATCACGCGAACCATGCTTTCAATCTTCGTGGCGCCTAACGCCAGAGATCCCTCTCGATATTCTCGCGGCACGGCCGAAAGACCTTCTTCTGTCGCGACGATGACAACCGGCACGGTCAATAAGGCCAACGTCAACGAGGCCCATAGGATGCCCCCTGTTCCAAACGTCGGGTTCGGTAACGCTTCCGGATAAAAAAGGCTGTCAATGGTTCCTCCGACCGCATACACAAAGAATCCCAACCCGAACACGCCGAAGACGATCGAAGGGACCCCCGCCAGGTTATTCACCGCAATACGCACGATACGGACGATCAACCCTTGTTTCGAGTATTCCCTGAGGTAAAAAGCCGCCAGGACTCCGAACGGCACCACGGCCACGCTCATGATCAAGACCATCATGACCGTTCCAAATATGGCCGGGAATATGCCTCCCTCCGTATTCGCTTCTCGAGGCTCTTCAGTCAAAACGGCCCAAAAGTTTTGACAATAGGTCAGGATTTTGTCAAACGTCCCCATCGCATTCGGACGGATGGCATCCACAATTTGCCCAACCGGTAAAGTTTTTTCCTGGCCATTCGCATCGACCAGGACCACTGAATATTCGTCCAATCGTTGTGTCAAACCTCGGAGAGAATCGACGTGAGCTTGGTACTCTTTTTCTAAACTCTGAATGTGCTGACGAAGCTCTACGACGTCCGTCGAATTCCCACGGCCTGCGAGTTCTAGGCCCCGAATTTTAAGGCGGGCGCTTTCGATCTCATGATTAATGTCGCCAATCTCGTCACGTCGTATATGTTCAATGTTGTCATGCAGTTCATTCGCCTGTTCGACCAGGGGCCCTAAACGCTTCCAGCTCTCGGCGTGTCCTGAGCTGACGGTCTCCTCTCCATGTTTGATCGCTTGAACCCAGCCATAAAAGTCACCCCATTCTCTTCGCTCGAAGGCCACCGCATCATTCGGCGTTTCAGCGGACATGATCTGGTCGGTATCGACCCATCGAAAGTCCAGGCCATAGAGGTCTCGATTCCCGATCTTCAACTGAACACGCGTTTTTCCGTCAGGAAATTGAGGAGTTTCAGAATCAGGAATGACCTCTTCCCCCTTGAGTTCCCCGAGTATTTTAGTCCCGTCTTTGAGCTGCATTTCCACGAGCGCGTGAGGCCAAAAAAACCCTAGTCCATTGATCATGATCAGGATGAGAACTCCCCCGACCAGGAGCAACGACGTGGCGACCGCTGCACCGCAGAACCAAACGAACAACGTTCCTGAGTCGAAAAACTTTTTGATCTCTCGTGTCATGATGCCGACCGCTAAAATTGGCTGTAGCGTGCCCGGAGCCGCTGTCTCACGATTTCGGCGAAGGTGTTCACCACAGACGTGAACAGAAACAGGATTAACCCCGCCAAGAAGAGCAGCCGGTACAGCGTTCCGCCATGAGGCGCCTCTGGCATTTCCACCGCAATGTTCGCCGACAACGTTCGAAACCCATTAAACAGATTCATATCCATAACCGGGGTATTACCGGTCGCCATTAAGACGATCATGGTTTCGCCCACGACGCGTCCGAGTCCGATCATCAGCGCGGAAAACAACCCAGGGCTGGCTGAAACGATGACGAGTTTGGTCAAGGTCTGCCATGGGGTCGCCCCGAGAGCGAGGGACCCCGCCACTAAATGACGCGGGACATTATTGATCGAATCTTCAGAGATGCTAAAAATTGTGGGGATGACCGCCATACCCATCGCAAAGGCGATCACGAGCGCATTCCGCTGATCATACCCCAACCCAAAGTTGGACAGTAACCATCGCTTATAGTCTGAATCAAACAGCCAACTTTCAACCTGCTGATTCATCTGCAAACAGACCCACACCGTCCCGCCCATGACGACGAGCAGCGCCAAGAGCTCCGCCACGTTCCCAGACTTGCCTCTCATCAGTGGAGGCAGAAATTGCCAGCCGACGCAGACCAGAAGAATCGCCAACGGTAGAAATATGAACATGGCCACGACTGCGGGAAAGATCTTTTCCAGCAACGGAGCGAACCACAATCCAGCAAGAAATCCCAGCACCACCGTAGGCAGGGCTTCCATGATCTCCACCACCGGCTTGACGACTGCCCGAACGTTTGGATTCATGAACATCGCGGTGTAAATCGCCGCCAATACCGCGATCGGAGTCGCGAGGAGCATCGCGTAGATCGTGCCCTTCAACGTCCCGAACATCAACGGCCATAAGCCAAATTTCGGCTCAAATGCGTCAGACCCTCCAGTTGACTGCCAAATATGATTCGGTTCTTCGTAGCCTTCGTACAATATCGCCGAAAATAACGACGCCACCGTCGATTCCGGGTGTTCATTCTCGAGATCATACACCGTGAGTATTCCCGCCTGATCCACGGCAACGACACCATCAGACTTCGGCGAAAACTTGACTGACAACACAGACGACCCGTTTCCCTCGATATTGAGTAACGTCTGATGTGACGTCGAATGATGGACGGCTATCCCACCGGAAGAATCGGTTGTGACAAATCCCTTGTCTCGCAATGAAGGAGAAATCGCGGTCACCGCCCCGTGATGCCGATCGAAGTCTCGTATTTTTTCCAATCGCGGATCTCCGCCCACATCTGGATTGATGACCGACATCCACACCGACACTGTCCCTTTATCCGTCCCGACCACGATCGATCGATCGCCGATCAAGTACGACAAAGCCGTAATGGATGTCCCGACCGAGTAGGTCCCCATCAATCTTGGGTTCTCGACAGTTCTGATATCCCAGTACATTAATTTTCCGGCAGACGTGCCGGCGATCAAATTTTCTCCAAGATCATCCAAGAGCAGGACTGAAATGGTGTCAACGCCCTCATCCGTTACTTCCGTTTGAAGGATCGTGACTTCAGTCTCTTGCGCGAAGAGACCTCCGGATTCCGACTCTTCAACTTTCGTGATGAAGAGTCGCCCCGATTCCGTCAAGGCACACATGACGGTTCCGTTTTCAATTTCACGATAGGCTAGTTGGGCGATGGGCTCAGAAGTTGGAACGGCCTTAATCGGCTCTGCAGAAGTGACGACAGGGCTTATGCTCCTCTGGTCGTTTTGAAATGTGACCTGATAATTGACATAGAGGGGAATGACCCGTCCATCACGTGTCGCGAGACCATACGTATCGCCTTTTCCCGGAGAGCGAGCGACCGTGGTCACGAGTTCTTCGTCAAATTTTGGGATTGACTCGAGGGGAACAGGCTTGCCGGCAGGCAGTGCATAGAAGGAAATCTCGCCTTTTTCCAGGAGGTATCCGACTTCCATGTATTCATCAATCCCTACGCCGATCGTGCGAGGGGATTCATTCGCCAACGATTCCACGATGTGACTGGAAGTGGTTTGCTCGTGAGAAGCCGAATAAAACAGGGGCGCGACTTCAACGAAAAGATACGTGAAAATTCCAAATATGCTGATGATCGTGGCGAGACCACCGATCGTGATGACGCTGGTGGCCAATGTGTCGACCCAGCGCCGCAAGGTTCTGGTGGTCACACCCGATAGAAAAGAAGAAGCCGGGGTTTCCGGAATATCAGCTGAATCCGCGGTCGTGTTGACGTTACTCATAAGCTTGTCGATCGTCATCTAGCCTCACCACTTCATAATCACGAAGTGGCGCATTGACACTCAAACACAAAGAGCCATGCCTTCATCCTGGAACCGCATCAAAGGCATGGCTCTCGTGCTTATTCTGACTTAACGGTTCATTGCGCCCTCATAACAGTCATGCGAGAACGTGGACAACAGAAAATCGCACGATTGAGAGTTATGACATTTCGCCAATCTTTTTATCAATCAAGTTCTGCGGCAGTGGGAAATACCCATCCTTTATGACCACCTGCTGACCCTCCTTACTATACACAAAACTTAAAAATTCCTTTACCAGCGGCGGCAAGGGTTTTCCTGGAGCCTTATTGACATAGACGAATAAGAATCGCGCCAACGGATATTTCCCGGATGACGCATTGGCAAACGTTGGATCAAAACAGCCTTGGCCTTTTTTGTCGGACAATGGGATCGCGCGGACACCTGAAGTTTTATACCCGATCCCGCTGTACCCCATCCCTCCACGGTCCTCCGTCACGCCCTGTACGACGGACGCTGAGCCTGGTTGCTCTTTGACATCATCCCGATAATCACCTTTTTTCAAGACTTTCTCTTTAAAAAACCCATAGGTTCCTGACGCCGAATTCCTGCCATACAGGCTGACCCGCCTCGACTCCCATGTTCCATTGAGACCAGCCTTTCCCCACGTGTCGATCGACACATTGTAGCCGCGCCGACGGGTCTTGGAAAAGGCCGCATCAACTTCCTCCATGCTCAGACATTGCACCGGATTATCCTTGTTCACGTACAAAGCAAGCGCATCGACGGCCACGGGAAACGCCGTTGGCTTATAGCCAAACCTGGCTTCGAATTTATCCATTTCTTTGGCTTTCATCTGTCGAGACATTGGACCGAGTTGCGCGGTCCCCTCGATCAACGCAGGAGGAGCCGTGCTCGACCCCTTCCCTTCGATCTGAATCTTGACGTTCGGGTACTGCTTTCGAAAACCCTCGGCCCATAATGTCATCAGATTATTCAACGTATCAGATCCAATGCTGTTCACATTGCCGGATACGCCACTGACTCGTTCGTAAGCTTTCCACCCAGGATCCGTCATGGAATCACTTCCGGCAAACGTCACCGACGTACCCGTCAGGATCAAACCGAGCGATAGCCCGATGAATGTGGCGCCTTTCAAGAATGGAACGTAAGACGATCCATGCTTTTCGCCCAAATGATCAAGATTGTTTTCTGCCTTCATAAATGTACCTCCAGTTAAAACGTAAAACGGTTATGCATAGTAAGGAAACAGTATGTCTGCCGTGTAACGCTCATGTTACGAAGCTGTTAACTCCATCTTCACCACTGATCGACGGACCAATTTTCCCACGGATGGGCCGAGATATTGGGGTTTCCCGAACGACCGAATCATGATTCCGTATTCAGCCTGTTCTAATTCAAGCTTTTCCTCCCCCCACAACCAACTCACGGCTTTCAGCACCTCAACCCACCGACAGTGAGGCAACTGAGCGACAAGTTCCTCCACAGACATGGAACCATTCACGTGGAGAATTGAGAGTATGCTGTCTTGCAGCTCGGCTTCCCGTTCATTCGGGCTCACTTCGTCTTGGGTATTCGCTGACTTAAAGTGTGTCATGATTCACGCTCCAAGGCTCTAGTGAATAATGAATCGTCTGTTCTTTAAGACAGCATAGCCAGAGCATGTTACGGATAGAAGTGAAGGGCGTTACATCGTCGTAAAATCTGGCTGACTGGTGAATACTCCTCTCATCCCTTACGCATCGGGTGATGAAACACAGAAAGCGTAACACAACGTGATGGGCGGCTAGGCAAGATTCATTGAAACTGAAGAAGCCTGTGCGGGAAGCACTACCTTGACCGTGGTTCCTTTTCCCACTGTGCTGTCAATGTGAATGGTCCCTCCCTGCAAATGCACAAGATGTTTGACGATAGCCAGCCCAAGCCCCGTCCCGCCTTCTTCGCGTGAGCGTGCCTTATCGACTCGATAAAACCGTTCCGTGATGCGTGAAAGATCTGAAGGGGGAATGCCTTGACCGGTGTCGCGTATCTCCAACGTCACAGGTCCAGACGCTCCGTTTGAGGACACCGTCGAGAACGTCACTTGCCCATTACTCGCCGTATACTTGAGGGCATTGTCCAGCAGATTCACGATGATTTGACTGACCCGGTCCCGATCCGCGTAAACCTGCACGTCGGCAGCAACCCGATTCTCGAACGTGATGCCTTTCTTCACGGCCTCTCGCTCGTAGATCCCAGACACTTCATTGACCACTTCCATCAATGACAACGGCTCCTGTTTCAGACAAACCTTGCCAGCCTCAATGTCCGAGAGGTTCATCAGATCCTTGACCAATCGGCCCAGCCGATCCGCGTGGGAATGGGCCACGCCCAAAAAGCGGCGATACATGGCTGGATCAGGAGACGTTTCATCGAGCAACGTCTCCAAATAGCCTTTGATGGCCGTCAGAGGGGTACGAAGTTCATGCGAGACATTCGCCACAAACTCGGCCCGGACACGCTCTAAGCGTCGGAGTTCGGTAATGTCGTGAAGCACGAGAATCAGTCCGCGCTGTTGCGCGACCAAGGCAAGCGGGATGGCATTAATCTCCAGTACCCGGCGTTGAGGGCTCGCCAGCACCACTTCCCGCTCACGAGGCTCGGCATTCGTGAGCGATTGGCACTGATCCACAAAGTCTGCCAGGTCCCGGTTCCTGACGACTTCCAACAACGGACGAGCTTCGACCTGTTCGTCAGCCAAGTCCAAGATTCTTCGCGCACTGGGATTGATCACCACGATTCGTCCTTGCCGGTCCAGAGCCATAACGCCCTCCACCATGCTATCAAGGATCATGGTGACTTTGGCCCGCTCCTCCTCAAGAGCATGCAGACGTTCTTGCACACACAAAGAAAGTTGCGTGAGAGTGTTCCGTAGCTCTTCTAATTCATTCCTGGATTCCCGATCCTGGTCTTGTTGACCGAATAACGAAAGGAGTCGCCCCGCGATACTTTGCGCGTCGTGCACCGGCCTCAAGAGTCCCTTCATGAACCAGAGAGAGACTCCAAATACCAGTGCCGCGAAACACGCCACAGTGACAATAGCCCAACCCACGTCCGGCGCGTTGTTGCTTAACACCACGCCAGTGACGATCCCGAACGCCACCAAAAGCACAGACACGACAGAAAGCATGACGGAAAGCGGACGTTTCATCGACGAGGTCGCCGCCCGTGCCTTAGGGCTCCGCATTGAATCGATACCCCACGCCTTTCACGGTCACGATTCTCCCTTGCTCAGATCCAAGTTTTTCCCGGAGTCGCCGGACGTGCACATCGACGGTCCTGGACTCAATATCGATAGCATTCGTATACCCCCAAACGGATTCGAGAATTTGATTGCGATTCAAGACTCGTCCGTTGGCCCGCATGAGCGCGCACAACAAATCAAATTCTTTGACCGTCAATTCCACGATTTGCCCTTCAACGTGCACTTGATGCTTGGCTTCATCCACATCGAGCGCTCCGACCTTCTTGATCGGGCTGTCGTCCGGCTCCCGCCCTCGACGCAACACGGCCTTGACGCGCGCCACAAGCTCTCGAGGACTGAAGGGTTTGACGATATAATCATCGGCTCCCATTTCCAGTCCTACGATTCGATCGACCTCCTCGGCTTTCGCCGTCAGCATAATGATGGCCATGTGAGCCGTCGTAGGATCCTTGCGAAGCATTCGGCAGACTTCCAAGCCATCGATTCCTGGAAGCATCAAGTCGAGGATTAACAGGTCCGGCTTCTTCTCCCGGGCCAAATGGAGCGCACTGTCGCCGGTCGCGGCATCGAGACAGAGCAACCCCTCTTTTTCAACATGAAACCGAACAAGCTCAACAATGTCGGCTTCATCGTCAACGATTAACACAGTCTGTGCCATAAATTGAGCTCCTCCCTCCTATTCGTTGACCGTCTCCTTCATGACGGGATGTTGTTGCGCAAAGTAGTCTTTGATCGCCATCATGGCTGCGCAATCATCTTCGTTATACCGTAAAATCCGTTCAAGCAAAGCCTGTTGAGAAGGATTTTTCAAATAGTCATTAAACCAGGCGATGGAATTCGCCCCAGAGGGATCAGGGTCTCTCCACCGGAACCCCACCATTTTGGCGATATGCTTGATGCTATAGGAAAAGGTGGGCCAGTCAGAGTAAATCACGATCAGATCGGAGTACAAATCGTATTCCCGTTCGACATACCGGTCAAAGACCGCTCGATCCAGCCCATATCGTTCCATGAGTTGTTTTAAAGATGTTCGCTCCTTGTGTGAATACACATAGTAGGTCCCTTCATCCACCGAGGCAAGAAAGTCCCAGAACGCTCGAACAGTCTGCTCCTCTTCTTGAGGCTCGCGCGCGAGAAAATACTGATACGATGGGGGATTTTTCCCTTCTCGAATCAAGAGACCATATAAATAGGTCAGAGATTGTGTCGGGTCATCTTCAATATCAAAGTAGATTTCGCGCGCGCGGTCCGGAAATGCGTATCCTGGTTGAATGCGTGGTTCATGGCGTAAAAGAACTTGGGCTCTCTGCTTCATCCGCGCCAGCGACCGTTCTCCCATCCTGGGGATTTTCTTCGGTGGCTTGAGATAGTCTCCTATCTCCATTCGTGCAATGTCTTCGACCGTGTGAAGCCCCACCGTTTTCATGAGAAATTTCTGTTTGCCCACGAAAAATAAACTCGTCGGGTCAGAACGTTCGCGCACCCACTGCTCGCAGCGATTGAACCATCCGCACAAATAACACTGACTGCCCAGAACCGGTTCAGAAGTATCATCCGCATTCACCAATCGACGCACCTGTTCTAAGGCCAGGGAAAAGTCGGATTCAAATGGCGCAGGATCGAACACTTCAAATTCTTTCTGGCCATTGATGATTCGCGCGAGCGTTGGAAGAGTCCCTTGGTGGCTTTTCAAGAGCATTCGATAAAAAAGCACTTGAAACGCATAATGCTCCTTGAACCTTGGCTTACGTCCTTCCGTCTGCTCCCATCCCTTGCCGGCCTTAATCTCGATCGGTTCATAACAATAATCGCCAAACCGAGAAGACGCCTCTTCGCATTTCACCAACAAGTCCGGTCGGCCCACGTAGGAATCATCTTGAAGACACCCCTGATAGATCACGGCCACGCCTTGCTCCATCAATCGAATCGTTTCGTCAAACGCGACATTCAATGAAAGCGGCTGCAAGTCCGCGACCTCCTGGTCCTCCAACGACGCCAAATATTCGCGTTCCGTTTGCAGGCCCAGTTCCCACAGCAGCCGGATAAACGTGTTGACTGTTCCTTTTTGACTCAAATCACCATGGGCGTCCAAATAGACGCGATGGGCGCACTTCGTGAAATTATACAGGTCTTGGGCTGTGATGGATTTCATGACTCGCGCAGGCGTGGCTTGAGACACCCCGTGACTATCACGCAGTGTACCAGGAACGGGAAGGCTGAAAAAGACTAGGAATCAGATGAGCAAGAAGTTATCAGGAGGAACATGCGTGGGTCGCATACTAGTACTCTCCGGCATCCGCTTCTCCCTGCTCTTCCTCCACGAAGAAATAGGTATGACAAGCTCGATCGAGCAGTGTTTTATCGAGCGTGGGAGGCACATCCTTGAACTTGGCAATGCTCACGACTTGCTCGATCAGATCTCGTGGGTGACAGCTTCGCATGTTGAGATGATACTTGTCGTAAATATTTTCGAATAAATATTCTACGGCTTCCGGCACAAATGGCACGCCCTTGCTCTCGCATATTTTTTGAAAAATATACGCATATTGTTGCCGTGTGGGATCAGCGATGTACACCTTATTCCTGATTCGTCGGAGAAACGCTTCATCGGCGAGCTTCTGGGGTTCCAGATTGGTCGCAAAAATGACGATGGTATCGAACGGAATCTGAAAGACTTTTCCACTGTGGAGGGTCAAATAATCGACGCGTTTTTCTAGCGGCACGATCCATCGGTTCAGCAAATCTCGTGGCCGAACGAGTTGCCGCCCGAAGTCATCGATCAGAAAGACTCCCCCGTTGGCTTTAATATGTGGCGGGGCTTTGTAATACTTCGCGATGGGATTGAACGATAAATCCAACATTCCCATCGTCAATTCTCCTCCCGCAAACTCGACGGGTCGACGACATAATTCCCAACGTGGGTCGCATTCGATCTTGGTTTCAATGAACGAATTCGATACCTCAACCGGTGCCCCTGAGGATTGATGCGAGATTGGGTCAAACACTTGAATGATTTGCCCGTCGACTTCCACCGCATACGGGATATAAATTTCTCCTCCCCCGACCATTTTCAGCATTTGCCCGATGGCTTCAGCGATGACCGTCTTTCCATTGCCTGGCGGGCCATACAGGAAGATAGGCCAACCAGAATTAATCGCCTCTCCGATTTGCTCCACCGTTTTTTCAGGAAGGATCAGGTGCGCCGTCGCCTGTTCGACGATCGCCCGATTAATCTTCAATCGACTAATCGGTTGACGATTGATCATCTCGGCATACTGCGCGAGCGGAACGGGAGCCGGCCCCACGTACCGACTAATCTCAAAATAGGCTTGTGCACGATTACGGCCTTCATCCGTGAGTGTATACCGATACAGAACCCCCAAGGGTTCACCATGCCCCCGTACGGCACAGAGCTTGTCTCGCTGAAGAATCGTAAACAGTTCTTTCATCACGCTATAAGGAAGCTTCAGATGTGCTCCACCACTCGCTTCTGTCAGCTCACCAGTCGACACGAGCGTTTTGACGAGTAACTGGATGAGCAATTCTTCGGACAGCCCCGTGTCCTTGAGTGACGTAGGCGCTTGTGGGCCCTTCACCGAGCGAGTAGATTCGACTTCGACCACTGGTTTCGTAAGAATTCCTGAGGCAGCACTCATACAAACACTCCATCGATTCGTGTGAAAGATGATGCGGTTTCTAGCTAAGGCTCAACGAAGAGATCATCCTGCCGACGGTAAGCTCTTCTTCGCAAAGTATTGGAGTTGGAGAAAACGCTTCCATGCGGTATCCTTAAAGAATACCCATGGTCGGCATACAGCCTTTTCATTCTCAGTCCATCACCCTTTTTCTGGGCTTTTGGCTTCGTATCGCGATCGCAGGACTCTGCCTGGGTTGCGCCGAAGATCCTTCCACACCGGCCCTCAGTTTTGGGCTGGCCAGCGGGCCAGCGAATTTTGATCCCCGCTTCGCCACAGACGCCACATCAGCCAGGTTAAATCGACTGCTCTATGCGCGACTCGTGGATTTTGATGACGCAACGCGACCGATTCCATCACTGGCCGAGTGGCAACAATTATCGCCCACCCACTACCGGTTTCACTTACGGCCACAACGTTCGGCATTCCATCATGGTCCTCGCCTCACCGCTTATGATGTGAAAGCCACGTATGAATTCGTCGTCAACCCGAAACATCACTCTCCCCACCGAAGTTCGCTCTCGCTCATTTCCAAGATTGACGCGCTCTCAGAAGACATCGTGGACTTCCATCTGAAAACGCCAGACCGGCTCTTTACGAGCTATCTTGTTATCGGCATTCTTCCGTCGAAACTTATTCAACAGCAACATCCTTTTCATAGCCATCCTATCGGCAGCGGACCCTTCGCCTTCGTCGAGCGACCAGATGACGCTCGTTGGCGCTTGATTCGCCGAGTCGATGGTCAAATGTTTGAGTTTTTACGTATTCCTGACCCGACCGTGCGGGCGATAAAGCTGTTGGCCGGCGAAATAAGCATGACGCAGAACGATCTCCCGTATGAAGTGATCGCGTTTCTTGAAGCCCAGAATCAGATTCGGGTCCAACGACAAAAAGGCGCGAACTTTACGTATCTTGGCTTTAACCTACAAGACCCCATCGTCGGTCAACGCAGCGTTCGGGAGGCCATGGCCCACGCCATCGACCGCGAGAAAATTATTCAGTATCTCTTTCAAGGTTCCGCCCAACCAGCCAATGCCCTGTTTCCTCCCGAACATTGGGTTGGCTCCCCTCATTTATCGGGATATGCGTACGATCCGGTCCGTGCCCGACAGCTGTTACAGGATGCCGGCTTCGACCGCAAACATCCGCCCCGTATTACGTACAAGACCACGACTGATCCGTTTCGACTTCGATTGGCGGCCATTCTTCAAGCGCAACTGACCGAGGTGGGGTTCCATGTTTCTATCCAAAGTCACGATTGGGGAACCTTTTACGGCGACATCAAAGCCGGTCGATTTCAGATGTATAGTTTGTCCTGGGTTGGGTTAAAGACTCCGGATATCTTTCATTACGCATTCCATAGCCAGTCCCTCCCTCCTAGCGGAGCCAACCGGGGACACTTTCTCGACGAACAGACAGACAGGCTCATCGACCAGGCACAGAGCGCCCAAGACGCCGACCAGCAACAAGCCATCTATCGCCGTCTGCAGAGTCATTTGCTCCAGGCTTTGCCTTACGTCCCATTGTGGTTCGCAGAACATGTGTTCATCGCGAAACAGGACATTCAGGGATACCGGCTTTCATCTGACGGCAACTTCGACGGTCTCCTAGAAGTCAACCCGTCACGACCGTTGATAACAGCGACGCCATCCCGTCAAGGACGGACATGACAAGATTTCTTCTGACAAGGTGTTCGAGCGCCTTGTTCGTTATCCTGGGCGTCTGTTGCCTGGTTTTCATCCTCATTCATCTGATTCCAGGAGATCCCATTGATGTCATGTTGGGAGAAAATGCACACCCCACGGACAAAGAGGCCCTGAGAAAAGCCATGGGATTCCATCTTCCAGTCCATGTGCAACTGCGCGATTATCTTCTTCGGCTGTTGCAGTTAGATCTGGGGCATTCGATTCATTCAGGTCGAGCCATCACCGAAATCCTTCAAGAACGGTTACCCGCCACGATAGAGCTCGGCCTGGCAGCGTTCCTGGTCTCGATCCTCTTGGCCTTTCCCCTGGGAATCGCAGCGGCCATGCGTCAGAATACCGTGACGGATGTCGCAGCCATGACATTCGCGCTTGGCGGAGTCTCAATTCCGAATTTTTGGATGGGGCCGATGCTCATACTCGTCGGAGCATTATGGCTAGGCTGGTTTCCGGTCAGTGGCCGAGAAGGCTTTCTCTCGCTCGTTCTTCCGGCGCTGACACTCGGAACAGCCATGGCGGCGATCTTATCGCGCATGATACGAAGCGCGCTGCTGGAAGTGATTCATGAAGACTACATCCGAACAGCCCACGCCAAGGGTCTCTCGAGCGTCCGTACCACGTTTCATCATGCGTTGCGTAATGCGATGCTTCCCGTCCTGACCCTTCTGGGTCTGCAATTAGGCGCATTACTCAGCGGAGCGGTCATTACCGAAACCATTTTTTCCTGGCCAGGCCTGGGGTCATTGATGATCGAAGCCATTCAACAACGAGATTACCCCATTGTGCAGGCCGCAATTCTGTGCATCAGCGGCCTATATATCGGAGTGAACCTCTTGACTGACGTGCTTTACGCGTGGATTGATCCTCGAATCCGTATTCAAGAGACCTCATGAATCGACTCGTGTTTCCGCTATCGCTCATCACGATTTGGGGTCTGGTCGCCATACTCGGGCCGGCGTTGCCGATCGTGCCCAATCAGATCGACCTCACAAAAATTTTGAGCCCGCCCACCTCGCTCGAATGGTTCGGGCATGATGACCTCGGACGACCGATTGCCGACCGATTGATCGTCGGAGCCCGAACCTCCTTCTTCGTTTCAATCTTCGTGGTGATGTTGGCCTCGACAGTCGGCAGCTGTGTCGGCATGCTCGCCGCTTACTATGGCGGATGGGCCGACCATGTGTTAAGCAGAGTCATCGACATTTTTCTGGCATTTCCAGGGATTCTTCTGGCTATCGCTCTGGCCGGGGTCATGGGACCAGGCATCCACAATGTCGTGCTGGCGCTGGCCTGTGTTGGGTGGGTGGGCTATGCCCGCCTGGCTCGCGGACAAGTGTTGAGTCTCAAGGAATCCGACCAAATCACTGCCGCCCGGGCACTGGGCGCCACCTCATTTCGGATCATGTTCCGTTATTTGCTCCCCGCACTCAGCGCGCCACTCCTTATTGAACTGAGTTTTGGCATTGCCAGCATTGTCATCGCGGAGGCCGGTCTTTCGTTCCTCGGACTGGGCGTACAGCCACCTGAAGCATCTTGGGGGAACATGATACGTGATGGGACCCGCTATATGCTCATGGCGCCCCATGTCGTCATTCTCCCAGGATTGGCGTTAATGTTGGTGGTCTTAGCGGTCAATCTCCTTGGAGACTGGATGCGGGACTATTTAGATGTCAAGGCAAACGTGGGCAGAAGGAACCAAGCAACATGAATCAACCCATTATCGGATATCATCTGGACGAGGAAGGCGATTGGGTGGCGGATCTGGCCTGTGGGCACGGACAGCATGTTCGACACAATCCCCCCTGGAGCGTCAGAACCTGGGTTCTCTCGGAGGAAGGTCGTAAGGAAAAACTGGGAGAACAACTGAACTGTAAACGTTGTGAAGAGCCTATGGAAGAGCCCATTGAAGACAGCAAGGACAAACCGGAGAACTTTTGAAGCCTACGAACGAAACGAATCCATGACAAGACGGTACATGACGTCACTGAGTTCGAGGAGAGAATAGGGCTTGGTCATCACGGCCTGAAATCCAAAGGCTTGATACTGTGCCATGATCGGATCATTGGAATAGCCACTCGACACGACGGCTTTGACTTCGGGGTCGATCTGGAGAAGTCGTTGCATCGTTTCCTTCCCCCCCAACCCGCCCGGCACAGTCAAATCAAGGATCACGGCGGAAAACGGATCATTGGCTTTCTGCGCATCCTGGTACAGACTGAGCGCTTCTTCCCCGTTTTTGGCCATGGCAAAGTGATACCCGCAGGAACGAAGCATCTCGCTCGCCAGGACACGAATCGACTCTTCATCATCCATCACAAGAACTTTACCCGTTCCATGTTTTTTCGTGTGCGGCAGAAGAGGCCGACGCATCGTGCCTTTCGGACAAGCCGGCAGGTACAACGAAATACACGTCCCACGCCCCGGCGTGGACTCCGCCGTCAGATGTCCGTGATGCTTTTTCATGATCGTGTACGCAGAGGTTAGCCCTAGGCCATGACCATCGGATTTGGTCGTAAAATACGGGTCGAATATTTTGGGCAAGTCTTCAGAAGCAATGCCAGACCCAACATCGGTAAATGAAACTTTCACGTAGCCTTCGCCAATCGTGGAACCCCCGAGTTCCGCAGAAGGCTCATTCATCGCATGATTCTCCCAACGGATCGTCAATAACCCCTTCGAGGTCATCGATTCAACGGCATTGGTCACGATACTCTGTATAGCTTGACTGATTTGGCCGGCATCAACTTCGACGAGCCACAGGGGCTCTTCATACTCGTACTTTCGCGCGATCGGAGAACCGGAAAGAACAAACTCCACGGTGTTCTTCACCAAAACATCCAACGACGTCACCCGCTTAATGGGATCTCCACCTTTCGCGAACGTTAACAATTGCTGGGTGAGATCCTTCGCCCGATTTCCTTCATGTTCTGCGACATGCAAATACTGAGCACCAGGACTTCCCTCTGTAAAGAATCCCTTGGCGAGTGAGATATTCCCAAGAACGCCGGTCAACAGATTATTAAAATCGTGCGCGATCCCACCGGCTAAGGTCCCGATCGCCTCCATTTTCTGGGACCGCAAGAGCTGCACATCGAGTCGACGTCTCGTTGTTTCAACACGCTTGCGTTCTGTCACATCACGGGTCACACCCACAATTCCAATCGTTCCCCCTTGTTCATCCCGGTAAAACCGGGCTTGAATCTCGGCCCAAAACACTGACCCGTCTTTCCGACGATGCTCAAGCTCCAATGTCCGAGACCGGGACAAATTGACTAAAGGGTCTTGCTCAGCCGCCAGTTCTTCTTTCATCACTGACCGCGCTCTATCGAGAGACCCTTCGGTTAACACATCTTCCAATGAAATCGTTGGGACTTCTTCGAGGGAATATCCCAACATCTGCTCGACCGAGGGACTCATGTAACGAAAATGACGGCCGTCAAGATCCATCATCCAAAGAAGATCGGTAATGTTCTCCGCCAAAAACTGGAAACGCGTTTCTGACGTATGCAATTCTTCGGTACGTTCTTTCACGATCTGCTCGAGATCATCTCGATGCCGGATCAATTCCTGCTCCATCCGTTGACACATGTTGACTTCTTCGAGTAACGCTTGATTGAGCGATTCGGCCCTATCCCGTTCTTCCGACAGGTGAGCAATCAGGCTAGAATTTTCCGACTGTAGCCCAATGGCACTGATCAGCACTTTATGATTTCGCAACATCGTCACGATCATCATGATCAGGAAGAAGATGCCCACGGCTCCCATCGCAATATGAAAATGGCTTCCTCCAGCAAAAAACCTCACGATCAGGGGCAGCGTGGCAGGCAAACTATAGGCCAGAAACGCTTCGATCGAAGCGGCATGAGCGGCTGTGGCTCCGGCAACCATGCCTCCGACGATGAGAGCCAGAAAAATCTGGTGGGGGATGGAATCCTGCGGATAGAGAAATACCGGTAACGCTCCCCAAACCAAACCAACTACGACCATTCGGGTAATAAACCAGGAATCCCAGAAAGTTGGACGGAAAGCTGGACGAGAGGATGTTTTCTTGTGCGTCTGATATTGATACAGAAGGATGATGCCGAAAATATTCACGAGGAACACGCACACTAACCATATGACGATTGACGTATGCGGAACCACGTTCCATTGCATAAAACCGAGAACACATGCGTTGACGAATGAGCCAATAATGCCTATGGGGGCATTGGCGTAGAGTTGATCAACTTGCTGAACATACACAGACTGATGATGGACAGGAAAAATTGATTTACCGCCAATGGCGGAAGAAGAGAAATCTCGACCCGGCATGTAAGGCCTAATTCCTGAGGGGAATGAGATAACCTAGCCGTACTGAAACGTCACCCAAGAACGATGAATCATGAACGTACCAATCAACACCCATCTCTGGATGACGTGTGTCAGCGTAATCAATAGGTTGCACTCGTTCCTGGCAAAAGTCAAGCAAGGTCGTAGTGCGTAGAGGAAATCCCCAGACAAATCATCTTCCCGAAATCTTCAATGCTGTTGAGCCTGCACCTGTCACCCTTACATTTTGACGAACACTGTCGTCGATCCCCAATTTCCCATCAGCCTCTATCGTCGACAGACTGAATTCTGTTAGAAAAGACGAGTGTGACACATCGTTCATGGATAATGTCTAGACAATAGAACATTGAACATTCAGGCCGTCAATGGAGCACGAGAAAGACCATCGCCCTCATCTGTCTCCTCCGAATGAATGGCCGGCCTATCGCAGACCGGATCAAGATATCGAATTTCTCACCAGGGATGAATTACGCGCAGTACGACTTCAACTGGATTGGTTAAAGCCGGAGCTCCTTCAGCAGGAAGAACACATCGCCTCAACCATCGTCGTCTTCGGCAGCGCCCGTCTACCAGAACCTCAAGCCGCTCAAGCTCAACTCACTGCGGCCAAGTCAGCCCATGAAACACAGGCGAATGAACACACCAGACGCCGACTCATCATCGCTCAAAATCAAATGCATCTCTCACGGTACTATGATGAAGCCCGAGAGTTTAGCCGCCTGGTCTCATCCACCTGCCAAATCCAAGGACAATGCGAATATGTCGTCGTCACGGGCGGGGGGCCAGGAATCATGGAAGCGGGAAACCGCGGAGCCTTTGATGTGGGTGCCAAGTCCGTAGGGTTGAATATCGCGCTTCCACATGAGCAACACCCCAATCCCTATATTACCCCCTCGCTCTGCTTTCAGTTTCACTACTTTGCCATTCGAAAAATGCATTTTCTGAATCGTGCAAAAGCCCTCGTCGCCTTCCCGGGCGGGTTTGGCACACTGGATGAGCTCTTCGAGACCTTGACCCTGCTTCAGACCAACGTCATCTCAGGGGTCAGTATTATTCTCATGGGGCAAGAGTTTTGGGAGAAACTGATCAACTGGCCGATGTTCGTCGACTCCGGGCTCATTAGCCCCCAGGATCTTGAATTGTTTCATTACGCCGAGTCCGCTCAAGAGGCCTGGGATACGATTCTCCGTGACCACCCTGAAAGGCCCGTGCCGTGAAAATGTCAGTTCTCGGAGGCGCACGTCATGTATGTAGGAACTTTTTCACTGTAGGAATCTCCCGACGCTTGTCGTATGGTCCGAACGAGTGATAGGCTTTCAGTGAAATGTCACGCAGGATTGACCTGGCGGCATACCTCCTTGGATGACCCCAACTATGCGACCGAGATCAAAACACCGGTCATTAGCCTACCCACCCCGCTGGCGTATGGGACTTCTTGTCTTCGCCGCATGCTATGCAGCTCTCTCGACAAATGCGCTCTCCAAGGGATTCCAATCACCAGAGGAATGTCTGGCCTATGACGGCGATGCACACCTGAACTGTGTGTACGCCTACATCGAAGTTCAACGCGATACGATCATGAAACTCGAATCACAGCTGCACAAAGAACAGCAAACTTCAGGGAAACTCCGGAATACTGTAGATCGTCAACTTTCCATACATGAGAGGCTTGAGCGACAGATCGCCAAACATGAAAGAAACGTGGACACCTATCGTTATCCACCAATCGGCCTGTATTCAGGATTTCCTTATGGATTTGGACAATACCCTTATCACCGAAGATTTTTCGGTCCACGATTCGGTTTCCACATTGGGCCGTACAGCCCGATATGGTGACGGAAGCCCGAACGAATCTATGAGACGATCACCTCGTGCCTAAGCAACAGACTGGCCCACACGGTTATCATACACTTACCCCCTCTTTTTCATACATTCATCAATTCATATTCAAGGAGGTTGACTATGCGTGAGTTCACATGCTGCTCTGTTGGATTGCTCCTGCTCGCCTTGTCTGGTTGCTCGAGCCCAGGGGGAAGTGCCGCGTTAGGTGTACTCGGGGGAGCGGCTGTCGGCGCGGGCGGGTATGAGTACAATCTGAAAACCCAAAAAGACCGGATCGACCAAGATCTCAAGGATGGCAAAATCGATCAGAAAGAGTACGATATCCGTAAAGACCAGATCGAGAGAGATTCACTCATACAATAACGTTTTCAACACGTACCCTCTCTTGTGTTCCTCTGAACATTCGTGACGAAATTGACTGGAACACTCAAGTTTCTCCCGGAGGCCTGGAGTCCTTCTCTCGAGAAGGACTCCAGGATCGCTCTTCATCACATCAGTCAGGAAGACTTTCCAGCCATCGTTTGACTTGTTTCCAGCCTTTTCGATTCTTTTCGTGTAAATTAAACGCATGCCCGATGTTGGGCAGAGTATGCACTTGTACGGTTCTCGCGTTTGGATAAAAACTGGCCTCTTGACCAGCAAGTCGTGCGGGCGCGATCACATCAAATTCACCCAACTGAATGAACACCGGAACCCGTATCCTATTCGACCCGGAGAACGCCTTGATAAATTTCACATCGTCAGCCGTGCCTCGAGCCATCGCTTCGAGTAACGGAAGGCCTTGGGCAAAAATGCCCCGTGGCGTTTGGTCAGCAAGATAGCGTTGATCAAACTCCACGACATCCGGATCAGCCTTCGGTAAAAAATAGAACAAGTCTTCTCGAATCTGAGATGGGATTCGGACGTAGGGATTCTGGAAGATGGCCTCGATAAGGTCCGGCGACAGGACTACATGCGGTGCGAAGGCCCAGGCGGTCACGATCAAGGCATCCGCCACATGAGGAAATGTTCCCAATGTCGCCACACTCAGAATGGATCCCAGAGAGTGACCGGTCAGGATCACTTTTCCAAAGGCGTGATGCATGGGATTCTGTCCTGACTTCAGACTCTCAAGGACCTGGGCGATCGTCAACGATGACTCATCAAGAGTCAGCCTATCTCCACCAGGCACATCAGACTGACCGCTCCCGAGCAAATCGAGGCCTAAGACCACAAAATCATTTTCGGCCATATACCGCGCATACGAATACAACCGACCGTTTATACGTTCCACATCCCAATATCGATGGTTATACGTCATGCCATGAACCAGGGTTTGTACAGGCTTGTCTCCTACGTTCAACTCAAAGAGACAGGGTCCAACCTGTTGAGGTTCCGTCAAAGACAGACAGGCAGACACATGCTCAACGTGAAAATAGAAAAACCCGGCCATCAGAAATTCCTCGCCATCTGACAAATGCACCGGAAACTTCACTTCTTGTTTCAACACATTTCCCTGTAAGGCTAAGATCTTCTCTGGAGTCAGCTTTTCTAAACCTTGCGCAAAGACCTCCGGACCAGACACCAGGCTGCACGCCACTAAGAGCCCAACCATCACACGTAATTGATACGCCATTCGCAACGTCCTCCCATCATTAAAAATGTACCTATGAATATTATGAACAAGGGGATTCATTTAGAGAGGGGCAATATCTCGATCGCAAGTATGCAGGAAATTCCTTCCACTCACAACCACATCCCTTTCAGCCTCAAGACAAGACTACGTTCAGTCATGTATAGTGAAGAAAGTGACATGTCGATCGCAGAAACAGTTCCAACGATATCCCTCTCGCTTGACGACCAACCCGCATGAGTTCAACACGCCTCAATGTATGCACTGACATCTAAGTTTGCCGCTCTCTTTCTTGACATTTTCAAGAAAAGTCGATGGAACATTCCGTCTTTCGTTGTGATTGGAATACTCGTGACCACTACATCAGCCATGTCGACAGCTCAGATCCCTCCGGAGTTGACTCCGCACTTACGTCACATCGCGAGCCTTGCTCAGACTTCGCCGGTCGTGAGAATTCCGGCTGGGTGGTTTCTCATGGGTACCGACAGGCGTGATGCCGACGCGTTCAACGTTGATACGCAATACGACGACACAGAGTTTCCTCAACGCAGGATCTGGCTTGACGAATTTGAGATTGATCAATATGAAGTCACTCTCGGCGAGTTTTTGGCGTTCTTATACCGGGAAAACCGGACTATTTCTCGGGAATTACAAGAATTGATCTGGCACCTGATTGATGTCCACTTCATCCCGGATCAAGTTTTAGCTCCGTGGCCAGCGCTCTATGTCACGTGGGAAGAAGCCGATGCCTTTTGCCAGTCACAAGGTAAACACCTTCCCACAGAAGCACAGTGGGAAAAAACGGCTCGTGGATTAACGGGACAAGTCTTCCCCTGGGGACGGGAACCTCCGAGCGACTCGGTTGTTGTCTTTGGAGCCTATCACGTCCACCAAATTCCTCTTGTCGCTACGATCGATAGTTACCCTGAAGGGCGCAGCCCTTTTCAGGCGTACCATATGGCAGGCAATGTAGCCGAATGGGTACAAGATTGGTTTGGATCAGACTATTACCCAACGATGCCGGAGCGAAACCCCACAGGCCCCAAGAATGGACGCTACAAGAGTGTGCGAGGTGGGTCGTGGAAGAGTAAACCCATCATGTTGCGAACAGCGACTCGCGGAGGCGCATTTCCCAACCAACGAGAGGCCACGATCGGATTTCGATGCGCGCGCTCGTAGTCATAGGTCTTTACTCGTCACTGATATCTCCTGAACTCTTCTGATGTAACGAATGAACACGTAAAATGAACGGCAAAATTTGATTGCCTTAGCATGGACGTTTGGCCAAGAGATTGAGCCAAGCCCCCTTCCGTTCTTGATTTTCGACACGATCCAGAGAGATCACCTCCCATTTTTCGGCTTTGACCGTTTGACTCAACTCAGCCTTGAACCACTTGGCCAGATAGCGACCTGGAATCCATTGGTCTTCAAGCACTCCTGCCTGACGGCCATACATCACCGTGATAGCCAGCCAGCCTCCGGGTTTTGTAAGAGCCCATAGCTTTTTAAACACATCGCCAGCAGAGACCTTCGAGAGGTGAATCACCGAGGCCGCAGCCCAAATACCATCAAACGTCTGTGCCAGAAATGGCAGACGCCACATGTCTGCTTGAACGAGTGGTAAACGAGGATCCCGCTTGTTCGCCGCTTGCAAGAACGACCAGGTGAGATCGACTCCATAGACGGAAAATCCTTGCCGGCGTAGATAACGAGCGTCTTGCCCCGCTCCGCATCCGAGGTCTAAGAGAACGCCATCCTTGGACAAATGGCTCATCCATACCTTCATGTGAGGAGGAATCTTGTATGTTCCGGTATTCCACTGCCGAAGAAAGCGCGATTGATGCTGTTCGTAAGCCTCAATAGTCCGGCGAGTGAAAGCTGATCGAGTCGTTATCATGTCGATGAATCCTGCGGCCGGAAAGTGCCGTCAAGAAAGGAACGGATAGAGGATAAATGCCTACTCGCCATGTCACTACAACTTGCTTATTATCACAGGCATTCGTCATGATGAGCAAACCATCGCCCCTTGGCGGTATGCGCACGATATTTGTTAGACTCGTGCGGACACAGACCGGCCCAGGTCTTCGGACATTCAACAAACTGGCGGCGGCGAGTATCCATAAGGATTTTCATTCATGATCTCCTCCACATTTTGACATTATGCGTATGTTGAATCGTTTCCTCACGCTCCTGGCCATCGTGGCATTCGGCATCGGAAATCCTTCGGAGTCTTTTGGCCACGATGGACATGCTAAGGCTTCAGACCACATCACGACATCGATCGGTCATGAAATTTCAGGCGCAGGCTTCAAGGTCTACTTAGGGGAAGGGAAAGGCGCGGCGGAAGGAATGGAACTCGATCCTTCGGTCTCAGAAAACGCCGTTCAAACAGTCGTCGAGGCGTTCAGCGTGATGACTCTCCAGCGAACTCAATATCCCAGGTATGATCAGGCTTTGAGAAAAGGGGTTCTGGACAAGGTCGTGATTGAGCCGAAAGTTTTCAATCGTTTTGTCAAGGAATTTCTCTTCCTCGTGGCAAGAACCACACAGCCGAAACAGGTTATTCTCCTCGTCAATGCCTCAATGCTCAAACAAGAACAGTATCTCAATCATCCCCAAAAACTGATCCCGCGTCTTGAGCGAGAATTTCAGTGGGTGCTGAGTAAAGCCGACACTCAGCCCAAGCCCCGAAAGGTTCTCATCGAACGAGACCTTCAGGACGCGCCCATCAAATCCGTCAAAGAAATCAAACACATGTCTGGAGAGGAACGAAACCAGACGCTTCAAGCTCTTTTTGAAACATATCTCGTCACAGTCGATGATTATCAAAGCTTACTCGACCAACCCTATTACGACGTGGGCACGACTACCCTGCTCAAGCCGGCACATCCCGATTCCACCATCAAGCTGTATGATATTCGGGTACGGGAAGCGCTGCAACGACTCATCCAAGCCCCGTATTTTGTTGAACACACGCCAAAGGCTGTCAGGAATCTCTTAAATGGACGAATCTGGTGTGTGGCATTCGTGAAGATCGACAAACGAGATTGGGCCACTCGGACGCGCGTCGCGCCCAAGGAAAAATCCGTGATCGTCGGACCCCAAAAGCAATCCGTTCAACCGGCGAAAATATTGATCAATTATCACCGCAAAGCCGAACCGGAAGACCCGTTTTACGCTGAAACACAAGGCCTTCCGATGGGCGCCCTTTCGGCCGACCAACTTGCCCGCGTCATCGCTCTAGAAATCGAGAAGAACATCACCGACAAATCCATGCGGGGTCATGTCGCCCAGGATGAACAATCCGCACCTGAGTGAAGCACGGCGGTTATGATTTTCGTTTATGAATGATGAGGCTGTTGCCGTCGGGATCAGCGATGACAGCCATGTGACAGACGGGCGTTTCGAATGGCTCGATGAGCATTGTGGTCCCGTTCGCTCGTAACTCTTGCATCGTCTGACCAAAGTCCTCCATCTCCAAAGCCGCCGACGGACCGTTAGCCGACGGCGTCCACTCCTGAGCCATATTGGTGATCGCCAGGACACTCGATCCAATTTGATATTCGACCCAACCTTGCTCGTCTGTCCCATTGACCCAAGATGGGGATAGCCCTAAAACTTCCTCATAAAACTTTCTCGCTCGTGGAAGATTCGTGATAGGATAACCCGTGAATGCAATTTCCGTTACTTTCATAACGCACTCCTTTCAGCAGAAAACCTGCACATTGCCGATCAAGACTGTCATTGCGATTATTACCTTCCTCTTGCCGCCATTCTTCGCAGCACCAGCCGTTTTTTTTCAATCACATACTTGCTGTTCGAATCTGGTCGATAGCGAAGCGGGTTGGGAAGTACGGCAGCGAGCCTAGCGGCCTGGTCACGGGTCAGCCCCTTGACCGATGTGCCAAAATACTTGCGGGACGCCGCTTCAATCCCGAAAACGCCTCTTCCCCATTCGATGATATTGAGATAGATCTCCAATATTCGCTGTTTACTGAGGGAGGACTCCAACAGGAATGTAATGATCAATTCTTTGAACTTTCGCATCGGTGTTTTGGCCGACGAAAGATACAGGTTTTTGGCAACCTGCTGGGTAATGGTACTCGCTCCCCTTACGATTCGCTGGCGCTTCACGTTCACCTTAACTGACTCCCAAACCTCATGCCAATCGACGCCGGAATGGGAATAAAACGTGCCATCTTCAGATACGACGATGGCTTGACGTACATGTTTTGGCACTCGGGAGAGAGGCACCCAATGTTGCTCGATCCTGAGTGGTTGACCGTCAGACCGCGCTTCATCGAGTCGTTGCTGCATCATCGCTGTTCTCACAGGAGTTTGAGCCTTCAATCGTACGATGCTAAAAAAAGGAATCGTGAAGAGTTCAGCGAGGAGATAAAGAAGCATGAACAACAAACATGCTTTGAATTTGTGCGCCTGAAACCAACCAATCAGCGACCTTTTGAAGGTATTCTTACGTGGGGAGGTTGTCGAATACAAAGGACGTGGCATCAATGACCGATGAGCGTAGCCGTAAAATCCTTGTCTTATTCAACTGAATATCGGACAATAGGGATCATAATCTATATTGTGTGAACTCTCCAGCGGGGGCCGGAAGAAGAAAGGAAAGCACCGCACTTACAGTATCGCCGTCCCTCAGGGCAGGCCCCTTCGCACGGCGCTGCCCGTCGTCTATCTCCCCTATCCCTGAGCATGTCAACGCAACACGATATCCAGATCGAGAGAGGAACCGCCTTCGCGATTTTCTCCTATGACATCGGAACGGCCATCAACTTGGACAAGGCCGACCTGCGAATCACGGCGACCAAGACACGTGGGCGATTGAAACGAAAACGCCCCACCCCTCAATACTTCGACTACCGTCCGCCTCCACTACGCATCAGTCAAGAGGTCGATTCATTAGCCATCGACAACTACTCGACTCGTTCCATCGTCGATGTCGTGCTATATGACTTTGGTGCCGTCTCCGTCATCTACGCCTTACCTATTCACGGGTCGTTTACGGCTTTGTTGCCACTCAGCGAAGCTTTGCATGAAAATGCCGTCCTGCTTCACAAATCACGGGAACGTGTCGACCAGTTGCTCACCACGATTCAAGATGCGGTGGAAAAACCGAACGTGGCAGAGTTCATGGAAGATTATTCGATTTTCCATGTAGAGGCCGCACAACCGGCCGTCACGGCTGCAGAAGTCTTATCAAACCTGAGCCAAAATATCGCCCAAATTCTCCGGTGTGAGAGAGAACCGCTATCGGACGAAGAAGTGCAAGACGCGACATCATGCCATATCGCGTTCGGTAAGACTGACATATCCTTCATCGACTGGAACGGGGCCTTCATCTATGGTGAGGAGATGGAGGACGTGTGTGCGGTGTTGGAATTCGCCAACGTCGAGTTACTCGAACGCCGGTACCTTGACGATCAACTCGATACGGCCCTGGACCAGGCGTATGAATCTCTCACAAAATTCCAGTGGAAGCATTTTCGTTGGCCAGGATCGTTTCATGCTGATTTACGGGGAATCGGGCAACTTCAAGTCGACAGTGCGATCTTGTTTGAACGTGTGACCAACGCCTTAAAGCTACTCGGCGATCAGTATCTTGCCCGCGTCTATCGACTCACCTCCCGCCGGTTCCATTTGCAAGAATGGGATCAGGGCATCCATCGAAAACTCGAAACGATTGAGAGCGTGTATGAGAAATTGGCCGATCAAACCGGGAATCGCCGCATGGAGGTCCTGGAATGGATCATCATTATCTTAATCGCCGTCTCGATCATTCTCCCCTTCATTCCCGGCTTCCCGGGGTATTAAATCGATGATCGAAACGATTTGGCTATGGCCACTCTTAAGTTTCCTCATCGGCGTTGGCCTGGCCTGGGGGATGACCAGTGCCCGCGCCAAGGCCTCGCGTGTCATCGCACTCAACGAGAAAGAACGGCAATGCGCCGCCGCGGAAGCCCGGATCGAGGAGCTGCGCCATCAGTTGACTTCTCTGCAAACGGAACAGACCGCGACCCTCCAACGATGGCGACAGTGCGAAGAAGAGCGAATCTCCGCAGAAACCAAATACCAAGAAGCCACCGACAGTCTGCAGGCACAGCACGGTCTTCTCGAAGAGGCCAAGACTACCTTATCCGATGCCTTTCGTTCCCTCGCCGCAGAAGCGCTGGCTGGGAATAACACAGGATTCTTGATATTGGCGGAGGAAAAATTTAAAGCCTTACGAGAAGAAAACGCTGTCGACCTTGATCGACGCCAGACTTCGATTGAAGCATTGGTGAAGCCGCTCACCCAGCTCTTGTCCACATATCAGGAGGAAACCAAAGAACTCGAGAGTAAGAGACTGCGGGAACTCAGCGCAGTCGGGGAACAATTACGTCAAGTCGCCATGGCCCACGTGACCTTACAATCCGAAACATCCAAGCTGGTCAATGCTCTCCGCTCTCCACACGTTAGAGGACGATGGGGAGAAATCGCGCTTCGAAAGACCGCGGAACTCGCTGGCATGTCACCTCACTGTGACTTTATCGAACAAGCAACGGTCACGACGACGGAAGGACGGTTACGCCCTGATATGGTCGTCAGACTTCCCTCCAAGCGAGAAGTCGTCGTCGATTCAAAGGTGCCATGTAGTGCGTTCCTGGAATCTCTCGAGTCTACGAACGATCACGAACGTCGTCGCGCCCTGGTCCGCCACGCCACGCACGTGAAGCAACATGTTCATCAACTCGCATCCAAGGAATACTGGGAGCAATTCAAAGCCGCTCCAGAATTCGTCGTCCTATTTATCCCCAACGATTCTTTCCTGGCCGCTGCGGCGGAACAGGACCCTTCGTTGATCGAATCGGCCCTGAGCAAAAATGTCGTCATCGCGACCCCCACGACCTTTATCGCCTTACTGAAAGCTATCGCATTCGGATGGAAGCAGGAACAGATCACAGAAGACGCTGAACGGATTAGTACCTTGGGGCAGGAACTTTCGGAACGGATGGGAGTCCTGATCGACCACTTCAGCAAAGTTGGAGGATCACTGGGCAAGGCCGTGGAATCATATAACGCCGCTGTCGCCTCTTTTGAAAGTCGCGTGCTCCCATCCGCCAGAAAATTCAACCAATTAGGGGCAGGTAGCAAAAAAGCCATTGATGAACTTCAGTCTATCGACCATGTTCCCCGCCGCCTGACGACGGTCAGAAAAAGCTAAAAGAGCCATGTTGCCCAGGCTTTGAACAACACGACTTCCATATGCATGACTCTCAAACGACATTCTGTCCCAAGCCGGAACGACAGTGACCATGTTCAGAAATGACAACCACAACCAGAGTCGTCAATCTCCATGAAAGCCATGGTCCTCACGCAACAGCAAGCGATCACGAACCACCCTCTTGCCTTAGCCGACCTTCCCGATCCTCATCCTGGGCCAGGACAGGTCCGGATAAAAGTTCATGTCTGTGGAGTCTGCCGGACGGACCTTCATATTGTCGAGGGTGACCTCCCGCCTTCAACTCGTCCGGTCATTCCGGGACATGAAACGATCGGCATCGTTGATCAGGTGGGACCAGGAGTCAAACGGATTAAAGAAGGTGATCGCGTAGGGATCGCATGGCTTCAAGACACCTGTCGACAATGTGAGTTTTGCCTGAGCGGTCGTGAAAATCTCTGCCGATACTCTGTGTTTAGCGGCTATCATGTACAAGGCGGCTATGCCGAATATGCGTTAGTCTCGGAACATTTCGCCTATCCTGTCCCACCGATCTTCAGCGACCAGGAAGCGGCGCCTTTATTGTGCGCGGGGATCATCGGGTATCGCGCCTTGCGGCGTAGTCATGTTCAACCAGGACAACGACTCGGGCTCTATGGATTCGGGGCTTCCGCACATATCACGATTCAAATCGCCCGGCATTGGGGATGCTCCGTATATGTCTGCTCATTCAGAAAAGAACACCGTGATCTTGCGAGACAATTAGGAGCCGTGTGGGTAGGCACCGCGTCAGAAGGTCCACCAGACAAATTGCATGGGGCTATCATGTTCGCACCGGCCGGAGAACTCGTTCCCCCAGCCCTTCAGGCGCTGGAAAAGGGAGGCACATTGGCCTTGGCCGGTATTCACATGAGTCCGATCCCACCACTCGATTATACCGGAGAGTTATTCGATGAGCGGACCCTTCAAAGCGTTACTTCGAACACCAAGCAGGACGGCATAGAACTCTTGAGCGAGGCCGCGACTATTCCCATTCGCACACACACAAAATGTTTTCCATTGGAGTCAGCGAATCAGGCGCTCCAAGAATTGAAGATGGGAACGATCCAAGGCGCTGGCGTCTTGACCCTCTCCTAAAACTTCACTATCGTACGCCATAATATTTTGGATTGCATTGTATAAATCTTCGGGTAAACTATGAACAAGATATATGCTATTCGTTAAGTAAGGAGGCGCATTGAATGGTTGGTTTGTTGAACGCTGTAGTCACAGGTCGTCAGAATATGATCCGAAAAATTTCCAACATCGTTGGCCTCTGTGTGTGCTCAATGTTCCTGACTCACAGCTTAGTGATCGCAGCCGAATCCTCGGCGAACACCACTGAGTCGACCCTGTCCGTTCCCTATAATGGGACTGTTCCCAAAGGTCCTCTGACGTTTCCGCTCTATAAAGGGAACGGGTTTCAATATTTCAGTGCAGGAGTCGGGTTGGAAGAACGTCAGCTGACCTATCCAACCTACCCGTTGAAAATGATATTAGTGCAAGGAGCTCGGGCCTTTCTCTCAAAGGTTTCCTTGACCATCAAACAACTTGATGGTCCACTCACGTTTGAGATTCCGGCTTCTCACGTTGAAGGACCATGGGTCTTCGTCAACATTCCAACTGGCACGTACCTGGTTACAGCAGAGGACTCTCAACAGCACACCATAGAGAAACAAGTCAGTGTCACTAAGGGCAAAACAACCGTGCTGTATCTTCGTTGGGCGAGTTGATTCTTCAGCCCAATGGCCATATTCGCCTCGACATACTAAACCCCAATGAGTCCACGACCCAAACCATCGTATAATTCCCGTCAGACTCTTTTTTGTCGGCGTTCTCTCTCCTCTCCAGTTGTGTTCCTCTATCCTGGTTTGAGCAATGCCTCTGACTCTGGCCCCACAACACACCTTATCCCCTAGCACCCCAGTTTCTCCTAGCGGTATTTCCCCTCACAGCACAATTAGAAATTTTTAATGTAGGTCTAATCTGAGATTCACTCCACATTGATACTGTGTGGCAAGAAAGGAGCGTTGCCGTATCATGATAAACGATATTCAATCTCTACCGGCAAACCACATCCCCTGCCCTCGATGTGAAGGACTGATGGTTCCGGAATCTTGCTTCAACCTGCATTATGACGCTGGCGAAATGGAAATTCTCACGTGGCGATGTCTGCAATGTGGAGAATTGATCGATCCCGTGATTCTTCAAAATCGGGAAAATCCTCATCTTGTCACCGGACAGAAAAAGCCACGACCCGTTCTTCCCAGCGCCCAAAGGACATCAAGGAAAAAACGGCCCTGCATTGCAAAGAGCCAGCATGGCGTGAAAGAAAACATCACACTCTAAACCACCACGATGAAGGTTGGAACATGACATACCGCATCCTAATTGTTGAAGATAATGCTGATATCCGATGGGTATTGTCCGACTTACTGGAATCGCACGGGTATCAGTGCGAAAAGGCTCCCAATGCGATCACGGCGTTAACGATGATTCAGGCGGAAAGATTTGACTTGATTCTGACTGACTACTACATGCCCAGGATGAACGGCATTGAATTTTTGAAACAACTTTCAACGCCCACTGAGCAAACAACGCCTCCGGTTATTATGATCACAGCCTGGCCAGAGCCTGATCTGGACAAGAAAGCCCGACAAGTTGGAGCGCGTGCTGTTCTACCAAAGCCCGTAAATGCTGACATCTTGCTCCTCACGATCGCACAGACCATTCAAGAGACATGAGTACAAGACCTCGGCCAATGTCGTCACACATAAACCATATAGGAGAGCGGGAAATACTTCTCCAGATGGCCGGGAGACCTTCCCATCATACCTTGGTTACCCACCACCATCACCTCGGACGAGTCTTTCCACCTCTCCTTTGTTCGAACGCGAATTTCGTCCGCTCGTTTCACTTTCAACGAGAAGACACAATAGGAAACGATACCATTCCACAACAACTTCGATACTCACCCATAAAGGTCGGCGCCATGACATTGAGTGACTCAAGAGTTCTGTTTTCTCTAATCGCAACCATGTTTCTCATCCTTCTCCTATTCTCGCCAAAAGCCCAAGCCACACAAGTTTCTCCAAGCTCTACGACGATGAGTCAAGATGAGGCCCAGCAACTGGGTGAGGAATTTGGTCTGATTGTCGGAGAAGTTGACGAAGAGCTTCGAGAGTATCTTGGCCTTCAGAAAGCCGAGGGTGTCGTCGTCTTTGAAGTCATCGGCGGAAAACCTGCCGACTTGGCAGGTATTAAAGCCAAATCAATCATCAAGGAAATTGACTCTCGAGAAATCAAAAACCTCCATGATTTTGGGACGGCGTTAAAACTCGCATTGGTCACACAAAATTTCAGCCTTGTGACCTATGAACCCGCGAAACACACCGATCAAGGTATCACAGGCGGCATTCAGTTTCATTTCGTCAGAAGCCCCAAAACCTAACACATCTCAACATTCTACTGGCCCGGACTATTCGCCCCCTCTTTCGGCATCCTTCACGACAGATTTCCTACTCGCGCAGGCTCCTGACGAGAAAGACTCATGCAACAAGAAAGATGGCGTCGCCATCGACGAAAGCCTCCACTCGTGATAAATTTGGTGAAGAAGATGTTCGAGCCGATCCTGCTCGGAGAATCATCAGCATGCGCACTGTGCCCATAACCGCGCAAGATAACCGTCAGACGAGGGTTATTCCGGCGTAGACGGATTATTCGAGTCGGTTGGATAGAGTTTCTGCAACCGATCAATAAGCGGTTGGGCTTCAGGGGTCGTGGTTTGCGTGGGGGCACTTGGAGGATGATCCCAGGTAAGCTGCGTGATATTGTACTCGTCAAACGTTCGGCGAATCACCGCCACCATCGCATCAAGCGTCACGTCATCGCCTTGACGTAAATCGATCAATCGCTCCTCTTTCTTGAGAGGAGGAGGCGTCTCATGCAGCAAAACCCAACAGCGATCGAACAGCGTTTCTCGCACATGACCGGGAATATTGAGTGTATCGAGGTCTGAGGTGGACAGGGCTAAAACCATCAGGATGAATTGCAGGTCGGGCAGGTCGGGATTTTGAACATCTAACGTTTGCATCTGTTTATGTTATCGTTCGGGCTTGAACATTGACAAGAGGTTCTCTCGACGAATCGTCATGGAATCCCAAGAACTCTCTCACATTTTTGATCGTATCGGAAAAACCCATGCGAGCAGACGACTTGAGCTTCAAACCATTCATTCAGCCATCCGATCAAGCCCCACCGGTCTGCACGTCAGTTTTGAAAATTTTGACCGCCTTGGACCTCTCCTGAAAGTCCTGCTGAAAATATCTGGTCTATGGTCCCGGGCGGTTGGTAACTCACTGGACTACGAAATCGCCGAAAATACGGTCCATCTCGCACGACTCCCAGAGTCGTTTCAAGGTTTTCGAATTCTCCACCTTTCAGACCTTCATCTTGAAGGAATCATGGACCAGGGCCAATCCCTTCAGCAAACGATCCGTCAGCTCGACTATGATCTATGCGTGATAACCGGAGACTTCCGGCTCTTAACCTACGGAGATCATGAACAGACGCTTCGTTGTCTATCTCCACTCGTCAAAAGTATTCAATGCCCACACGGCATCATCGGTATTCTCGGCAATCACGACTTTCTCGAAATGGTTCCCGGCCTGGAAAACCTGGGGATTCGCATGCTCCTCAATGAAGCCATGCCTGTTCAACGCCGGAATGAGAGTATCTGGATAGTGGGAGTCGATGACGCCCACTGGTATGAAGTCGCCGACCTTCCCAAAGCGCTGCATTCCGTCCCGCACAACGGGCAGGTAGTTCGAATTCTTCTCGCGCATTCGCCGGAACTTATTCTTGAAGCCGTCAACGCGGGGCTTGATTTATACCTGTGCGGTCACTCTCATGGGGGGCAAATTTGTTTACCGGGAGGGCATCCCATCATCGTCAATAGCCGGTGCGAGCGGACATTCAGCAGGGGGTCATGGGAGTATCACCAGATGCAAGGCTATACCTCGCGCGGAGTGGGCACATCACTCCTTCCCGTTCGGTTGTCTTGTCGTCCTGAAATCGTCATCCATACACTTGTGTAGAAGCGGCCGGACCTTCATCAAGATCCTGTCCGACTATATTTCCACAGAACATTCTCCAGACACACAAATTCCTCAAAATGGTAAGTTCAAACCGTCCGGCAGTAATTTTTTCGGCAGGATTTTCTTACCCACACCTTGTGACAACAGGTCTTTAAGCAACGCATCATTCTGCGCCAATCGATCGGTTAATTCTCCACCAATCTCCCCGAACCCTCCGAGTGTTTTTTTCAGATTTTCAATGGGTTTAGCGGTTTGCTCTGTGATGGCCGACTGAAGTTTCTGACTAAATTCTCTTGTCACGTTGTTGATCATCTTTCCCGCCGCGTCCCGGAGAATACCATCGACATCTGAATGGAGCTCGATATCGTAGTCATCAACGGTCCCCGTCACCTCTGCATTCATCTTGAGATGCGTGATGGCGGAAACGGCCTGGCTCATCGATGTGGTCAATGGATTAGAATCGCCTTGCGAGCCGGCTGAAAAGTCCAATTGACTCAGATTCCCCGAACCCTTTGCCGTAAGCGCGTGCCCTTGCAGTTGAACATTCACATTCACATCAGCCATGCCACTGACCAGTGAGACTGGCCATGAGTCATGTTCCGACAAGGCCATATTGTGCAACTTGAACCCTTTCGTCTGAAATTCAAATTGATCAGACGATTGATTCGGCTGGCGGTGATCAAGACGACCATCCAGACGGAGACTCTCGATACCCTTGAGGGCCTCTCCTTGAAACGTAAAGGTTAAGGGTTGTCCAAACACGGCCTGATTGGGGGTAATATTGTGAACGCTCCCGGAAAATTCTCCAGCCTCGATCATGGCGGAGACTTTGGCTACACGAATCAGGAAATCCACATCTTCTTCACCGGAAGATGATTCCTCGACAGCCTTGGAGTCTCCCTGTTCGAGATACGGGATGAATCGCTCGTACCAAGCCGCCCCTTGCCGAACCCAAGAGCCGAATGTCTCGCCAAAGAGTGCTTGACTGAGGTTCGACAAACCCTGCGGCGAGAGATGATATTTTTCTTTGAGCCGTTGCACATCACGCTGTGGAGCCGTCTTGATCTGCTCAAAACGGGATTTCAATGAAGCAATCGTTTCTTTCAATTCTCTTTGCGCTTCCTTCACTTCTGTAATGTCGCGTTCAATGTCTTTTTTCAGGGCTTGGATATCCTCAACACCGCCAAGAAGACCGTCGATCCCGCCTTTAGCCTCCTTTTTGAGCTGCTTTACACGTTGCTTATATTCCTTGAACTGAGCTTTTCCCGGCAACTCCTTCAATCGTTCGTTCCATTGTTCGCGTTCCCGCGCAACATCGACTTTGAGCGCGTCAATCAGCTTTACCGTCTCCAAGTTTTCATGTTCTAAAATTTGCTGAATGTCAGGAACGTCAAAAGCTGGCAACGTCATCAAAGACTGTTGGCTTGAATCCTTAGAAGGCTTCAGACCGGGAACCGCCCCGGAGTGCTGTCGTTCTGTCCCGAATCGAACCCCTTCAACTGACATCTCTTCAACAATGACCTGACGCCACAATAAAGGCAAAATGTCCATCGTCATGGCGATGCGGGAGACGTCCAGGGCATTGGACATGGGGTTTTCCGGATTGGTGACCTGCAGACGCGCCAGAGTCAATCCCGAAGGAAACAGAGTCAAGTCAGCGTGTTCGACTTCAACCAGCGCCCCGACCATTTCTGTTCCTTTCTCTTCAATCACGTTCTCGATGAGGCGATCAACGACGAAGACCCAGAACACCACGAAAACACCGATAATGATCAAGAGCGCTCCGAGCCCGAATTTGAAAAATTTCATGATAGCCCCGTCTTTGGAAATACGATGGCATTCCATTAGCCATGCGGACTAACATCAGAATACCTCCCAAACGCCCACCTGTCCAATGTCGACCGGACCGGATGCAGGGTATCTGTGGCACAAGACCGTTTTGCACTCCTCGTGAATCATTCAAACCATTAGACAGGCAACCCCGAATATCGGCATTTTTCGGAAGACAACGTATTGGGTCGAGTGATCGACCGACTGGACTCTTGACTCACTTTTCGATTTCGAGCTTTGCTGTGATGCATTTTGTGTCTGGCGTGATACGGCACTATACCGCTCAAGACATCCGGAAGAATATCGCAGGGAACATCTTCCAAGAACTTGGTCGAGGGTTTGGCATCAGGGCCGGAACGTCCTCCGACATACACGTCCACAGCTTCGATAATCTCCCCCTTTATTTTCACTTTTTTGCCAATCAGCCCGACGTCCGCCAGCAGATGATTTCCACAGCTAGCCGGACACCCGGACCAATGCATCGTAATCGGCTTGAGGTCTGTTCCGAATTTGGTTCCGAGTTTGTCTTCGAGTATCTTGGCGGTTTCAACAGCTCGGCTTTTCGTTTCGATAACGGCTAGATTGCAGTAATCGCTTCCCACGCAGCTCACCAGTCCTTTTTGAATCGGCGATGGATTATACACAAATTTTCGTAGAATCGGCTCTTCGGTCAAATCCCCGATGCGTGCATCCTTCACGTTAGGAATCAGGATCGCCTGACTATGCGCAACCCGCAACTCTCCTGTGCCGTACGTTTCCGCGAGTTCGCCCATCTTGTTCATATCATCGGCCATCATACGGCCCACAGGGATTTTTAAGCCGACATAATTCAGCCCGGAAGATTTCTGTCGATAGATCCCCATATGATCATTCACATGTTTCTTTCGCGCATCGAACCCGGCCCGCGCATATGGTCGCCCCAAACGATATTCTACTTCCGTTCGAAATCGTTCTTCTCCCCATTCATCGATAAGAAACGCCAATCGCGCCGTATTGCGTGAATCTCGAAACCCATAATCCCGATAGACACTCAGGATAGCGCAGGTCACCTTGACGACCTCTGATGAAGTCACAAACATGTCCAATGGTGACGCAATACGATATCCTCCAGACCCTAGCTTTCCACCAACCCACACATTAAATCCAGGCTCTTCACCATTTGGATTCCGCGTTGCCGGCACCAAGGCCAGGTCCTGGGATTCCAGATGAAGACAATTCTCGAGACACCCTGTCATCGCCATATTAAATTTTCTGGGAAGATTGGAATAGGCTCGATTGCCCACGATTTCTTCGTTCAAAGCATGAACAAGTGGAATGGTATCGATGAGTTCTGACGGTGCCAGACCCGCCACCGGGCATGCCATGATATTCCTCACGTTGTCCATACCGGTCTGCACGCTACACAGGCCAACCTCATGCATTCGCTTAAACACCTCTGGAACATGCTCAATCGTCAAATGTCGCAATTGAATCTGCTGACGCGTCGTGAGATCGATCACACCGTTTCCGAACGTCCGTGCAATTTCGGCCAATGTTCTCACCTGTGCCGAAGTGGCCCTCCCACCAGGGATTCGGACTCTCATCATAAAAAATCCGGGAGTGGGATTCCTGAGGAATAGGCCATACCACTTCAGCCGTTGAATATTCTCTTCGGCGATCGCCTCCCACCCTTCTCTTGCGAATCGCTCAATATCATCCAAAATATCCAAACCATCTTTTTCTGTCTTGAGTACTTCAATTTTATTCATGTCGATCATTCCTCATTCGTCACGTTGGATGATTTCCTTACCCTCGAATACCGTCAGACTCTACTCCCTGCATGATTGGGGGAGCTAACGACCTCTCACGAGAAGACGCCTCAACTCGAACTGGACTTGTGAGCCAATACGAGGCCCCAACGAATACCGCTCCACCCACAAGATTTCCAGCCCCGACAAACACCTGATTCCAAAGAAATCCGAACATCGAGATATCCTGACCATGAGGGAGCAACAAGGCCATCCCCAGCAGCGATTGATTGGCGATGCTGTGTTCAAAGCCGCTGCCAACGAAAGCAAACAAGCACCAGAAAATCAGCATAATTCTGGCTGCTTCGCTCTTGGTACGTAGAGCCATCCATACCGCTAAACAGACAAGCCAATTGCACAAAACTCCTCGAACGAACAAATCCCATCCCGATAGCGACATTTTCATAGACGCGACAGTCATCAGGAGATCAATTTTCGCGCCATTGCCCAAGACGCCGGATTGAACGACTAGCCAGGCAATGCCTAACGAACCGATCGCATTACCGATATATGACCAGAAAAATATCCATCCGACATTCGTCCAGGAAATAGCTTTCGATAGTCCACCGACTGCACAGATCATATTATTGCCCGTGAACAATTCGGAGCCTGCAAACAGGACGAGCGTCAACGCCACACCAAAAGACGCGCCCATGATGAGCTTCACGCCCGCAGCTCCTTCTGCGGCAAAAGGCGACCCGACGCTGAAGATCAATGTAATCCCAAACCCCAGGTAGACTCCTGCCAGGATCGAAAGCACAACATATCCAAGAGGGGAACGATCTAGATATTCAACCTTCTGTCTGGCGAGTTGCATGATTCTTTCGATATCAGACTTGAACATGGCGCTCTCCTTTTGGACGCTCTAGAAAAGTTAAAAAAAAACGCCATCTACCAGAAGAGGAGAACCAAACCGGTTTCCCTTCAGTAGATGGCGCCTTTGCCATCCCTCCATCCACTTTCAACGTGGAATGTATCCGTATTTAATTTTCAAGGAAAAGTATAGAGCAATTTTCTTGCCACCAAGAACAGAGCTGAAATAAGGGCAAATTCATTAATTTTATCTCGTTCATCTAGGCTTCCGACAAACAAGCAGACAATTTTGTTCGTGCATTCCGACAATATTGTCATAGCGATCTCGGGAGAGTGTGAGGAAAAAAGACGTGAATGTGGAAATACCGATGTGGTGCCTAGGAGGTAATTCGAGAAGCTCGTATTCCATACTTCTTCATCTTGTAGCCCACTTGCCTAGGCGTCAACCCTAAGACTCTTGCAGCTTTGGTCTTCACCCAACCAACGTCGGTTAAGACTTGAACTAACCGGTCACGCTCGAGATTTTGGACATCATGGGGCAATGATTTCTCCGATTGCAGACCTGGTCTCTTGCTATGAACCGTGGTCACTTCTCGAATATGGTCAATATAATCCTTCAAAGCATCAGGGACAGTCGAAAGCGTCACCGTTGCCGAACTGGCTAAGACGACCAATCGCTCGATACAGTTTTGCAATTCTCGTATGTTCCCCGGCCAATGATATCGCGCAAGCACCGACATAATCTCAGGATCAATCTGAATACGTCGACGATTCTCTCGACTGAAACGGGCGAGAAAACACTCCACCAACGATGAAATATCCTCTTTGCGTTCACGTAGTGGTGGCAAGACTAACGGAACGACGTTCAGACGATAATAGAGATCTTCTCGAAAGTCTCCTGTTGTGACCATTGCCTCTAAATCTCGGTGGGTGGCAGCCACGATTCGGACATCAGTACGCAAATTGGTCGTCCCGCCGACTCGTTCGTATTCCCGTTCTTGTATGACCCGAAGCAGTTTCACCTGTGTCTCAAGCGGGATATCTCCGACTTCATCAAGAAAGAGTGTGCCTCCTGAAGCCTGCTCAAGCTTTCCCTTTCTCGTCTGGATTGCCCCGGTAAAGGCCCCGCGTTCATACCCAAACAAGGTTGATTCAATGAGCGACTCCGGTACGGCTGCACAATGAACAGGAATAAAAGGACCCTCATTTCTCGTGCTCGACAGATGAATCCCTTTCGCCACTAATTCTTTTCCAGTCCCGCTTTCCCCGCGAATCAGAACCGTGGCCTCGCTATTGGCCACCCGCTCAATCGCATCATACACAGCCCGCATGGCCGAACTGTTTCCAATAAGTGTGTTCGAGAAAGAACTGAGCCGATGATGCGGCTTTTGCTCATCATCATTTTGAGTATTTTGGACACCACCTTTCTGCACGTCGTTCAGCAATCGTAACGCATCATGTATGCGGCGCTCAGGACTGGCCTCCTTTGTTAAGACAGACACCAGTTTTTTCACCAAGTCGTCAAGATTTGGCTGAACAATCGGCTTAATGCTCATAAACCATTGCCTTTACGGTGGGACTCTTGTTCACGATAGCCCCGATGACGGAAACCTCCGTCCAAGACTTCTGCTATTGACAACTCAAACCTTTTACCATGTCAATCACAAGTGATCACGTGCAAAAAAAAACGCCCACTCCTGTGCTTAGGAGATGGACGTTCATTGTCCTTTCGCCCCTTATGTCTCACGAAGCAACAGCCTTGTTCCCTCGCTATTCATTAGGTATCAGACAACAATGAGCTTGTCAATCCCTGTTCGTTCCCAGCTCATCAAAAACCACGTCAATATCCTTAACTCCATCGCGAAGCGATGAAGGATCACACAGATCACCTACCAGGCTGAGTGAAAATACACATTGAAATATTTAGGAGATATGTTAACTCACCTAAACAGCACACCTTTGATTTTCAAACAATTATTTGCTTGAATACTCTAAGTGATGGCATGCTACTTGCTGCCATATTAAAAGAACACGAACGATTCTTGTCAGCAGAATTATAAACCCGAATAATTGACCATGTTACGAATGACCACCATTAGCCTGTACCTTGTGATGAGTTCCGTAATGGTCACACATGCCCCCCACACCACGGCTACCCTCCTGGCTAGTGAATCGAGTAATGTTGGCTCTGACCAACAACACGGCTCAACAGACAGGGAACGGCACTCCCCCGGTAACTCCACTAAATGTGATTGGACGAGTCCCTGGCCTGCCTATTCGAGCAATCCGTTTTCTATACCTACGAGTTTACCTCCCCTGTCAGGGCGAGGAGGCATCATCGTCAAC
The DNA here is from genome assembly GCA_031315865.1 of Nitrospirales bacterium. NCBI lineage: Bacteria > Pseudomonadati > Nitrospirota > Nitrospiria > Nitrospirales > Nitrospirales bacterium. The sequence continues at coordinate 277,550 of JALDRJ010000002.1, forward strand.
TTCTTTACGGACGATTGTCTGCTCGATTATGCGATCTCTCAAAAGGATGGCAAATATGGATCGGGCGTTGGCCGTATCGCGGTGTACGACCATGATGGTCATGAGGTATGGATAGAAGAAAATATTGACTTACGAATCAACGGCAATGCTGAACATCATGGCCTGCCAGGTTGGAGCGGTCCCGGCCTCTCGTCCGGCGATGTGGATGGCGATGGCAAGATAGAACTCGTGCATTTAGATACTGACAATCACGTCGTCATCCGCGACGGTCAAACGGGAGCCGTGAAAAAGACCTTTTCTATCGGCTATCCGGCAGGGTCAAATCCTTTGGAACGCATGAAGCAATTCTTGTCGTCTTACGGATTAACGAAAGAACGTCACTGGGGCATGGTGCAGGTTGTCAATCTTCGGGGGCAAGGATTACAGGACGCGATCCTTCAGTCCGACCACCTCCCCTTCAACCAACTCGCCGCCATTCGCTTGGATACTGGTGCCCTCCTCTGGACGTACGAGGGCTACGTCGGTCAAAAGCATGGAGGATTTCGAACGGCCGACATCGACCTTGACGGACGTGATGAAGTCATAGGCGTTACCATTCTGGATGATGACGGGAAAAAGTTAAATACCTGGGAATACCCGGTCACGATCGATACGATAGATGCCCCTCACATTGATGCGGTACATGCCTACGATATAGACCCTAGCATTCCCGGACTTGAAGTCCTTCTGCTCGAAGAACATTGGGGAAAGAGCAAGCCGGCCAATCATACGACGCTCGTCAATGCGGACAAGGTCATCTGGCGAGCAAACCGGGAATACATAGAGCCTCAAAACTCTGCGATTGGTGAATTCGATCTTTCTGCTCCTGGCCTGGAAATCTGGTCGCGAAGCCGTTTTGACAAGGCACAATTGCCCTGGATCTATAACGCTCAAGGAGAGGTTATCGCACAGTACGCACTAAACGATATGAAACCAGAAGATTGGTCAGATAGTGGAATAGAGTTTATTAATGCCATCCACTGGGACGGAAACGGCTTACAGCATATCGCAGCGAAAGAGAGGCATACTGAAGGCAAGGTGGCGATCTTGAATCCAATGACTGGAGAATTCCTCAAAGTATGGGATGAGACAGCTGCTCATCTCTTGGTGGCGGACGTGGCTGGCGATGCCCGTGAAGAAATCATCGTCTTTAACAACAAAACCAAGGAAATACGAATTTATTGGAATGAAAAACCTGGATCGGGAGACACTCAACGCCTATGGTTACACAACCATTACCAGAGAGCGAAAGATAACTATAACTACTATAGTCCATAATGGCGTAACAACATTCGCTTCAAGTAGGCAAAGAAATTATGACTGGCCAAACAGAAAAGCAGAGATTGCATGGGAAGGACAAGTTGTCCCACGAAAGACAACTTGTCTTCAGGCAGGCGGTATTCTTCCTGACAAGGTCATTAATCTCTTAATTCGTCACACCTCATCTCGAATTAGTTTCATAATCACGGGGGACCCCCAGGAATCCGTTAACCCCAACGTTCGAAATCCTTTCTCGAGAACACGAGATAATGTCGGGAACTTAAGAACTCGATGGATGGCCATGGGAAGAAAAAACTCTGGGCAACGATTCTGCAGGGTAAAACCGTGTGATTCAAACGCCTGCATCAATTCTTCTTTTTTGAAACAGTGGTAATGGCGCGTATTGCCTTCTATTTTCTTTTTTATGCTAAATAACCAGGGAGTAAGACAGTTAAAACTGTGCGTGTCTGCATAGTCGACCAAAACAGCATGTTTTGCCACTCGACAAATTTCTTCGACAAACTTCGTCCAATTTTGCATATGTGACAGCAACCGGTAGCTCGTCACCACATCAAACTCTCGATCAGAAAACGGTAATTCCAGCAGATTGCCATGAAGAAAATGACATCGTTGATCATCGACGAACGCCTGAACTCTGGCACAACAACACGCAGCGCTTCCCAGAATCGTCACATGATGTCCTTGATCCAAAAACCCGCGAATCAATTGCCCGTGGCCGCCACCAACATCCAAAATCCTCAGAAAACCCCGACTTTTGAGCAAATCGAGAGTGGTCTCTTCCTGCACACTCAATAACCATTTTCCCACCTCGCCAGAAAAACGCTGAGCATAGGCATCAGTGGATGTTTCGACATCCGGCATCTCTTCGTCTAGGGGTTTTTCCAGGTTGGGAGTTTGAAGCATAGCTTTGTCCTTGCGTACGAAGTGTACGAAAAAAACAATCTCGTTGACGCAATCTCTTTATCGGTATCATGCAAGCTAGCAAAAACCAGACCAATCAGAATCTCCTGATAGTCCTGTAAACAGAGGAAGAATCTGCCCTGTCGAGAATATCGGAATAGTCAAAAATCGAAGAAAAAATCTTCACTGGTCCACACTCATAAATACTCACAGAGCGTAGGATTTAAGTCGTCCGAGGCTCTTTGTACTTTGAGAAAATTGGCCTAAAAACTCCAATAAGTTTATAAAAGGTGAAAAAACTGAACGGCCTCGCAGACCATCTTTTGCCTGGAACGTGTGGGCAGAGTCAGATCATGCCCCTTTCTGTATGCATAAAGAATAGAAGAGAAAAAACGAACTCGATCCTTTTTTATGCGAATACTTCCGAATTGGACAGGACACGGCACATTTTTCCTTAAAGGGTCTCCTAACGATTTTCGTGCGAATATGCACCGGAAAGCATGAGCATTCCCGCTCATATTGGAAATGAGCCTTCTCGCTTGAACCGAGGTTTTTCTGTACTGTGAACTTATGCGAGTGCTACCGACTCGAAAGATGCGTCCAACGGACGATACCGACCGTAAGGAGAGGAAAAACAAATCCGATGATAAACACGGTTATGAGGAGGCTGCCAAGCTCGCTATAATCTGCCGGAATCGTCACTGCACCTGTGACAGAATTTTTCACCTCACGAGTGATGGTAAAAATTTGATTGAGGTACTGAGTTCCTAACTGACTCGCAGACAGAGCCAGATTGGTAAAAGATGCCATGACGGCGAAAAAGGTCGCTTTTAACTGCGGTGGGGCAGACTGCGCGATCCACGCAAGCATCGGAATCATGGCAATCTGCCCTAGCGGAGATTCCAATGCGGTATTGATAATCGCGATAAAACGGGCATCCACCACCCCTCCGGTCAGAGAGGCAGTCCAGTGCTGAATACCATAGTACAGGCCAAGAAATGGAAGACTCAGGATGGTTCCGACAATAGTGAGAAACACGATGACATAGGCAATAGACTTCTCAGCCATAAACCGGCGAAAGATGAACATCCCGAACAGGGTCAAACAATTGGCGATCAATGCCAGCACCGAGAGAAAGTGTTGATCAAATCCCAATACATCGATCTGAAACCAGGTCGCTCCCTCGCCTGGAAGAGGCACGGCCCTGAACACGAAGACAATCAGGGCGGTGCCTACCAACATTCGGCGCGCATCGGGGCTCAAGACTTTCACGAGCCGAGACATCAGGAACAGGATAATCGCTAGGGAGCCTCCAAACACCACTTCCTGCCCATAGGGCATTCCACCTAACCCCATCAGCATGGTGAACACGACAAACACGCCACTACCTCCGAGGATCCACCAATTGGGTTTTGGAGATGGCTGATTCGCAAAAAGCATTTTCGCGATCTCTTGCGGATCGACTCCCTGAGCGAGCCATTGCTGACGCTGACGTCGTTTGAGCACCCAGGCAAACCCAACGCCCACGACTGAAACAACCGGAATGAGTAACGCGATCTGATAGATATCCTGATAAGCCTGAATCTTATCGGCCTCATTCATGTCATTGACGTTGGCGAAGCGAATCAAATTCACCACGGAGACCAAAATCCCTCCGCCAATGATCGCCACTCGGCCGAGTGTCTGCATTGTCGTGTGCATCATGCGAAGCCGTTGATCAGCAAACGGCTGACCAGAATCATCCAGGAGAGGTATCGCTTCGACCGTCATGGCATCAGCCACCACATCCTGGAGCACATACCCGATCGGAGCCAACAACACACTGACGATATACCAATGTTCAAGCGGCATCACGTCCCGCATCATATCCGGGTCTGTAAGAAGTCCTAACATGATCGTCAGACTACACCCAATCAAAGTCGCTCCTAATACGACGAATCCGCCCTTCCACCGCCACAGAAGATCGACCAGATGGCCAAGTGGCATTTTGATCGCCCAGACCAACCCCGCCCAAAACCCCAACATGGCCAAAAATTCCGCTGATAGCCCCAGGTACTCTTTCACGAAAAACGTACTGACAATACCCGTGAGCCCGGAAATCCCAGCGGCTAGATACACCATGAGAGGTGGCAGATAGGAAAGACGGAGTTCTCGCCCCAACTGGAAAATGTTGCGATCGAACCAGGAGCGGAGTGCCCCATCCACGTGTTCCGTTTGGTTGACAGATGAATCGTTTTCCATACGGGGATTTTTTCCCTGTTGAGGTACATTCATGAAAGCCCGTTCATCATATAAGTTTAACAGCTCAATGCGTCAAGAGATCGGGAACATTAATTTTCCTTAATAACAATGAACTCAAGATCAAGACATTATATTGCGTTTTTTTTCAATATCCCCTCTTGACAATCTTGAATGAGAAATTATTTCTGTGAGAAAGACGAAGACGCCGGCACGACCATCACCATCGACACAATCGAGTGAGGACATCGTGAGAACCGATCAACCAAAAAGGAGGGCTGATCATGCTTATTCGTAAATTTGAACGGTGGCCGTTTGAAGATTTCTGGGACGGGGTTTTTGCGCTCAATCGTATTCGACGTGATTTAGATAGTCTGCTTCAAAGCCGGGAAACCGATAATGGCATGCACTCGTCAGCTGGAGTTTTCCCTCTCATGAACGTATCGGAGGACCATGAAAACTACTACGTTCGGTCGGAGATTCCGGGAATGACGCTGGATAAACTGGACGTGTCCGTGACTGGCCGAAGCCTGACCGTTGGAGGGGAGCGGAAAATCCCTTCCGAAGAAAACACCGTGCGTTACCATCGACGAGAGCGCGAAGCGGGAAAGTTTCGTAGGCAATTGAATCTTCCCACTGATGTTGAAGGAGAACGGGTCCAGGCGAAATACCGTCATGGCATCCTCATGGTCGTCCTGCCAAAAGCTGAAAGCGCCAAGCCTAGGAAAATTTCCATCAGTGGCTGACCCATGAACAGAATAATGCAGAGGATTCATTGTCATCATTGCAGGGAGGAACACATCATGGATACAGAAACTCAGGACATTCAGGCCCGTGAGAAACAAGAAGTCAAATCGACGACCGAACAGACGTCCACGGGAAAGGTTTATACACCCAGCGTGGATATTTTTGAAGACGACCAAGCACTCATCATCGTCGCCGACATGCCAGGCGTCCAAACAGATGATGTCAATATTGATCTCAGAGACGATGTCTTGACCTTGACGGGCATACCTTCAGTGTCGGTTTCTGAACAAGAACGGTACCTCATTCAAGAGTTCGAGACAGGCAAGTACTTTCGCCAATTTACGCTATCCGAAGTCATTGACCAGACCAACATTCAGGCAAAGCTGAACAATGGCGTATTACGTGTAACTCTGCCAAAAGTCGGACCGGCCAAACCTCACAAGGTAAAAATTACGGAAGGATAATTACCTCTGCTCACCTCAAGAGGCAGCCGCTCATGGCTGCCTCTTGGACAAGCTCACAAGCTTCCGCTCATTCATCATTCTCGGCTCAGTTTTCTCATTCATGACGTTAGCCAAACACGGTTTTTGCACAGACCCAGAAATCTCGACGCCAGCTGACTGGCAAAAACATTGCTCCACGATATCCCATCAAATCGCACAGTAAAACCTTTCAAGCCTCCTCTCCCTCTTGTACCTGATCAACGTGAAATAGCGATTGCCTGTGGAATAGTATGGTCGTAATAGCTACAATCACCCCGTATTCATACGCTATGAAGATTCATTCGCATTGATCTCAAACATCAAGCCCGGAGCGTCACACGATGAGTCTATCTTCAAAAAACAGCTTTGACTATGACCTCGTTTGTATTGGTAGCGGGCCGGCAGGACAACGGGCAGCGGTCCAGGCAGCCAAACTCGGCAAAAAGGTCGCGATCGTCGAAAAACGGCCGCTTGTTGGAGGAACTTGCCTGGATAAAGGAACGATTCCGAGTAAAACGTTCCGTGAAGCAGTCTTGACGCTCTCTCACCGGGAAGATTCCCACCACCCACACACAACATCCGCCACCATTCGACCGACTGCGAGTAATTTACTATCACGTGTGAATGATATCATCCAATTTGAAGGTGAAGTGGTCGAAAACCAATTATTCCGAAATAATGTGAAGATGCTGAAAGGCGATGCCTTCTTTAGCGATCCACACACACTCCGGATCACCGCAGAAGGAGACTCTGAGTCTGTTACCGCAGAGAATATCCTCATTGCCGTAGGCACCATACCCGCTCCGACACCCAATGTCCCCGTGGACGGGACAACGGTAGTCAATAGCGACGGAGTGCTAAACCTCGAGCAACTGCCGAAAACACTAGCTGTGGTCGGGGCCGGAGTGATCGGAATTGAATATGCCTCGATGTTCGCGGAATTGGGCCTTGAAGTAATCGTCGTGGATGGCCGGGATCGCCCGCTCGAATTCCTCGATGAAGAGATTGTTGACGAACTGATCCATCAGATGCGGAACAAAAATGTCCTGTTTCGATTGAATGAAACCGTGAGTCACCTCGAGATATCTTCTCATCCCCATAGACGGGCTATCTTACAGCTAGAGTCAGGCAAACGCTTGGTTTCAGATACCGTCTTGTATGCGATCGGGCGCAGAGGCGCGACGGATTCCCTCAATTTGAAAGCCGCAGGCCTGGAGACCGACAATCGGGGACGATTGAACGTCAATGAGCAATTCCAAACCGCCGTTCCGCATATCTTCGCCGCAGGCGATGTCATTGGGTACCCCAGTCTGGCCGCGACCTCATCCGAGCAGGGCCGGCTTGCAGCCTGTTACGCATTTAAGGTTCCGACTCATCCTATGGTCGACCATTTTCCGATTGGTATTTACTCTATCCCGGAAATCTCCATGGTCGGCAAAACAGAGAAGGCCCTGACAGAAGCCAAAATACCCTACGAGTCCGGGATTGCTCGATACCGAGAAATCGCCCGCGGTGCGATCATGGGTGATCAGACTGGCTTGTTCAAAATGTTATTTCATCGCGATGATCATCGGTTGCTGGGCGTACATGCGATTGGCACGGGAGCCACTGAATTGATCCACGTAGGGCAGGCTGTCCTGGGTATGGGGGGAGGATTGGACTATTTTATGAAAACGGTCTTTAATTATCCGACCCTGGCCGAATGCTATAAAGTCGCGGCACTCGATGCGTATAATAAGTTACAGGAATGAAGATACCAAAAGAATGGCGCGATTTGCGGCCAAGGACAGCCTAGGCAGTGGATTTTTCGGGACTTCATGTTGGACGACATATCTAATTACCTGGAGGACATATGACTATCGACAGCACAACACAAAAAACGTTAAGGGAGAGCCGGTTCGGACAAATCACCGCTGATAAATTAATGGAAACCGCGGTTCGATCAGAGACGAGTGAAGCCACCGCGGAGTTGATCGCCTCGATGTTAATGGAAGGCTTTGGCTCAGTTCCGATCATCGATCATGATGATCGTCTACTGGGGATCGTCTCCGAGTTTGATCTGCTGAACACCATTGCCAGTGGAAAAACCCTTGCTCAGGTCAAAGCCGGAGAAATCATGACCAGCAATCCCATCTCGGTTACCACCGATACCGACGTCTTCACGGTGATTGAAGTCCTGCAGAACAATCATCTTATCCGGGTGCCAGTCGTCAATTCTTCAGGAAAACTCGTGGGAATTTTAGCACGCCGCGATGTTCTGCGAGGTTATTTACAGGCAAATGCTTCATGGTAGAAAGCACCGTAGATACCCACTGGCTCACGCCGGTGGGTATCTACTCTTTTGAAAGACAATATCTGCTTCACCATTTTGCTTCATTCTTACGGACTGCATCTCCTCATAAGAAACAAGAACTGTAAGCTTCCCCATCAATTGGACAGTTCCAAGATAGAGTTTTTGAGCCTCGACCGTCTACCCTCTTAACCAAGCACCTGCAATAAACTTCAACAAAACCAGTTCTTCATTTCTCACTTCAATAGAATTTAAACAATGCGATACGGTCTGATGAGCCTATGGATGATTCATAAGATACAGACGACAGCGAATCCCAATACGCCCCAGTACACGGGAATCAGTTCACTCTGCTCAATCTCATATCTCCAGCGTACGGTAATTATGGAAAACGAGCATAAAGTTCAACGCCCACGAGCCCCTAATGTGTATAATGACGGTATTAGGACCAGAATTCCTTTGGATAAAATCTCAAGACTGCACTGGAAGAATACTTCAAATGCTCATCCCGAGAATCACACCTTTCCAAGGAGCCCAAGACATGCCTATCAAAATTCTTCTCATCAGCATCACTCTCTGTCTTTTAGGATTACCGCAAGCCTTCGCGGATATGGGGCCGTCTCCTCATCCCTCTGCAGATCCACACGAAGGGTACGGACAAGCGGACCTGCCACAGGGCATTATCGGAGTGGCCCTGCATATCTCGGCCCACAAGGTCGGCGACTCCGCCACACTCTACGTCAGAGCCGTACACCCCGAAGGCCCCGCAGCGAAGGCTGGCATTGCTCACGGAGATGAGATTCTGCTGGTCGATGATGAGCCACTAACAGGGAAGACTTATCAAGAAATTGTTGCGATGATCCGCGGCGACATAGGGCAATCCGTCCAGCTCAAGATCAAAGGAGAACGAGGGGTGCGTGAGGTCTCCATTCTAAGAGTTTCCGAAGATATGTTGACGGGAAAAAAGAAGACGTAACATTTCATGAAGTATGACAATGTGTGGCGCTAAGGGGCGGGGACATGCGGACGAGTGCCTGTCGAACGCCATACCATGGCATAAGCAGACGAAAACGCATGGAACAAGATTACAACATGCCTCGACTAGGAATCAGTCGATGTCTATTGGGCGATGAGGTCCGTTATGATGGGAGGCACAAACGCGATCATTTTCTGACCTCTGTTCTCGGCCACTACGTTCAATGGGTGCCAGTGTGCCCTGAGGTCGAAGCAGGACTCGGAGTTCCCCGGGAAGCCATGCAGTTGGTCGAGCCCGCTGAATCTCCGAGACTCCTGACGATCAACACAAAAAAAGATCTCACAGGTCTCATAAATCGATTTTCAAACAAAAGAATTCGGGAGCTGAAAGATCTACGGCTCGATGGCTACGTCTTCAAGAAAGATTCACCGAGTTGTGGCATTCGACATGTCCAACTCTATGACTCAGAGGATAGGCCAAGACCAAAAGGTGTTGGTTTGTTTGCTCAAGCCTTTCAACAATCATTTCCGTCAATTCCCATCGAAGATGAAGGACGGTTACAGGATGTATCGAATCGCGAAAACTTTATTGCACAGGTCTTCTGTTCCTATCGCTGGAATCAACTTTTCAAGCAAGCCTTCACCCACAAAGCCATCATGACTTTCCATGCACAACATAAATATCTTCTGCTCGCTCATTCACGGACTCATTATGAAGACCTTGGCCGATTGGTGGCCTCAGCTAAAGACTTCACTCCGAGAAGGTTAGCCATGCTCTACAGCTCTACGTTTATGGAGGCCCTGACAGTCAAAACCACCGTTCGAAAGCACGTCAATGTCCTCCAACACCTCATGGGCCATTTGAAAAAATTCTTACAGCCCGTCGAAAAAGAAGAATTCGTCGAAGTGATTTCCGATTATCACCGTGGAGCCGTACCGTTAACGATCCCTCTCACGTTGATCAGTCATTATGTTCGCATCTTTAAAATTTCGTACCTCGCGGACCAAGTGTATCTTCATCCCCATCCGAAAGAACTGATATTGAGAAACCATGTCCAACACGATTCAAAATCTTACCTACAATTGAGTAGAGTTGGTCGCTGATCTGACAGATCTAAGCATTTATATCATTCGAAAAGGGGCAATACTCTATGGTAAGACATATTTTGTCATTATTCTCACATTCTCTACCTACCGCATGAAGGAGTTAGTCACATGAGCGACACAGAACGCGGAGTCATCCTGGTTGGACATGGAGGCATTCCCAAGGATTATCCATCAGATCGTGTCTCGACGTTGAAACGATTAGAAGCCCAACGGCGGGCAGCGGGCCAACCCATGTCTCAAGAAGAACTGGAACTCGACAACCAGATACGGACCTGGCCTCGCACACCTGAAACCGACCCCTATCAAGCCGGCCTCGAAGCCTTGGCCTCACAGATGAAACCGATGCTGAACGGCGCTCACTTCTCTTTGGCCTACAATGAATTTTGCGGACCGACGCTATCGGAAGCAGTCGAACAACTCATTGGGGAAGGCGCGAAACAGATAACGATTGTCTCGACGATGTTTACACCCGGCGGGTCACATTCCGAATTCGAAATTCCTGAAGAACTGCAGGAATTGAGAGCCAAACATCCAGAAGCAACACTGAATTATGCCTGGCCGTTTAACCTCTCTCAGGTAGCTCAGATGTTGACCGACCATATCAGGACATTCTCGTAGCAACTCGCAGTCCATTTTCGCTAAAATTCAATATGGCTACAGATGAAAAGGCACCAAGAAGCCAGGGCCCGCCACGTTCGTCATCCGTTCCATTAGATACGATACACCATATCGCCGTCGTCGTATCAGACATCGAGGAAGGAGTTTCGTGGTATACGAAACACTTTCACTGCATCATTGAATATATTGATGAAACATGGGCCCTTCTACAATTCGCGAATACCAAGCTCGCTTTAGTGCTCCCCCATCAGCACCCCGCTCACTTCGCTATCGTACGTGAAGATGCGGAAAAATTTGGAACGTTGACGACTCATCGCGACGGACTCAAGTCTATTTATATGAAGGACATAGCAGGAAATCCCCTGGAGATTCTTAAGGAGGAAGCCGAGCCAGATGCAGATTAAGACACGTGAATCAGTTAAAAGGGGTTGGTGATTGACCCGATGGTACATATTAAGCCTCCATCCGGCCTGATCGACCAACACGGCGTAAGCCTACTGCTTGCCCACATTCAAAGCTAAATTAATCTACGTAAAAAAACCGGAAACGCTCCATTGGCCTCTCTTCGCAAGAGACGATTATGGTATACTGAGGAACAAGTATTGAATACGTAGATTTACTCTGGAGGCTTGACCATGTCCATCCCAACAAAGCTCCTAACTTCTCTTGCGTTCTTCTTCCTGGTTGCCACACTCGTGACCATAGGCAGTCACCAACATACCGCTACATTATCTCTTGGACATGCGATCGCTCAACCAACGTCTCTCGCAGCGACCATTAATCCTGACCATGCAAATACCCCGGAGTCTGATGGAATCTTCGCCTTCACGATGAATGATATCGATGGGAAGCCAACCCCCTTGGATCAATTCAAGGGACAGGTAATCATGGTCGTCAACACGGCCAGCTTTTGCGGGAACACACCACAATACGGGGGGCTGCAAACGTTATATGAACGATATCGCGATCAAGGCTTTACCATTCTTGCATTTCCTGCCAATGACTTCGGTAAGCAGGAACCCGGATCAAACGATGAAATCGCTGAATTCTGTTACACAAAATATGCGTTAGAATTTCCACTCTTCAGCAAGATCACCGTCCTGGGAGAACATAAACATCCTCTCTATCAGTACCTGACTGAGAAAACATCATTTAAGGGTGAAATTTCCTGGAATTTTCAGAAATTTTTGATCGATAGGCACGGTCAGGTTATCGCCCGATATCGTCCCGGCACGAAACCGCTCACTGAGCAAATTATCAAAGATATTGAACAAGCTCTAAAAACGGAACTAAAAGCCTGACAACGACACAAATTCTGCAGAAACTTCGCGTTATCCGTCGACTGATAACGGGGTGGCACGACACCTTTCCCCAATCTCTTCAACATTCCGGCCAACCGCTGCCAGTGTTCCTTTTTAAGACCTTTTAACCCGGCCCACAGCATAAACACAGGCCTTTCAACCTGCTGCGCCCCACCTTCCTGTCATGTACCTAATTTTTAGTGCAGGTTCATTAATATTTATTCGCCATATACCGAATAAATACTAGAGTGCGCACTATCATACCCACTCTTCATGAATCGCGGATGCATTATTCCTTGTACATTATGGGCCAAACCCCGTTCAAACACGGAAGAATCTGGCAATCATTCAGCAGAGATTTCTGCGATGTCTACCTCTTCGGATTCGCTTCAGACGTGATGCGCTCGACGTCACCACGATCAATTTAGGGGGCCTCGTTTATGAAAGGCATCGTGTTTACAGAATTTTCAGAAATGGTGGAGGAACAGTTTGGCGAGGACATGATGGATACCATTATTGAGCAATCTCAATTACCGTCAGGAGGAATCTACACATCTGTCGGCACCTATGACTACAAAGAAATTTTGCAGCTCGTGACCATGCTCAGTTCTCTCACCAACATTGACCCTCCAAAACTCGTCTTTGCTTTTGGCGAACATTTATACAAATACTTTTCGGCACATTATCCAGCGTTTTTCGAGATGGCCCCAAACGCGTTTGACTTCCTACTGAGTGTTGAAAGCTATATCCACGTTGAAGTTAAAAAACTCTATCCTGATGCTGAATTACCTCATTTCGATTCGCGCAAACTTCATCCCGATCAATTCGAAATGATCTATCGATCCACACGTCCGTTTGCCGACGTCGCCGAAGGGCTGATCACCGCATGCTGTCAACATTACGACGAATCCATCACGATTCAAAGAACTGATATCCATGATGAAAAAGGAACTGGCGTCCGCTTTCTGTTAACCAAACAGTCATGAAGCATATCTATCGCCATGCGTGATGTAGAAAAACTTGAGCGTCGACTGGCTCGCGAGAAGGCCGCTCGGAAACAAGCAGAAACTCTACTCGAAGAAAAAAGTCTCGAGCTCTACCACACCAACACTCAACTACAGAAAGCCACCGAAGAACTTGAAGAACGAGTCCATGAACGTATGCGAGAACTGGCAACAGCCAACCAACAGCTCGAATCCCACATTCTCGAACGAACTCGTACGGCTAGTAGACTTTCCGCTCTCTATCACACGTCACAAGTGCTCACGGAAGCGAATTCTCTCGTCAAGGCCGCGCCCCACATTCTCGAATCCGTATGCCGAAGCCTGAACCTGCAAATCGGCGAACTGTGGGTACTGGATCATAATCGGCGAAAAATGCGACTCGTAAAAACGTACCGATTACAACCTGATGCGTTCCCAGAATTCGACATCGCGAATCAACAGACGGCACTTTCTCTCGCCGACGGACTTCCTGGACAGGTCTGGGCCAAAAAGGAACCCATTTGGATTTCCGATATCGGTCGTTCTAGAGACTGCCTTCGAGTCCAAGCGGCCGCAACAGCTGGACTCCAAACAGCCTTCGCCTTCCCTATTCAATTGAACAACGTCGTCCTTGGGGTGATGGGATTCTATTGTGACGAGATTCGGAACATTGATCAATCGACTTTCGACATGTTGAGTTCAATCGGGGGCCAAGTGGGACAATTCCTCGAACGCAAAGCCGTAGAAAATAATCTTATTCGAGCCCGGGATGAGGCACTCGATGCGGCTCGCACAAAAAGTGAGTTTCTCGCGACAATGAGTCATGAGATCCGTACCCCTATGAATGGAGTGATCGGCATGACGGGCCTTCTTCTCGAAACCGATCTGACACCATCGCAGCAACTGTATGCCGAGGCAGTACAATCCTCTGGCGAAGCGCTTTTGACCATCATCAATGATATTCTTGATTTCTCAAAAATCGAAGCTGGCAAACTTGATATTGAAACGATAAATTTCGATCTTCGCGTCACCATGGAAGAAACGCTTGGGCTGTTGGCGGAAAAGGCTCGAGAAAAACACCTCGAACTCATCGGCCTCATCGCCGCGCAAGTTCCGACAGCATTGAGGGGAGATCCTGGACGGATCCGTCAGATTCTAACGAATCTCGTGGGCAACGGCATCAAGTTTACCTCTACAGGCGAGGTCATCGTACACATTAATCTCATAGAGGAAACCTCCGAATCCGTCACGATCAAAGTTGAAGTCACCGACACAGGAGTCGGCATCCCACTTGATGCACAGCAACGTCTGTTCACACCCTTTACGCAAGCGGACAGTTCGACCACACGTCGATATGGAGGAACAGGACTAGGCCTTGCGATCTGCAAACAACTCGTGGAACTTATGCGCGGAGAGATTGGGGTGACAAGTGAACCCGGAAAGGGAAGCACCTTTTGGTTCATAGTCTGTCTTGACAAGCAACTTCGCCTGGAAGAAGCACCCATAACGCGCCAAGCCTCTCTCCAGGGTCTGCGAATCTGCTGTGTAGACGATCATGAGACCAACCTTCGCCTTCTCGAACAATACACCAGAGATTGGGGCATGCACGGCACGTTTGTCTCCACCCCACAAGAAGCGCTCCAAGCCTTGAAGGATGCCGAAGCCAACAACTCCCGCTTTGATCTGGCCTTACTCGACTTCCAAATGCCAGACATGGACGGCATGGCGCTGGCTCGAACCATCAAAGCTGAACCACCGCTTGCGTCGATTCCACTCATATTGCTGACCTCGATCGGGAAACGTGGCGAAGCAAGCGCGGCTCATGAAGCAGGCTTCTCCGCCTACCTCACAAAACCGCTTCGAAAATCCCAACTTGAGAAATGCCTGATGACGGTCATGGGACGCGAGCAAAGCCACTCCGCCACGACACAATACGACCTGATCACCCGTCATTCTTTAATGGAAAACGAACACCGTCAAGGATATCGAATCCTGGTCGCCGATGATCATAGAGTCAATCAACAATTAGCCGTGCTGATGCTTGAGAAGCTGGGACATCGAGCTGATATTGTAACGAACGGACTCAAAGCGATCGAGGCCATGTGCCTCATGTCCTACGACCTCATTCTTATGGATGTTCAAATGCCAGAGATGGACGGCTACGAGGCTAGTCGGAAAATTCGTATTGCGGAAAATACCAATAACAGAAACAAGGCAGACTCAGCGCCGCCCCCTCGCGTTCCAATCATTGCAGTGACCGCGAATGCGATGCAGGGTGATCGAGAAAAATGTCTCGAGTCTGGGATGGACGATTATCTCTCGAAACCGATCAAAACAGATCAGTTACAGAAAATGCTCGACAAATGGCTTCCCCAACGTGAGAACGAACACACCACAACACCGAAGGAAGAACGTACGTCTCCGGCAAGTACGACACACATCCGTAAACAGGGTCAAACTCTTGCCCACCTTGACCAGACAACGTTACATCGCCTCCAGTCAATGGGCGGCGCTACCCTGGTCAATAAGGTGGTTGATCAGTTTGTCCAGGATGTCACATCATGCATCGAGAAAATTGAAGAGGCTGCCCTGACGATGGATCGATCTTATTTCGCCGAAGGTACGTATGGACTCAGGGGAATCTGTATGAATTTGGGAGTCATCAAGATGATGAGTCTCGTGTGTCAATTGGAGCGCTATGGGAAAGAGCATGCCTGGGAAGAAGCCCTCAACACCCTTCAGGCAATCAAGGGTGAACTAGATATCGTTACGAAACTTCTACAAGAACCCGTATGCCCAGAACGTTATAGCGAATCCAAATAAGTTCCAATCGGCAAGTGAGACAAACCCCGCGCAGTACGGCGTTGTCACAAGCGGAAGGTGATGCCCGCTTAGATATCCTGACACACATGAATGTTTCTCTCACGTCTTGAGGAGCAAAGGCGTACAAGGGAGCGCTGGATCGTTTCGGGATTACTAGAAACGGCTATAACTCATCAGTCATGCGAGCGCCAAAAAGTGCTTTGCCTTTGGGCAACAGATAACCAGGATAGACAGCTATGAGAATCTAAAAGGATTTCGTGTACACGAAATTTTCACGGATGGACACATCATCTTTGACTTGGGCTGAAGATTTCTGCTGCGGCGAAGGCGTGAGTCTTTCGCTCGGCCTTTTCGACCAGTCTCCTTTTCTTTCAGAGCTCGATTCTTTTTTTGATTCTTGAGTATCCAATTTCACCTCACCCGTCCCCGTCATTTCCTGACTATTATTTTCCTGATTGGGGCTACGCGCCCACTGATTGGGCTGACACACAATACTCAGGTTTGGGGCGGGGGCAGAATCATCGATACGCCACAATTCGAGTTCTATGCCATAAAAGCCGATGTCAGTCCGAGAAATATGATTGAGCCAGTCTAAGACCTTCCGATGCTCTGGCGAAATCTTTGAGGCAATCCAGATAATGATGATTGCTTCAATATCAGATGCCGACGAAACCAATTTACCAACATCATCGTCATGAATAGACCCCAATTGTCCTTGAATGAGAACATTATCGTGAGTTTTGGCGGTTTTTGCGACGACTCCACCACCCTTAAGATTAGCAACAAGAGGCTCCTGCCTGGCTAACACAAGCTCGACTCCAACAGACTCACCTATCATTTCCAAGATTTCTTCTTGACTGAGCCAGGAAGAAAACTTCCCGAACTCTTCTCCCCAATACTCCTGAAGGCTAAATCGTTTTAATTTGCCGAGTGACTTTGCCATGGCGACCTCTGCTGAACACAAAAATTTTCGACGAATGAATGAATAGACTGACCCTTAATGGCTTGAACATAACCCTCTCTAACTTATCGACACTTTTGCGATAAAATTGAGTAACGTTTGTATCTAACTTTAGCTGATCGACAAAGCCTATAATGAATTTATAGAAAGAAGTCGTCATCAGGACATTTGCCCTCACAGGCATGTGCGTTATGTCAATCAAGGATAGAGTTCGTCAGCCAAGATCACCAGAAACTCAGTGCCAGGGAAGGAGCCATTAACCGATCATTCATTCCCTCCTGGGACATCTCAAGCCTCAGGCATTCTCATTATTCAATACTCCTATAGACGATGAAACGACCGGCTATTCATCGTCGAAATTTTTTCTTGTTCATTCTCTTCGAATTTCGGACGATTTTATGGCAATACATGCCATTGATTGAGGTCATAGATGTTTATCTTTTTCAACCTGTCGGAACTTCTAACGACTTTTCATGAGAATCAGGAGAAACTTCAGTCTTTCGCCTTTCGTATGACCCATCACACAAAGCTGTTTTTGCTCTTAGACGTTCGTCATGTTGATTTGGTGAACCTCATGATCTCTGGCAATCATCTTGCTCTAGAACCAGGTATCATGCACGATCGTATAAGTCACATAAGATTCACCTATTGACCGGAGATTATTTATGAATAACCCCATGCCAACAAACACAACCGTTCTCACTGAGTCTTCGAAATTTCTCGTCAGTAAAGACGCGAACAGAGGTGGGAAACTACATACCAAGTATCTTGACAAAGAATACATTGTCCGTGCGCGGGAAGCGGAAGTTAAACAGCATCTTCATTCAATAGGCCAACTCCAAAAGAAAATGGAAAAATTAGCGAGCGAATTGGCGTGGGAATTAAAGCAACATCATTCAAAAATTCATGAGCTCTATCAGCTTGAAGCGCCATTCAGGAAAAACCAGAAAGACACAGAATCAAAGAACCACACCGAACGAAAAAACCCTGCACGTGGTAAAGCTAAACGGCCGTTACACTTCCCCCTAGTCGAAAAAGCCGTATGTGAATCCGTGGCTTAAACGCGACGCTCTCCTTTCAAGGCACGGCCGACGGCCGTGCCAAGCTCTTCCGAAGCTGACTGAAACACGACATTTAACGATGTAAGAACAGCGGCAGTAAATCGTTTTCCGTCCGCCGATTCAAGAAATTCAAGATACTTTTCAACTTCAGCATCTTCCAGACGATGATATAAATACAGAAAGCTGGCGAGGTGTTCTCGCTGTAATTCTTCCTTTTCATTTTCTCTCCGAATCTGCAATTCATGGCGAATATGATCGGGATCAATGCGTTCTTCGCGTGGGAGAGCGGCATTCATCGCCTCTGTTAAGGCTAAGGCCGTGGTCATTTCTAATTGTTCATCAATACGGAAAAGGTAAAGCGCATTGCTGAGCTGCTGTACTTGCAAAAGCCGATGTTGAGTTGGTGGATGTTCATCAAGATTCTGCGCATACAAACTTCTCTCTTTCCATACATGCGCCGAATAGGTCATTCGTTCAAGATCGGTGATCTTCTTGCCCATGGGTGACTGAAACCAGTGTAGAGCCTTTCCAACAGCCTGGCTGTCCAGATCATTGGACATGGCATGCACGAGATGCTGCTCCATCTTGTCCATATCAAAAGCTTGAAACAATGCATCGCGTACTGGGGTGTATTGTTTAGAATAGGATTCATCATCATATCCCATACGTTCAAAAACTTGCCGTGGAAATTGCTTGAGCCTCTCGAGAACACCGCACTGTTCGAGTAAAACCCGAACTTGCCTCCTGTGTTCTAACGATTCTGCTCCAGACATGTTGATACAAACCAGACTCATAAGACCTACCAGCAGCGCTGCTTGCACTCGTATCACGTGACGCTCCTTTTCTCGACTGATCTAATGCTAATCAGCTCGTGTCTCCACAGCTCTTCCCACACCGATGAATGAAAGTCCTTAGTAGTTAGGATTCTCTTCGGAAAAAAATAGACATAACTGAAGAAAGCAACAATGACCGGCAACAACATGGGGGAAGAGCACAAGAGTCAGAAACGGGGGGCACGAAGTAAGATAAAACTCAGCAAGAGATATTTATTGACCTTTCAGTCTAATGTTTTACAATACAAGACAATAATCCTTGCACGACGGATGCACCATCTTGATTGCAGAAAGGAGTCATGCATCACTTTCCCGCCTATCCGTACCACTCGAAGCACACACAACAATCTAGCAAGACGCCAACACAGGGATGGACAGATTCGCCCTCTACCACACACAACAGGAGGTTTAAGCATGAAAAAGCCATGGCATAGCGTAGTAACTCTGATCGGAATTTTTGTCTTCGGGCTCGTAGTGGGTTGTGGACAAAGTTCCGAAGGGCCTGGCGAAAAGGCGGGGAAAGCCGTCGACAAAGCCGTATCCAGCGCAGGTGAAACGGTGTCGAAGGCGATCGAACATACAGAGGAAGCCATACACGATGCATCTGACGCTGCAGAGGAAGCTGTCTCCGGTGCGATCGACAGCACTCAGGAAGCATTAGAAGATGCTGGCGAGAGTATGAAGGAAGGGGCTGAATCGATGACGGAAGGGGCCAAAGAAATGGCTAATGATGTGACAGGACATTGAATGTTCTCTGATCGCTCTTGAAACATACTTGATTTCAGCCCCCCCAAATTACGCTGAATACTTGAAGAGGTTACGGCTCACGAGAAGTAACCTCTTCGTTCAGCCATCTTTTCATCAGTTTTCTTGTCCAAGTAGCTGACGCATGGTTTCTAATTCCGCTCGTTCGGACTTGCTCAAACTAGGGTACTGTAGTCCCAACCCCTCCAAAGTCTTCACGACAATCTCGGCAACCGTAATCCGCATGGACGGTTTATGGTCGGCAGGGATTGCATACCATGGGGCCCATGGTCGTGACGTCGCATTGAGCGCTTCTTCATACGCCTGCATATAGTCTTTCCAAAACTCACGTTCTTTAATGTCCGACGATGAAAACTTCCAGTTTTTCTCCGGAACTTGTATCCGAGAGAGAAACCGTCGCTTTTGTTCTTCCCGTGACACATTGAGCCAAAATTTGACGATGACGGTCCCATTGCGGGCCAAATGCTGTTCATAGTCGCGGATCGACTCAAATCGTTCGTCCCATATCGTCCTTAAATCATAGCCATCCGGCAAACGTTGATTTTTCAAATATTTCGGGTGAACACGAACGATCAACACTTCCTCATAATAACTACGGTTAAAGATTCCTATTCGTCCCCGTTCGGGCAAACACTTCGTGGTTCTCCATAAGAAATCGTGATCAAGCTCGAGATTAGAGGGTTGCCTAAATGAAAAGACCTGACAGCCGGCCGGATTGATCCCACTCGTGACGGCACGAATCGTCGAATCTTTTCCCGCTGCATCCATCGCTTGAAACACGAGTAAAACGGCATGATGGTCGTGAGCATACAGCGTTCGCTGGCGGTCACTCATTTTCCTGATCAGCTTGGCTAATTTCTTCTCATACAGCTTTTTGGACAGAACTTTCCCTTTTGGTACGGTCCGAGCCTTTTTGAGTGAAAACTGTGAATTAAACGGCACGAGGTAAGGACTCTTCACAGGTGTAAACATATAGACTCCCTGATTTGAGCTGTCAGACAGGCGAAGGAATACATGCTGCTTGATGAACTTCAGCGCAAAATGGCTAAAACGAACAGTTCTAATGAAGAGGGGGAATTCGAGTGATAGAACAGGCCCACGAACTGGCAAGCAATAACATGGTCACCAGGACGAAACCCTGGCGCATGATCTCTTGGCTATTTCTATCGGCTGATCATTGCTTTTTGAGGGGAATGTTAATTTTTTTCTTCACAACTTCAACAGGGACAAAGGCTCGATCCTGTTTCCCGAGGTTCGACTCGGCTTCAACCGCTTTAACAAATTCCTCTGGTCCATGAATCGGCGCATAGGTCAAGGTGATAATCACATCCATCGAAGGAGCATTGAGCGGCGTGGGGAAGGTAAATATTTCGCTCCGCCTTTCTTCAGGCTTCAGCAGGGTATCATGCAGCACTGTGGCCGCTTCAAAATCCAACACGGTCTTCTTCCCGTTCTTGTCTCCATATACCCGTTCGTAAAACCGTTGTTCTCCATACACTTTTTTTAGGTTTTTCCCAAGAACCGTTAAATCTACCACAACCCGATACCAGCCTGGATGGGGCATGGGAAGGTTATGCGGAACCAAACTCTGGATCGTCGCCTCAACTTTTGAGGTTTTTCCTTGAACTTCAGTCTTAAAGTCTATCTCAACCGCCTTAGCTCGAACTTTTCCAAATCGTCCAGGGAAACTGTGATTGGCAATTTTTCGGTTTTTTTCACCATTTGCGGATTCGCCAAACGCTCCAGGCATATGACAGGACTGACACGTTTTGCCTTCTTTTTCAGCCTTCGTCTCCTTCCAGTTTCCCATCCAGTCAGGCAACTTGGGAGAGCCAGGCTCGCGAGGCAAAGAATCATGACACGTGATACAAAACTGAGAACTTTGGAATAAGGCTGATGGTTCCGATTGATGGGCCAAGTTGTCTACTGGCTTTTTATATCCGCCAAAGACAGTTTTTTCTAATTGATAGGTTGGATGTGGCGGATGCGTGTTGGGATCGACTTCTTTGATGAGGTGACATTGCGAACATCCCACTCCATCAATCTGCGGGTCTTTCGATTTGACTTCATCGATAAACATCTTGGCCTCGTGCCCATATTCAAGAATATGAGGGGCATGACACCGGAAACACATCGATTGCTGACCCTCGGGTGCAGTCGATAAATAGCGATCAAGGGTCACTCGAAAAGCCGACGTCACGATCGAACGAGACTGAGCTGAGGCCTCCCATTCTTCAAACACCCTGATATGACAGCGTTTACATTTTTGCGAATGCGGAAACGCCTTTTGCAAGGGTTTTGAGGTCTTTTCTGTTTTTTCCGCGAATACGAAAGATGCAGGGCCACCAATTCCAAACGCCATGGCCCCCATCAAGCACAGCGTCAACCCCACGGTTATGATCATCCTCGTCATGGTATCCCCTAGATTATGAATCACCAGAATGAATAAGAATCGTCGTGTCGAGATTTATAACGTGATCGTACGAAACGTGAGCAATCGGGTCGAGGAATAGTCTGTAATAACTTTTTCGGCAGCGTCACGCTCTTTTTCCGATGCAAGTGTCTCTAAATAGCGATTCAAAAGGTCCGGCGAGGGCTCTGGTATCAGGGCGTAACTAAGACTGGCTTCAACCAACAAGGGAGCCGAGCCATCGGGGATGGACAGGGTAAAAGGAATACGGCGCGTCATACCACCGTTGACGAGCGGTTGTGGAATCGGACCACGAAGGATTTCCTCGAAGGAACGACCAAACTGCTCCTCTTGTTCACTCAGGACATTGCCTTGCTCATCCTTCACGGTCACCTTCACGAAGAACTGTTTCAGCACAGGATCGCCACCTGGAAACATATGCGGCAAGCTGCCATTTCTGACCAGCACAGTTCCTTGGACTGAATTTTTCGTCTTGTCTGCTTCGATATCGACTCGAGGAAACCATTCGGCTTGTAGGTTCCGGTTGCTGAGCATGATACCAGGGATCACAATCCCTTGGAACCAGTGCCGACCGATCGGTCGAGTTAAAGAGCCACGCTTTGACGTGGAGCTTCCCGTTGAACGTTCCATATGACAATCCTGACAGATAATGCCTTTGAGAATTTCACCTGGAAGATCGGCTCTCATTACATCTTTGACTTTGCTAAAATGGCAGGCTGCACAATATTTTGCTTCACGATAGATGTTGGACTCTTGGGAAGGGTGAACAAGGTTGTCGTCAGGCTTGGAATACGGACCGTAAAATGTCTCTCCTGGTTTGATTTGAAATGTTGGAAAGCCTTTAGGATTTTCTTGTGTATCATGGATCAAATGACAAGATGAGCAACTCACCCCTTCAACTTGGACATGCTTTCCTCCAGCCATCACCTGATTGAGGATACGATCAGTATGCTGAGGAAAGACAGTAACAGCCGGGACATGGCAGGCCAAACAGGCGGTACGTTCTTCTTCAGTAGGATCTGTCTGAAGCCACAACCCCATGATTGTTTTGAAAACAGGCGAGGAAAGAGCCGTCCCGTGTAACAATGCCCCGTCAGCGCGGCCAAAGGTTTTCAGGTCTGGAGTCTGCTCCCGCATTCCTTTCCACTCTTCATAGTGACGATCATGACATTGCTTACATTGTTCAGAAGGCAAAAATACTTTCTGAATTTCTTCGATCCATGATGATTCCTGTTGAGTATTTCCAGAAGAATCTTGAGCTTCGGCGATTTGCTCCTCACCTTGATGCCAGAAAAGAAACACTGCCACCACTAGCCCACAGACACCTGTGAGTCGAATCATTCGGAACCAAGTATGGCGAGACCATGTATGGATACGGAAAATCATTTCGAGGAACTAATCCTGCTTGATACGCACAAAGTGAAAGTTCAACCCACCGGTCACACCTTGATCAGAAGGGTCAGAGGGCTCATAAGTCGCAACGGTAAAGTTTTGTGTCGGTAACGTCGCTTCCAGTGCATGACCTAAATCAATAAGCGTTTTAATTTCAAACCGGTCCACTTCTTTAATGATCGCCTTGACTTTCATACCAGCCAGGTCAGCTGGAGTTCCCCCGATCACGGCGAATATCACCACACCTTCTGCACGCGTTAAACCGAGGAACTCTTTAATTTCTTCATCAACTTCTCCAACGTCAACTCCAAATTCCTCCGCCAGCTCCAACGCGCGCGCTTCGGTCATTTCTCCAGCTGCTGTTTGCGCGAGTACGGGGTCAGAAAAGTTTAGGCCACCCAACATCAGCCAACTAAGTCCTAACGACAAAAACACGACCAAACGGTCATAAAGGCCCTTCTCAAGAACCCGACATCTTTGTACATCTCGAAAAATCACAATGTCTCTACTCAATCGGGGAGGCTGCTGTAGGCCTGTTAACCGGGTCAATAAGTAGCTGCATCCACGGGGCAACGGCCTTTTGCCCATTGCGTTCTTTGTTTTCACCATTCCAGACAGCAAACGCTATTGCTTGCAATCGTCCAGCTTGGAGTAAGGCCTCATTCTCTAGGTCATCTCCAGGCATCGTAAGCGGTCGCTTCATCACTACACGCCAGAACCCTCGCTTCCACTCTGCTTGCCCTTTAATTCTCCCTTGTCGTTTTTTACTCGTTAACGTGCTGAATCCCCCACCGATTAAGTCTTCGACAGATGAAGGGCGACGAGGAATGACTTCGAATCTTCGAATCCCCTGTCGCTTATTCCCTTTCTTCTTGGTCCGCGCCGCTCGTCGGTCTACGTCACTCTGCCAATCAGCTTTCCAATGCCAGATGTTGAGATAATGATCGAGCTGTCCCATACAGAAAAATGCCGGAGCGTTGCCCAGGGGCAACGCGATAGCGGCACCGTCTCGAAAAACCCCAGGAGTCAGACGTTCATTTCGAGTCGCATCCTGCCACTCCAATAAAAATGAAATATCTTTCCCGTTGTGCATTGAACGAATTGACAAAGCTTTCGCACTCGGTTCTGGCCAAACAGGCCGAGTAATGACTTGGCCACTGAGAGGGACGGGAAGAGCCGGGATAGTCTCCCATGCAGGATCAGACGGTTCTGAAGGAGGTTCCCCAGGCACAAAGTGCGAACGCACGACGATCCCGTGTGAACTGACTGTCGACACTTCAAACCAGGTCAACCCAACGATGACCGCGACGAATAATATTCCAGCTACAACAAGATGACGAGGCACACGCCTCGGTATGGGACGGGAGGGGTGTGGAAGTTCTGGCTCACTCGATAATCGTGCCATTCCAATCCTTGTCATGCATCAATTCATAAGCCATGCCGCGGAAAGCGGTGAATGTGATGCCATTACCTCACTTTCACTCGACGAATTTTGTTTTCATTACGTTCACAGATATACAGAAATCCATGAGAATCTAACGCCAGGCCAGCTGGAGAGTTTACGACAGCTTCAACAGCCAACCGACCGTCACCGTGTTTCAGCATCGTAGCATCTTCCTTCGCGACAAACCGAGCGGCGCCACAACCTCCCATGTTTTTATCATCATACCCGCTATCCCCGTTGCCCGCGATCGTGGCAATCAGACCAGTCATCGCATCAACTTTTCTGACGCGATGATTCATCGAGTCGGCGATATACACATTTCCCTCGTCATCCGCCACCGCACCCTCTGGAACATTGAGCATAGATTTCACGGCAAGTTTATCATCACCATCATATCCGTATCGACACACGCCTGCGATGGTTGTCACCACGCCTGTTTTGTGATCCATGCGACGAATTCGGTTGGTGCCTTTATCAGTGATCAACAAATCACCATTCTTAAACACATCCAAACTGACGATGTCGTAAAACCGACATTCCAGAGCTGGCTTTCCATCATCCCAGTATGGGGTCAGGTCCAGTCCGTCGGAACATTGTGGCCGCAGCCATCCTTGATCATCGCTAAAGTCTATCCCGATCGCGTCTCCTGACAGCACAATAAGATTTTGCGCAGTCAAAGGACTGACACGCTCATCATCTTCATCCGTCCAAATTCCCCCGATGGTCGTTAGGAGCCCAGTTCGCGGGTCATACTTTCTAATTCGGTGGGCCTGCGTATCGGCAATGTATAAGTTGTCATCCTGGTCAAACACGATTGACGCCGGATACGTTAAATTGACCTCTAATGCGGGTCCGTCTCCATTAAACCCCCACTGACCCGTCCCTACGATCGTCGTAATGACCCCCGTCTCTCGATCAATTTTTCGGATTCGACTGCTACCAGAGTCACAAATATAGACATGATTCTCGGAATCACATGCGACATCAAGGGGTAGATAGAGCCCAGCCTCTCCGCACGGCCCATAATCTCCGCTGTAACACGTCTCTCCATTCCCAGAAAAATTATGAAGCCGCCCCGTTTCAAGGTCTACTCTTCGCACACGATCAGACCCACATTCGGCAATGTACAAAAACTGCTCGTCACGATCCAACGTGACATGGTTCGGTAGGGGAATGCCTGCCTTAATCGCTCGTTTTCCATCCCCTGTACTCCGAGACTTTCCGTTACCGGCAAATGTCTCAATCACTCCAGGCTCAATCGTCGTTTCAGTACTCATAATCATGACCTCGTACGCATTCTTCTATTACGTTCATGGCTCGAAGAACATTAGGAGGAATATTTCTCTTGCTTCCCAATATTCGTTAGGCCTTCGAAACAGAGGCAGCTTGGATATTAGAACCATTATCAACCCCTGTCGCAGGCGGTGGGGACGGCACTTCTGGCACGACGGATTGTTGATGAGGAATTTGAGCTGGATCGGCTGAGTCCATATTCGCCTGCTGATTGGCCGCTTGAAACTCTGCGTCCATGGCCTCTGCTTCATGAATAGACTTCTTAAATCCCTTGATCGCCTTGCCGACCCCCTCACCTAACTGAGGCAACTTTCCCGCACCAAAAATTATCAAGACGATCATTAAAATCAGGATCAGCTCAGTAAATCCAATGCTTCCAAACATGGCGCTCTCCTCCTCGCTATCTATGGGTGAGTATTCCTCTCTCTATGATTTCCCGGACTCCCTTGAACGTTTTGAGAATCGCTCTTTTAATCTATTTCTCGTCTCTTCTGCCTGTTCAAACATTTTGCATTTTTCATAGGTATTAATAAGATTGTAGTACGCGAGAGGTTCGTCTGGGTTATTTTCTACGGCATCTTCTATGACCTTGAGCGCCATATCAGGCTTTTTAATGTTGAGCGCCATTTCCATAAGTTTATAACTACACTCCAGATGACTCGGGTCAAATTCCAATACTTTTGCGTAAGCCTGCATAGCCATATCAAGCGTATTGAGGTCTGAGACTTGAGGGTTGTCGAGTTGCTCATAGACCCCCGCAAGATTATACCATGCGATCGGATCTTCTGGGGTAAGCTCAATCAAGCGTTCAAAGTAGTCTTTTGCCGCTTTATAATCACCTTTTTCACTACATAACCGTCCAAGATTAAACAGGGCGAGCACATCATATTTATTGAGTTCCAGGGCCCGTTCGAATTGAGAAGAGGCATCGTCAGCCATTCCCTTGGTCCCATAGATCGTGCCGAGGTTCGAATAATACATCGCCAGGGATCGGTCCATTTCAACCTTTAAGCCTTCCGCCATTTCGATTGACTTTTTCACCTCCGTTAATGCCTCGTCCAATCGTCCTTTATTGAAGTACAGTTCTCCCAATCGACATCGAGCCTGAAAGTCATCAGGCTCTTGCGTGAGCAATTTTTCTAATTCGACGATTTCTTCTTCCGGATTCAATGGTCTTTCATCGTCTGCCGGTACGACCGTTGATTCTTCTGATTGCCTTAGTATAGTCTGGTCTTCCATAATTCTGTTCTTTCTTATGGTGTGGGCCCGTAGGCGGGCGTCGCTGGTTGATAAATCATTTTTTCAGAAACTTTTCCTCGAAGCTTTCCAAGCGTCCCACGTTTATCGATGGTTAAGAGCATGAGTCCCAACATAACCATGAGCGTCAGATGGGATAATTGCAAGGCATAACCAGCCATAAACATCAACCCCAATCCATACCCTGCCAATCTACCAATCATGACTAATTTAATGACTGTATAGGCCCAGCAAATGAACCCTGCCATGTAGAATGCAAAGGGAAGATAGAATGTGTACCCCATGCCCATTTGAAAGACCCACCCGATTCCTTCTCCAGCTTTCCGTATATCTTCAGCGGCCTTCAGGCTATAAAGCGACACAAAATAATCCATAAATAGCAGAAGAAAAAATACCACTCCCCCACTCGTAACAAGTGTCAATCCCCATTTTCGTTGTTGCTTATTCTTCGTGAAGAATGAAGTACTGCCGTAAGCCCAAAATACCAGTATGCTCGACGCAACCATCAGCGCCTCGCCTAATCTATTAATTTCATGAACCAAGGGAGGGGCCGTGACAAAGCCAAGGAGTCCATAGCTTGTCGTGAGTGTTTGGTAATAAATCCATCCACATATTCCTAGGAAAAAACACCCGATCGCTAAACGCTGAGTACGCAATTTATGCGACGCGAAATACTCGAGCATAAGGAACACAAGAAGAACGAGAGAAATGATATTGTATACCACTGCACCCAACATTGCTGGAGGAAAAAGAAGATACGCAAACGTAACGACAACGAGAAGACTCATCAGTGGAATCACAATTTTGTCATAAGAGCCCTTCCACACCGTTGAGGTCATTTTGTAGTACATCAAGATAAAAATAAGGAGAAACGCCAGGATGGACGTGACATTCAACAGCATAAACCCTAAAGATGACAGTCCGCGAAAGGCTATTCGCACGGCTTCATATTTTTCAGCAAGCTTGCTGAGATGCATCCCTAAACGAGACACCAAGCGATACAGGACGAGCTCTAAAAACGCTGAAAGAAGAAGACACTTTAGGGCATACTCAAACAACACCCCTTGCTCTTGCACTTTTTCTGTGGCAGGAGCAGCAGGTTCTAAGATCTTTTCACTCATGACTTCTCGCATAGGACTTCCGCAAACACCGCTCTCGATTTATGCCTCATGGTCTCAAGCCTTTCACGGCGACAAAAACCAAGCGCCCACGTGCCTGATTCAGGAGACTGAAGTGTGTTCTAGAACATTCTGTTTGTTCCTGCGTGCAATGTAGAGCAGACCATCTCCCATGGAATAGTTAAAGGGTAACTCACAGACAACTTCACTAATTTTCTCGTACACATGCTGATACACCTTTTCGCATTGCTCTGGGGTCATACCCTGCTTCACCTCGTAAAAAAAGCCTAAACTTAAATCTTCAGCCGCTGGCCTCATTATACGTTGAATCCCGTAACCACCGGGATCGCTCATGATCGGCGCTTCTTTCTCGAGGTCAAACAAGCAGGGCTGGCAGGAGAATCCATAGGAGGAATTGAGCTTGCGGTTGTCCACGATAAAATTCATGGTTTCAAGTGCCTCTTCCTCGGTCTCTGTTGGGAATCCAACGATGACATAGCAATGCACCGCAATACCAAGATCAACACAATCTGAACAAATTCGATTCACACTTTCTTGGGTAATGCCTTTGACCATAAAATCCATCATGCGAGCGTTATAAGTCTCCAGGCCAAATACGATCTTTTGACATCCAGCCTCTTTCATCAATCCCAATAACTCTCGAGACAGGTTTTTTTCAAACCTCAGCTCAGCCGTCCATTGTAGATCCAAGCCACGATTGAGCATCTCTTTACAGAGCCGACGGGTGGGAGATAAAGCCAAGCATTCATCGGTAAAGAAAAAATAGGGCGTTTGATAAGTTTTTGACAGTGCTTCAAGTTCGTCTACAACCTTGATTGGATCTTTCTGTCGGAAGTTCTGATGATCAAGAGTTAAGGCGCAGAACGCACAGTCTTTATAGTAGCAACCTCGGGAAAACTGAACCGGCAATACTGTGTGAGGCGCAAGGTATTTATCCAGAGGAAATCCGTCATAGTTTGGAGCGGAATGCTGTGCAAGATTTTCTGAGTAGAAGGGTTGATTGACCGTAATTTTTCCATCCTGCCGATAAATAAGGTTGGGAACTTTACGAAAATCTTTCTTACCCTCCAACTGATTGATTAATTCCAAAAATGCGGTTTCTCCCTCAAATACGATAAAATCGTCCGTGACTTCAAAGAGTCGTTCACATCGACGTAAGTTATCGACCAATCGGGTAAAGATGCTACCACCGACAGTCACATGAATGTCAGGATTGGCTTCTTTAATCAATCGACAAAGAGTCAAACCCGGAATTATCTGGGAGGTGGCGGTAATAGACACCCCGATTAAACCGGGTTGTTCGTCGACGATGGAAGACAGGAAATAATTTCGGTATAGATCGATGTATGGATTCTGGGTTTCATCGCGTACAGCTTTCATGATGTCTCGCGATGAATAGATTGAATAGGAAAGTTGGTTATCGACGACCGTGATCCTGGTCGGAAAGTACAAAGAGGAAACAACTTCTAGCCAACGATCTATCAAGAACAAGCATTCCCGATAACGATCTATATCAAAAAACTCTTCACTCCTTAACGAGATTTTTGCAGGCTCTATCTGCTCGATCAAATAAGGGAAACGGTCTAGAGCCTCCAGCACTCTGGCGTAATGTTCTTTACTACCCGGACCTTCGTCCCCGCTCATCGAACGCTCTAATTGTTTTCCAAGATCGACAAGCTTTTGATAGACCTCGAGTCCATAGGTTTTCGTCAGGATCGTATCGAGCAACTCGATGTTTAAGTCTCTCTGGGATTTATCCCTTACTCCTGCCTGATCCAGGAAAGAGGTCAAACATGGAAGGCTAAGGTATGGTTGGGACGGATGCCAACTAGGAGGGAAAACAAGAGAAACCTTCACAGATTTTTCTCCATATAGAGGTGCTACTGACAGTATTTCCGCTGCCAGATTAACAACATAGATCCAATTTTCTTATACATGCCGCATAATGAATAATGCAACTATTCCTAATCAGGGCAAACGTTACTCAATTAATAGTGCTACACTAACATGAGACATAAGATGAAAGTAAACGATTATTACTATTACCTTAAAACGAACAAGTCCTACTGATTTAGAAAGTGATAATACAACACATACATTTAAAGATGGCTTAGACAATTTTCCTGAACTTGTCTGTTATTTTAAAAACTATAAAAGAAGTGTTTCAAATAAAAAACCTCAGGCAACTTACGTATTTTGCAAGCTGCCTGAGGTTTTTCTAAACCTTAAACTCTATGCTCAAAGAGTTTTAAAAATAAGCTTAAAACTCCTTATGGCATTTTGGCCGTAAACCAGGTAGAGATTCCCTTCATGCCGTTTCGTTCGACATTCGAGCCATCCCACACAGCAAAGGCAACCGGAATGCTAGCCCCTGCCTTGAACTGCACATCGTTCGGGTCATTAGTCGTTAGACCTCGCTTCATCACAACGCGCCAGGTTGGCCCAGAACAGCAACCACCCTTAAGGGCTCCATAAGGTTCCCATAACCCGTTACCGACCACATCTTGGGACGCTTGCGTCGTCAGCGTGCTAAACCCATTTGCATTTAAGTCTTCAACAGAACTCTTCCGTAATGTTGGATCAGACATAATGTTTCCTGACCAGATACCAGGATTGAATGGCCCTAAGCTCCGTCCAATCCGGTCTGGATAGGTCACGCCTCCAGCTGGTTCTTCGTAGTAAAAGTCCCAGGCAATGGATGGATACTGTTGATCCACATCCCACATTCCGGCAACTCCAGCACCCATGTCGCGTTGCCATTCGGCATTCCAACGCCAGATGTTGACCGTCCCACCAGATTGCCCCATACATTGGAACGGAGGAGCCCCTGACGTTTGCACGGGAAACTGCACCGCCACTTGATCCCTGAAGTCTTGGGGACCAATGGTCGTGTTGTTCAAGGTTTGATCACTCCAGTTCGTCCACACACCGATCTCTTTCCCGTTAGTGGCCATCTTGACCATTACGGTTTTAACTGAAATGTTTGGGTGCATCGGGGTGGTAATAGTTTGCCCGCTTAATGGAACCACGATACCAGGGACGGACTCCCATACAGGGTTGGCGGCATCCATTGGAATGGGGCCTTTGATCGACCCGACCGGAATGGTGACTGGCTGAGAAACGGCTAGGGGTATTTGCCCCACCGTCAACAGTCCGCCTACCAAGACGGCCGAGAGAAGAACGCCAAACACGAACCGATTGTTACGCGTCTGCACCACTCTCATAATGACGCATCCTCCTTTGATAAAAGATTAAAATCGAAAGGACTGCTCACTAACAAAATGTCCTGAAAGCAAAGATACATACTTAACCTCAAAACCTCCTTACTCTTTTTCTTGTTGGTCAACACCTTTTGCTTCTTTGTCAAGATAGGCTTGAGCACCCACCTCATTCATTAAGAGGTCCAGTTCATTACCTTGATCCTGTGCACCGCATTCAAAGGTTTGGCCTTCTGGGCTTGCATAATTTGCTGGTCGATAGTCAGTTTCTGAATAGGGTTGAGGAGTCACACCGAGATAAGCTACTTCAAAGGCTACCCAATCAGACGTAAAGTCAGCTAACGCCTTGTAAAAACCATAATCGGCTTTACGCTTTAACATTCCTGAAAAGAGTGGAACCCAACGACCAACATGCTCCTTAACAAATCTCTTTTCTGCATCAACAACAGTCTTTAACTTTTCAGGGCCATCATGAATAAGCGCATACGACTCTTTATAGGAAAGGTAGTGTATAAATTCTAATTCGACGCTTAAATGATCAATTCGTTCATGAATATCATTAGAAAGCTGAAGGCCAAATGCATTATAAAAACCGGCAATATCCCCCATGGTGTAAGATTGACCAAACACGTGGTCGTTACCGAATAACGTTTCGTATGGCGGGCAATCTAAGGATATGACATTACTGAAAACACGACGGTGATCATCTCTCAGGTCTTGCAGGTTCCAATTAGCCCCTTCCGAATTTACCCACTCCTCAATTGCATCAAGATGACTAACTATTGCATCAAGGCTTTCCTTACCCTCTGGACCGCCATGACCCTCTAGTGATTGATTCAGATTTTCTAACGCCGCCCTTCCATCTTCTACAAATTCACCACTTTGAAGATAATCTAAGAATTCATCATCTTCAGGAAACAAATAACTCCATGACAAGAGTAGATAGAGTTTGCTTCGGGAAAGAGCACGCTCAACTGCTGGAGCATCTTTAGGAGAAATTTGTGCTTGGCTCGCTACAGCCGAAGAACTTCCCCCGTTTGTATGTTCCTTGGTAAGTTCCATGTCGTTCACCTACAACCTTGTTGTCCTACATAACTAAAGATGGATGAAAAAAATTATTTTGCCCAAAAAAGACGAAACATCAACCATGCTTTACCCATGTAGAGGGGCATGATGATAGGATAACTGGCTATTGAAGTCAAGGGATATTTCGTCTTCGTTTTTCATTCGTCAAAACTTTGATAACATGTCATAAACATTGAAGAAAACCTAGTTTATTTTCACAGAAGAACATCAATGATACCATTAAATGCCTAGGTAAATTAACTCATTCAACTGTTAGACGTACCTCCTTTCTCAACCCATAACCATTACGGTGGAAGTAACCTAGAGGGGAAAACTCTGATTGCTACCCGATCATTAACCGCTTTACAAATTTGCTGACAAATGCCACATCCAACACAACGATCATCTCGAACGGACAGTTGCATAGATCCGAAATCCATAGCTATCGCCTGTTCAGGACATTTTGAGACGCAAGCATTACAACCATGGGCCGCTGTACAGTCCTGGTACGACAGCCTCGCTATCCCCATTCGTACATCAGAGGCTCCGGACAGGGACAACAACGCCTCAGACTCACACGCTTCAATGCACGGAAAATCTTCACATAACCGACAAGGATTCTCTTCAGCTATAATGACAGGAGTCTCATCAATCTTGTGATGACGAATGGCATCGAAAGGACAGGTGTCTATACAGTCGTCACACTTGGTACATCGATCGAGGAATTCCGATTCGTTTACAGCGCCAGGGGGGCGCAACCAGTCCTGTCGTTCCGTAATCACAGGAACCTCGGATACCTTAGCTGGAGCGTTGCTGTGTTTCATGTATTCCTGTACCGTCACCCCTAGCGATACCATGGATTGGCGAATAAAGTTTCGCCTTCCTAGCGAACGCTCATCACCTGACCTGGGATCTGATTTGGAAGTTTTCATATCAGGACACAATAGATTTTCAATTAATCAAGTATGTATAAGATCTTCCCGCTTTAGACAACGCCAGCCGCACGCAGCTTATAAACCTCAAAACACCGATCACATGCCCCGTACTCAACTTCCCAGCCAGGATGGTTTTCGCGAATATAGTCAAGGACGAAACCTTCTAATTTTTCTTCGAGATTTTCTACCCATGAATAGGTGGGGAAGCGACAAAGAGGACACGGAAATCCAGGCATGAGGAGTGGCTTTGTCGGCAAATCTGGAACCTCTCCATCCTCAACTTCAATGGCTCGATCCATAACACGAATCGTATCGGCCGCCATCTCCAAAAGCTCTGCGTGGGTCAAATACTCGGCTTGCCACAAACCTTCGAAGACTCCCTCGACTTGTCCTGGTAAAATTTTCCGATACCACGTTCGAAATTCCCGAAAGCGGTATTCTTTGGAAAACATCGGTTCCTTACCGGATCGGGCAATACGGCTATCGACATGTAAACTCCAGAGCACTCGATACCGGTTGAGGATCAAATGCTCTTCTCCCGGGTTGAACCCCACTTTTGTGTCAGCATCATACCCAAATGCATCATCCAACATATCTGAAATGTGCGTCAATTCGTGACGAAGGTAACGATTAATGGCGGGATCATAAAAGCGTCGAGGAATCAATTTAATGCCAACACCTTTGAGACCTTTTTCTTCGAATTGCTTGGCAAGTTTTTCTTCAACTGTTCCCCACTTACGAAGAATATCAACGCCCTCCTGATCTTCTTTCAATACTCCCCGAACCAACACAATGCCGATCTTTGCCTTAAGCACTGGAAACTCATCGAACGATTGATTGAGAATATCTGCAAATCCCCACTTCCCAAAGAGTTGTTGATAGAGTTTCTTGAATTCTGGCTCCCGATCATCTAATGAATACTTTTCATAAATGGGATCAGCCATCTCATGAAATTCATTATAGTAGGTAGGGTCACCCTCTCGTTCGGTCTTTTCAGAAAACGAGTCAATAACTTCTTGCAAGAGTGCTGGCTGAAAACGAATCTCCATAAATCCTCCGTGCGAGGCTTAAGCCTTCAAAATGATCAACACATTGATTGGTCGGGAGCAGGCCATGAGATACCCGACATGCAGATGACACACCTTTACCTTGACTCATGATCAAGGTGGTGTTTAGTATCAAAAGCTAAAGAATTCGTCATACTCTCTATTTGATTATAGGAAGCGTCTCTTTCCATTAGCAAGGGACTTCTCCTTTCTCATGGCCCGACAATTTCCAAAGAATTTCTCTATGAACATGTTTTTTAAAGGAGTTACGGCATGAATAATCCTACGGCTTCAACCACCCCAACAGACACTCCCGATGGGGCACCGTATCTTGATGACCTTCATGAAGAGAACTTAAATTCACTCGAGCACTGGGAAGCTGGCGCTCAACAGGTTAAGACATTTCGGGGACATACACAGGATGTGTGGAGTGTCTCGTTCGCACCGGATGGCTTAACACTCGCGAGTGGGGGAAACGATCGCTATGTCAGAATATGGGATATCGAAACCGGACGAATTCTACGATCACTACGGGGACATACCCACAATATTCGCCAGGTCGCTTATAGCCCTGATGGCCAAACACTGGCGACAGCCAGCGAAGATCGGACCATTCGGCTATGGAATCCGAACACTGGGGAGACCACACGTCTTCTCTTTACGCGGTACGATCATGCCGTCACGAATATCTCTTTTTCTCCGGACGGATTGATGTTAGCCAGAGCTGGTCAAAATAAAGATATTAAGATCTGGGAAATCACGACTGGCACCGAATTAATGACCCTACTCGGGAAAGATCAGTACGATCATCATTGGTCTGTCTGTACAGCCTTCAGCCCTGATGGCATCCACCTGGTGTCAGGCAGCGACATCGGGAAACTCCGGCTCTATGAAGTTCTTCCAAGTGGAGAAGAAAAGTGCGTGCATAACGCGCATTGGAGAGATGACGCCAACGACGAAGAGTCGGAAGCCAGGGGGTATTTTGTCGATGATCAAGGTGGATTTCAAAAGCCCATGGAATATTGGATTGGCGCACTCACCTATACCCCAGATGGAAAAACCTTATTCTCCGGAAGTAGAGACTGTACGATCAAATTATTTGAGATGCCGGAATTACGTGAATATAGGACGCTTAGAGGCCATAGCGGATGGGTGCGAAACCTTTTGGTGACCGCTGACGGAAAAGTCCTGATCAGCGCCAGCGACGATGCTTCAGTGAAAATGTGGAACCTTGAAACCGGAAAATGTTTCCGCACGTTAAAACCCCATAAGGGCCCCATACGAGGCATCGCCTTATCGGCAGATGGTCGATTTCTTGCCACGGCCTCGACCGACCGGACCATCATGTTGTGGGAAGGCGGTGCCTGACTGTGAAATGAGAACACGGCTTGAAAGGAAGATGTCCCCCAAAACATCATTGACAGGCTTGTACGGTCAAAGTCTTTGACTTGATAATCTGCGCCTGTCCTCAAGAACGCTACGATAGAGCCCTTTCCTGGCGACTAGTCTACTTTCAGCAATTCTTTATAGATTTGTTTCTCTCTTGGCCTCATCCACACTCGAGATATCATATCGCTTACATTTCTCCCACAAGGCTTTTCGCGACAAGCCCAAGACTTTTGAGGCCATCGTCCGGCTCCAGCCGGTCCGATTCAGAACATCCAAAATATGCGAACGTTCGAATCGTTCTCTGGCAGCCGCAAGCGTCTCCCCTCCCCCCTGAGCCTTTTTCCCAGGGTGCAGTTCCTGGCAAAACCCACATCCCGCCTGATGTTCGCCACTCGCGAAGGAACAATGGCTTTGCCCACAGAGATCCCATGCCTGGATTTCATCAGAATTTTGAGCCAGTGCAATCGCACGTTCGAGCGTATTCTCGAGTTCTCGAACATTTCCCGGGAATGAATAGCGCATGAGAATTTCCTGGGCTTGCCGTGAAATCACTTTCGGCGACTGCTGCGCCCGATTCGCGAATGCCTGTAAAAGATGTTCGGCGATCACAAACACGTCTTCTTTTCGTTCACGAAGAGGTGGAAGATGCACTGGGACAACGTTTAAACGATAGTACAGATCTTCTCGGAATTGGCCTCTTTCGACTTCAAATTTCAAATCTTTCTGCGTGGCACAGACAAGCCGAACATCGACTTCAATGGTTTCATTGCCTCCAACTCGTTCAAATTGTCTCTCCTGTAAAACCCGCAACAGCTTCACCTGCACGAGCGGAGAGATCTCACCGATTTCGTCGAGAAACAACGTCCCCTGATGAGCGAGCTCAAACCGGCCACGCCGCTGTTTGAGGGCTCCCGTGAACGCACCTTTTTCATGCCCAAACAATTCTGCCTCCAAGAGCGTTTCAGGCAGTGCGGCACAACTAACCTTAATCAAGGCATGTTGAGCCCGTGGACTATTACGGTGGATCGCATTGGCGATCAATTCCTTCCCTGTCCCACTTTCTCCATACACCAACACCGTTGCATCGGTGCCTGACACGAGCTTGACCTTTTCGAGCACTTCTTGCATTCGCCGATTCTTTCCGATAATTCCCCCAAAACTAAATTTACTCTCTAACTCCTCACGAAGCTCGCGGTTCTCCCGTTGAAGCCCAACAACTTTCGTGACCCGCTCAACGATCAACAGGAGTTCGTCCATTGAAAACGGTTTCGTGATATAGTCATAGGCGCCATGCTTCATCGCCTGCACGGCTGTATCCACTGACCCGTGAGCCGTGATCAGAATCACTTCCGTGCTGGGATGATGCTCCTTCGCGGCCCGGACGATTTCCAGCCCATCAACCCCGGGCAACCGAAGGTCGGTAATTACGACATCAAACCGAGACGACCGTAATTTCTCTAATCCTTCATCGCCGGTGGACGCCTCTTGGACCGCATAGCCAATGGCCTCCAGGGCATCTACCATAGACAACCGCATTAACGGTTCATCGTCAATAACGAGAATGGAGGAAGAATTCATGAGATCACCTGCTCTGGAGTCCGGACAGAAACAATGGGAAGCCGAACGGTAAACTTAGTCCCCTTTCCGACTTCGCTTTCGAGAATCATCTCTCCACCATGACGCTCAACAATCCCTAAACTCACCGACAACCCGAGCCCTGTCCCCTCTCCCGTTTTTTTGGTTGTAAAAAACGGGTCGAAAATCTTTGAACGAACCTCCGAGGCAATACCACAGCCCGTATCTTCCACGTCGATTTCACATACACGATCAGTCTGTCGAGTTCGAACGATCACATTCCCTCCTGATTGAGTAGCTTGGGCCGCGTTTAAGATCAGGTTCGTCAATACCTGCTCGATCATGTGCGGATCAACCATGAGCAAGGGCAACGCCGCGTGGCAGTCCTTTCGCAGTTCAATCGCCTTCGCAGCGAGCATATGGCTTGTCAGCGCGATGACTCGGTCGACGAGCGGATTGATGTCTGTCGCCACAAGCTCAGGTGGATATTGTTGCGAGAAATCTAATAATTGACGAACGATTTTTTGCACACGTTGAAGTCCATCCTCCATAAAATGCATGTACTCTTGAGACCGTGCTTCACTCAACGTTCCCTTACGTATGTTGTACAAGCAATTTAAGATTCCCCCTAAAGGATTGTTGATTTCATGAGCCACACCTGCCGCCAATTTTCCGACTGACGCCAAACGTTCGGCATTTTGCACTTGCCGTTCGAGAGTTTTACGCTCGGTAATATCCCGGGCGATACCCAACATTCCCATGGGCTCTCCATGTTGATCGAACAAAGGGGAAACACTGACCAGGACTGAACGGTGATCTCCGATTCGGCTTACCATCTCAACTTCGTAGACCTGTTTCGCCCCAATATCCAACGTATCCTTTAAATGCCGACCACGATAGCGTTTCGACAACAGAGTCAAGAAAGGACGACCGATGAGATCTTCTTTCGTATACCCCCAGAGCTCCACCTGACTGTTCACATAGGTAAAACATTGCTCTCGATCCAAGGTATAAATCACGTCATTCGCGTTTTCGAGGAGGCTTTCGATATATTGTTTGGCCTGTTCAATTTCCTTGGTCCGCTCTTGGACCTTTTCTTCCAGCGCTTCACTGTAACGATGCAACTGATCTTGCAAACGTTTACGCTCCGCGATGTCTCTCAACTGCACCATCACCGCGGAATGACCGGCCATGTCGACATGGACCACATCAATTTCGACTTCACGACGTTGTCGATCAACATCGTACACCACAATTTCTTGAGTGGAAATCTTGTGCGACTCCTCTCTGACTCGACGCAACAAGTCCTCCGTTTTTTCCCGTTGATCGGGTGCCACCCAATCCAATAAAGAGGTTCCAACGACTTGAGACGGCGCATGGCCCAACATGTCCTGCTCACGTTCATTCACCGCCTCAATCTGCCATTGATCATTCACGACAAAGATTGAATCCGCGGAAAGATTAAACAACGCCTTATACCGACCCTCCGATGCAGAAAGCTGCCGAGTTCGATCAGTGACCTCTTGCTCTAACCCCGTCGTGTACCGGGACACTTCACGTTCTAAAATTTTACGGTCGGTGATATCTTGCACAAACCCGCGAGAGTGGACTAAGAGCCCGGTCTCGGGATTTATCAGAGCCGTCGAATGAATCTCGACGTCAATCAATTTTCCCTCACGCGTGACGAAGACCGTCTCGATCGTCTTATTCTCCAAACTTCCAAGTTGCTGCACATACTGCCTAATCCGTTCCTGTTGATCGGAGGGGACAATAGCCCACAACGGCATGCCCAACATATCTTCAAGGGTATAACCTAACTTCTGCAATTCCGTCTGGTTGACATGTACGAACGCTCCAGACGCATCAAGTTGATGAATCATTTCTGGAGAATGTTCGATGAGATCGCGATACTTTTCTTTAAGCTGCCCTATCTCTTCCACTTTGTGATTTAGCTCGGTAAATGAGTGGTCAAGATTGCTTGCCATCCCATTAAACGCGTCAGCTAATTGTTCGATTTCATCACCGGTTTGAATTCGAATCTGATGCTCAAGATCGCCTCGGCCTATACGCTGAACCCCTTCGTACAACGACTGGATAGGCTTGACGATCCGTCCTGCGACCAACACCCCGCAAATCCACAGAATGACGAATACGGCCAACCCATAGAAGGCCACCTTATTTAAAAGTTGAGCGAGCGGGGCATACGTTTCGGCTGGATCTTGACGAACGAGCATGTGCCACTGATGACCGCCAAAACTTTCCGGAGCAAGGTCAACGCCAAGGTGGAGAGGAGCAAATCCCACGATCGAATTTTCTGCTCCATGCGAGTCAGGATTGGCCATGACCCAACCAGGTTCCTTTGCGGTAATGGCTTCAATCAGTTCAGGCGACGCACGGTGCTCTTCCAGGGACAACACCGGACACAACAATGGGATCCCATCAGAAGCCATTAACATAGCATGGCCAGTCGACCCTGCCGTCACCTCGGAAATCGAACGAAACAATGAGTCGCGGCGCAGCAGAATACTGACAACACCGACGATGTCCTCACGCTGATCATCCAAAATCGGAACAGCGACATTCAGAACATGCGTGCCAAAAGAAGGCGCAAAGAACAGGTCACTCACATAGGCTTGCGGATGCTGCTCTTGATGGAACACCGCTTTCCACCACGCACTGTTCCCATGAAAAAATTTCACCTGAGGGAAAGAGCTGAGCACGAGCGCTCCCTGATTGTCCGTCACCCAAATGGCCAAATAATCTGCCCGACGCACCTCATGCCATTGAATTAAATAATTGGTCGCATATTGGTTGATGAACAACGGAAATTGATCTTGATGCGCTCGTTGCCGCCAACGCTCCTGCCACTGCTCGATCAGCTCAGCGATTTCCTCGGGATTTTTATCTTCATAACTGCGATTAGAATCCGTGACTGCACTACGAATAAAAGGGATCGTCGCAAGTTGTTGCGCTTCATTAATCCCCCGGATGATTTGTGTTTCGACTTTTCTGGCCACCTCGACAGCCATACCTTTAAAATTGATGCCAGCTGTCTCCCGCAACGCGCGCTGCTCCTCGAAGTAGGTCAGAAGAAGCGAAAGAACGAGTGGCAGAAGACCAACCAGTACCATTCCCAGGATGGTCTTACTTTTCAGGTTTAGAGGCGGGAACAACCGTTTCACATTCGTAACACCTTCAAAAGATAGAACAATCCTGCAAACCGCTTGTTATATAAGATATTTTGTTTCCTGGTCTGTTGCGATGTCAAGGAATCGTAACGATTCACTACGGGTGATGGTCCGGTTGGCATCCTGTTGCAGTCGACGGCAAATACGGTAATGGACCAAACTGGACTAAAGGTAGAGAAGGTAGCTCTAGGCAAGCAGGCAAAGGCAAACTGTAATTGGCTGGAATCGCTATAGTGATTGAGCTTGCTGTTGAATGTGAATAACGATAAATTCAGCCGGTTTTAAGGGAGCAAACCCTACAACCAGATTGACCCGCCCAGCAGTTTGATCCGGCAGCGTGATGGTATCTCTTCCACAACGGACAAAATACGCGTCTCGAGCCTTTCTCCCTTGAAAGGCACCTTGACGAAACATCGTTTCTAAAAATGTCCCGACGAACAGACGAATTTGAGCCCATAAAGGTTCATCGTTCGGTTCAAAGACGGCCCATTTCAATCCTAGCTGAATACTCTGCCTGAGGTAGATCGCCGTTCTCTGGACAGGCACATATTTCCACTCTGAATCCGAAGAAAGCGTTCGCGCTCCCCAGGCCATATAGCCAGCTGACGCCTTACGAGTGAGTGGATTGATGTTTGCCACGGTTAAACTTTGTTGATCGTTGCGGCCCAAGACCGGTTCAAGACCAACGACTTCCCGTAAGTTCGCCTCGGCTCCAGCTGGGGCCTTCCACACTCCCTGTGCCTGATCGACGCGAGCATAAATCCCAGCCAGGGTTCCACTGGAAGGCATCGTGATCGTCGGTGAGTTCTTGCGAACCGCATGGACTTGAATGAAGGGAAAGTAGACGACCACGTTCGGTTGATACAGTTCCTGTCGAGACTGAACCCAACTTGTGAGGTCGTGTATCGTTCGGAAAGACGAACTGCGTCGAGGCAGGTCTAAAATATAGACGAGACTTTGCTTGACCGCCACGAAAACCGATTGTCGATACACCTGATCAACATCCCGATCACTCAGTTCAAAAGTTTCAGGGATCAAAAGCAGATTAGCAAACGGTATCCGTGGGACTAACGATAGACCTTTCAGAAGAGGTGAGGCTTTTCGTAAAAACGTAGCCCCTGTCGAAATCACCCAAATGTCCGATCCTCCGTTGGCGAAAAATTGACTGACAACCAAAGAAGACAGGTTACCTGCACGAAGTCCGCCAAATCTTCGCTCAAAGTCTCGAAGGGTCTTGACCTGTTGAGGAGAATATGACGGCCCAGCCGGAAAAGAGCCAATGACTACAGCTCTGGAAGTGGAAACTCCAAGGATCGGCTTGTTGGGCTGCTTGGGAGTTTGAACGGAACCACCAGGCGCGCGAAAGACTTTTGGCATAGGAAGAGTCCGGACAGGAAGGAACCCAGGCGTCTCGCAAGTCGGGTGACGGAATGGGACGACTGACGCCTATTTCCCTCGACTCAGAAGTTTGCCTTCGGCACCAGGCCAGATGAGCAGCAGGGGGCTTGCGACAAACACAGATGAGTAGGTTCCGATCAATACACCCAAGAGAAGTGCCAGAGAAAAGTCGTGAAGAACTTCACCTCCAAATAACGTCAAAGGCACTAACACGAGCACCACGGTCAAGGTCGTCACCAACGTCCGGCTCAGGACTTGATTGATCCCACTATTGATGATGGTCTCAATCGACTGGCGTCGACGTTGCCGAAGATTTTCACGAATTCGGTCAAACACGATCACCGTATCCGTCAAGGAGTAACCGGCGAGCGTCAACAAGGCCGTGACGACGAGCAGCGTAATTTCGACATTCATCAACGAAAAAATCCCAAGGACCGCTAACACATCATGAAATGTCGCGACAGCCGCCGCCACGCCAAATCGAAACTCAAACCTGGCCGCGATATACAAAATAATGCCGATCAACGACAAGACAACCGCCACCAACGCATCCTGTTGAAGCTTTTTTCCGATCGTTGGTCCGATCGATGTACTTGAATCAATCTCAAAGGCATGGTCTTTAAATTCATCGCGAAAGGCCTGAATGATTTTATCGCTGATGGCGTCCTCTATCGTGTTCTCTGTCTTCACACGTATCAGCAGTTTATTATCCTGGGGAAATTCCTGAAGCTCGGCATCTCCCAGCCCATGTTTGGCCAACACTGCGCGTGCGGATTCAATCGACAGGGGTCGATCGAACTTGAGTTGAACCGCTGTTCCTCCTGCGAAATCAATCCCTAAATTGGCAGAGCCCATCGAAATTTGGATGATGGCAATCAGCCCCAACAGCCCCAGGACTCCAGAAACGCCCAAGGCAATCTTGCGTCGTCCCATGAAATCAATATTGGTTTTCCCGACGATTTCAAACATAGCGTGCGACCTTATCCCTGAATGAGTGGCTCAACCCGTTTCGATCAAATGCTGAGTTGTTGGAGTTTTTTCCTGTTAAACACATCAAAGACAACTTTTGTTCCTACGAGTGCCGTGAATAAATTGATGGCAATGCCTAAACATAGGGTGACGGCGAACCCCTTGATAGGCCCGGTGCCAAACAGAAATAAGGCCAACCCCGTGATCAAGGTCGTAACATGGGAATCCACAATCGTGAGAAAAGCCTTATCGTACCCACTATCGACCGCTAAGCGAACTGGACGCCCGAGCCTGAGTTCTTCACGAATACGTTCAAAGATTAAGATATTGGAGTCAACGCCCATCCCAATCGTCAGGATAATCCCGGCAATTCCGGGTAACGTCAGTGTCGCATTAAGACCAGACAATGCCCCCAATAAGCCGATGAGGTTTAACACCAGCGCAAAATTCGCGACGACTCCAGAAAGTCGGTAGTACACTATCATAAAGATAAGGACTAAACATCCTGCGATCACCAAGGTTCGTAGGCCTTTTTCGATCGAATCTTTTCCCAGTGAGGGGCCGACGGTGAGGTCTTGGAGTGTCTTTATGGGAGCCGGCAGCGCACCAGCACGCAATACGACGGCTAGGTCGTTCGCTTCATCAGTGGTGAAGGTACCGTTAATGACCGCGCGCCCGCCACCGATTTTTTCGTTAATCGTTGGAGCAGAGTAAACATTCCCATCCAAGACAATGGCCATTCGTTTTCCTACATTGGCGCCGGTGAGACGCTCAAATTCCTGAGCCCCACGACTATCAAACGTCAGCGACACGATCGGCTCATTAAACTCGCCAATGGTCACCCTGGCATCCTGCAACACATCTCCAGTTAAGGCCGTGTCTTTTTTGATTAAATACGGACGAAGATAACTCTCTTTTCCGTCTTCCGAGATGATGTTTTCAAACAGGATTTCTGAGTCTTTTGGCAATCGCCCTTCAAATTCTTTCCGGACTGCCTCTGCCTGACCTACCTCCACTCGGGGCGGAAGCTCCAAGGCCACGGTTGATTCATCCAACAGTTTAAATTCCAGTAACGCGGTTTTCTTGATCAAATCTTTGGCCCGCTCTGGATCTTTCACGCCAGGAAGTTGCACCGCGATTTGATTCCGACCTAAACGCTGAATCAACGGTTCAGCAACGCCGAATTCGTCAATTCGATTACGAATCGTCTCAAGGGCCTGATTGATCGCAGAATCTTTAATTCGGTCAATCTCTACGGTATCAAGCTCGTAAGTCAACGTCGTATCGGAGGAGTCTTTCAACTCGAACCCGGGAAAACCGTCTTCCATCGCCTGCATGACCTTCGCTTTCGCCTCTTCGCCGCCCTCAAGCGTGATGACCAGACTCTGGGTCCCTTCCCGGACAACTGACGCAAAGGGAAGTTCGGAGTCCGCCTTCAAATCCTCGAGGGCTTTTTTTGAGCGATCGACGGCAATTTCAACCGCTCGATCTTCTTCCACTTCAAGGACAAGATGCACACCGCCTTGCAAATCTAGCCCGAGCGCCAAACCACGATCACTCAATACGGCCTTCATCCAAGCAGGGAGGGGTGCATAGAGTGAAGGAAAGGAGGGTAAAGAAATCATCACTGAGATGACGGTTAACGCTACCAGCGCAATCAGCCGTCCACGAATTTTTTTCATTGCATGTACCTGTTCTGACTCATGAATTTTCCTCTGTCTCCCGGAGCCGTCCTACGTAGTCCCGCTGCAGGCGTATTTTTGTGTTGTCGGCGATTTGCAGGGTTACCGTGTCTTTATCAAGATTGGTAATCGTCCCCCAGATTCCC
Source organism: Nitrospirales bacterium (assembly GCA_031315865.1). Taxonomy (NCBI): domain Bacteria; kingdom Pseudomonadati; phylum Nitrospirota; class Nitrospiria; order Nitrospirales; species Nitrospirales bacterium. Next base: position 322,521 of record JALDRJ010000002.1, read on the forward strand.
GCACTGGTGATCACTTTATCGCCTTTTTTCAATGCCGCCAATAATTCCCGCTGTTTTTTCTGCCGACGTTGCTGGGGCAAAATCAGAAGAAAATAAAATACCACAAAGATCAAGATAAATGGCACGAACGAGAGAAGACCGGCTTGGGGACTTCCTCCTCCCGCAGTTTGCGCCCAGGCAATAGCGTTCATGTGCAACCTTTCATGAAATACCTCTTAAGAGTCATGACGACGATAGAACCTTCCCCATGCCACACTCATGAGTCGGGACAAGAGTTCACACACATACAGATGATGATTGAAGGTTTTGACCATCGCTCTCTCGCATCCGATAAAACTGAGCGCGAAATTCTTGGAGGCAACCCTCCCGAATGGCTTCCCGAATTTGCTTCATCAAAGACCCATAATACCAAAGGTTATGAAGAGTATTGAGTCTCACACCCAACATTTCATTGGCCACGAACAAATGCCGAAGATAAGCCCTTGAATACCGGGTACAGACAGGGCACGTGCAAGCTGGATCTATAGGCGACTCATCACGGGCATAACGGGCATTTTTGATCAACACCCGGCCGGAGGACGTAAACAACCAGCCCGTTCGGCCATGCCGGGTGGGAATCACGCAGTCGAACATATCGACGCCGCGACACACACCTTCGAGAATATCTTCCGGGAGCCCAACGCCCATCAGATAGCGAGGACGATCCACCGGCAACCGCGCGGTCACATCTTCGATAACCTGAAACATCGTGGGTTTTTCTTCACCTAATGAGAGACCACCCAAAGCATACCCGGCAAACCCCAGATCCATCAGTTGCGCTGCTGCCTCCAGTCGCAATCGCGAAAAAATCCCGCCCTGAACGATGCCAAAGAGATGTTGATGGGATTGCCGAGAAACAGAAAGACAGCGTCTCGCCCAACGAGTCGTGCGTTCAACCGCTTCACGGGCCTGTGTCTCCGTAGAAGGATACGGCGGACAATGATCCAACATCATCATAACATCTGATCCAAGTGCCACTTGGATTTCCATACACAACTCTGGAGTCAATTGATGCCACGAGCCATCCAGATGCGACTTAAACCCCACTCCATCTTCGGTAATACGACAGAGATCAGCGAGACTAACCATCTGAAACCCGCCGCTATCCGTTAGGATCGCACCCGGCCATTGCATGAAATTGTGCAACCCGCCCTGTTCGGCAATGAGATGATGCCCAGGTCTTAAGTAGAGATGATAGGCATTGCCCAGAATGAGACCAAAGCCACACGATTGAATTTCGTCAGGATCAATCCCTTTCACGGTTCCCAGCGACCCCACTGGCATGAAGACAGGTGTGTCAATCGTGCCGTGAATCGTCTTCAAGACGCCCGTTCTGGCCCTGGTGGAGGGATCATGCTGTTGCACAGAAAACATTCGTCGAAACGCCCCTATACCTTCATACGCCTATCAGTAAACGAAGAGCACTGGGTCAAAATTCACCTTTTCTCCATTACATCTGCTCTGGTGCAGAAATACCAAGAACCGCCAATCCATTGCGAAGAACCGTTTGGACCTGACGCATCATGGCCAAGCGTGCGGCAGTCAACTCTGGCGTGATGACTTCTCCCGATCCGGACTGAGGCATTTCAGGCTCTGACTCACTTGACTCACTATCTCTCGACGCGTCCTCGCTCAACTCGGAGTCCAGGGCCAATGGCGGTAAAATCCGGTGTTTATTGTAGTACGTATGGAGCAATGCCGCTAATTCTTGCAGGTAAAACGTCATGCGATGCGGCTCTAAATTCATCGCACTGCCCTCTACGACTCCGGGGTAACGCGACAGACATTTGATCAGGCGTAACTCATCATGGGTCATCACCAGCGACATATCAACGTGTTCCACGGATTGCACCTGAAAACCTCGAGACTCCGCTACGCGAAAGAGACTCGCCAAACGGGCATGAGCATACTGTACATAATAGACGGGATTATCCGAGGACTGTTGCTTCGCCAGCTCAAGATCAAAATCTAAATGACTATCCGCCCGCCGCATGAGAAAAAAGAATTTCGCAGCATCCGCACCGACTTCATCAATCACCTCACGCAGCGTGACAAACTCTCCGGCTCGTTTAGACATCTCAACCTTGGTTCCGCCTCGAAGGAGATTAACCATTTGAACTAGCACCACACGAAACTGCTCCTTGTGATAGCCAAAGGCCTGAACGGCTGCTTGCATGCGCGGGATATACCCGTGGTGGTCAGCTCCCCAGATATTGATGATAGTCTCAAAACCACGCGAGAATTTATTCCGGTGATACGCGATATCCGAGGCAAGATACGTGTACGACCCGTCTTGCTTGGCCACGACACGATCCTTCTCATCCTGAAAAGCTGAAGACTTGAACCACCAAGCCCCTTCATCCTGAAAGATGAGATTTCGCTGTTTGAGGTCCTCTAAGGCCTGTTCAAGATGTCCTCCTGCAATCAAGCCGGCCTCACTGTACCATTCATGAAATTCAACCCCAAATACTCCTAGATCATCTTTGATTCGTCCGAGTAATTTCGAACAAGCGAACTCCGCTGCACGACGCTCCGCTTCTCTTGGGTCAAGATCGAGGAGGCTCTCCCCATATTCCTTCGCCATCGATTCGGCTACCGAACGGATGTACGTCCCATGATATCCATCCTCGGGAAACGTCACAGTCCGTCCATAAAATTCTTGGTACCGGGAATAGACCGAAAGTCCAAGAAGATGTAATTGACGACCAGCATCATTGATGTAATATTCCCGTTGGACGCGATATCCCACAGTCTCCAAGAGGTTCGCCGCAGCCTGACCAAGCGCAGCTCCACGTCCATGCCCCACATGAAGGGGTCCCGTCGGATTCGCACTGACAAATTCCAGGATAACGCGTTGGCCTTTCCCGATCTGACTCGAACCATATGCTGGCCCGAGTTCTTCGATTATGGGTAGAACCTCTGTCCAGCGATGAGGGTTGATCGTAAAATTCAAAAATCCTGGCGGCGCCACATCGACCCGGTCGAAGAGATCCTCACGGGCTGTCTTGATTGAGGAGGCAAGCAGTCCTGCGATCTCCATCGGTGGCCGTTTCGCTTTAGGCGCGGCCAACATCGCAATATTTGAAGACAGGTCGCCCCACTCCTCTCGCTTGGGCAATTCGATCGTAGGAACAGGCTGATCGGTCAAACTCAATTCTCCGTTATCTACCGCTTGACTCAGAGCGACAGACAAAGCTTCAACAACTTGCTCTTGAATGGGACGTCGTTTCAAAATACCTCTATCCTCTTAAAATATAAGGGATTTTAAGACGAATGGCGCCGAATGTACCACAGCCATTCCAGGGAGGCAAGCAAATGATAGCCAGTTCATTGAGGAATATGATGGAAACCCCGCACAGCTGCAGACTGAGTCTCTAACCAACATTCTGCCTGGTTGATAATTTTTTCAGTAGACATGTTCAAACAGGGCTTATATGTACAGGCTTGAACGCTCGTCCAATCATGACAACGACAGGCATTTCCTTGAATGATCGCCACATGTTTTCCTCTCGGAGCCCAGACCATAGGATCCGTAGGACCAAAGAGAGCGATTGATGGCACTCCACACACAGCCGCCAAATGCGTCAAACCGGAGTCATGACCTATAAAAAGATCAACAGAAGGCAACATCATGGAGACTACGCTGAGTGATTGCTGATGGATGACAGTATGGGGTACAGCCTCCAGAGCGACACACAGACCCTTGACATTCTTCTCATCCGCTGGACCCTCTATAATCATGAACTCTCTTCGTCGCGTTCCATTTTGATGTAACTGTGTAGCAATGGATACGAGTTGCGCTACGGACGTACATTTATGCGGACTACCACTGCCAGGATGAATCATAATCTTTTGAGCATTCGAAAATGTATGAGTATCACTGGAAGGAGCCTCCATTTCTTTCAAGACATCCTGAGGAAACTCTAACCCGCACGATGGAGCATCGTCTTGCGCTAAATTCCATTGGCATAATGTCTCCAGAAACCGGTCTTCATAATGCTGTGTTGAAAGTTCTTCATCATGAGGAGACCGGACTATCACATCGGACAATCCATTAGTATGCAGACTCTGCGAAAGCAACGCCTGTGGATCAGAAAACCACCCGATAAAATGAGAAGTGTCTTTGAGTATGTCGTTCGTCGCGCCTCGTCGCTGTTCGAATGGAAGAAAAAGGTCAGTAAAAAACCCGGAATCAAGGGAAATCGCATGTTCAATCTCGCCTAATGAATAGAGCAAGTCGCCGATTTCTGACTTCCCGACCCAAACACAGCGCTTTGTGGGAAAAGATCGACGGATGGCTCTCATCGCATTCAGACTTAACAGGACATCCCCTAATGTCCCTGGATGGACGATCACCATATTCATATCAGAACGCCACTTTTATCCTGCTTGACGGTCACGTACGGGTATCAGAGTATCCATAAGATTGTTCTCAATCAGGATGAAAAAACATTACCGAGAAGACCGAAGGAGCTTATTCGCCATTTCAAGATCTGAGGGCGTATTCACATTCATAAACGAAAGAAAGTTTTGATCAAGGTCCTGGATCTGACATTCCTCAACGACATGAGTCTTTAAGTCGGGATGAGAAAGAATTTGACGCATTTCAAGCTGATCGTCTTCGATCATTTCCTTTAAGATAGGGGTACACCTTCGCGAGTACACTCCCTGCATCGGCTGCATTCCTGTCGATAACTGGACCATGGTCACATCAAAACCATGGGATAACTCACAAATCCGGCGAATCAAGGAAGCTGAGAGAAACGGCATATCACAGGCCGCTAAAAATACCGACAAGGAGGCTGACCGTGAAAGAGCGGTAAATAATCCTCCAACCGGGCCCTTGTTTGGAAAAATATCTGTCAGCACTTGATGGGAAAGAGTATCGGTGACGGGAGAATGCTCAGCAACAACGATCTTGATTTGGGAGAACACCGATTCATATACCTTCAAGGCACGTTCAAGGAGCGTCTCACTGCCTACCAATAGCTCGCGCTTATCTTTTCCCATCCGCCGACTCTTTCCACCGGCGAGAAGAACACCCTCGATATCTCGTACTGATTGATCCATGGAGTCCTGTTAGACAGCACAATAAAAAAACCCGGGACTGGGCTATTATCAAGCCCACCCCCGGGTTAGTTCTTGTCTGGTGCGGTAGGTCAGTACCTAGGTATCAAGCTTACCTTCCCGACGATTTCGTCGTCTCGTCAATACCCAACCCTCGATCCCTACCAGCCCAATACCCATGAGTACGGGATAAATATAGGCTTCTTGCGGAATCGGTGGCTCCATCACGAGGTAATAAAAGGCCGACACTGCCATTTTCCGGCCTGCATCCCCGTTATGACCATCCCATGCGAAAAACACAAGTGGAATGTATTTTCCAGCCTCTAACCAAGCGTCAGCTTCATAATCCCGTTTAATGGGTCGTTGAATCAAAACCGTCCAACGTCCATCCTTCCATTCTGCTTTAACCAGCTTTAAATCGTCTGTCATATCTCTGTCACTAAAGTCTTGATCCCAGCCTGTTCCCTCGAACGCTCTGAGATTTCCATCCGCCGTCCATTTAGTGATATCCATCGCAAACTTTTCATCCCCCCAGAGGTATCGAGGCTTTCTCGGAAACGGCAACTCTTGCCACTTGATCGGAAATTCAAAGGCGATCCCATCGTTGTAAACGGTGTATTTATTCTGCCTCCAGGCAATCGACTCAGGATGCTCTGGGTCATCTTCAAACTTTGTTCCACCTGGTGGCTGTTCGACCACTCCGTAGTCTTCCAAGTTTACTTCTGTTGGATCCCATTCCAATTCCTCTTCGGCGATACTCTTCGTCCGATCATCCCATTGGAATAAAAACTGAATGTGCGTCTCATTGTAAGCTGATTGCACCCAAGCATCATCTATACGGTTGACGAAGTTTCTAGGTTTATGGGTAATCTGACCTCCCAATGCAATCCATCTTCTTGGTACCGTCTTCCATCGTTCATCCAACTCATCCGTTGGCAATTCCCCTTCCAGGTATTTCGAAGGAACCACGAAATTCGCCTTTGGTTTATCAGTCAGAATGTCGACTGACAATGCTTTACCAGTCGATAATTCTTGAGCAATTTCATCAGTCACCTTGCCCCCGTCAATATTAATTTCATTCTCACGCTCACACAATGAATTCACGTAATTAGCCAAGTCCCACCTATCCGCCACTGAGGTGCTATCGGCAAACGACGGCATCGGGGTCCCATTCACGCCTGTGGAAAATGTACGGAAGATATTCTTAACATTATACGGGTCTTGACGACTCCCACGGAAATTCCAGCACTTATGCCAGTCAGCAGGTTGAATTGAAAATCCCCAGTCGTCTTTCAAATTAAACGCGTTTCCATCGCCTCGGCCTTCCAGTCCGTGACACTCGATACATTTCTTCTCCACAACTAACTCGGAACCATGCTTGATGGATTCAGGAGTTGGTGGCGTGGCAGAGGCGGCGAGTTTATCCAACTCTAAGACTGTCAACGTTTCAAACTCGGAATCTTGCCAAGATCGGTCTTTCACTAACTCGGCCGTTACAAACGCCAGTACATCTTTTCGTTGTTTGTCTGTAAGAATACCCTCCCATGAAGGCATAGCTGAGCCAGGCAGACCATGCGTAACTGTCTGAAATAAGTCAACATCGATAAGCGGAAGCTCACCACTCGCAGTGTGTCGAATCTTAAAAGTTCCAGCATTAAAATTTCTCGGTCTTGGCCACAACCGGTCTGCACCCGGTCCATCACCAGCTCCATCTACGCCATGACACCACACACATTTTGTAAAGTATACTCGTTTACCAGCTTCGATTTGATCAGCAGCTGGCGCCGGTGGAAGACTTTCAACTTTAAACCCCTCAGGTACCGCATCTTGGGCCCACACGGTACCTACCATCCCCCAGAGGATGGCACCTCCTAAGAAGGCGAGAAGTCGTGGGCTCGTAGACTGTTGTCGCTGCTCGTGTCCGTCCTGCATCATCATCCTCGTTTGGTTATGTCTTATAGAAATGGTTGTTTGCTTCATGTGTCTATTCCCCCTCTTAGTCCCAAGTTCGGGGATAATAGCCCGTGTGCCAATATTCAAACATTACCACTTTCCAAATTTCATCGGTCGTCAAGTGCTCCTTCCATGGAGGCATCACTGATGCCCACGGAAATCCTTCTGGCGGTAATCCAATACCACCCTGAGAAACCCTCCAGAACACGAAGGTTTCTTGAAGCTGAGCGATCGTTCCGGCGTCAGTGAAGTTTGCCGGAATTGGGTTAAACGCATACGCCCACAGGCCCCGACCGTTTAAATTGTCTCCGTGGCAGAAGTGGCAATTCTGAAAAAATATTTCACCACCCTCACGCACATGCTTAATATAACCCTCCGCATTGGGATCCCAGGGGTTGTCATCCTTGCTGTTAATGTCTTTCATCAACCGCCCCATGTCCTGAACGACAATGTGAGCGTTGGAGTATTCTTGGTCGTATTTCCCCTCGGGATTGATACGGAAAGGGTTTTGAGCCGTCTGAAGCACGAACGTCTTACCATGCACTTTTGTTGTCGCCGGCGGAGCTGGATGAACCGTACGAAGTTCAATGGGCTCTTCGAAACTTGGAAGAAACGATTGATACGCATATCCAGCTAGTAAAAACGGCAGGACGATCAACACAGCCGCACGAACAAGTTTGTGAAATCCTGTTTTCCCATCAAGCACGTTCATAATCGGACGCTTAAAGTCCTCCCACTCCCCTTGAGAACCGGAAACCCACATAAAAATACCGCAGGCCGAGACGGTGCCATAAATGGCCCGAACACTAAACGGAATGGGTGGATAAATACGGTATTTGAGGTACAGTAGAATAAAGATCCAGACGCCAATCCCCGCCCAGAACTTCGGAATTCCAATTCCCGCCTTCTTGAGCGTGAAATTGATCCCTGCCATGATCAGGATACAGATGGCCAGCTCGCTGATCATCTGCATCGGCATGTAGCCTTCCACTAGTTTGAGCCACGTCATCCCTTAGTACTCCTTAGATTTGATTAGTGAGGACATACCACCGACAATAAGATTGAATCCTACTCAACAGGTGGCGGATCTTGCCCTTCCTTCACTTGTGATAAATAATCTACAACCTTATTGACAGCTCCAGCACTGAGTTTTTTCCCAAAATCCTTCGGCATTTGATTATCGGGATAGTCTTTAACGACGTACGCGCTGGGGTCTAAAATCGACTCAGTAATGTATTCTTTAACGGACTTAGCCTTCCCCTTATAACCAGGATCTTTGAGGCGGTTTGGAGCGTTGGTTCCCTCAATTAATGCTGGACCAACTTTTCCAGTGGCTCCCTCAATCCCAGGTATTGTATGGCAGGCTACACATCCACCCTTCATAAATATTTCATTAACCGGTTCATCTCCAGTCGCTAAAACTCCACCGGCAGCCGCTCCACCAGCATCATCACCGGCCGATTCAGTCACTCGATCTCCCTCTGGGATGAACTTCTCATACGCTGATTGAATCTCTTCATATGAAGGAGACTCTAACCCTTCACGCACATACATCCACGTATCAACAGCCGCTAACTCACCCATGGAGAGAGAGATTGGTGGCTTATGAATTTTTGGCATTGGGCTTTCGGTATCATTTGAACCCTTAACCCCAAACCCTGGAACCACGTAACAATTTGGACAGGCATGGGACTCAGCAATGTACTCTAATGCGTTTGTAGCAGTACCAGACCCTTCAAATGCTTCTTTTTGAACTGAAGGACGTGCGGCTGGGTCGTTCATGTGATAATTCGGCTCTTCCAACCTTGTTTTAGCTCTTGCCGGTATATCAAAAAGATTAGGAGCTCTTTCACTCAAAAAACCTTTTTGAAATCCATGACAAAGCGGACATTGTCCCTTACCGATTGCTCCTTGGACTTTGCTCTGACCGAGTCCTCCGAATATGATTTTCTCACCTTCGTCACCAAGCTGTTGGGCCGACATACTTTGAAAGTCAAGCTTGACAACTGGAGGAGGAAAACCACCCTCTACTTGAGGAAGCCAGTTTCCGTAACCGGATAATGCTGCCGCAACGAAAAACATAAATCCACCAATTTTCATTAACGCACTGATGTTGGCAAAATACAGACTCATCACAAATGTAATGGCCGTAATTAAGACCAATGAAATCGGCAAGACACCTGGATTCAGGTTAAAATTCTTTGTGTAATTGGCGATAGCCATAAATGCCAGCTGAGCACAAACAATACCGATCAGCCCTTTAAATGTTGCATTCTTTTTTCGAACGGGATCAGGAATAGACGCCTGAAAGTACAGGATTAGGCCAACCAAAAAAACCAACATTGGCCACCCGAGTGAAAAACCGGCTCCAATAAGTTCTAACACCTTTGTTACCCTCCATCAGGATGCCGCCCAAGGCGATAAGACCTCAGGCGGCGAATGGATTCAATTTAAATGAAATAACTATGTTTATCTTTAGCTTCCCGCCGCAGGTTGTGGCGCTGGCGTTCCAGGAACGGATTCCTTAGCCGGAACAGGCGATGGTTTCATCCCCAACGCTCCAAGCCAGAAGACAAACATGATGGTAATCCAGAAGAACAATACATTAAACGAGATAACGTTCGCGGCAAAACCAATCGTGTGCGTATATGCCCAAGGCGAGTTATCACGCATAACTTCATTGACGTGCCAGAACAGTCTCACCGATGAACGTATATACCCCATTAACCCCATCATCCACGTAAATGCCGTGGCCAACATGATTAACGCGTATTGCGACCTAGGTTGAATCTGTCCCCACCTAATTGGACCAAGCTCTTTCGCCCCCTTCAACATCGCCAGGTTCAATGGAGTCATCAGGAACAGACACGAAAGAGTACCAGCGACCTGGGGGACCGACAGACCGATTCTCACGTTCGCAGGAATAAAGTATCCATAGCAGGCCAACCAAATATTGTTCAGCTGACCAATCAGGAAGAAACAACCCATAAATATATTTCCAAATTTAGACCAGCTTACCGTAGGAATTTTGTTCCCGCGCTGATACCAAATAAAGCTCAAAATCGTCGTCATAATAATGGCATTAATGCCGCCATTCTTGGCCGACATTACACCGTAATTCCCAAGTACCGGGTGCTGCTGTCCACCCATGGCTTTCAACTCAGCAGGCGTCATCACAATGGTATGCGGTGTAATAAACACCAAGAGACCACATACCAGAATAAACACGAGATACTTGATATAACGCTGGAAGCGCTCGCCTCCAGTCATTCTCCCTAATGCCTGCCAGAGATAATAATTGGTTGTAAGGAAGAGAATTCCGATCATGGTAGCCTGGATAATAAACAACCACGCCAACAGTCCACCCATAAGCGTGATACCCATCTGCTGCCGATAAGCATACACTTCCCGCATAAGCCAGTAACCAGCAAACGGAAGCGGGATCAAGAACGCCACACCGAGACTCATGGCGATATATCCCATCCAATCATAATGCGCACGATCCTCATCAGTTTTAGCTGACAAGAATCTATACGCTGCATAGGCTGCCACCACACCACCACCGAACGCCATATTCCCGAGGATTCGATGCACGTTCAATGGATTCCAAAGTGCAGTATGAAGCACATGCCAAATATTTCCAAGATAGCGACCCTGCTCATCAACGCCAGCGGGAGACATCATGAAGGCGATCCATGAATTCGCAAGGAACATGAGTACCGTCCCAATCACATTCAGGATCACACTCATGCTCACATGTACCCACTTAAGGACCCCCTCCTTCATCTGGTTCCAACCGTAATAATAGATATAAAGAGTGGCACTCTCCGCAACAAAGAGCAACGCATAAATATGCATCACCGGACGGAAAATACTCGACAAATAACCAAAGAAAGCAGGATAAAGAGTCAGGAAGGTAAAGATGAGAATCCCACCAAGAATAGCCGTAAGAGAATAGGCTGTCAAACTAATCTTGATAAAATCATAGGCCAACTTATCATACTTCGCAGCCATGGCCTTATCCTTACTCACCAATCCGGCAAACTCGATACACATACAAAAGATCGGAACGGCAAGCACAAAGCTCCCATAGTAAAGATGCTGCTGGTTGGCCACCCACAGGAGCACTCGGCTCTCAAAATTATACCGAGGATAGAATTCTTCAGTGTCCTCGGTCTTAGGTGCCGGCATACCAATCGCTGGACCTTCAGTCTTATAATAGACATCTCGACCCATCTCGACTTTTTCTTCTTCGGCTCCTTCCCCGCCTTCACCGGCAGCCTCAGCAGCCGCTCGCGCCTCAAGAACTTCAGCTGGAGGTTTTCCGGCACCACCACCGCCACCGCCACCAGCCAATGCGGGAAGTGCCATAAAGATTGGGAGTACCAAAAGCCCAAGCATGGCAAATAAAGCCGTACCGGCCATCACCTTTTTACTGTTACGGGTCATTCGACCTAACAGGTGACCCATGACCAACCTCCTTTTAAATTTGAGCAATTCTTTAATGTATCCAATGCGTTCTAAAAATTACTGATTGATCAACATCAAAAGCTATCTAAACATGTAGAAGTAATCGAGTCCCTGTGCGTCCATCAAGAACCAATCCAAAAACTGAAAGTACAAAAAACAGATCACGAGTGAAACTGCTACATAGACGATTTGCATGCCACCCTCCAATTAAATAACTGGTATACTGTAAGTATCTTCAAGAAAATTTTCACTCATCAGCAAGGACATTGAATACCCGCAAACCAATAAAAGAACCAGAAACTCACCGCACATGTCAGGTAAAAAATCGCCTTACCAATCTTTGTTTCCACTGAATCTGTTTTTGCCATTGTCCACCTATTAGCTAAATGGTTCCACCTAGTTTATTATACTTGACAGCAAATTAAAGAGCATGCTATTCAAATTCTATTATTTTTTCTTTCAAGGGAAGATCTCATGCGTACTAATGCAAAAGTGTTCGACATTATAGTTTTGGCCGGAATGGTTGTCAATATTATCCTCGCCGTCTTTCTGATCCTTTACTATTTCGATTTCCTCTAAGAATCATAAGAAATCGCCTTCATTAATTTCGAAGCCTTTGCGTCCTTGGATTCATTTTCTCCCTCAGAACGAGCGCATCGGAACCCTATCGTTTCATCACGAAAATCAGGGACCATGAACATTCGGCTTGTAATGCGAAGATCGACCCCATGACTGGTATACCCCCCGCCACGCAACACCTTGTACGTTTTCGCATCACGGAGGCTATCCAGCTCGGTTGCCTGCAAGTATAATCGCTCGACATACCAATTGTTGACCCACTCCATTAAATTCCCTGCACCATCATATACTCCAAATATGCTCCGGTCTTCCGGGAAAGACCCGACAGGCGAAGTAAACTCATACCCGTCTTGTTTTCCGTTTAAGTTCGCGAAAGTTTTCTCGAATTTCTCCCCCCATGGCCATGTCCGCCCATCAGTTCCCCTCATGGCTTTTTCCCATTCTGATTCCGTCGGCAACCGCTTCCCCCTCCATTCACAATAGGCTTGTGCATCGGACCACGACACGTACGTCACCGGTTGATTGGCGCCTCGAAGATTGACCATGTTTCGGGCATAGCGCGATGGAGGCCCCGGCTTACGATGCCCGGTCTCTTCGACAAACTTCATGTACTGATGATTCGTTACCTCAAACTTATCGATCCAATAACTGTCCAAATGGAATGTGTTCTCAGGCCGTTCGTTATAGCCGCCACTGTTGGTTCCGCGGATAAACTCACCAGCTGGTATTTTCACCATCTGTTCTTCAATGAGGATGTCCGGGAGTGTTTGCTCCGAAGGAGGGTCATCGTGAGGAGGACGAGAAGCGAGGAGCCCTTCATCAGGGTCAGGAGGAGGCTTGTTCGTTCCTTTTAAAATTCCGATTAAAGGAAAACTCGTAAAAACCAGGACCGCAATCAAAAAGACAAACTTGAATCGACCATCCATGGATTCTAACCCACTCTCATCCTAGACTGACCAACTGACAAGAACAAGATTATTCTCGTTCCGCGTCACGACATTCCATTCATCTTTTAAAGGGGCTTTTGAGCCTTGTCCTCCGGCGTTTGGGCGCAACGGAATCCAACAGTCGCATCGGTCCGCCACATTTTGGCAGAAAAGCGTTTTGTTAAGCGTGCCCCTAATCGTGACTCCCGCCATGATCCACCACGAATGACCTTATACACATCCTCTTCTTCAGGCCCTAAGGGATCGCGGTAGGTTGTTTTCTGATAATAGTCCGGCGCATAGTTATCCATGACCCATTCAGCGACATTCCCAGTCATATCATAGAGGCCAAAAGGGCTTCGACCCACTTCATATGAACCCACCGGCGCCAAATATTTAAACCCATCATCTTCACCATCAACATTCGCATAATTCCTGTCAAACTTATCTCCCCAAGGATAACGACGCTTGCCTTCGCCCCTTGCCGCTTTTTCCCATTCGGCTTCAGTCGGCAATCGCTTTCCGGCCCATCGACAATAGGCAATGGCGTCGTTCCAGGTGACGGCCATCACAGGGAAATCCGGACTCTGAAGCTTTGAGACTTCATCTTCAAACACCGGCACGACTGGCTGTTGATGTTTCGTCATCTTCAGGAATCGATCGTATTCTTGCTGGGTGACTTCTTTCAGGTCGATATAATAGGTTTTCAAGTAAACTGGATGCGCTGGTCCTTCATCCGGATCACCGTCACGATTGCCCATCGTGAAGGGCCCTTCAGGAATCTCGACCATTTCCCGCCCTTCATCACCCGTCAAAGTTTTATACATCGAGTAATCCTGAACAGGGGCCGCTTGAAGCACTTTCGCCTTGGTCGACATCTGCGAGGACATCGCCTCTAATTCTGACTTGCTCTTATAGGTCTCATACACCAACATCACGATCATCATGATGAAAGATCCAAAAACAAATATGATGGAGCCGATCAGGACTTTGTTATTCTCAGGCATTGACTTCCTCAAACCATCTGACGCAAGTCGCTCTCATCAGTTTCCACTCAGCTATGAAACATCACGCTTCGTTCTTGGTCGCTTTGTCTTCCGCAATGGATGCGGCCATGGCCGCTTGACGCTTTCGCTCGGCCATGGAGTCAAGAATCATCGAAGCCTGGACGCCTAAAAACCCGCCCATGGCCGCACCAGACGCCGCACCAACCGTGACAGCATCAACACCACCAAGGATCCAAGCCAACAGTCCACCAAGAATTGATCCGATAAAAATACTCAAGAAGAAACGGCGCCCACCAAACATCCCGACACCGCCGCCTAAAAGGATTCCAATGATGACAGCAACCGGCAAGTACCCGCCACCCATCAAGACACCGATAAGAGACCCCACGGTCCCCATCACCACAATCCCGATCACCACATCGATAATTTTCGCTTGCGACATAATAATCAGGTGCCTTCGCTCGCAGGTGAATCCATTCGTGTTTCAATTACTCGGCATGAACGCGTAAGCTTCCGAAGTCAACTTCGACGCCAGGTCCACCAAGCAGAGAAATTCCCCAGGCTTTGGGCGCCGGTTCATGGTCATGGATTTTTTTAAAATCCTCATAGACATTAATTCTTTCTTCAACCCATTCGCCTTTCGGTTCGCCTCCAGTTCGAATGACGATTTCCGTCGATCCGAACATGCCTCCCTCCTTGATGGAACCGACGGGTTTATCCAGGCTCCAGACATACTTCGTATTCACCGGAATAAACATAAGGTCGGTATCGAGTGAAGGATAGACGGCAGCGATAAATTCCGCATCCTCTGGCACTGAATGAATCCTCCAGCGCCACGTTAAGATCGGATGCGTCCTGGGATCCCAGGAGATGCTTTTGGTATAGACGCGCTGACTGGCATTTTTGGCAGAGAGGAATGTCTCGCCATCGTTCTGACCGATCGCGTACGTTTCTTGAGCGGTTGCCTTGCTTCGCTGCGCATCCCAATTTTTGGGAAAATTATTCTCATCAGCATCTGCAAAATCTTCCAACACGATGGACTCGGCATCGGACTGCGCGGATACGTGTTGGGCCATTCCTGCATGGATGAAAATCCCGAAACCCACGACGCAACACCACCCAAGAGGTATCCATCGAAAGTTCAACAGTCGATGATAAACGCCTAATCTCATACCGATGTTTCCTCTCGTGAAAGCGATTGAACAAGCGGAGTTGAAGCCGTCATTCGACTCTCGATCCGTTCATCCGCCGTTTGATAATCCCGCCGGCTTAACCAGAACATGCAAAACACCGAGGCCCAAAACAGCAGCATGTTGACCGTCACCATTTTCGCCGCAAACCCTATAGCCGGCGTAAATGACCAGGGAGATACATCTTGCATGAGCTCATTCACATGCCAACCCAGCCGACCGGCTGATCGAATGTATCCCATTAGTCCCATCACCCAGGTAAAGGCAGCGGCAACCCCGAATAACGCCACCATTCCGCGAATCGATATGTTTCCCCAGGCAATCGGGCCTCTCACCTTCGAACCTCGAAGCATGACATAATTTAGAAAAAGCCCACCGATCACCACCGTCGCCGTCGTGACCCCCTGCGGCATCGACAATCCCACACGCACGTTCGCTGGAATATAAAACCCATAAATGGCCAGCCACACGATGTTAATCATGCCCAGGCCAAACATGGCCCCCAGGGCAATATTTCCAACCCGTTCCCATGAAACGGTCACGATGTGATTGGCCCGCCGGTACAAGAGATAACTCAGTGCGGTCAAACATATCATGATGTTGATGGCCCCATTTTTGGCTGACATCACCCCGAACTGTCCAATCACAGGATGTTGCGCAGCCCCCATGGCTTTCATTTCACTCGGAGTCATCGCGATGGTATGGGGGGTAAACCAGACGATGAAACACCCCATCAACGCAAAGATGATGGCTTTAAAATATGGATGAAAGCGTTCGCTTCCGGAGACTCGACCCAGCGATTGCCAAATGTAATAGTTGACCCCTAAAAAAAGCACGCCGACGGTAATGGCTTGAATCACGAACATCCACGAGAGGAGTCCACCCATCATCGTAATGCCCATTTGTGCGCGAAACTCAAATACCGCTTTCATCAACCAGTATCCCGCGATAGGCATTGGCAACAGGGCACAGACGACGACAAGAATGAAAACATAGCCGACCCAATCATAATAGGCTCGTTCTTTTTCCGATCGAGTCGTGAGGAAGCGATAGGCGGCATAGGCGACGACAACCGCCCCACCGGACATGATATCCGCCAAAAACCGGTGGGTATTAAGCGGATTCCAGAGAGGCGAATGCAATAAATGCCACACGTTCCCCAAGAACCGGCCATCGCCATCGACTCCGGATGGGGCCATCATGAAGGAGGCCCAGGCATTAGCCGACAGCAAGAGTACCGCTCCCATGGCATTCACCAGCACACCGATAGACATGTGAACCCATTTTTTACCCGATGACCTCAGATAATCCCAGCTGTAGTAGTACACCACCAGCAGAGACGACACGCCCACGAACACTCCGGCATACAGTGGCATGAGACTCTTAAACGTCGAACCCATGTACTTCATAAATCCAGGGTACAGTACGACGAAGACAGCTACGAGCGTCACGCCTAACAGCGCTGTAAATGAGAGGGACACGACCGAAACCCGTATGATGTCACGTGCGAGACCATCGTATCGACGCGCCGATTCGGGATCACGACGACAGAGGCCGAGAAACTCCAAGAGAACAGCAAAGAACGGGAGCGCCAGGACAAACCCGCCAAAATACGTATGTTGCTGCGTCACCAACCACACAAGCACCCGGTTATTGATGAATTGAAACACGGGATACGTTGTTTGCATTTCTTGGGCTGAGGGTCCACTCGGCGTCCCTTCCGTTTTATAGAAAATGTCTGAGGAGGCAGGAGAATCGGAGTAATAATTCGATGAGGACTCGGCATATGCTGGCGCTTTCTTGAAAAGTTCCCCTGCCAAGACGACGCCCAACGACATCAACAAGCACACAAACCCCGCACGTTTCATCCATACCAACATGAAGTTTCTCATCTTGATTCTGGCTGCGTTGAAGGTGTCGCAACGGAAACCTGAGAAGGCTCTTGAGCGGTCAACCCGGCCTTCTTCAAAATTCCCATCACGAATGGACAGCTTTGAATGTTGTCTGGAATCCCCTGCTGTGTTTCAGCCTCGAGCAAGACGGCTCGTCCCAGGTAAAAACAGTACCCGGACATCAACGCCGCGGTGGTTCCGGCCATAAACACTTGAGCCGCATGATGACTCTGCTCAACTTGAAGCAAAAAGGTAAACAATCCTGCTTGAACCAGGTAGTAGGTCAGAGCGAATGTCAGACAGGGCCATAGCCAGAATCGAGCGATAGAAAGCCACGGTCTTTCACGGAAACCATGACGCCAATCGCCTGAACGCGATCGACCGGCATAGAACGCGAGCAACCCCACACAGCCTGCCAGGACCGACATCATGAGCGACTGCGTAATTTCGTGACCACCGATGTGCCCCATGCCTAGTAAGAGCACCGCTCCGCCCATAGCCAGCACAGCCGATCCGCTTGCCCATTTACCGACCGTCCCCGATTCTAACTGAAACCATCGACGAAAGGGACCGCTATCAGGGAAGGTCACAATCTTTTGCCCTTGCTGCTCTTTCCAGCGGACATGCCCTAGTTCAAACGCATCCCGCGTCACAGAAGAACTTGCGATAATAATGGCCATCATCGCAGGACCCTCAGGATGAAGGAGAAAGTCGTACGCTACGAAAATCTTCAAAAGCGCTAAGACGAGCAGAGAAAGTTGCACCCCATAGGCAAAGCCAACCCACCCAACGACCCAAGCGATACGACGCAGACCATCTTCATGAAGAGCCGTCGACACTGAAACCTGACGACCCATGCGATAGGACCACAATGCTGAGAGTGAGGCCAAAAATCCGCTGAACGCGAGAAGTATGAATGGATCGTCCAACGGAAGAGATGACTTGAGAAGACGGTACACGATAAACGCAATCATGCCAGGCGCCAACATGACGAGGCGTTTACGCTTTCTCACGGCAGGCTCGGTCACAAGCCCATTTAACTGTGGAACCACCCGAAGCGCTAAGCGATGAAGCATGATGTCACCCTACAGTTGCTCACTCCAGTGCTCACCCCATCCGGGACGAAACAGACGGCGTGGTGAAATCTCAATAGACGAGGACAACTTCCCGAATATAATATACGGTTGCGGTCCATCGAAGCGTGCCTTTCGCTGATCGGCCGTTAACATTCCTTAGACCTGGCCTTAGGCATTCTGGGTCTTGGGATTACCCATACCAAAATATCTGGCTTTTATCTCTTCCATCAGCTCGACTGTAACCTCTGTCATTCCACGCTCCAGAGCCGTTCGTTCTAACTCCACTTTGGCCATCGCTCGAATGGCCGGCGGCACCCGTTCCAAGCGACGTATCGTATCCTGACTCCATGACACGGTTCCTTGATTCTTCGCCTCTCCAAGAAAATCAAACGTGACCAAATTATTCCCGCTTACCCTGGCGTACCGTTCAACATCGTCCCGATAGAACGGCGCGCTATAAGGAGGCAGACGGTCTAACATATGAAGAGCTTCATCCGTCCAACATACTTGCGTGAATAACGGAGCCACTTCTTTGGGCTCACCCTCTATCCCGAGAGACCGCCCACAACCCTCGCACCTGAACCGAGCAAGGCAGGTCGTCGCATCAAGTTCATCAACCCCATTCGGCTCCAACCTTCGTCCGCAATCACAGTTCATACATGCTCGACCTGAAACCTCAATCTACCAGCATTATCCGCCAGGTTTCCCCTCACCTTCAGTTCGCATTGTCGGGTTTTCTGCATCACCCGATTTTACCAGGATACAGGATGTACAACATCGTATAGGTCACACTTCCCGTGACGAACAAGACGCAATAGATGACCATCGTAAACTGACCAAGCACACGATGCCGTCTGGCTCCATTGGGCCACATTCGCTGAATCGACATTTCAAGCATCATGACCACGGCGATAATGACGAGAAGACTCACCCATACGACCAGCTTCCCCATTCCAAAACGGTCTATAGCTACGAGCGCCAACAAATAGGCCGCTACGAGCCCAGCTAGCACCCCGAGTATCCCAAGCATTTTGGTCCACGTCGTCACAAGAACGTGTTCTCGCAAGAGCCGTCTGGTCCCGGAAATAAATTGCGTCCGGAACCCGAGAACGATCATATACACCGCCATGATCAACCCGATGACAACCAAGATGATGTGAAGAGTGAGAATCGGGACGAATACCGTATCGTACATCCATTGCGAACCCCCAAACCCTTCCTTTCCTTCGAAGGCCAAGACGCCAAGGTTTCGGAATAAATAGTAACTGGTGAAGAAAGACAGCATCGCGATCATTCCGCCCAACATCAGCCAATGGTGTTTTGTTCCTTCCCCCTTTCTTGCCTGGAACCACCCGACGACAAAGAGAACCGTAAAGACTGTCGCCATAAGCTGACTGACGTCCGCCCCCATCGTCGCATGCGTTCCGACGAACCCAGGTTGTCTCAGCCATTCGGCCATGAGCTAAATCCCTCCTTCCATCGGCTTTCTCCCTTGAACAACCGCGCATGGCTCAAGCTCATGAACATCTCGAAACCCCGCATCGCGCAGCCATCGCATAGCTTCTTGAGTCGTAAAACATTGCCCTTGCTCGGTGTTGACCATGATATGAACGGCAAATGCCGTCGTCCATGCGGGGCTGGTTCCTGAGGGGTCAAGGAATCGATCTTTAATGACAAGTTGCCCACCAGGGGACAACGACTGAAAAATTTTGGCAACCAGCGTCGCATTCACTTCACCATCCTGATAATGAAGAATATCAGACATCAACGCAGCATCATACGGGCCCTTGAAATCATCGACATGAAAATTTCCCGCCAACGTGCGAATACGAGATTCAAGCCCGACTTTTCGAATCACGGCTTCAGTCATTTTTAGCGTCGATGGGAGATCGAATACCGTAGCGGTGAGCTCTGGATATTCCTGACAACAGGCGATCGCATTCGTACCAGCCCCCCCTCCGACATCCAGGAGACTGTTGGCCCCATCAAGTTGCATACGCTTCGCAAGACTCGGTCCACTCTCACGTCCGATTCGATGTAAAACGGAAAGCACATTCACGCCCATATCTGGATCGGTTTCAAATACATGCCGAGAAACAGGAGACCGGCCTGTCCGAATCGTCTCTTCAAGCTTTCCCCAGTTCTCCCATTCGGCATCGTGCAGCAACAGAAGATGGCCGACGTATTCTTCTTGAGACTTTACCAAATATCGTTGAGCGACCTCGGTGTTCATGTAGACATCAGCCTCTTTTTTCAAGACTCTCATCGCTACCAAAGCATTGAGTAACAATGCGAGGGGTCGATCAGTTAACGCGTGATCCTGAGCGAGTTGAGAAGAAGAACGAGGGCTTCCATTCAGTGAAGAAAAGAGATCAAGCTTCACTGCCGTAAGGAGAATTTTTGTCTCCCAATAGTAGCCAAGTTGAAATATTTCAGCGAGGGAAAGTTCGCGCGGCACTCAGCGCCTCGACTAAGACTAAAAGATGGTGTTCCATGGTGAATCGATCTTAACGACCACTGAAGGACAAACGCAAGCGAAAGGCCATGGAAGGATTTGACGCAAAAACAACGAGGGCAACCCGACGACGATCCGGGCTGCCCTCATTGTTGATTCACGAATTTTTGATGAATTACTTTACGTCAAAGTTCGCTTCAACGGTCGCACCATCTTTCACGTCGACTTCGATTTCAATGGCTTTTTTCCCAACAGCGTTTTTTGCGGCGACAGGATGCCAAACTAACAATTTATGTTTTCCTGCCGGGACGTCCTTGATTTCGAACGTTCCATCAGCGCCGGTGGTCGCATGAAACTTGTTCGTGACTGGAAGATACCAGGATTGCATGAACTCATGTTGATCACATTGCAACCGAACCACGCCTCCCTTACTCGCCATGCGAAGCATCAACGTCTTTTCCAACGAATCGCCTTTTTTGGCCAACCCGATGTTGAAGAGCGTAGCGGACTTCGCACCCAGGACATCAAAACTGTGAGGATTGTGAAGCACACCCTCTTTGGATTTCGGATCATCCGGATCGGCGTCGTTATTCGTCACTTTGAACTGCCCCTTACTCACAGCGACACCCGTAAACGGCTTAAACTCGCACAAATCAGCCGTGACTTCTTGAGCCGGAGCCTTCTTAAACGTTCCTGTCCAGGCTTTGTCGTTAATGTCCCGAACGGCCACAATGGCGTCCTGAAGCCCTTTGCCATCACCAACTTGAACTTCTTTCAACAAACGGGTATTGCCATCTTTACTCTTATTCACATTTTTTTTACAGAACTCCACGTTGGGGAACTTCGAGAAGGCAAATTCCTTGGGTGCCGGGACTTTGCCGCTGAAGGTCACTTTTCCTTTAATGGTTCCACCGGCATGCGCAATCATCGGAGCGGCCATGAGTGCGGCTCCTGCAAGAAGACACATAGTAAGAGACTGACGATTTCTCATAAGACTTCCTCCTAGTTGAGAATAATTAGTGTGCTAACGAGGGGGGGATTAATACTTGCGGCTGTTAAAGACTCTCCTACGCACCATCGGCTTTGTTGAGAATGTGAGCAGGAAAACTGCTGAAACCTCGTTAATGTATTCACCTTCTTATATACCAAGAAGGAAAAAAACGTGTCAAGCAAACTCAGCAATCACGAATAAAAAAACACGCCAGTAAGCCATTGATAAATAAAGATAAATTGACACTCACTCTTAAAGAGTTTCTTCGAATCACCACCGAAGCATAGAAAGTTTATACGTTATACTATCTAGACACTTCGATGAGTTCTTTATACTGAATACTGATTTGACTGGGCTCTGAAATGGGTTCGGAACACAGCGTATCCGTGCATACGTACGCACGCGGCACAGGCGTTGCTGGAAACGAAATGGCACCAAGGACTAATGAGTCTTCCCTCGGATCCAAGAGATGAACAATCCTGCCAGGCGCATAAAGAGTTAGGGCCTCTTGGAAAAGTCTAAAAGCTTTTTCATCGTCTCTTATTCCCACCACCACAACACGGACCGGATATTCAAGAAAACGAACAAGGGCCATACCTGTTAACCCAAGGGGAAGCTGATTCGATGAGCCCAACACATACCGAAGGGTTTGCTCCGCAACCTTAAGGTAAACCTGATTGTTTGTCACATAATACAGGTCAGATAAGTAGATCACTGCACGCAAATTCTCCGACACTGATTTGTGGGGAAACTTTAAGAGCCCTTCCGCCGCAGCACGAATCGGACGATCATACAACCCCCCTCCTTGCTTATCTTGCAATTGGTTGATGAAATCCTGTGTCAGCCGCTCAGCCCGCATCAAATAGGTTTTATTGCCTGTCGTCAGCCATGCCTCTAATAATGCCCGGGCAAAGGCAACTTGATCTCCTAGCAGGCCAAATGCCTCCGGAGTCCCATCCTGTTCAAGATGCGCCATACCTCTCCCCCGCACATAACGATCGCGGTACAAACCATTGAGCATTTGTAATGCCCGTTCTAGAACTTTCTGATCCCCGAAAACTTGGTAGGCTTTGAGGCAGCTCTGAATCATTAGCCCATTCCACCCTGTATAGATTGTCCGGTCGACATTCGGAACTCCTATCTTCATCCGCTCGGCGACATTCAGCCCAAAATACTCTTCTCCCGCCATGATAATGCGAGATGAGCTCGACACTTCTTTCACATCCGCATCTTGACTCGCAAAAAATCCTCGCGCATGTTCATCAGATAAAAAAGTCCTGACATAGTGTAGGATATTATCCACCACCAACCGATACACTGGTTCACCCGTGACCTGATACGCCTCAAGATAGGTCTCAAGATTCATGGCTTGAAGATGCAGCATCTTTTCAAAATGAGGGTTCGTCCAATCGGCATTCACCGCATACCGGTAAAAACCGCCCCAAACTGGGTCGATGAGATTTCGCTGTTGATCCAAGGTAAACAAGATCATGCGACGAAGAGCCTGATCCCGAGACTCATGATAGCGGCGAAAAAGAAAGGCGATCGTTTCTGACTCGAAAAACTTTGGCGCATCGCCAAACCCTCCATGAGTGCCATCAAAGTTCCGCTGGATCGTCGACGCGGTCTGTTCAATGATTTCAGGATCGATCATTCCCGCAGGACGAACCCGGTTCTTCCTCGCTTCTTGCACGTTCGCCCAGATATCAGTGGCGTGGTTCAGCAATTCGCTCTTGTTATCACGATACAATTTTTCGGTCTCTCGTAGGGCTTCATACAAATCTTCCGGAACAAGAAAGTTCGCCTGGAACAGTATTTCTCCGGTCGGCATCAGAATACTGGTCGTCGGCCACCCTCCATGCCGATAGCGTGCATCTATATCGGGACGTTGATCCGTATCGACTCGAATGGCGACAAACCTGGCATTGACGAAATCCACGATCCTCGAATCCGCATAAGTCGTCTCATCCATGACATGACAGGCGTGACACCAGACCGCCGTCACATCAAGGAGAATGAGTTTGTCTTGTTCCTGCGCTATTCGAAACACCTCTTTGTTCCAAGACATCCAACGAATGGCTTGCGTCCGATCAGCAGAAGGAGTGACGACGGCAGGATGACTTGAAGGAGACGGAGAATAACAAGAACTGCAACTCAGGACGATCAACACGGCCAGCACACATCCTGAATCGAACTGAAACTTCATAGCTCAACCTGACACAACTGAACTAGAAGGATAATTAGCGCAGAGACGATAATCTTGGAGATCTGGCTTACAGAGTGTTTGGACTCTCAAGCACTCGGACGATAGCCGCCGCTGCCGTCGCACGCACCGCTTCATCTTGATCTCGCAGTGCGAGTTTCAGGCGAGAAAGGGCTTGACGGTCACCAATGCGGCCTAACGATCGGGCCGCAGAAATTCTCGGTTTCGGCACAGGGTCATTCAAGAATAACAACAACGTATTGACCACGTCCCGACCATGCCCATTCCCGAGAGCTCTCGCAACTCCAGAACGAATACCAGGGTTGGTATCAGACATGAGCATTCTTACTGTCTCCACGACAAGTCCAAAAGGGCTGCTCAGTTGCAACAAAGCCGCCACGGAGGCCGCCTGTACACCGGGGGAAGTCACATGCAATCCTTCAGTCAAAGCTGGAATGGCTTGCTCAGCCTTCAATTGCCCAAGGCTTACGGAGGCAATGCTACGAACAACGGGGCTGTTGTCATTCAAAGCAGAGATGAGTAACCCTACAGCCTTCTTATCGTGAAGCTTTCCTAACGAAGAAGCTGCCGCCCCCCGAATGGAAGGTTGACTATCCTGCAATCCCTGCTCAAGAATTTTGAGGGCTTCATCATAACCCAATTCACCCATGATTCGAAAAGCCGTACTTCGTTCGTATCCCGTGCCCTGTTGAGCCTCTAGTTGAATGCGTCTCCAAAATTCCGGATGCCCAAGTTGAATCATCGTGCCAGCGGCGGTGATTTGCACGAGCTTCACTTCATCCTTCAACAGGGGGCGGATAAGTGGCTGAGTCGATGGATCGGCCAGACGTCCGAGTCCCCGCAACGCCGCTGCACGCACAAGACCAGCCTTATCCTTCAGCGCCTGACGGAATCGAGTCGATTTTCTCCCACTGCTCAATCCAGCCAGGCCTTCGGCGGCCAGTGCGCGAATCATTCCGGATTTATCCTCTAGTCCCTCCTCTAGGTATGGAACGATGTCCTCGGTATGGATTTCCTTCAAAGCCGTATAGGCCGCACCACGAATTTGCTCTCGCATATCCGTCCGAAACGGAAGGATGGCGGCTATAGCCAACTCTCTGAGTAAGGCATCATTTTCTTGATCAGACTCCTTGAGAGTCTGATCATATGCCTCGATACTTTCCTTGGTCTTTCCAAGTCGCGCCAAGCTCAATATCTTTAGTCGCTGGGCAGAACCCTCGCCTTTTTCCTTCTCGCTAAGCTGATCCAATGAATCCAGGACATCCTGAAATTGTCCGTTGGCGTAGGCATGCTGGATTTGGCCAAAGTCCAGTTTCTCTTGAGAGTCGGCGGCCCAAGCACATGTCCCGTGGACAAATATGAGCGATAAAAACATGAACAGCTTCAAAGCTTGTGAATAGGTTTTCAATCTAGGCATCACATCGAACCCTCGGTTATTTCATATACGCGTACAATGACTGGCATAATCCATGAAGACAAACACGCTCAGTGCTTCTCCTGCTCCATGACGGTTCATTCTTCTTGATCGGGGTAGGATTCACGAGCTTCCACCTTTCGATAACCCAAGGGAATCTCAAAGTAAAAGTCAGGCTGTTGAGAGATAACCACATGTTCGTACTCTACCCACCAATCACGATCTCGACTGAGCAGTTTGAGAAGAACCTCTCGCTCAGCATCCACCCACTCATAGTAGGCCTCATGTTTGCCGGATTCGGTGACGACTTCAACGTCAAATAATGTGGCTGGACGCTTACCGACGTACGCATCACCAATCAACGTTCGCTTTATTTCACCTTCTAGTGTCACCGAAAACGGCAACACGTCCTGTTTGGTCACAGGCACACTTAAGACAAGCCGACGATCAGAGTAAATGTACCAGACCTTTCGTTGATCTAATCGAACAATCGTGACCCCCGCAAAACCCAATTCAGTTTTTAATCCGCCAAAATACTCGATACGATATCGATTATCCTTGACGAATAATTGCGCTTTAGAGACCTTCCCCCCTCTTCGCCATATCAAACGAGCGGAAAATCCTGTCGTGGTTGGCACCGGAGAGGCGACAATACTGCTACCGATAGGATGTGAAGCCGAAAATGCCTGGGGGGCATCACAGATAACCACGGTCACCAGAAGAATCGTGACGATTGCCTCTCTCCTGGCACAGAACCGGATCATCTCCCATTTCATGGAAGCTGTTGTTCAAGCAACGGCTGAATATCGATCGGACGGCCGAGAGCGGCAGGCGTGAATCGAGGCGGAGTTCGAATTTTATGTGCCGTCTGTCGCTCTCGTGGAGCAGGGAGCACAAAAGTGACCGAGAGCTTCTCATTTGGCTTTATCTCGACCATTTGTGTGACGACTTCCCTCACGCTTGGGTGCCAGGCTTGCACTCGATACCTACCAGGGGGAATGCGATCGATGGAAAATGTTCCATCGGACGACGTGAAAGCATAGTATGGATTTTCGACGGCAATCGCCCAACTCTCCATGTAAGCATGGAACCCACATTGCATGACAAAAGTCTTTCGGCCCTTGCTCAAATGAAATTGTCGTACGAGCGACTCGCTGGGTTTGTGGTGATGGGCGGCATGCCTGTTGTCACGTTCATGAAGACGATTGAATGGGAGCGGAGAATTAAATAAGACTCGCGTTCCCTGTTGTTTCGATGTTTCATAGGCCTGAATATCATGCATCACAGGATCCATATTAATCACCTCTACCCCATGCCCACTCCGTACGATCGTCGTAAATGGATGGAATTGACAATCCTTGGCTTCCACTCGAGGGATCGACAGAGTAAATGGTTTTCCGGCCTGAACCTCTTCAAAAAAGATGACAACATCTTTTACCTGTCCCTGATCGTTCACATGGAAGTCCTGTAACAAACGCCAACCATTCCCGGTCGATATACGACCGCAATATTCGGGATCAGGAAAGGTCACGAGATTATACGCTTTTGGTTCGGGAGGTGAACCAGAGAGCGTCACGACGCCGGTGAGTGTGCCACCGTCTTCGACTTCTTTGATTTCATACCCAAAACTGCTTGCAATAAAGCTCATCGAGTACACGACCCACCCCAGGCACGCAAACAGATAGAAAGGCTTAAAACCTCTGGTGAATACACGAATCGATTTCATGGTTTTTGTAGGCGAAGAGACGGAACGATCTCGACACCCTCCCCTAATAATTCAACACCAAAATGTGGATTATCATGCATTTCATGAACGCTCCGCCGTCCTTTGACGGGTTCGTATTCAAAATCGTGGACGGTGGTCCCTTGAGGTTCGACTGAAATATCCTGCTGAAGGTACTTCTTCATACCTGGATGCCAGACCGTTAAAGTATAGTCCCCTGGAGGCACATCTGTGAGTTCAAACGCTCCATCCTCTTTGGTGATGGCATAATACGGGTTCTCGACGATCAACCCCCACGAGAACATATAAGGATGAAATCCACATTGCATGACAAAAATATTTCTTCCTTTACGCAGGTGAACATGTTCAATCATCGGTTTTCCCGGCATATGCTTGTGGCTATTGAGCAGCCCGAGAACTTTATGAAAGGGATTCATCGGGAGCGGACGGTTAAATAACACTCGAGCCCCACGCTCTCTCGCCGTCTCATATCCTTGAATATCGTGTTCAATCGGGTCCATGTTGACGACCGTTAGCTCATCCTTTTTGCGAAGCACATTGACGAAGGGAAGGAAGTCGCAGTCGATCGCTTCAACACGTACCTTTTTCGTTTCAAATTTCTTCCCTTTTTTAATGTCTTTGAGCATCACAACGGCGTCTTTAAGCGCCCCGTCTGGAGCGACAATAAAGTCTTCAACGATTCGCCAGCCCGTTCCCGTGGAAATTCGTCCGCAATACACGGCATCGGGGATCGTCACGAGATTAAATGCCATAGCACGAGGTCTCTCACCCAATAACGTCACTTTTCCACGAATGGTCCCTCCATTTTTGACAGAAATTTCTTCATATGACCAAGCTTGGGCGGACATCCCCCCCAGAACTACCATACAGACCAGCAACTTCGACCACCACATTATCACCTCCCTTTTCCCTCGCAAACATTATGCATCAGTATTAGGCCTCCTACACCCATATTTATCAATATACACTACACATAAAAAACGGGGAAGCCGAAGCCCGGCTTCCCCGTCATTAAGATCGCAATTAATAGGCTGCTTTACTTAAAGGCAACGGGCTTAATTGCACCATCTTCAGATGGGACTACCTTCGCTTCTTGCGCACCAGTATTCACCGCTCCGCTTAGCGGAAGAATACTCTTATCACTTTGAGGCAACACCCGTAGCAGTCCCCATTGTCCTGACTGAGAATACGGGAGCCTGGCGTTTCCATAAATATAATCGCCAGGCAGAGCATACACACCACCAGCAGAAGCCACAAAGGCATCGATAGATTCTGAACCGGCAAATTCGACAGTACTAATCATATCGGCGCCTGGCAGGAACGGCTCAATCGGCCATTCATGTTTCTCTAATGTAAACATGCTGTTTTGCTCGCTACTGGCTCCGAACACATGAATTCTGACAGGATCTCCAGCATGTGACATGATCGTAGGAGTAGCCGGATCCTTAGGATCATCAACTTCGCAGGGCTGGAACATGCGGCCTAATGAACATCCTTGTGATTCACGGTACAAGTAGGGTTCATTGCGATAGTTAATACCCACCAAACCGGCGACATTTTGCACGTATGGCATGAAGCTCGTTCCGATGATGTTATCTTCATCTTGGAAGAACAGCGCCACATCACGATAGTTTCCTCGTTTTTCGTTTCCTGCCACAGATTGATCGATCAACACATCTGCTTGCCAGGCATTTTTCAACGAGACATCAGCCCCAGTTTTCGGATCCCGGTACTGAGACCCTTTGGGGCCGATAATGATGGCTCCAAACAGGCCGTTTCGAGGATTCATCGCTACGTTGCCAAAGTCCCATACCAACGTTTGCGTCTCTCCAATAAATGGATCAGCATAGTATGTGTATGTCCGACTTTCTCCCGGAGCAATGGTTTGATCACCAGGATTCTGTCCCAGATTAACCCCTTGTGAATCCTTGGGGTCAAACGCCAGGCCAAAGGCTGAGAATGAAGCACGACTTTCTTTCATTTTGTTGGTCAAATTAACTTGAATACAATCTCCAACGTTGGCGCGTAAGGTTAAAGGCATGGGTTGATATTCACCCGAAACCTTGCTGACCTCCTCCTCCAAGACGTAAATTTTTGCGTCGGGGTTTTGTATCTCAATTTTCCGTTCAAAGTCGACCTCAATAGCATCTTCCACGTTCGGATTAAAACTCATGGACGGGAAGTCGATCGCAGCCACGTTAAATGCTCTCATTGGCGCATCTTTAGGACACACTGGAAGCGGTTCAGGCATACCTTCTTTTCCATATGCCTTATTCGGAAGAGGCTGGAGGTCATCCACCGGCTTGTCGAGCACTCGAATCAATCCCCACGAACCTTCCGAGAACTTGGAACTTCTGCCATTGAAATACATATAGTCACCTGGAAGATGCCGTGGTCCCCCAGCTTCCGGAACAACAAGATCATATCGTTCAGCAATTCCAATATGTATGGAATTTTTTCTGTTCGCTTCTTGTGCATACCGTTCAGTCCAGAATGTATGTCCTGAGACGGTAAACACATTACTTTCATTCATCGTTACATCGATCAGGCGGAACACGACCGCATCCCCCAAGTAAGCCCTGATCGTTGGCGTGCTGGGTTCGCCGTGGATAGCGCTGCTAAAAAGCTGAGATGTATCGGAATTGTTCGCCAAACGTTGAGCAAAAGGTTCGGCTCGGAAATTGAAGGCACCGCCCGTTGTATGGGTACCGCCATTCAAGAATGGCATCGGTGTCATCTTGATCTTTTCGTTCGGTGGCATGATGAACGAGACCGTTCGTCCAGCCTCCAAAGCGACTTCGATCGGCTGACCAGGAGGATTCCCTGCCGTAACGACATTGACGGTATGGGGAACGGTATCCATGACATGTACCATCAACTCACGGAAACTTCCTGCCACATCATGACCAACCCGCTCAACCGTATGAATATCCGCGACTAGTCCTGTCCGGATAGGCTTTCCAGTCTTTGGATCATGCCATGTTGACCCAAAAGGTTCGATAAGGAACGTACACACCGCTCCATGCGGCCACGTCGTTCCACCAAATGCATGATCATGACAGAAGACTGATCCAACATCTGCGTCAGCCCAGAATCTTTGACGGACAAACTCAACGGTCACGATATCATCAACAGGATGATCGTGGGCTAGCGGTGTATCAAAAGTCAGCGTTTCTCCGCCCCCCCCTGCTGCGGGAGCCGATGACGATCCCTCTCCACCAGGAACCTTCAACGTTTTCCCGACTCTGATAAGGTTTGGATTGTCTATTCCGTTAAGGTCTCTCAGTTCGTTGACCGACACGCCAAGAGACGACGCGATCGCACCAAGTGAATCACCAGGATTTACTGTGTAGGAACCAGTTCCCGATGAGGCGGCCGACAAGGAGCTACCAGACCCTCCAATAGCGACAATCCGCTTAATTTCATCTTTCCCCACATTATCGACTCCGACAAGAATCAGAGTTCCAACATGGTACTGTTTCGCATTCGTGATATGTATGGTTTTATCGCCTTTCTTCGCGGCTTTCGTGAGCTTAGCGTTCATCGGAACAGGAAGGCCTTTTTTCTTTTCCTTCTCAAACATCGTAAATGGCCTCATGGACTGCTCATATGAGAATCCAGAAATGACCCCGTCCGATGCTTGGTTATCAAACTGCACAAAATGAAAATGCGTGTTGATCTTGGATGACTGGAAATTCGTGATATCATCGTCTTCCCACTCGCTTGTCAGAGTCCAGTCCATACAATCATACATGTTGGCACGAAACACGAGAGGATATTTCAAATCATTATTGGCTCGAATAGCTTCTTCTTCATCATGCACAACATAGAGCAACCCATTGGGATCAACGATAGCTTCCTGATCTCCTTGAGCCGCAGATAATTCAACTGGGAGTTTAATGAAATGAATATTATACTTCTGCGATCCAGCCCTTTCCGGACAAAGGCTCCATCGCCCGTTTTCTCCAGGCTTCGCTGGATTCACCGTTCTCTTGCCTTGGTCATCAACATGAATCATTTCCAACCATGGCGCCGGATTGTGATCCGGTGCGAATGGAACGCGCTTTCCGAAGTGCGGCGTTAACCAGGGCCACGCCACTTTTCCGGTCGTTGGTTCAAACCAGATCGCCCGTCGCTCTCCGGCTGTATATCCTTGCCATTCCGGATGATACTTTGGGTTAGGACCAATATCGGCTTCCTTTTCACTCATAGCCTTATTGCCGTCCCAAACCCAGTCAATCACCGTCGCATCATATGCTTTCAATTGTCCTTCCTGATCATCCTTATGACCCGGTTTCCCCTGAGTCACCAACTGCATCTCGACCCAATCCTTGATGTTCACGACTCTCGGGTCAGATTTCCAATCGCTCTTTCCGCTCGCTACGATATTAAATTTTGTCCCAAACCAATTGACAGTCGTCCCAACCAATTTGTCAGAACTCACAGGCTTATGGATTCGATCCAGACGGTCCGGGAGTTCACGCAACGGAGGCATGACATCGTTATGGAACCCTGGCACTTGCAGGGTGTTGTACACACGCCAATAGCCCCACATTCCTGACACGTAGTGATGAGCCACATGACAATGGAATAAAAAGTCTCCAGCCAACCATTGGCAAAGCCCTGAGCCACATTCCGTCTCAAGATCCAACGCTTCTGATGGCCCAATCACTTCGACGTCCACGCGGTCGGACTTCGTTCGGATGACAGGATATTTCACTGGACCATTTTGACCAGTATTCCAAACCGGCATTTGAGTCGCACGGGGACTTCTTTGCCAGCGAATCGATCCACCATGGGGGTGGTGAGAATGGAACACTTCCGAACCACCGTGAACAATCCTGAATTTGGCAGGATCCCCCAGGTAGCTTCGAGGAATCGTAGGGGATGCATCGCCGAATGTATAACTGCTATACCCCATCGATTCATCTTCAAATCCAAAATATTCATGCTGCACATGCATGTTGTTAATGCCAAACGGTTCACTCCTGAAATTCAGGGCTCGTGCTCCAGGACGATAGGTATCCGTCAATGGGTCACGTTGTGGCAAAAAATCTCCATGTTTGTTAACTGGCCGAAACGCTTCGTCACCAATTTCATGATAAATTAACACAAACTCCCGAAAATCAGGACCTTTGGGCGTGTCAATCATGACTTGCCAACCACTTCTTGCTTCCGTCGCAGAACCAGTACCAAGTGGTTCCCAATACTTCGAGCCGGCAGGTTCGACAACAAATACGCCCATCATACCAAGAACCGTCAACTCCCGATCGTTGCTATAGGAATGAAATTGTTTCGCACCTTCCTGAGAGTCGGGATGGATATACCATTCCATTTCAATCTCAGATGATCCTTTTGGCGCATCGCCTTCTTCATCTTCCTCTTCACTTGCACCGGCAGCAATCGCATCGGGGTTGGTCGTAGTGGCAGGCTGCCCGGTCTTGCTCATGACCATGTCAGAACCGTTGATGTGCAAGCTGACATCTTCCCCAAATTCTAGTTGATTCCGTAATGTAAATTTGACGCAATCACCTTGGTTGCCTCGAATGACCAAAGGTTGAATCCACTGGTCTTGGATGCCGTTTTTCACGGCTCCGGGGTCCATATGGCCTTCGGATTCTCGAGCTTCCGCATTTTTAGCTTCTTCTTCGCGGACTTTCTCGATGTTTTCCGTCAGGACGTACATATACCCAGGGTAATAATCCAGCCATTGATTCAACGTGACTTCTACGTTGATAGCAGAAATATCATAATGTTTGACGGGAGCAGTCTTAGGACACAGCCCGCCTTTGCCGGAAACCGGCTCCTGCCCTGAACTGGACATCAAGAGTCCATTTTCTTTCCCGGCACCATACTGATGCATCATCGACATCGTATTAAAGGCTCCGGTATTAGGAGAATGAGCCATCTCCTTCTCCATTTGCTTCATCATTCGTTGATGCTGAAGCTCGACCAAAGCAGCCCGTTCAGCCCGGCCTTCCACCGAATTTTCAACGATGGTCTGGCCTTTGAGTTTTTCTGCCCAAGCCGGGGCATCTTGATGTGTCATCCCCGTTTTGTGGACCATGTGATTGTTTGATTCCACATCTTCAGCTGATGCTGAAGCAAACGGCAAGAAAACGACGGCAGCTAAAATACTCAGCCACCTGAGTGATGGATACGTTGATACCTTCTGATAAAACATGGACCGGCCTCCTTGACAGGAAATAAAGTTCGCGTTGTACCTCTATGTAAAAATCATACTTGAGTCACTGCACTACAGTTGGGCACTTCTCTCGGACACGCCAAGCGGCGGGAAAGAAAACGGTACTTAAAAACACCCGCGAGAGTCAAGTCCTTATGAATGGGACGGCAGACTGCCGACAACAAAGAGTCGGAAGAGTCGAGGATCGCCCCTCGGAGGAGAGCAAGTATTGAAGTTTAGTTAATCGAGATTGCCGAGGATTTCTCAACAGCTTCAGCGAACTGAGACATCAAGGCTTGCGTGATGGGACCTGGGAGACCATTGCCAACGGAAATTGTGTCTATTTGAGTGACGGAAAGAACGTGGATCGTGGTTCCAACAAGGAATATTTCATCAGCCTCCCCCAACTCTTCAGAAAATATTCTTCGCTCCTGAACATCATAGCCATTTTCTCTTGCGAGACACATCACGTACTTCAACGTCACGCCTGGCAACACATGTTCATTGAGCTCAGGCGTCCAAATTTTACGATCCTTTACGATCATGACGTTACTCGATGCCCCCTCGGTCACGACACGATCGCGAACAAAGATTGCTTCAAAAGCCCCCGCCTCAGCGGCTTTCTGTTTAGCCAGCACATTCGGTAACAGGTTGAGGCTTTTGATGTCGCATCTGCCCCAGCGAATATCTGGGAGCATGATGGCCCGAACACCTTGAGTGTAAAAACGTGGGTCTAACTCCGACATTTCCCGAATTGTCATCACGACAGTGGGCGCCAGAGAGGCCGCGAACAAATGTTCACGCGGTGCTGCGCCCCTGGTCACCTGAATGTACACCTTGCAATTTTTATAACCACTTCGTTGAATACCGTCCTGAATGGCCATCCCCCATTCTTGCCGCGTCAACGGAAGAGAAATTTTTATCTCATGAGCGCTTCGGGCCAGACGTTCCAGGTGCTCTTCCATTCGAAAGGGGACACCCTGGTAGGTACGAATCACCTCATAGACACCATCACCAAATTGATAGCCGCGGTCCTCTACGGAAACCTGCATCTGCGCAAGGGGCATGAACTGACCGTTTAAATAGCCGATGTTGGGCATATCGCTTCAGGAAAGGCATTACATATCGACATGGATGATAAATATCCGGCGATCTTCTTCTGTAAATTTCCACGCCATCCGTTTACTAAATTCAATCATGTGAGTCCCCGGTTCCATTACCTGAAACTCAAAACGCCGGCGACCGGAATCCACGGCATTATTGCTGATGGTACGAAGAAATTCGTCTTCCACGAGGATACACACCTTCGTATCAAACGTCGGAACCCACTGTTCGCCACGAGTGCGATCCTCCCAGAGATTCACAGAAAACAACTCCCCCTTTTTGACATGGAGAGTTCTTGCATGTTGACTGTCTCGTTCCATCGACTTTTCACGTTCACTCATGAATTGACTATCCATTGCCGCCACCCTCATCATGTCTTCAAGGATCTTAACCCCAGCGACCTGCTCCCTATTTGCATTGTCCCATCATAATGACCAGACGTCTTTCGTTTGAAGATTCACATAGACGTCATTCCCCGCAACCTTCACCTCATAACTCGCCACACAATTGCCTCCCCCATCCCCTCCAAAACCGCTTCGAATATCGAATTGGAGATCATGCCAAGGGCACGTCACAAGATAGCCTTTCACTTTCCCCTTTCCGAGCGGACCTCCCTGGTGTGGACAAATGTTGTTGATCGCATAAAACCGCCCCCCCACATGAAAGAGAGCGACGGACTTATCATGCACCTTCACCACTCGCCCCTTGCCCTCTTGTACATCGTCAACCCGTCCGACCAAAACAAAGCCGGCGAACTCATCATTGGAACCAGGTTGATCAAGTTGACCAGATTGATCAGGATTTTTTGAGGCCACGGCCACGCCTTTCCCGCGCCGATACGTTCGGAACGTTCGTTCACATACGCAAAATAAACTTTAACTGCATCCCTTGTTCAACTCGAGCCTCTTTGACAAACCCGGCATTCGTTTCAAGCACATACCGCGCATGTTCTGGTGGGGGACCATACCAGGTACAGGGATCGCCAGAACATGGGGGAGCTTCTTCGACAATATACACGATTTTCTTGCTCTCATCGATCCAAATAATATCAACGGGCACTCGAAATTCCTTCGTCCAGACCTGATGTAGTGAGGATTCTTCAAAAATAAAGAGCATGCCGCCATCATCAGGTATCTGATTACGAAATGCCAGTCCAAACAATAGTTTCTCGGGAGTATCCGCAACTTCAGCTCTCACCACTCGGCCAGAGGGAAAAGACACATGAATCTCTTTTGTTTGCTCGGGTCGATTAAAAAGAAGGGCCCCGCTAATCAGCAACAGGGACATGAGCACCAAAAACAAAATTCGCTTTTTGTTGGGCAGCCCTTGTAAAAATGAAGACATTCTTGAAAGATCTGGCTTGAAGGGTCGGAATGGTTGAATGCAACACTAAGAGGAAGAGGCTCTACCTCTCGAAACCTCTGTGGTTGTGCTCCGCACAGTATGGGGTCATTTCAATAAACCCGGCCACATCTCCATTAATTGGGAGCTTATTGCTCAATAACGGCATAGGCGATATGATAAAATTGAGTTTTCTCAAGAAAATTCCGATATCTTAACAGAAGGACCCTTCACTCAACCGTTCCACGGTAAAAAGGAGGTCACCGATGACACGCACATCTGTTCTCACCATGATACCACTTTTGATAGTATTGGGACTTCCCTCGTTGAGTGGGGCTGATTATTCCAGCGCTTCTCAATCGATCAATGCTTTTGTGGAGTCCCTCTACCCCAAAGGCAGTCATTTCTTTTGGGTCATCAACGACACAACCACTGAATCTCAGCATGAAATGGTGGTAGATATCAACACAGCACTCCAGGACGAGATTCATGAGCAAGCCAAACAGCAACGATTTCTGCTCCTTATCATTCACGGAGAGCTCTTCGCAGCCCAAAAGATTCCATTAGAGGCCAACGTGAACTGCAAGCAAGAAGAACAAGTCTAGCCGCTTCCTTTAGCACCATTTGGAAATCGTCATAAAAAAGCCCCGTTCCTTGTGTTGGGAACGGGGCTTTTCTTAATTTGACTAACGGAACTTGAACTATCGCAAAATCAACAATTGCCCACCCAAGTGAGCATCATGGAGTTGGCATTTGTATTGTAACGTGTTGCTTGAAGTCACATACGTCAGATCACTGATTGGAATACCAATGTACTTCGTTTCTCCAGGCTTCAGAACCACTTGAGCATGCATGGACCACGGGCCAGAATGAGCACTGCTCGCGGATAAATCAAACCCATGCTCCCCATCTAAATTATTAGTGACTTTAATCAAAATTGGACGGCCTCCACGCGCACCGGTACCAGATCTCGTGAGGTTTAACACAGCGGTCGGTGGGTACCAAACTTTTTTTCCACCCACTTCCATCGCTATAAACTCAAGATCAACGTCCAACGCTCTAAAGGATTGTCCCACCACGGATCCCGATTCGAGATCACCAATTTCCACACCACCCGACTGCAGGGCCAATGCGGCAGTTGAACCAGCCGCAACTAGCACAAGACTTAAAAGGACGGATAGAAGCACTCTGTGCATCGCCTACCTCCCCATGAAAAGCTTGTTAATAATAAAAAGGTTGCCAATTCTAGAAACGAAGGGCCTTCCAATTCCCCTAGGCTTAGTCTTGAAAAGAGGGTTCGTTATAGCATATGGAACAACAGGACGCAAGAAGGTTTTTTGAGGGGTCCAGAGCTAAAAGCACGTATAATTTCAATGTCTTAGAGTTTGATTTTGCGATTTTTGACCATTGGCAACTATTTTGAGAAAGGAGCAAATCTGCAACAAAATCGCTATTGAGGTTCGTGAATGATTAAACTTTTCCTACAGTTGTATCTTCTCCTGCTCTTTCCCTGGAATAGGCTTTCCTGCGGACTCCAATAATTCACGAGAAACCACGATAGGCGTATGAAAATGTATGGCTAACGCGATGGCATCTGATGAGCGACTATCAAAAATCTTCGTGTGCCCATTCAAGGACAGCGTCATCGTTCCATAATAAATCCCATCTTTCAAAGAAATAAACACCCGGTCAACCTTGACGCTATAAGCTTCAAGAATCGTATGCATCAGATCATGTGAAAGAGGTCGAGGAAACATGAAGCCGCTTAAGGCACCTTGAATTGAACCGGCCACGGTCGGGTCCACATAAATTGGAATCGCTTGCTGTCCGACTTCTAGAAGCACGACCGGCCCATGCGAAGACACATGAACTTCCACCTTTTCGATCACCACTTCTTCAGATTCGAGGGACGATTCTTGCGCGTAACTACTTACGATCAAGCCACTCCAAAACCACAAAAAGACACAACTCGCGACGACATACCCTCTCATGAGAGCCTCCTCGGGCTTTCAACCCCGGTCATTCTGGCTGTTCACCCTGAGATGAACGCATTCGTCTGTTTCTCCGTTCCGATCATGGTCTCCGGACCATGCCCCGGCACGACCACAGTCTGCTCATCGAGTGCGTACAGACGGTCACGAATTGACCGTTCGATCGCACGCGAATCGCCTCCCCATAAATCTGTTCGCCCGATACCGCCTCGAAATAACGTATCCCCAGACAAGACGAGATTCTGTCGCGGAAAGTGAAAACAGAGTGATCCCGGGGTGTGGCCTGGGGTGTGCATGACATGCGTCATTTCGTTTCCGATCGCCAACGACTCTTCATCCTTGAGCCACACATCAGGGGGAGGCACCGGATGGTAGGGCACCCCGAACATTTGGCACTGAACTTCTAACATGTCCCAGAGCTCTCGATCTTCTTGATGGAGACATATGGTCGCTTCCGTGACATCACGAACAGCTCCGGATGCCAGAAAATGATCGAAATGAGCATGAGTATGAAGGATGAACTTCACCGTCAGCCCCAGTGCTTGAACCTCTCCGAGAATGCGCTCCGCGTTGCCTCCGGGATCCACGACCACAGCTTGTTTGGTCTCTAGGTCTCCAATGATTGAGCAGTTGCAAGATAATGGAGGCACCGCGAATGTTTTTCGTATGAAGGTGGTCATACAACTAGCCTCTCGACAGCCATCTAAAATCGTACGCCCTTTTCCTGCCCCAGATAGACCCAAGCATAGCCCGTCAGACAAAAGGGGTCAATCATACTCGTGCCTGAGAGAAATCACCCGATTTGAAATAGTCTCGCAATCATCATACAATGAAAATCTGCAATCCATTGGGAGACACTTCCATCCACAACTGTCAGTCCATATCCACGGTTCTGGCAAAAGTCAGAACACATTGGTCATCCATGATACATGACCGATTGCCTCCAACCTTCCTTCTTCACTTTGCTCGCTTAGGCCTCTCGATGATCTGCTGGACTCTGCTTGTGGGTTGCCCCTCGGACACTGAGCCGCTCAAACAAGAAAACTTTCAACTCAAGAAGCAGGTAGCCAAATTAGAGTCTGTCGTCACGTCCCTTCAGGAAGGGAATAAGGCCATTCAACAGCAGATAGACTTATTGAACCGTGAAACTCGAAAAATCGAGGAGGAGTGTGGCCTCAAGCTTCAAGAAAAGGAACAGGAAATCCAACATCTCTCCAATGGCCACAAGCATGATGCTTCTCATTTGAATCAACTCGAAGAGGAGATCAAAAAACTTCGTAAGGATGCAACATGGCTTAGAACGTTGCGAGACAAATGGAGAAAAGGCCTCAAAGTTGCGCAAAAAGATGGTCAGGCTACAAAACTTGACCATACGTTATCAACCGTTATTCGCGCGATCCAATCAACGTTAACTCAAAATCGATACACCATCCTCGCCAGTATGCCCACCGATCAACAAGCGGCCTTTATCACAATGCGAAAGACTTCTCCGCCCGTTTCGCTTGAAGTGACTGGGTTTAGAAATCAATATATTCTCATGGTGCAGCAAGACACCCCACACACTTCGACTCTTTGGGTCAAGGCGGACTTCGAAAAGCTATCTCAAAAGGGACAACTGCTGGATGCCAGCCAACTCGAGGTCAAAGAAATCGAAAACCGCTTGATTAGGGAAATTCAACATACCCTCGACAACCCCGCGCCGAGCCAGGCCAAGAAATGATGAAAATTCTCGTATAACAGAAAAAATTCATGGCCTCTGTCATGCCTTCATTCTATCTCCATCTATCTCCATGACGCATGGGGCAGATAAAAAAGCCGCCGCCTACTCCGCCGAAGTGGCTACGAAGGCCGGGAGCGGTGTTCCCGGCCTCTCGCCGCTTGAACCCCATGTGGTGAGCGAGAATGATTTCAGCGCAAGGATCGACACAAGAGGCAACCCAGCGTGTAGCCGATTCGCGAGAGTGGCGGGTTCACGGACGATTCTGAGAAGACCTGGCTTGACAGGCCAGCACATACCCATCTCGTAAGTCAGCCGCCTCTTGAACGGCTAACGTTAAACACTCAGGATATTCCACACGAATGAACTCGACGAAGTAATGAACTTTGACGAGGAAAAAGTCATACGGTTCAGAGAAACTATGCGGATGACTGTACCAGAAACAGAACAGCCCCTCGCAGCCACCCCCCAATGACGCCAGGGCTTGCATCGTGGCGGGAAACATCTCCTGAAACTTCCCCCCCCATTCAAAAATCTCATAGGGCAAATAGTCTTGGCGATAGACATTCAACCCCGTCGGATCGACGGTTGAGAGAAGATTAGTTTGCGGGAACGTCGAGTCGCTTGTGCATTGGGTCAACATCTCGACATAATGACGATATTGAATTTCGAGCTGCGGATCTTGGGGAAAGTGACGAGGTGCCTCGGCGATGGAGACTTCGCGTGAAACCGGATCATGATCGATGGCATCGGCAAGTTTTCTTCGTTGTTCTTGCTCCCATGCCGTACATTGCTCACCAAGCCTCCTAAATTCCTGAATAATGCAAGAGATGGCCTTTGTATCAACCTCAAGGGCCACTCCCCTGACATTGATCAACCTAGGATGAGCCAACACTTGATTCAGCATCCTGAATAGCACGTCAGGAATCGGAGAATCGTGTGAATCAAGCCAATTAGGCGGACAGCGATGACGCTGATCCTGACGAAGAACGGCTGGATGAAACCCTAATCCCGCGATATGGACCTGTACGACGCGTTCAAGAGGAAATGCCCGTAACAACCCTTCCAGAAAATCTTCGATAGAACTACCTTGCCACGCTCCGGTGTAACGATACACGGTCCAAATGTGCCCAATGTCCAGGACAAACCCGCAGGAACATGCTTCTGCAAGGAATCTGAAAAAATCCGCATATGACACCTCCCCAATCGCAAAAAAGGTCAAAGGAGGAGTTTCTAGTAGAAACAGTGGGCTTGGCAGAGCATGGTCCTCGAATCGTTTATCGAACAACCGTTGAGCCGACCGGACATTGACGGCTGTCACGTGCGCCGAGGCTTCGGAAAATACTGGAGGCAGATAGGTCCCAAAAGAGTGACCAGCGATCTGTTTTGTCGCGCATTCATGATTCAGCCACGAACACCCTAATTGACGAAGGTGATTCATCGCGATTGTCAATTCATCATGATACCGATAGGAAATTTCCCAATCCGGTTGCGTTACCCATAGTCCATCCGCATGATATTCCAGGTACGTGGAAGGATTTCGGTGCCGCACCTCTTGCAAGGCGAGCTGGTCCGCTTTAAACATCTCTAAATATCCATACGATAATGCCTGTTCTTCGAGTTGCTCGGTGAGATCGAATACATCGGGGGAATACACATCCACGGACAGTCCAAGACCGTGGAACGGAATCTTCGACACGCGTTGGCGAAACTCAATGTCAAAACTATTCATCCTACACCTGACGCGCTGC
Organism: Nitrospirales bacterium; assembly: GCA_031315865.1. Classification (NCBI taxonomy): domain Bacteria; kingdom Pseudomonadati; phylum Nitrospirota; class Nitrospiria; order Nitrospirales; species Nitrospirales bacterium. Next base: position 363,636 of record JALDRJ010000002.1, read on the forward strand.
ACCATCGCGGTGAAAGCAGCTCGCGGACCGATCCAAGACCAGCAGTCAAATTATACAAGAAAAGGAAAACGTCGGATGGAGAAATGAAGCCGTGATCGGCTCAAGAAGCCGTCGAATGTTGATTGGACATGAGATACTGGTGAATACCGGATGCCGCCTTTCGCCCTTCGGCAATCGCCCATACAATCAACGAGGCGCCTCGCTTCGTATCACCGGCAGCAAACACTCCATCAACACTTGTCATGAAGTTCTCATCGACTGTCACACAACCTCGAGCGTCACACTGAACGCCAAAGGCATCTAACAATCCTTGCTTCACAGGGCCGGTAAATCCCATCGCTAACAGGACGAGATCGGCATCCAATTCAAATTCAGAACCGGCAATAGGGGTAAACTTCCCATTCTCAAACTGAACTTTTTGCGCATGCAGTTTGGTCACCTGTCCCTCTCGACCAGAGAACCTGGTCGTTGAGACACTCCATTGACGGTCGCACCCTTCTTCATGCGCATGCGAGGTTCGCAATTGCATAGGCCACAGTGGCCAGGGCGTGGATTCCGCTCGGGAGGGAGGCGGCTCGGCTAGGAGTTCAAATTGATGCACTTCAGCACACCCATGGCGGTGCGCGGTTCCCAAACAATCCGATCCCGTATCGCCTCCGCCAATGATCACAACGCGTTTATCTTTGGCGGAAATGGCTTCTTCCACGATCGTATCACCCGCCACTCGCTTGTTCTGCTGCGTTAAATACTCCATCGCGAAGTGGACACCCTTTAACTCACGGCCTGGAACAGGCAAATCCCGAGCATGCTCGGCCCCGATCGTCAGCAGAACGGCATCAAAGTCGCTTTGAAGAGCCTGGACAGTCAGATCAACGCCGACATGAACATTCGTCTCAAAATCCACGCCTTCAACCCGCATTTGATCCAGCCGACGATCCAGCACCCACTTTTCCATCTTAAAATCCGGGATACCGTATCGAAGGAGGCCCCCGATTCGATCGGCTTTTTCATACACCGTGACACTATGGCCGGCTCTTGCAAGCTGTTGGGCCGCTGCCAGACCAGCGGGACCTGAGCCCACTACGACGACCTTCTTCCCCGTGGATACGATGGGTAGGATAGGCTCGATCCATCCTTCATCAAAACCCTTGTCAATGATATTCCACTCTATCACCCGTATCGACACTGGGTCCTGGTTTATGCCAAGCACACACGACGACTCACAGGGAGCCGGACACAGGCGTCCAGTAAATTCTGGGAAATTATTCGTGGTATGGAGGGCTTTCAACGCATCTTTCCATCGCCCCTTATAAACTAAATCATTCCACTCCGGGATAAGATTCACCACCGGACAGCCCGTCGAACTCTGACAAAAAGGAACGCCGCAATCCATACAACGCGCGCCTTGCTGCTCCAGACGATCTTCTGAAAAAGGCTCGTACAGCTCTTTCCAATCATGCACTCGTAACTCGACGGGACGCAGCTTGGGGCCCTCGCGAGCATATTTCATGAAACCTCTTGCATCAGCCACGACTAGCCATCTCCATTCCACGTTTCGCCTGCGCTTTTGCGAATGCGATTTTGCGTTCTTGTAACACACGCTTATAATCTCTGGGCATCACTTTCGTAAATTTGGGAAGCATCATGTCCCATGTCTCAAGAATCATCCGGCCTTTTCGACTTCCCGTGTACCTGACATGTGACTCGATCATCGTGCGAAGGGTTTGCATGTCATCAGGATGACTCACGTTTTCGAGCTCGACCATACCTTGATTACATTGATCTTGAAAAGAGCCATCTTCGTTGAGCACATACGCTTCGCCACCTGACATACCTGCAGCGAAATTCCTGCCGGTCTTTCCTAACACCACGACAACTCCACCGGTCATGTATTCACAACCATGATCACCGACCCCTTCGATAACGGCGCGAGCGCCACTGTTTCGGACCGCAAAACGTTCACCCGCCGTGCCATAAAAATACCCCTCCCCTCCTGTCGCACCGTAGAGAGATGTATTTCCGATCAAAATCGTTTCTTCCGGCACATAGGTCACGCCCTGAGGCGGCATTACGATGACTTTGCCTCCAGATAAACCTTTGCCAAGATAGTCGTTGGACTCTCCCTCTAAGCACAGGGTAATACCGGGGGATAAAAATGCTCCGAAGGACTGACCAGCCGATCCCGTAAATCGTATTGTAATAGTGTCTTCAGGCAAACCTGCGACACCATATTTCCTCGCTACATGACTCGAGAGCACCGTCCCCACCGTTCGATTGACATTACGGATAGGAAGGTCATGCGAAACTTTCTCCCCCGTTTCAAGGGCTGGACGGCAGAGTTCAATCAGTTGATTATCCAAGATGTTTGACAAGCCATGATCTTGTGCTTGCACGCAATAGGTCGGCACGGTGCCCTCAACATCGGGTTTCGTCAGGAGGGGCGACAGATCAAGACCATGGGCTTTCCAATGGTCAACTGCTCGTTGAACGCGCAACTTGTCGACGCGTCCGATCATCTCATTGACCGTTCGAAAGCCAAGTTTGGACATAAGTCCACGAATTTCCTCTGCCACAAAGAAGAAGTAATTCACGACATGATCGGGATGCCCGGCAAACTGCTTGCGTAATTCTGGGTCCTGAGTCGCCACACCAACGGGACAGGTATTGAGATGGCACTTCCGCATCATGATGCACCCCTCAACGATCAAGGGGGCTGTGGAAAACCCAAACTCTTCGGCACCAAGAAGCGCTGCAATCACCACATCACGACCTGTGCGCAGCTGTCCATCCGTTTCGACCTTGATTCGCCCTCGCAGGTTGTTCAAGACCAGGGTTTGATGTGTTTCAGCTAAGCCTAACTCCCAAGGAATTCCGGCATATTTGATCGAAGAAAGCGGAGAAGCTCCGGTGCCCCCGGAATCTCCACTGATGAGAACTTTATCGGCATGCGCTTTTGACACACCGGCAGCCACGGTTCCCACTCCGACTTCGGAAACAAGTTTCACAGAAATCGCCGCTTCAGGATTTGAATTTTTCAAATCGAAGATCAACTGTGCAAGATCTTCGATCGAGTAGATGTCATGGTGGGGAGGCGGAGAAATCAATTGAACCCCAGGAGTTGAGTAGCGCAAGGTGGCGATGACTTCATCAACCTTATGCCCTGGCAATTGTCCCCCTTCCCCGGGTTTTGCGCCCTGAGCCATCTTTATCTGCAATTCTTTGGCATTCACGAGATAATGGGCCGTCACACCAAAACGTCCTGATGCGACTTGTTTGATATAAGAGTTTTTGGAATCGCCATTTTCGAGGACCGTAAACCGTTCCGGATCTTCTCCACCTTCTCCGGTGTTGCTCTTGGCTCCCAGTCGATTCATCGCGATTGCGAGCGTTTCATGAGCTTCTTTGCTGATGGCCCCAAACGACATGGCCCCAGTCGTAAAGCGTTTGACGATCTCTTTCGCAGGCTCAACCTCATCTAAGGGCAACGGCTCTTGTGTGAATTTAAAATCAAAGAGTCCTCGCAACGTCGATCGCCGCTTTTGCTCTTCATTCACGAGCGTCGAGAACTCTTCGAACGTTTTGGCGTCGTTCGTCCTCGTGGAATGCTGAAGCTTATAAATCACCTCCGGATTCCAATTATGATGTTCGCCCTGAATGCGATAGTGAATTTCCCCTCCGAAATCAAGCTGACGAACCGGCACAGGTTGATACGCGAGCGAATGCCTTCGCAACGTCTCCTCCCCGATTTCCCTGATGCCGATGCCGCCTATGCGCGAGGCTGTTCCTGTAAAATAATGATCGACCAATTTCTGATGTAACCCTAAGGCCTCGAAGATTTGCGCACCACAGTACGATTGCAGCGTTGAAATGCCCATCTTCGAGAAAATTTTCAATAGTCCTTTATTGACGGCTTTCACAAACTTGCCTTCGGCCGTCTGCGAGTCCACCCCTTCTGGGAAATAGCCTTCCCGCTCCAAATCGACCAGGGATTCGAACACCAGATAAGGATTCACCGCTCCCGCGCCGTAACCGATCAAACAGGCGAAGTGATGAACATCCCGGGGCTCTCCCGTTTCCAGAATCAACCCGACCTCGGTACGGGTCTCTTGCCTGATGAGATGGTGATGAACCGCCGAGACACCCAGCAGACTGGGAATCGGCGCCCATTCTTCGTCCACGCCTCTGTCGCTCAAGATCAGAAATTTTTCACCTTCCTGAATGGCCTTTGAGGCTTCCTCGCAGAGTTGATCCAAAGCGAGAGCCAACCCTTCGGGCCCTTCGGCCACTCGAAATTTCAGCGACAGCGTTTTACTCTTAAAGTTCGGATCGCGGAAATCTCGAATCTTTTGCAGTTCGGCGTTGGTCAAAATCGGCTGCTGCAATTTAATGCGACGACAGGCTTCTGGTACTTCGGCAATGACATTCGGCTTCGGACCAATGTTGGTCACCAACGACATCACCAAATGCTCTCGAATCGGGTCGATCGGAGGATTCGTGACTTGCGCGAACAACTGCTTGAAATATTTGAAAAGGAGTTGAGGCCTTTGCGACAGGACAGCCAGGGGCGTGTCGGTACCCATAGAGGAAATGGGCTCTTCGCCGTTGACGGCCATCGGCATCAACACCATTTTCAATTCTTCGACGGTATACCCAAAGGCCTGCTGTCGCAGACGTAAGGTCGGATGATCAGGCTGAGGCACGTTAAACGGCTCCGGCAACTCATCCAGAGACACGCGATGCTGCGTCAACCACTGCCGATAGGGCTTTCGCTTGACGATATCTGCTTTGATTTCTTCGTCATCGATAATGCGTCCCTGTTCAGTATCAACGATAAACATCCGGCCCGGTTGCAGACGCCCTTTCAACCGAATGTTTTTCGGGTTTTCCGGAAGCACACCAGCCTCCGAGGCCAGTACGACCACATCATCTTTAGTCACATGATAACGGCAGGGCCGCAGACCATTGCGATCTAACGTCGCCCCGACAAGCTTTCCATCCGTAAAACAGACTGCCGCGGGACCATCCCACGGTTCCATCATCGCCGCGTGATATTCATAAAACCCTCGACGATCTAGGTCCATTTTCGGATTGCCGACCCAGGGTTCCGGGATCAACATCATCATGACGTGAGGAAGGGGACGGCCAGCCATGACCAAAAACTCAATCGCATTATCCAAACATGCCGAATCACTTTGGGTTTCGTCATCCGTTATCGGGAATAATTTCTTGAGATCATCCCCGAATAATTCAGAGGCCAGGCGACCCTGTCGAGCCCTCATCCAGTTGACGTTCCCTTTCAACGTATTGATCTCACCATTGTGAACCATGAAACGATAGGGATGGGCTAAAGACCAAGTTGGGAAGGTATTGGTGCTGAAGCGAGAATGCACGAGCGCCAAGGCCGAGATCAGCGTTGGATCAGCCAAGTCAGGGTAGAATTCAGCCACTTGCTGCGGTAACAACATACCTTTATAAACAATCGTGTTCCCAGAAAGACTACAAACATACACATGGTCGCGATCTGCGATGGCCGACTCTCGTATTGCCCGTGTAATACGTTTTCTGATGACATAGAGTTTCCGCTCGAACTGCGCTTCATTGAGGAGATCACGCGCGATGAAAAATTGTCGGATGACTGGAAGTGTGGTTCTGGCCTGATCCCCGATTTTTTCTTCTTTGGCCGGAACATCCCGCCATCCTAAGAATTCCTGCCCCTCTTCTTGAACGATTGTTTCCATCAACATTTCACATTGTCGCCGTGATTTTTCATCTTGTGGAAGATAAACCATCCCGACCCCATAACCTCCGGCCTGAGGCAGCTGAATTCCGAGATCCGTACAGGCGCGTTGAAAAAATTGATGGGGAATTTGAAGAAGTATTCCAGCACCATCTCCCGTGCAGGGGTCACAGCCCTGCGCTCCGCGGTGGAAGAGGTTTTCGAGAATTCGAAGACCGTCTTGCACGATACTATGGGACTTGACGCCTTTGATATGCGCGACAAGTCCGACGCCACAACCATCTTTTTCATACGCTGGGTTATACAGACCCTGTGAAGGAGGAAAACCTGGATATGCCATATCTCTTATAATGTCCTCATCATGCTTGGCACACAAAAAACATTGAAAACGTTGGCTGTCTTAGCTGATAGAGTAAAGAAATCCCTTCCTCCATGAGTGAGGATTTCACGATATCTCACTCTACCATTGACAAGGGTGACAAGGGAAAGATCGAGAAAAAGCTCTTGAAAATTAAGGGATTAGATTAATTGAAGCATTCTCGGCCTGTCAAGTTACCCGATCGGCCCTCTTCCGAGAATCAAACTCAAGGCAATGGACAACAACAAGGGCATCAATTACGATCGAAATTTGCTTGACAATCATACGGATACCTCCTAGTATCGCCGGCCATGAATACTAATAGTCATGCCCTTCACAATCTCGCGCATATGACGGATGTTTGGGATGCCTACCGTGAAGAACTCGATGAAGTTGAGTCGCAAATCCTTAAGAATCTCAACTCTGAAGCCTCGTTAATCAACACCATCGCCAACCAGATCATGGCGAGTGGCGGGAAACGCATACGCCCTCTTCTTCTCATTTTAAGTGGCCATCTTTGCGGGTATGTCCAGAAGAAATACCTTCAGCTTGGCAGTTTGATCGAGTACATCCACACGGCGACCCTGCTGCATGATGATGTGTTGGATGAAGCAGACCTTCGTCGAGGAGAGAAAACCGCTCGATGTATTTGGGGCAATCACGCCAGTATTCTCGTCGGTGATTATCTCTATTCACAAGCCATGACCCAGATTGCGGCATTTCACAATCACGGGTTCAACGAGGCCTTGGCCGATGCCTGTCGAAAGATGACGGAGGGTGAGGTCCTGCAATTATGCGCCAATAGCCGGCCTGAAATCACCGAACCCGAATACCTGCAAATCGTGGAGTACAAGACAGCTACGCTTGTGGCGGCTTCATGTAAAATCGGGGCTGCGATAGGAGGCGGGACGGCGGCCGAGCAGGCAGCGCTCTACCGTTTTGGGCTAAATCTCGGCATGGCGTTTCAACTCACCGATGACTGTCTGGATTATTCCGCTGATGGTGTACGACTCGGAAAGACCCTTGGAAAAGATATACGGCAAGGCATGGTCACGCTTCCCCTCCTGCATTTGTTCCAGAATTGCGAGGATGACCTGCGCCATTGGATTAAAGGAAAAGTACAAAGTCGGGCCATTGATGAAAACGAATTGACCAGCATTCTCCGGTTGATGCAGGAGAACGGCTCGTTAACCTACGCTTCGCAACGAGCGGAAGAATACGTCAAAGCCGCCAGCCTGGACCTCGAACCATTTGGAGACGGCATGGCGAAACGGTCCTTGGCCATCGTTTCACAATACATGGTCAACCGCGACCAATAGAGGGAAACGTACGGGGCCATTTCCCGACACTATCGTTCATCTCACCGCGATGCCGTTCATGGCACGCATTCGCTTCGGTTGACAGCACCAAAACGCAACTCTTCCCATTAGTCAATTGACGATCATCCTTTCGTACGCATTGACGTGGGAAAGACTTTCTTGTCATGGTCCCAGCAGTCACACGAACTTCACCAAAACCACCGGCTGCCTATTTTGGGCTATGAGCCGTGGCCGTATCATCATGGTTGCGATCAATTCACGCCGATTACGACATATCAGGATAAGTCAGTATGTCCGATGAACCACCATATCTTCTCCAAAAGCTCAAGGCATTACCGCCCAATCATCTGTATGCCTTAGCTCCCAAGGACTATATCCTTCGAGGGTACGACTACTATTCACGCGAACGCCTCGAGTCATATCGTTGGAATGCAGACTACACCGTGTTAACGGCGTACGTACGAGGCAGTCAACAATATGCAGTCCAATTATCCGAACAGGGTGCAGGACTCCAGTATACGTGTACCTGTCCGGCTTGGTCTTCCAGCAATCACTGTAAGCACGTTATCTGTGCACTTCTCACCACTATTAATATCTTATCGCCTGAAACTTTTTCGCTGCCGGGCAACACCTCCGCGCATCGCGACAAGTTGCAAGAACGTTTACTACCTCACGCATCATTATCCTCCGCTCATCTCTCGCTAGACCACGGTGCTTCACACTTTGAAGTCGTGCTCTCCGATCATGAGAAGTCGGCAAGTCTTACGATTCAAAAACAAGGCGTGCCATGCCGTTCGTTTTACGGCATCCCGACTGAGCTAACCTTATTAATGCGTGGAACGCTGGATCCCGCCTGGATGGCTCATGAGAACTTCTTAGGCTACCTGGAACAACATGGCAATGCCCATCAACTTATCTTTGCCACACCGGAAGAACGCATACCCCTCACTTGGCGACCCTCACTCCACTACCGATCTGCGACAGAACTTGACCTAAAGGGAGACCAGATTGAAGTCTCAGCACGCTGCCTTTTGCACGGAGCCGTCCAGGAACACGCTCGCCCCTTTCAACGTTTGATCGTCAACCTCGAAGCACAAACGATTTCCCCGCTAGAGGATTCGCATGGATGGGACACCTATACACTCATAGGAAACGTCCTTGAGGAAGAACGGTGGTTGAGGCCTCGCGACTCGCGTCCTCCTCGGACTCCACCACGCATACAACGAGATGCCTACAATCCTGCTTCAGATGTCCTGACTTTCGGGTCACGCTCCCAAGCAGAACGATTGTGCATATCATTGGAGATCTTCAATCGGCTTCATCTTAATTTTATCAGCCAAACAGAAGTCTACCGGGATCTCATCTTAAAGGTCCGCGGAAAGACCGTCTCCTCGTCCGAGTTCACAAAAGCGGAGCACCGACACCCCCCTCTCACCTATCGCCTCAGTATTCTTTCCTACGACGACGAAAGAGCCCCCATCCAAGCCAACCTACGAGAACCACTGGCTCTCCTGCAGCCGGAAGTGCGTCTCGGCTCACAAAACCTTGAGCCCCATGCGTCGACCTTTCAGGCTATTCCATTCATTGAACAAGCACGGGAGCTTCCTCCAGCCTTTCGGTCGCAAAAACGCAAGACCATCATGTGGAAAACGTTTTTTCAACTGCTCGGCACCACCGGATCGACCGAAGCCCATCGTCTCATTAACAATGCGATGTCAGCCGACGAATTTCAGGCCTATGCCATCAAATCTGAAGCCAAGCATATCCTCAAGGAATGGCACGCCGCATATCGAGAAGAAGACTTTCGATTGGCGTGTACCACTGAACAGTGGCATCTCATTTCCAATGAAAAAGCTCAACAAGCCCTCCTCTATGCCATTCCGTATGAAATTTTTGGCCACCGTCTATTTAAAAATATGATCCGACACGATCAGATGTCGCTGCCTCATGCCACGCTCCATGCACAGCTTCCAGATCTTCATGCCAAACTTCTGGCAGCAGGCATTGAACTGCGCTACCACGACAAACCAATCCTCACATCCAAATGGGAATTTTCCGTTACCGCACAACGACCTCCGGATATCGATTGGTTTGAAATCCGACCGGAAATCACATGCGATGGGGTTGTCGTATCAGAATCGACATGGCGTGACGCAATTCAAAAGGGAACGGTTTCCGAGACCGATGAAGGCATTCGAATCGTCGACGTGAACGCGATGGAAGTCCTCCGCTCCATTTTCTCCCTCTTGCCCGGATCGAAACCCGGCAAAGACAAGCACAAAAAGCCTTCTGTGGTCCGGGTGCCCACCTTGCAAATCCTCGACTGGATCGTGTTACGGAAACATGGAGTCAACATCGTCCTTCCCAAGGACGATGAGGCCATCTTCGAACGGTTGTTGAATTTCGAGAAGATCGAGACTATCCCCCTACCTCAACACCTCCAGATTCAGCTTCGTACCTACCAAACACGGGGCTATCAATGGCTTAGTTTTCTCTACCAACATCGTTTTGGCGCATGTCTGGCCGATGATATGGGTCTGGGAAAAACCTTACAAGCGATTAGCTTATTGGCAGGTATTCATGAAGGCCTGATGCCTAACGAGTCATCCTCAGCCAAGCCACCCGGTCCTCATCTTATCGTTCTGCCCCCAACGTTACTCTTCAATTGGGAACATGAAATCACGAGATTTTACCCCACATTCCGAATTCGATGGTACAGCGGAAAGGAACGATCGACGGATTTCACGGATTGTGACATCGTGCTCACCACCTACGGCATTGTTCGACGGGATATCGAGATACTTGCAAAGCATGTCTTTCATGTGATCATTTTTGACGAAGCGCAGGCCGTCAAAAACATCACGGCTCACTCGACCGGCGCCGCGAGACGATTGAACGGCAGGTTCAAACTGGCGATGACCGGCACGCCCCTTGAAAACCACCTTGGGGAATACTATTCCATCATCGACCTGTGTCTGCCCGGCCTACTCGGCGAGTACGATGACTTTCGGTCTCAGATGAAATCGCACGAACCTCCGATGCTTGAGCAACTTCTACGACGGACAAAACCTTTCGTCCTTAGACGCACAAAAGCCGAAACTCTTCAAGAACTCCCACCGAAAATCGAAACGGATGTCTACCTTGACCTGACCGATCGACAAAAATCTCTGTACCAACACACCGTGGCCCAGATTCGGCCAACCATCGAAGACGCCTATCGCACGAAAACCACCGCGCAAGCCCGCGTTATCGCATTGACCGCCATCTTAAAACTCCGGCAAATCTGCCTTTCACCCAAGCTGCTTCAACCGACAAGTACCGAGTCATCCCCAAAAATTACCTGCTTGTTGGATCGTTTGCATGAATTGTTAGACGAAGGGCACAGCGCGCTCGTCTTTTCTCAGTTCACGTCGTTTCTCGACCTGGTTGAGCAGGAGTTTCAATCCCATCACCTTCCCTATAGTCGCCTGGATGGTTCCACTCCCACAAAAACCCGCAAAACACTCGTGCAAAATTTCCAAGAAGATCCCCAGCCATCGGTATTTCTGTTAAGCCTGAAGGCTGGAGGACAAGGCCTGAATCTCACCAAAGCGTCGTATGTTTTTCATCTGGACCCATGGTGGAACCCGGCCGTCGAGAATCAGGCTTCGGACCGCGCTCATCGGATCGGCCAGCAACAACAGGTTTCCATCATGCGATTCTTGATGCATCACACGATCGAAGAAAAAATGATGGAACTGAAACAACACAAGCTGGCGCTCTACGACGCCATCATGGAAGGCTCCACGCAACGCGGAGCCGGTGCCGGTATCACCAAAGAAGACTTTGATTTTTTATTGAGCTGACAGATTCACATCGAGGCAGCAGATTCGAATGCTGTGCCTTATGCCTGTCGATCGGTGCATTCCGCCTAATGTCCCGGCAAACCGAATACGTGGGCATATGCAACAGCAAAGGTGCACAGTCCGATTCCATATCCAACAGCTAGCCCGACGTATTCTAAAAATAATGTGCCTAGATTTAACGTGGTTTCGCCTGTTGTTTCAGAAATACTCTCAGCGAAGAAGCTATGTTTCAAGGAGCTTCCCAAAGAAGGATTTCTTGCTTCCCACACATGTCCATATCAGAGTTCGGGCAGATCACACAGACGGGCCCACCTACACGTGAGCGTTTTGATGAAAGAAGGCTATTGATGGGAGCAATCGGCTCGCACAACAGGGAAGATTCAAGAAAGAATATTGAGCAGGTAGGAGAACTATAAGATTGAAGGACTAAGAAGAAAGAGTTACTCGGGCATCGCGATCACCCCGCCTTCGAGATCCATATCAATCCCATTCAGTTCCATTTTATTCCCAACCCGCCACCATTCAGGGGTAACTTCGGACAATGTGCCTTTTGACGTATAAAACTTGGCCTGCCCAACCGTCAGCGGCTTGTTTTTTTCGGCCTTGAGTTCAATGACGACATTCTTCAGGGTCGTATCCACGATTTTCAGACCTTCCGGGTCGGTCGTGAGCTCGAAACGATCCCCTTCGTTCAAAGTCCAAACATTTTTTTCTAGTTTAGCCACTTGCGTTCCCGTAGGCATGTACATCTCCATAGTCAGAAGTACGGATGCCTGATCTTCTCCCAGTTCAATGCGAACATGTTCGTGTCCATGCGCCGTCACGATCCCATTGGTATTTCGGAGCACATTTGAGCCGATCATAATATCCACGATAGCTTCTCCTTACTCTGTATGAATGACATGCTTGAGGTCAGGGACTGATTGTGCCAGCCGACCAAACATGAATCAACTCTGTAATGTTCTGCCACGGGTTCACAGGGTAACCCATATTATCTGGTCTCGGACGGAGGGGTATCATTTTCAACAATTTCGCCGCGACCTTTCAGGAGTACCAGACAGAAAAGCCCGATGCCAATCCACAAAATTTCACGTAAACGACGGATTAACGCGAACGTAATACCTGTCACTTCGGGATAGCCATAGGCCAGCAGCAGCAAGACATAGCCGCCTTCTTGAGCGCCCAAACTACCAGGAATGAAGAAGGTGCTGCCTTTGATGAACACCGTCAACGCGGCAATGGACACCGACGTGAGGATATCAACCGGAACATCTAAAAAGTACAAGATGGCATAGACTTCTAATGTTTCCAACATCCAGGCGAGAAAAAATGTGGCCAACGCCACATAGAATGTCCGGCGATGGTGCGTATAAAAACGGCGAATGGTGGAATCCAGTTCTTCCAGTGCCGCGCGGCGTGTTTCTAAAAATGTCAACCGGATACGACACGCATTCAATACTCGAAGACATCCCATCGCCAGTCCATAACGCTGGATCAGCATGAACAAGGCCAGCCCAAACGCCAGCAATCCCACGCTCACCAGAGCAGCGAGGAGATAATGTTCAGACGCCCCGAGAATCCAAAACGCCAGCCCGATCCCCACTAAAATAAACAAGACCTGAGCAATGGTCATCGTCGTCTTAGCTGTCACGACAGAGGCCAGCCCTTCCACAAATGGCACGCCATAGGGCTTGAGGAGGTAGGCCTTGAGCGGTTCACCTCCCACGTATGCTGCCGGAGTGGTCACGTTCACGCTCTCACCGGCCATTCGAATGGCAAAGAGCTGAGCGAACCCGACCCGTCGAGCATGATCACCGAGCGTCAGCCGCCAACCCACGGCTTCAAAGCCATAGACCAGAATCATAGGGGAGAGAATAATCACGAGCGGCACAGGGCCTAGTTGAGAGGCGGTCCGGAGAATGGAGTCCGGTCCGATGTGCCAGACGATTCCAGTCAGGACAACCAGACCAAATACCAGAAAGATGAGTTTAAGCACGAGGGAGAAGGGATTGACGGAGAACCCATCCCAATGCAGCGATAAAAACCCAGGCCCCGAACGCAGCGATCAATAAAAACCAACCCAGTATGTTGAAACATGCAAACGCGAGAATAATGACTGAAAAATCGCGATTGGTCACGTTGCTTAATAAAAACTCTATCCGTGAGCGCGTGGACTCATCAAGACGCTGCAACTCCTGAGGCCGGGAACGAAGGAAACGAGCGCGATTCACGAGCCATAACGAAACCATGTTTGCCACGACGGCACATAACCCAAGCCATAACGGCAAGCTCATGCCTTCCCACGGCCCGTGCAAATAAGCTCCTGACGCAATACCTGCAAAAATAGCCATATGCACGACGTTATCCGCCCAAATATCTAACTCCTGGCCAAACCGAGACTCCGAGAAAGTCAACCGGGCCACCTCTCCGTCACAGCAGTCAATGATAACCGACAATTGAAACAGCAATGCGCCGATGACCCCAAGTTGGTACGATCCGACCGCAAAAAACCCTGCAGCGATTAACCCCAACACCATAGAGACCATGGTAATCATGTTGGGAGTTAACCCCAATTTCAAGAAAAGCCTCGTGAAAATTCCTGAAAATTTCCGATTGACGTATCGATCCACCAAGCCATCCATCCCGCCCTTTAACGACTGGAGCGACTGATACAGACTCCGTTCAGCAATCTGAACGCCATGGGGACCACGAACATCACGAAATTGAGAAGAAGCTGTTGGCACAGGTTGAATGATGCCTTCGATGGCCGCCTGCTCTAACGCTAATCGTAGAGGATTGCATCCACGAGTATGCAAAACCCCTGACACTCCAAGCAGTCGAGATGGAAGCATGACCATATCTCCAGCAGTAAAAGACGCGGTTTGCCGAATGAATTCCGTCGATTTCTTCACCCCTTCATCAGGGTGGTCAAGAAACACCACTGGAGTGTTGAGGGTTTCGGGATTCGCCTCCTCCTGGAACACAACCCCAGGATTGTCCGTATGTTGATTTTCTTTTGCCCGGCCAACGACCAAAAGGGCCCGCCCGTCAGTTCCCACCATTCGTAGGGATTGAACAAGGGATGTTGAAAAGACCGTCTGACATCCGATGATCAAACAGGAACCTTTCACTTCACCGGCTAAGGCCTCCCAGGTTTGCGGATCGGTCGGTGGAAACTCGCGAATAGGCAGCCAGCGAATCGCGGCCTGAATTCGACCATCTTCTTGGATCATCGCTCGGAGGCGTTTTTCTTCTGTCCCGGCCAACACCCAAATCTGAGAAATTCCCGCTCGCTGTAAGGTCAGGATTGCGCGCTGAAATAACGTTAGCCCGCCGACTGTCGTTAAAGCACTCGGATCACCAACCTTCGGAGATTCTCCCAGATTAAACACCCCGGAAGAGGTCAGCAAAATGGCTGTATCAATGACACTTGTAGCCGGTTTGTTAAGTGTTCCATCCATCGTTAATCGTTAACGGTATCTCATCTTTATCGTCACCGCGACGCTTCAGACCTGAAATTCATTCATGATACTTCTATGGGTTGTTCCACTGAATCCTGTTCGTCATTCTTCGACTTAGACTTCGATTTAGGCTGTAGCGCAGGGATACTGCCGACGCCCAAAATTTCAGGCAATACTTCCTGCTCGGCTCGTTGCACATCGGCGGGGAAGTCAATTTCGACCCAGGGAAGCCCTCCTATCCGTTCAAACCCGACTTGGACATTGTTAAAAAAGTCCTGGAGCCCATCTTCATACTCGCTATCCAGCCGTTCGGCCAGAATTGATCGGTGAATGGAGCCAACCAATGTATCTTTGCAGCTTTTGCTCACCTTTAAAAAACCGACCCCCTCTCCGGCAAAATCATATGCTGGTGGTAGCTGCTTACTGAGCTTGATCACGCGATTGCCTTGAATAGCGACCATGCATTCCTCGGTTTCTTGTGTCACCGTTTCATCCACCAACAGAGCATTGGGGTAGGACGATTCGACCAGCCGTCGAAGTATAGCGGGATGATACAGAACATCGGCATCCATGATGACGACATCGTCATCGATCGCATGTCTGGCTTCCCAAAAAGAGGTAATGCTTCCTCGTGTGTACTGAGGATTCACCACGAAATGCACCGTTCCGGGAAAATCTAACGCATCAACTGTTTGCCGGATCGTCTCTTGTTCATACCCAACGACGATCGTGACCTGCCTGATCCCCAAAGAGGTGAAATTTTCCAGATGACGGGCGAGCAACGATTTTCCCCCGATATGTATGAGGCACTTCGGCAACCCATCGGCCGCAGCCCCCAATCGTTTGCCAACACCAGCGGCTAATATAATCGCTTTCACGAGAGCACACTATTTTTCTGTAATATTCTCTCGAACGCTTCCAAGAACCCTGTGATGTCTTTTTCCGATAATGCCCCAATATTCGCCACACGAAAAATTTGTGATTCCAATTGTCCCTGACCGGCATAGATCACATAGCCTTCTTGTTTCAATTGATCATGAAGCGTCGAGTAGGAGACACCGGCAGGAAGGTAAAAGGCCGTCAAGGTATTCGACTGAAATTCAGGAGAAAGGACGGCCTTGATGCCCAACGCCGCCATACGCTCACGGATCATGGTCGCGTAGCCCAGAAAACGCGCGCATCGATTGGCAACCCCCTCTTCCAACAGCTCATCAAGGGCCTCTCGGAAAGCATAGTAAACCTGAACCGCCGGGGTAAAGGGAATACTACCACGCTCTTGCTCTTCATAATAATTCGCCAGATTCAGGTACCAATTCCGTTTCGGATATTTCATGATGCGGTCCATGAACCCCTTTCTGACGATCACGAAGGCCACACCGGGAAATCCCTGTATACATTTTTGAGCAGCGCTGGCTACCAGATACATGTGTGGCGTCACGATATCCAACGCTTCTCCCCCGAGTCCACTGACAGAATCCAGGAGGAAAACACGATTTTGCGCGTCCGCGATTTCCGCGATTTTTTCTGCGGGATTCATGAAGCCTAGCGTCGTTTCATGGTGAACCATGGCGACCGTATGAACTTCTTTATGCTGCCGCAATGCCAGCAAAACCTTCTCAGGATCAGGAGCCTGTCCCCAATCCAAGCGCATTTCAACGGCCCCAAGTCGTTGAGTGCCCGCCATATTCCACAGCCGCTGTCCATAGACACCATTGATAATGACCATGATCCGTTTCCCTTGCGGCAAACTGGACAGTAAGGCTGCCTCGACCGCTGCCGTCCCAGAACCGGTTAATAGGATAGCGGTATAGTCAGCTTCACTACCGGGAACAAAGGCTTGCAGTAACTTCTGCCGTATGGCAGCCAATAGTTCGGCGCATTCTGATTCTCGATGGCAAATGTCGGGCTCTGAGAGCGCGCGTCGCACGCGCTCGGACACATTTACAGGACCGGGATTGAGTAGAATCATCGTATTCCGTTCGTGATGCGTAAAACGTGAGTCGTCAAACGTCAGAATTGAAGAATCAGAAAAGCGCCCGACATTTTTCGCATGGTCATCATCACGCCTTCCTGCTTATTCCTACGAACCGCTCACCCTGGCTTTAAACCGACGGGTGATGTCGGCAGGCTCGATAGCCACACGATCCGCATCTTCAATCTGTTCGTTGACTTTGATTAAAAGGAAATTCGGGCCTTCACTATCCAACATATCTTTAAACTCATACACGATATCCTCACGCTCTCTGACGCGCTCGACATTGTGATAGCCGGCCGCCTTCGCTACCTTGTCGAGACTGACGAGCCGTGAATACGTTGGTTGATTGCCCGTCGTCCCATAGACTTCATTATCGAACACAACATGCACGAGATTTTTGGGCTTCAACGCGCCGATCGTCGCCAACGTTCCCATACTCATCAACACGTTTCCGTCTCCGTCAAAGACCACGACGGTTTTCTCTGGCCGAGCCAGCGCCAGCCCCAACCCGATACCTGCCGCGGCTCCCATCGACCCGATCATATAAAAATTCTCGTCACGCTCCCGCAACTTATGAGCCTCACGAGATGGAAACCCATTACAAATGATCAACGGTTGCTCGGTTATCAACTCTAACATCGCGCTCATGGCCTGGGCGCGACTCTGCATCACCCCCTCTTCGGGACCGATCATCTCACAACCTGCCTTGGATTATTGATCGACGAGATCTATGCGTTTTTCTTCGGCTATTTTTCATGTCTCACCCCTCGAACCATTCATTCCTCACGATTCCTGTCTTACGGTTGCACCGTCTTGACAATGCCTTTCTTCAATAGCAAAGCCAAGGGTATTCGCTGTTCCATGAACGTCTGCGCCGTCCACCGCAAATCCTCGACAACACTCTCTTCGGATACTGTGCGATGAGGAATTTTTACCGTATCCAACAATTGCGTCATCGTTTGCCCCATGACCAGATGCTCTGGCGCATCTTTTCCCTCAAACCCCCGCCAGGAAATCAACAAAACACAAGGAATTTGATAGATCAGATTCAATGACTCCAGAACGTTTAGAGCATTGCCCAATCCTGAGTTCTGCATCAGAACGGCTGGAATCTTCCCACCCAAATAGGCCCCGGCAGCCATGGCAACAGCTTCATCTTCCCGAACGGCAGGAGTATACAGACGCTTTTCGGTCAGATCGGCGATAATTCCACCAAGAATCGTATCTGGCACGCCTGTAAAGAAATCTAGCCCAATATCTTGCAAAGCTCTGACAAAATCATCGCTGTCGATCATAGTTTTCTGAAGACTGAAGTTTGTAACAAATTTGATGAACGGACGGACTCATGTACACAAGAATGTACATCAAAAAAGGAATGGCTGGCTTAGAAGAACAGCCAGCCAATTCGAGCAGTGATTATACCGAAGGAAGCGAGCTTTCTCAACAAACTCACCAAGAGTTGTTGCGAGAATTTGCCGGAAGAGAGTAGACTAAACGTTCAATGTTCTGAATGACTTACAAGGAAATCATGAGATGAAATCGAATCGTTCCAAAGCATCGACACGCTACACTGATCAGCACGCCAAAAGCGGTGTACGGACCAAGCTGCCTGCCATCGACACATGGCCGAATCAGTACCAGGGGTATGAAATCACGATTGAAGTACCGGAATATACCGCGATCTGTCCAAAAACAGGCTTGCCTGACTTTGGCACCATCATAATCAGTTACGTTCCCGACCAATCCTGCCTCGAGCTCAAGTCACTCAAAGAATACATTCATGCCTACCGCAACCTCGGCATTTTCTATGAAAATGCCGTCAACCGGATTTTGGCTGATCTCGTCAAAGCCTGTCACCCCGTCTCTGCGACTGTCACGGGAAAATTCACGGCACGCGGTGGACTGAGTAGTACTATTCAGGCGACGTATCCGGAGTGACTATGCAGACCGGAGGGAGCCAGAAAGAGCTAAGAAGAAAAAGCCAGCCCCAGGATCTGACGGATGGTCACGTCAATTCGTGTCGGAAATCTCAAAAAACTCTTTGATCATTCTGACGACATAGCTAAGTTGTTCAGAAGAGAGTTCCGGATAGATAGGAAGTGAGAGTACTTCATGGGCTGTCTGTTCGGAAACGGGAAATTGCCCCTTCTCATAGCCCAAGACTTGGTAGCATTCCTGAAGGTGAAGCGGAACGGGATAATAGATTTTATTCCCGATGCCTTGTTTGGTGAGGTACGCGCTCAGCTGATCGCGTTGTGTGGTCCGAATCGTGTATTGATTAAACACATGATAATTCGACGTGGCGGCGACAGGAAGAGTAACTCTGTCCAGGAGTCCTGCCTCCTGAAACAAACGTGCATATTCCTGGGCATTGCTTCGTCGTTTTTCTGTCCATTCGTCAAGGTATGGTAGTTTCGATTGAAGGACGGCAGCCTGCAGGGCGTCAAGACGGCTATTCATGCCAATCAAATGATGATGGTAATCGGATCGACTGCCATGCACGCGCAACGCGCGTAGCCGGTCAGCAATCTTTTCATCGTGTGTCGTCACGATTCCCCCATCTCCAAATCCGCCAAGATTCTTCGAGGGGAAAAAGCTAAAACACCCTGTTGTGCCAAACCCGCCTGCTCGCACGCCATTCCTCGCGGCTCCTATCGCCTGACAAGCGTCTTCGATCACCGGGATGTCATACTCGGCAGCGACGGCAGAAATTTTCTCCATTTCCGCACATTGTCCGAAGAGATGCACGGGAATAATCGCCTTTGTCCGGCTCGTTATTTTAGCCACAAGCTGATCGGCATCGAGGTTAAAGCTGGTCGCCTGGATATCGACAAACACCGGAGTCGCCCCCAACCGTGAAATCACTCCAGCCGTCGAAAAAAACGTAAATGGCACGGTGATGACCTCGTCTCCCGGCCTCACATCCAACGCCACCAGAGATAGAAGCAACGCATCGCTGCCGGAGGCCACCCCGACAGCATGGCCAGTCCCGACATATTTCCCGAGCACTTGCTCGAATTGCTCGACACGAGGCCCAAGGACAAACCCTTGATCATCACAGACTTCCTCGATCGTACCCAAGAGCTCTCGACGAATCGGTTGAAACTGCAATTTCAAGTCAAGAAGAGGAACCTTCATGTGATCCTTTCCAGTGCCCATATTTGCACAAGTTTGATTGGCCCAAGCCCGACACCTAAGACGCTAGGACTCTTTCTCCGACAAAACCTGACTGGACTGGGCATTCAGTCACTTGACTCCCGTCCCATCTTACGACATTAGGACAACAGGGCAACAATCACGGCATATCTGAGAGCTTTCCCGAATCCTATAAACATCAGCGCAACAATCCCACGGATACGCAACCACCCTGCGGCCACACATAGGGGATCGCCAATGACCGGAACCCATGACAAGAGTAAGAGAGGATTTCCCCATCGTTGAACCCGTTCAACAGCTTGACGATGACGAACCTTAACCAGACCCGAAACAGGATACCGCCAGCTCAACAACCATCCGATGGCCCAGGAACTCATGCCTCCTAATGTATTGCCTGCCGTCGCGACTCCGCACAACACCCAGGGATTATGGTTTTGCTGGGCGACTAAAACTGCGAGAACAACTTCTGAGCCCCCAGGAAACAGCGTCGATGAAATAAACGCGCTCAGGAAAAGTCCGCCAAGAGAATAGTCCGCCGCCGACATGAATGTTACGAAGCTGGCCCATCGGACGTACGCTCAATGGATATGAATTTCTTATTGCCATCATACGTAATAAAGAAAGATCCAACAACACCCTGTTGGGTCATGAATGGACGTAACACCCGAGCGGGGAATCGCACTCGGCGTCCATCCGATGCTCGTGCCACCACATCATCGACCATACCTTCGTAATAAGCTAAAAAACGGTGAGGAGGTAAATTGAGTTGAACACGAATCTTTGACATTGCCATGAGCATGTCATAAAAACATTATCAGATAGGATACGGACGATCCTCAGATGAACGCCAGACGTTTTTGACATGGCAAGGGAAAGGACACAATAAAATCTTACCCTTTTCGAAAGGTTAGGACAATCCTCCATGATCACTCTCTTTGACGAATGGACAATTCGCGACTATAGTCAAAAGAGGGTAGACCGATCATTGATCATTGATCAATGACCATTGACATCGAACACCATGACACATTCTCAATACCACATTCTGCATAGTCGCGGCGAAGTCACGTTCCTTGACTCCGTCGTCCGTGAAGCCGGACAACGGGTCTTAGAACTGATACGTGAAGGCTTTGAAGTCATGATCAAGCCGGACTCATCTCAAGTCACGACGGCTGATTTAGCCGTTGATCAGCTTCTCAAAGACCATGTGCACAAAGCGTATCCACAAGACGGTTGGTTATCGGAAGAATCGCCCGATGACCGTCAGCGACTCAAAAAAACCCGTGTATGGATTCTCGATCCTATTGACGGCACACGAAACTTCATCTCTCAGATTCCTCAATATGCGATTTCCATGGCTCTTGTCGAGGATGAAGAACCCGTTATTGGGATGATTTTCAATCCGGCCACCGATGAGATGTTTTTGGCGATGAAAGATGACGGGGCCTTTTTCAACGAGCAGCCCATCTCCGGAAAATCCACCTCATCCGAACGAGTAACCTGTTTAGCCAACCTCTCGAACAATCAACGCCGGCGGCTTCAAGAACTCGCACCCACGATTGAAGTTCAACCCTTTGGCTCTATTGCATGTGCCCTAGCACTTCAAGCCGCCGGACGCGCGGACATCATGCTGAACCCAGGCAACCAAAATGAATGGGATATCGCGGCCGGAGTGCTGATGATCCAGGAGGCAGGCGGCATCGTTCATGATCGGCATGGACAACCGATACGCTTCAATCAGCCCACTCCAACCACTCAAGGCGTCATCGCCACCCGTCCAGACCTCACAGAGACCGTTGAAAGATTACTTGATATACTCGACGCCACATGACCTCACCTCCTAGGGTATGACCCGCTGAAGTCTGGCCCTTGAGCAGCTTCGTTCATCTCTACGTCTCATGTGTATCACTAGGGTCAATACCTCCAAGACACCGCCCGAATCATGGTCCATACCCTTCTCAACTTCAATACGATCGAACTCCTTCTTGTAGGCTTTCTCTTTATCTGGACAGGGTTCGTTCGAAGCGGACTCGGATTTGGCGGAGCCGCGCTCGGCCTGCCTCTCATGCTTTTTCTGCATGACCAACCGCTCTTTTGGTTGCCAATCATCGGAACACATCTGCTCTTTTTCTCCGCCCTGACTCTTCGCACCCGTCTCCATAATGTGAACTGGAATTATCTGCGAAAGACCAGTTTCGTGATCCTGCCCACAACATTGATGGGCGTACTGGGTCTGATCTCACTGCCCACAACATGGCTCCTCATCTTTATCTATACCGTCTCTTTGGGATACGGGCTGATGTGGCTTCTCAACATGACTATCACGAGTCATGAGTACTGGAGCGATACCATCTTGCTGGCATTAGGAGGCTATGTGGCGGGCACCTCATTGACCGGTGGGCCGCTCATGGTGGCGGTCGCCATGAAAAATGTCACACCTGCCCAACTACGCAATACATTATACGTGCTCTGGTTTACCATCGTGACAATCAAGATGAGCACTTTTGTGGCACTGAGAATAGAGCTGCACCTTTTCACCGCCCTCACACTTCTTCCTGTGGCGGCTATCGGCCACCTGATCGGACTCAAGTTTCATGATGAGATCTTAAAACATGATCGACAATTCAGACAGGTCGTTGGCGGAGTGCTAACCCTCATCAGCGGACTAGGGTTATTCAACAAATTTGTGTAGCGACACGACTCAAGCCAGTATCAACCTCTTGTCAAGAACCGCTACTCATAAACCGGGGAATAGATACGTTCCCATTTGACACCCCTTTGCTTCTTTGATAATTTTCGCGTCAGTCTAGAGTAAGGAAAAACCGCTACATTCGTTCCTGCTCTACTATAATTTTCCGGTGATGAAGGAGTACGTATGGAGTGGAGAGCCAGTCATATCTTAGTAAAAGAAAAAAGCTTAGCAGACGATATTCGAAAACGCCTGAAAAGCGGAGGAAAATTCGGCGAATTGGCGAAAGAGTTTTCGACCTGCCCGAGTAAGTCCAAGAGTGGAGATCTAGGCTGGTTTGGTCCTGGGAAAATGGTGAAAACGTTTGAAGATGCAGTCAAGCGTATGAGTCACGGAAGTATCAGCAATGTCGTGAAAACCCAATTCGGGTACCACATCATCAAAAAAACCGGTCAAAAGGATTAAGGGCATCCCTGCGTTACTCACACAACCTCACGTTCTGATCTTTGCTATACCAACAACAATCCAATCGCGCGTGCCATAGCACATGCCTTCGTCGCAAAAAATGCATCAAACCCCTTCGCACCGCCAAATGGAAAATTTGAACGGACCTGTTTATAGACAGGGTACCCTTCCTGATCCTTTGCTCGATGGGGCGTCGCGCACTGAATGACGTCCAACAGCCAATCCGCATACTCGTGAGGCAGCGTCATGGTCTCATCAACTGTCCGGTTGGGGAGTATGAGACGACATCGATTCCCCCTTATGATTTCTTTGACTGGCGTTCCTCCCACCCACACGAATTTCCGTTCCGGCAGGGATGAATCGTTCGAAAAACCACCTGACAAGACTCGTTTCACCCAATCGCGTCGAACGCGCGGCTTGGGGACTCGCTCAGGAAACCAGGAACGAACGTCTTGCTCCAATCCCTCACCCTCCTTGAAATACAACAGAGCCCTGCGAAGTCCTTCTCCGAGCCACTCCGGGGTTTTGACATGCAGATCCTCATGCATCAGGTCATTCTCCGCGAACCCTTCAAATTGTACATTCATGAGACGTATGCCGTATGTGTCTGGGTGCAGTCCAATCGGACTATGGACCGTCGCCGTGAATCGATGCCAAAAGGCCGATTGAATCAAATCGCAGGCAAACATTTGCCGCACACGCTCTAAACTTTCGACGGTTTCCGTGATGGTTTCACTGGGCAATCCGTACATTAAATAGGCATGAATGAGAATGCCCGCCTCACGAAAAGCCGAAGCCACTTCGACCGTTTGATCGACGGTGATGCCTTTTTTCACGAACTCCAAGAGTCGGTCCGAGGCGGCCTCCAGCCCGGCGCTCACAGCGATACAGCCGGAGGCTGCTAGCAAACGGCAGAGGTCCCCCGTAAAGGTGGACTCAAATCGAATGTTCCCCCACCAGGAAATCGTGATTCCTCTCTCCAGCAGCGACAGCGCCAAACTCTTCAGTCCTGCCGGAGGAGCGGCTTCATCCACAAAGTGAAACCCCCGTTTTCCCGTCTCTGCAATCAACGTCTCAATTCGATCAGTGAGTACCTCACTGGGCGAGGCTTCATAACGACCGATATAATCGAGCCCAATATCGCAAAACGTGCATTGCTTCCAATAACACCCATGCGCGACGGTGAGTTTGTTCCAATGACCATCTGACCATAGGCGATGCATGGGGTTGAGCGTATCCAATATGGTCACATAGCGATCTAATGGTAACCCGTCATAGGTGGGAGTCCCTAACTCCATTTGGGCAATATCCCGATTCAAGGGGTCATGACGCCATTGGACTGTCTTCTCTGTCCTTATCCATGTCCGACACAGGGCGGTTTCCGGTCGCGTGCCAGCCATATGCTCCAAGAGACAGAGTATCGGACGCTCGCCATTATCCAGGGTAATATAATCGAGCAGATCAAATACCCTCGGATCGCTGACCCGCCTCAGTTCAGTATTGACATACCCCCCTCCGAGCATGACCTTCACATTAGATCTCTTGGCTTTTAGCGCCTGAGCCATTCGAAACGCTCCATACACATTGCCCGGGAACGGCACCGTAAATCCCACGATGGAAGGTTCTGTCGTTTCGATATGTCGCCAGAACGCTTCGAGCATGAACTGATCCGTCAGGCTTGGAGGTTCGGCTAACGCATCCAGGATTTGATCGAATGACCGTGCCTCCTTCGCCACTGATTCCGCGTATCGATTCAAAGCAAAATGCGGACTCATGGTGGCCTGGATCATATCCGTAAGATCCTCGATATACAGAGAGGCCAATCGTTTCGCCTGATCAGTGACATTCGTTCGCTGAGGTTCCCTGACTTCCTCGCCGACCGAACGTGGGCCGTGAGGAAGAAAGTTACCTTGACAAATACGTGGAGCGAGCGTGGGATTATGACCTTGGAGGAAATTGATCACCGGGTCAATCGTATTAAGGTACGCACGCTCTAAGCTCAACATTTGTAAAGCTTCGCCTGGAAGGTGAGGGCTGAGGAGTCTTAATTGCTCAAACACTCTCGTTAAGCCATCACGGGAAAACAGTCCCAGGACCATCTCGATCCCCACGTCAGCTTGCTGAACATGATAGCCACGGGAACGAAGAAAGCCCGTTAAGTACGCCGTGGATGGGTAGGGGGTGTTTAATTGCGTTAATGGAGGTATCACAAGAAGCAAGGTTGGCCGGTTCATGATCACCTACAAGACCTCCATCCCTACGAGACAGAGACCGACGCTCCGTTTCGAGCAGCGGTATACTCGGACAGAAACTTCCCAAACTTAGAATAAAGCCGACAAAGACTCGTTATTGGAAATTCAACACATATCATCATCAATCTGCCTGCCTCCCAAGCCAGATAGTCTCATGCAAACGGATAATGAACACATGCGTCATTTCTTTTTTCTGATGTCCTTTCACGATGGTCTGTTACCTTGCGTCAACTTTCATTCATGTTATTTCCCAGCAACTACCGGCTCGCCCTTAATCCAAAACAAACTTGTACCGATACAATACACGTCTGGATGACAGCAAACACTCGTCACCATCAATGGTGACGCACCCTGAAACTCCAACGCAGCGACTATGGTGGACCGGGCATAACCTTTGTTCAGATGCTAACCCAAGCCATCAAAATTCTATTGGTCGAAAATGATCAAGAAGAAGTCTACTCTCTACAGGAAGCCTTGACGGTCTCTCAGATCGTGAGCGTCGACGTTCAGGAGGTGGAAGACGGGGAACAGGCTTTGGCCTACCTGCGCCAGGAGCACCCATTCCTGGATGTTCCGCGCCCCAATCTCATACTCCTAGACGTAAAATTGCCTGGCGTCAGCGGGCTCGAAGTCCTTGAAGAAATACATCAGGAACACCATTTACGACAGATTCCGATCGCCATCCTCTATCATGACAGCAAGCCACGTATCTCGACCAAAATCCAAAAGCCACCCATGCCCCGCTACGTCTTCAAAAAACCCACCAATTGTAACGAATGGATCTACATCCTCCGTTGCATTGAAGATGTATGGCTCACGATTACAGGCATTCCCAGCCAACGCGTCCTGTAAACACGTTGTCACTCATGCCCTCCGTCACGTTCCCTTCCGGACCGTTGACTCTTTCTATTGAACCCACGAACCATCTTAAATTCGTAGAATCGGCATTCGAGATCTCCGTTGAATAATGGCACTTTACGGGTCGGCAACAGGCGAATCATCTTCGGCACTCGCCGGTCTGCCGTCAGAATATAGACGCGCCAACCAGCATAGTGCTTCTTCAGGACATCACCAAATTGCGGATAAAACCTGGCAAGGTCCGCATACTCTCCGACCCGTATCCCGTAGGGCGGATTGGTGATGAGTACGCCTGGGGCTGATGGAGGGAGCGCATCGAGGACATCGGCATGTTGCAAATGTATCAGCTCTTGAAGCCCCAGACTTTCAACGTTCCTGCGTGCAACCTGTAACGCACTGTGATTGCGATCGACGCCGATCAACTTAAGGTCCACGGATTCATGCTGTTTGGCGATGCTCGCTTGACAGATCTTGTCCCACAGGCGAGCATCAAACCCACGGAGCTTTTGAAAGGCAAAGCGCCGCCCCAATCCGGGCGCCACTCGCTTGGCCATCTGTGCGGCTTCGATGAGAATCGTTCCACTCCCGCACATCGGATCTACCAACGGTTGTTCTTCCGTCCATCCTGAAAGTTTGAGCAAACCCGCAGCAAGATTTTCCCGCAACGGAGCTTCGGATTTTCCCTGAGGCCACCCACGTTTGAACAATGGCTCCCCAGTCGTATCGAGATAGATCGTCACGGTTTTCTCATCAAGGAACCCGGTAATTTGCACATCCGGTGTGCGCGTATCGACGTTTGGTCGCACACATTTTTTCCTGGAAAAGGCGTCGCAGACTGCATCTTTTATGCGCAAGGTGACAAAGTCGAGACTTTTCAAGGGACAGTCTTTGGCCTGCACTCTTACCTTGATCGTCTGTTTGGCTGAAAACCATTCCCACCAGGAAATTCCAAGCACGAAGCGATAGACGTCTTGCTCACATTGGTACCCGGCGCGATCGATTTGCAAGAGAACACGGCTAGCGATTCGACTTTCGAGGTTCACGTGATATCCGAGCGTGAAGGACCCTTGAAAACCGACGCCTCCCTGAATGGACCGTATATGCGATGCCCCCATTTGCTCTAATTCATCCGCTAACGCGGCTTCTAATCCTGGAGGACAGGAGGCAAAAAAGATATGACGAGACAAACTCATGGCATGACAAAGGAAAACGTTGGAGTCGCGCGGACCGGATTCCGGAGATTCAAGAGCAGACCATGCTTGTTGACAGACAGCCGCATATTTAATTGAGGTTGATCAGGTTCAAGGGAAAGTTATCATGATGAGGCGCATCGGGATGAGCGAATGAAAAGCCTCGCCCCTCTTGGTAATCAAGAGTCACCTCAACCATGCGCGGCGCACTGCGGCCCTCCACGGCAATGGTGAGTTGCTCGATTTCTTGAATTTCGTCATCGGGTTGAGTGACATTGTCGAGCGTGATGCTGAACGTGATCTTACGTTCATCTTGATCATGAACCTGAATGCGCACGATGGGGTCTTCTGGATGTTCACGAATGACGGCTTTTAGTTGTTGAATGGCCGAATGCGTAACCTTCATCATGCTCTCTCCTTTTTCGCGTTCCCGTAGACTTCAGGGTTTACGATAAACGGCAGCCGTTCTCCTTTGAGACCAGCCAAAAGATTGTCAGCGGTCATCACCGCCATCTTGCTTCTGGTAGCGACGGAAGCGCTGGCGATGTGCGGAACGATCAGACAATTGGACAGGGTTAACAGGCGGTCATTGACCGGAATCGGTTCAGGGTCCGTCACATCGAGTGCCGCATAGGCGATTACATGATGGCCGAGCGCTTCATACAACGCATCTGAGTCAATCACCCGGCCTCGTGCCGTATTGATGAGGATCGAGCTGGTTTTCATTCGTTGAAGTTCTGTCTTGCCGATTAAATGATGCGTCTGAGGCGTTAACGGCACGTGCAAGCTCACGAAATCAGACTCTTTAAGAACAGTCTGAAAATCACGAAATTCCACATCCTGCAGGCCTTCGTCTTGAGGGCCAACCTGCTTTGATGCACAACAAGCAAGCACCCGCATGCTGAAACCTTTCGCCCGGCGGGCCATTGCCTGCCCGATTCGACCGAAACCCACGATGCCCAGGGTAGCTTCATGTAGATCTTGCCCAAGTAAGAACGTCGGACTCCAGGTCTTCCATCTGCCTTCTTTTACGAAACTGGCGCCTTCGACGACACGTCGAGCCGCCGCCATCATGAGGGCAAAGGCAAAGTCCGCCGTCGTCTCAGTCAACACTCCCGGCGTATAGCCCACCGGAATTCCTCGCCTCGTGCATTCCGCGATATTGATATGATCATACCCGACGGCCATCGTGCTGACGACTTTCAGCGAACTCGCCACATCAAGCACAGGTTTATCGATTTGGTCTGTGAGTAAACACACCAGACCTTTCGCCGATGGAACGTGTTCCATGAGCCATTCGGTGGGGACAACCGCCTCCTTTTCCCACATCCGCACCTCACAGAATCGATCCAGCAGGTCTAATCCCGCTTGGGGAATACGCCTTGTCAACAAAATAGGAGGCTTCGACATGAGACGTTCTATCCGGCGAGCACAACGATGACAAACACCACATAGCAGAGGCCATTGAAGAGCAGATGCCAGGCTTTCACTGTCCCGGTCCTGACGAGAAACGACAGAAATGTGGCAGCCAACAGCGTCACGACCATTCCAATTAACGCTTCCGGTTTAGGGCTCCATGGCGTGATCAGGATCCCTAACGCAGGGAGAAGACTCCCCTGAAAAACCATGGCACCGGTAATATTCCCAAAGGCCAATGTATCTCGTCCCCGCCGAATCCAAATAACACTGTTGACTTTTTCAGGAAGTTCAGTCGCCAATGGAATAATCAACAACGACAGAGCCAAGGCCGAGATTCCTAAGAGCGGCGCGAGGTGTTCCACGCCATACACGAAGCCCTTGGCTCCCAGCATGATCAACACAAACCCCAAGGCCAACTGCACAAGAATCACGAAGAGATGCGTCGGGAGTCCGATTTTCGAGAAATACAGGGGATGATCCGCTTCAGTCGCATGCCCGTCATGGACCAAGCTGGCCGACGCCCGAATCGTCACCAACAGGTAGAGTCCGTAGGACATCACCAGCAATACACTAATGCCTCCCCGTACTGTCGTCCAATCTTGCGGAACAAAAGCGGCAATGACGCCTAACGCGAAGACATAATTGAACCAGGTTAAGTCTCGATTGAGCCCTGTCATTTCTGGCCGAAACACACCGTGCCATCCACGCTTTTGCGCAGCAAACCCAGCCATGAGCGCAAACGCCAAGGTCGCGAGCATCAGGGGGGCGCCTAATATCGCTCCAACTCCAACTTCATGCCGGACTTCCATCGACCCTGAGCTCGACAGAATGGCGAAAACGGGCACCATCGTCTCAGGCAGAGCCGTTCCGACGGCGGCGAATACTGATCCTGTGACACCTTCTGAAATCCCGAGCCGTTCACCTAAATGCTCCAGAGAATTAGTAAAGACTTCGGCCCCGATAAGAATCACGACTAACGAAACGCAAAGAACGAGAATTTCCATAATGTATACAGTCTTTCTTGAGGCATTTTCATAACCGTCATTCACGGCATGATTGACTGACGGATATCGAGCAGTCCTGGTGCGCGTTTTGCCAACCTTGCGACCTTACGATTTCATTGACTACACTAGAATATCTATCAGGCAAAGATATGGTAAGACTTCCCTTTCATCTTTGACTTTCATGCTTGGGCGAACCATAGAGTCCTCAACGACAACCGGAATATTGAACGATGACCGACATCTCTAGCATCCTCATCCTCACACTCGTCGTATCCGTCTTGTACTTTTTGGTCCAACGATGGTGGCGTCACCGCCAAGCCGCCAAGCTAGCCGACAAGCTCCTCCAGGAAGTCGTCAAAGGAAAAGATTCATTTCGCCGCTAATCACAGCTTGATTTATATTCATTGCATCGTCACTTCGACTTGAGCACACTAACACAATCAGGGCTCTCGAGGTTTCATGACCGACAACAATGCTGCTCGTCTTGGTGAAATTTTCTTTCACCGCGGAGACCTCTGTAAGGCACGAGATTGCTACATCCAAGCCGTCAATGAAACGAGGCAACGAGGATCTGAAGAAGCGTTAGCCCATATGCTCGGCAATCTCGGCAATGTATACGCCTTACTCGAAGACCATACTACTGCAGAAGCTCATTATCAGGAAGTACTTTCCCTTCAGCGTACGCAAAATGCCTGGGATGCCATCGGGCAGACGCTCGTTAACCTCGGCAACCTGAAGGCTGACACCGGCAAGGCCGAGTCTGCGATCGCCTACTATCTTGAAGCCCGCGACATCCTTCTTCAACAACAGAATGAACAGGCGTTAGGCACACTGTACACCAATCTGGCCCTCCAAGAAATTCATCTAGGCCAATCAACGGAGGCGATCGAACATTTTCAGCTAGCGTTGAACTATCATCGAAAAATCGGGAATGAGGATGGACTGGCCGCTACGTATGCGCAGCTCGGAAAAGCCTACGTTATCACAGGCCAGTTGAAAAACGCTGAAGCCTGTTTGAACAACGCCTCAGAACATTTCATCAAACTCGCCAATAAACCAGGGGAAGCGGGAGCGCTTCGGTTGCTGGCCGATGTGTATCGTCAACGTGGCGATACGGTTTCCGCTCTTCGATGCATCGAGCAGGCGATAGAAATCGATCAACGGTACTCTTTACCTCAATATGAAGAAGATCAGCAATTCCGTGACCAATTAGACGACAGTGCTTCGAAATCAAATCCAGCCAGACGTTGAACTTCTGATACCACTAATCCGCTAACCAATGGCAGGGCTGTTCGTGATAGCCGTTTCCAATAACTTCCGTCTGGTTCAACGTCGTACCGCGCGGAGTTTGTCGTCTGTATCGATTAGCACCTAACTGGATTCGCTGTAACTCACATGACCTCAGCCAGGCTCCAGCAGATACGATCATTACTCACACGATCACCCCACTGAGACTAAAGAGAGCCGCCGCCGACCAACAGATCAGGGATCGTCGAATGCCTGGTTGATTCAGGGTATGGTTGTCATCGTATGGCTCAGCGGATTAGTATCCTGAAAAGTTAAAGGCTAATTGCTGAGGTGAAAGGTTCTCTTCAAACTGGTTTGACTGGCGGCACATCGGAGAAATGGAATGAACCGCTTCCGATAGAGGCTCCCGTCTTTCCTCCTGATCGCTCCCAAACACTTCCCGTAAGGGCCCTGAGCAGATGCCACAGCGGTGGCGTCGAGGAGAAATCGTTCGGCGTTGACGAGGATAGGTCATACCACAAGCGACACATCTCCATCGATACTTGCAGAACTTTTCAACTTCCTCATATAACGTGTGCCGGATCGTAATACCGAGACCGTCCTGATTCATACGAAGCATCATCTCAGAAAAATCACGACCATGATTCGGACATTTTTTCTTGATATCATACTGCCATTGATGAATCATTTCATGCGCCAAGGTCCGAATAATCTCTGCTTCAGGCTGATGACGCAACAGCGGGAATGAGAGTCTGATACAACGGGCTGCTCCATGCCGTTCCTCTCGACTCACATGCCGGCTACGTGGGCCGACCTGACTCACAAACATCCCCGATGATGCCGTCAGCCGGGAGCTCCACTCAATCCTGATAGAAGGTAGCCGATCTTCAAAATACCGGCGAGAAAGACGAGCCCACCGGTCCTGAAGATCCGGGATCGTTACCGGAACTGTTTGTGAGAGAGAATGGAGAGCTTTCACAGGGGGTCAAACATCGACGTTCTGTACACGATCAAGTCCCTGATGATAGCATTTTTACTTCCATATCCAAAATAACCTTCATTTTTTCACGCTGCCAGCCGACAAGAAGGGAAAGGCCTTCACGAGACCTCTCTTGGGGATTCAGCTGGCACGTGAGCGCACGCTGAGGATCGGCTCAGCTCACTATCCTATGACTAACGCCCCTACTCGTCAGGACGATGAGTCGTTCATGCTGATGGCCCTGAAACAAGCCAACATGGCTTTCGTGGAGGGAGAAGTACCGGTCGGGGCCGTCATCATTCGAGATCGTCAGGTGATCGGCAGTGGGTACAACACGCGGGAAAGGGATCAAGACCCCACGGCTCACGCTGAAATGACCGCGATTCGAGCAGCCGCCTCCCGACAAGGAAGTTGGCGGCTCAATAATGCGACGTTGTACGTAACATTAGAACCATGTGCGATGTGTGCGGGAGCCTTAGTTCAAGCCAGGATTGGAAGGGTGGTTTTTGGGGCTTCAGACCCTAAAAGTCGGGCTTACGGATCGCTTGTCGACTTTCTCGCTGAGCCCCACTTTAACCATTTAGTGGAAGTGCAGGGAGGGATCTTGGAGGATACATGCAGTACTCTTCTGCAATCATTTTTCAAAAACCTACGGGATAATCATGTCATCAACCCAGAATAAAACCCCACAATCTATCGCGCGTGATGCCTGTATTCACTCAGCCAGCAAATGGCTCATGGTGTGTGCGTTACTCCTCATCGGAGCCGCAGGATGCAAGAACAATAACTCGGTCCTGCAAACCTGGGTGGGCAAGTCGGAGTCAGAACTCATCGCCAATTGGGGGAATCCGGATTTACGGAACACATTTGCCAATGGAGAAAAGATCTATACGTGGATCGATCAAGGAAAGAATCAATACGGTCCCTTTACCTGCCAAAAATCCATGACGATTAATCATAACCATACCATCACCAAGGGTATCTCCCGTGGCTGTCCTTCCCTGTCACTCATCGCCTCTTCTTCCAAGCAATAATCTCTCTTTTGCATCTTTTGCGTGTCCGGGCATAGATCAGGTAGTATCCGGAACATTGAAGCCCTTGAAAAGAATGTGATACCAACTATTACATTCTTCACCTGACAGTAATTGATTCACCAAATAAGCTCCACATTATCATAGGAAACACGGAGAGGTGCTGGAGTCCGGTCGATCAGGACGGTCTCGAAAACCGTTGTCCCGTAAGGGACCGTGGGTTCAAATCCCACCCTCTCCGCCAGCCTTTGTTGCGCACTATAAAATTCACGAAAAACACTCTCCAAGTCAAACTCATGCTCAATTTCAGGATGGGATTTGACAGGGGATTTTGAAAGGGGTATTCCCCTTCACGGGGCGATAGGAGAAAAGTAGGGAAATACTAAATACGGCAAGAAAGTCGTCTTACTTTCAGAATCCGTTACCACACACCCTGCTGGTGAAGTTTAACGAACCCCTTCATCACGTCCCGTCGACTGATTTGGCCTACAAGCCGGTTTTCTTTTAAGACCGGAAACCGGCGATACGGGGTCTTGGTGAAGAGTTCGGCTATTTCGATGATGCTGGCATCTACTTCGACAGCCTTCACCTCTTTGGTCATATAATCCCCCACGGTCCCTCCCCATTCGTCATGATAGGCCGCGTTCAACCCAACGCGAAGACAATCGCTTTCGGAGAGAAGCCCCACAAGGTTTCCCCTCAGGTCGATCACCGCAGCTCCTGACAGCCAATTTTCTACGAGAATTTTCATCGCTTCATGAATGTCCATGTCAGGGGTAAACGTCACAGGGTTGGTTTTCATAAAATCTTTGATCAGAAATGTGTTCAATGTCATGAAACACCTTTACTGCCAGGACATGTGGGTACGAGAGTTTTCCTGGCTACGTCTTCTTTATGTTATGGACGATTTTTGATATTTCCTCTGATCATGGGGACAGGGATCGCTTATCGACTTCTCCGTTTCACAAGGCATGGGACACACCATGCAATCGAGCCCTTGAATGGTTTTCAGTCCCCCGCAACTTCCTTGTAGACTTTTCCGTCCGGCAAGAACTCCAAGAGCCATCCCGACAACGGCCAAGATCATCAAGAGAAACGCGGCGCCAACGAGTATCATGCCGTTTCCTTGCCCGTCCCCAAGTGCGCCTGTATTGCAGGAGTTGCTCGTTCAAGATAGCCATCGTCGTTGGTCGAGATAAACAAGGAAGCGACTTGCTCGCGTCGCGCCAAGGCATAACCGGCCTCGGGGCCCAACACCAAAAAGGCCGTGGCAAGGGCATCGGCTTTCATACACGATTCAGCGATCACCGTGACAGATGTGAGATTATGTGTGATGGGTCTCCCGGTATTGGGGTTGATCGTATGCGAGAATTTAACGCCCCCGCGTTCGAAAAAATTTCGATAGTCTCCAGAGGTCGCTACCGCCTGATTTTCGAGATGCACCACACGATGAACCGTCCGGACCTTCGAGTTCGGTTGTTCGATCGCGACATTCCAGGGGTGCCCCTGCGCATTGTTCCCTTTCGCGCGAAGTTCACCGCCGATTTCCACGAGATAATCTGAAAGGTTGAGCGAATCGAGGTATGACACGACTTGATCGACGGCATAGCCCTTGGCGATCGCGGACAAGTCAACAGACAAACTCGGAAGATCCTTTCTCATCGCGCGAGGATTCTCTTGAAGATAAAGATGGGTATACCCTGTCAGTTTGAGACGAGCCTGGACATCCGCATCCGATGGAATCGTGTCTTCGCGTGAACTGGGACCAAACCCCCACAGGTCGACGAGAGGAGCCACGGATATGTCAAAAGCGCCTCCTGATAGCCGGCTCACTCGTAAAGCCTCCTTCATGACCTCGTACAAATCGGCCGATATCGGAACCCATTGCGTGGTCTGGTTTTGATTAAATTTGGATAATTCCGAGTCGGGTCGATAGGTCGACATACTCAAATTTATCCGGTCCAAAATCTGATCAGTCGCGGCCAGGGTGGTTTCTCTCGAAAGGGAGGACAAAGGATCAACGATGGTTACCGAATAGGTAGTTCCCATGGTTTTTCCGGCATACGTCATCTTGACAGAAGAGCCTGGAACGGAAGAACTACAAGAGACACAACTCACGAGGAAAATGCAGAGAACAAACGAAAAGCGCTGCGCTCGATTGCGCGAAAAAGACCGCCTCATTCTCGAATCACGGATAAAATCATCCACAACGCTACCCACCAAAATCATCAAGAAAGATCTGCGAACGTTCGACGCCAAGATCCTCGAGCATCTTCATGACGGCCGCATTCATCACCGGCGGCCCGCACATGTAATATTCACAATCTTCAGGAGCCGGATGATGTTTCAAATACTGTTCATACAGGACCTGATGAATAAATCCCGTGTACCCGGTCCATTGATCCTCGTCTTTTGGGTCTGAAAGTGCCACATGCCATCGAAAATTATCGTGTTCTCGTTGGAGCTGATCAAAATCCTCCAGATAAAAGATCTCTCGCTTACTCCGGGCACCGTACCAAAACGACATTTTTCGCCGAGAATGAAGACGGCGTAACTGATCGAAGATATGTGACCGCATCGGGGCCATGCCCGCGCCGCCGCCGATAAACACCATTTCATTATCGGTTTCTTTGGCAAAGAACTCACCAAACGGTCCCGAAATAAGAACCGTATCGCCCGGCTTTAAGTTAAAGATGTAAGAAGACATCCTTCCTGGAGGAATGGAAGTCTGAGCGCCAAATGGCGGAGTCGCGATACGAACATTCAGCATGATCAGGCTCCGTTCTTCAGGATAATTCGCCATCGAATACGCACGCATCACCGGTTCCGGCACATGAGATTCATATCGCCAAAGATCGGCACCATCCCAATCCTCTCGGTACTCCGGTTCAACATCAAAGTCGGAAAATTTCAAGTCATGCGGTGGACATTCAATCTGGATATACCCGCCAGCCTGAAAATTGACATGTTCGCCTTCAGGCAATTGGAGGACCAGCTCTTTGATGAACGTCGCGACATTGCGGTTGGATCGTACAGTACATTCCCACTTCTTCACTCCAAACACTTCTTCGGGAATTTGAATGGACATGTCCTGTTTGACTGTTACCTGACATGACAAACGGTCGCCTTCGGCGGCTTCGCGCTTATTGATATGGGATGTCTCGGTTGGGAGAATCGACCCGCCTCCTTCAAAGACCTTGACTTTGCATTGGGCACACGTGCCTCCCCCTCCACAGGCGGAAGATACGAATAATTGTGCATCCGCCAACGCACCGAGCAGTTTTCCCCCCACTGGGGCATGCACATCTTTTTCGCCATTAATTCGAATCGTGACGGTTCCAGAAGGCACCAGTTGCGACTTTGCGCCAATGATGAGGAACACCAAGGAAATTACGATGCTCGTAAACAGGGTCACACCTAGAACGATTTCAATCATGTTCGTGCCTCTGCAACACCCTTCTTACCGCCGCATCACAATTGAATGCCAGAAAACGCCATGAACCCTAACGACATCAAACCCGCCGTGATAAACGTAATGCCAAGCCCCTGCAATCCTTCCGGAACATCGCTGTATTTGAGTTTTTCTCGAACTCCTGCGAGCGCCGTAATCGCCAATGCCCAACCGAGACCACTGCCGATCCCATAGACCAGGCTTTCTCCGAAATCATAATCCCGTTCCACCATAAACAGGGTCCCGCCAAGAATGGCACAATTCACGGTAATTAATGGAAGAAAGATGCCAAGGGCGTTATACAGTGCGGGGAAATACCGATCTAACAGCATTTCCAGTATTTGAACGATGGCCGCGATCACGCCGATATAACAGATCAATCCTAAAAAGCTGAGATCCACCTCAGGGAATCCAGCCCATGCCAACGCCCCCTCTTTGAGAAGCCATTGATACAGCAGATTATTGACTGGAACTGTGATGACTTGCACCACAACCACGGCAATGCCAAGCCCCAAGGCTGTTTCGATCTTTTTTGAAACGGCCAAAAACGTACACATTCCCAGGAAAAAGGCTAAGGCCAAATTTTCGACGAAGATAGATTTGATCAATAAATTGACGTACAGTTCCACTTACAGCACCTCGGTTCGATGGACGTGATGAATACGGTACTCGGCACGCTCAACCTGTTCGGTTTTCCAGACACGTAATCCCCAGATAAAAAGGCCGATGAGGAAAAATGCGCTGGGTGGCAGCAGCATCAAACCGATGGGCGTGAACCATCCGCCTTCAGAGACAAGCGGAAAAACCGGGT
This sequence comes from Nitrospirales bacterium, assembly GCA_031315865.1. Lineage (NCBI taxonomy): Bacteria > Pseudomonadati > Nitrospirota > Nitrospiria > Nitrospirales > Nitrospirales bacterium. The sequence continues at coordinate 400,884 of JALDRJ010000002.1, forward strand.
AGCCCAATAGCTTTCCAGCCCCCAACAATTCGCGAATTGTCCCCACGAACACCAAAATCACGCTATAGCCAAGGCCATTTCCTATGCCATCCAAGAAACTGAGACCGGGACCATTTTTCATGGCATAGGCTTCCGCCCGTCCTAACACAATACAGTTGGTGATGATCAATCCTACGAACACCGAGAGCTGCTTGCTGGCATCAAAGGCGTAGGCTTTTAAGAGTTGATCAACCACGATCACGAGCGATGCAATAATCGTCATTTGCACGATGATTCGAATGCTGCTTGGAATATGGGCCCTGATCAGACTGATCGAGGCATTCGAACAAGCCGTCACAGCCGTGAGCGCCAGACACATGATCAAAGCCGTGGCGAGAGAGGTCGTAACAGCAAGGGCGGAACACACGCCCAACACTTGAAGAGCGATCGGATTATTGTCCAATAACGGATCGGTGACGACCTTCTGAGCCTCATTCGTCATGACGACTCTCCGCGTTGAGACCGGGCCTTCTGTAAGTACGGGCCGAACCCCTGGTCACTCATCCAGTATTGCAACAAGCGGGTCACGCCGCGACTGGTCAACGTGGCCCCCGCCAACCCGTCGACTTGATGGATGGCCTCCGACTTTCCCGAATTAACGCTGCCTCGAACGACTTCAATCGCAGGAATGCCCGCCACGTTGTAGACGGCTTTTCCCGGCCATTTGGCTCGCCAATTCGGGTTGTCGACCTCACCTCCCAACCCCGGGGTTTCCGCATGTTCATAGAATTGCAAGCCGTGAATTGTGTTCGCATCTTCTTCCAGGACGAGAAATCCATACAGCGTCGACCAGAGTCCATACCCATGCACAGGAAGAATGTAATATGTGATCCTGTCATCATTCTTCACTAGATAGACCGTGGCTCGTTTCGCCCGTTGTTTAATATGGGCAATATCCAGGTCGAGCGGAATGATGTGGTTTTGTTCAGGATCTTTGGCGGCCTTTCGTTGATCATACTCGCGCGCATTCATCCCTTCGACATAGTCACCAGATGCTAAATCCACGACTTTGGCCTCGACCTGCCGAAAGAGATCTTCAACCGCTCGTCCCTCCTGGTACAGGCCAGCCACTTGTAGGATATTTCGCTTCTTATCAAGGCTTTGGTTCTTGAGCTGAATGGGTTTGAGGGCTACGGCAGCCGTCGACACGATAACGGAACAGACCAAACAGAGAAGCAGCGCCACGATGATGGTCTTGGCCGTACTATCGTTCGGCATGCGCAAAATATTCCATCCCCGTGCAGTGCTAGGTCGTGACGAAGACATGTCGTCAGGTGTCGCGCAAGATTCGTTTTCTGACATTGGCCTGAATCACCATATGATCAATCAGTGGAGCAAAAATATTCGCGAATAAAATGGCGAGCATCATCCCTTCCGGAAAAGCCGGATTGGCCACCCGGATCATGATCGTCATGAACCCGATCAAGGCTCCAAAAATCCAACGGCCCACCGTCGTCATCGAAGCGGAAACAGGATCGGTCGCCATGAACACCATGCCAAAAGCCGAACCGCCGAGGACAAGATGCCAATACCAGGGAAGCGTCACCATGGGATTGGCCTCACTCCCCAACATATTGAACAACAGAGTCGTTCCGATCATCCCCAACGCGACGCCAGCCATGATGCGCCAAGATGCCACACGCGTGTAGATTAAAAACGCGGCTCCGAGAAGACAGGCGAACGTCGACGTTTCCCCCATAGCCCCCTGAACAGTCCCGAGGAATGACTGCATCCATGTCAATCCCGCCCCTTCGATCGCGGCCAGCCCGCCGATCGCGCCCAACCCCAGAGCGGTCGCGCCACTAAATCCATCTACAGCCGTCCAGACGGTGTCTCCTGACATTTCGGCAGGAAAGGCAAAAAACAAGAACGCACGGCCTGTCAATGCGGGATTGAGGAAGTTCTTGCCCGTTCCACCAAAGACTTCTTTTCCCAAGACCACTCCAAAGGAAATCCCGATGGCGACCTGCCATAACGGAATATTGGGAGGAAGCGTTAAGACGAATAGAATCGAAGTCACCAGAAAGCCTTCATTCACTTCGTGATTTCGAACGGCGGCAAAGAGGACTTCCCATAATCCTCCTGAGACTAACGTCACGACATATAGAGGGAAGAAATAGAGAAACCCATGCCAGAGGCACCCTGTTATGCTTGCGGGATCATACCCGATACCCAAGCCCTCGAGGATCGCTCCCTTCCACCCTCCGATGGTCTGCATACCCAACTGGGCCATGGCCAAATTCGCTTGAAGGCCCGTGTTGTACATCGCCATCGCGATGCATGGCGTGACGGCCACAAAGACATACATCATCACACGTTTCAAGTCGGCTCCGTCTCGAACATGCGGTGCGGATCGTGTGACGGTCGATGGGGTAAAGAGAAAGCCGTCGATCATTTCGTAGACGACAAAATATTTTTCGTATGGCCCCCCTTTTTGAAAAAGAGGCTGCCATCGGTCCAAGAGACGACGAAGTCCTTGCATCTAACCGTCCCTCTCTATCTGTTCCAGGCATGATCGTAAGAAAGGACCAAAGTTGTATTTACTCGGGCAGACGAACGAACACAGCGCTAGATCCTCCTCGTCCAATTCCAAGCAGCCGAGCGCCTGAGCGCGGTCCGTATCCTTCACGACCAGGGAACGCAAGAGTGGAGTAGGAAGAATATCCAGCGGCATGACATCCTCGTACACCCCGACCGGAACAATGGCCCGAGGGCTGCCCTGTTCGAGTGAGTTGAGTCGAAAGACCTTGTGACGGAAGAAGCTTGAAATGAAGACGTTCAAGGCTGAAAATTTTTCAGAGCCGGGCGAGAGCCAGCCCAGAAATGTCCGGTCGCCGCCTTCTGGAATGACCGTAATTTGGGTATGATAGCGACCCAAGAACGTGGCCCATCCGATCGCCCAATGCCCTGAGAGCAACGGGCCTGAAATAACGCGGCAACGAACGGGATCGAGTTGTCCTTCGACAAGGTCCTCTGTTCTGGCTCCCAGTCGAGTCCGAAGCAGCCGTGGCTCTGAAACAACAGGGCCTGCGAGGGAGATGATCCGTTCCGTCCAAAGACGGCCAGTCAGGAAGAGTTTTCCGATGGCGATCACATCTTGGTACTGAATGTGCCACACCGTTTTCTTCGGTCCCACCGGATCAAGAAAATGTATGTGCGTGCCCACCAGCCCCGCTGGATGAGGACCAGCAAATTCTGCCACTGTGATGTGTTGATCTGATATTGTGGGAATATCATCCCCAAGCGTTTTACAAAGAAATACGTTCCCCTTCGTGAGATGCGTGATGAGCGTCAAGCCCTGAATGAAGTCATCTTTGAACTCCCTGACGACGCATGAGGGCTTGGGAGCCAAGGGATTCGAATCCGTGGCCGTCACGAATATCGAATGCGGAATCGACTCAATGGGCGGCACCTTGCTATAGGGCCTCGTTCGAAACGCCGTCCACAGCCCGGACACCACAAGATTCGCCCTGACTTGTTCCCGTGTGATATGTCTGAGCTCGTCATGACGGAATGAGTCGAATGTTTCTTCATCATGTCCTTCGAGTTGAATCACCACAGACTGCAGAACACGTTTGGCACCTCGATTAATGGCAGAAACCATACCGCTTCCCGGCGAGGTATAGACCACTCCAGGGTTGGTCTTATCTGAAAACAACGGCTGTCCGAGTTTGACCCGACTGCCCACTTCCACGTGCATGCTCGGCTTGATACCGACATAGTCCTGCCCCAACAGGGCCACTGAACTCACGGGGCGTCCCTCGTCAATCGACTGATCCGGCTCGCCAGCGATAGGAATTTTCAGCCCTTTTTTAATGGAGAAATGCATACACAGGGGTATCAGTACCGTATAAGCTGTCTATTCAAGATATGCCTCTTCTGTCTTATTCGGTCATCCTGGGTACATTCTTTAGAGAATATTCGTGATTAGAGGAAAATGGCGTTGATTGATGAACACGGCTAGGCAGGAGACCGCCGTAGACCTCACGGAAGGGAGATCGTCTCAGTAACTTTCGATTACGAGAATACTACGAACGTGAATTGACGATTAGGAATGAGGGATTGATGCGATAGGCCTGGAAGGAGTGGAGGACGTGGCAAGCAGTGGTTGCAGTTCATATAATATTCGTTCCGCTACCAGGCGTTTGGACATTCGTGAAAGAGGCATGTGAGTTCCCTGACGTGTCAGAAGACAGACCTCATTCGTTTCGTTGTTAAAAGCCGATTCGGGGCCGCCAACTTGATTGACGACGACCATATCCAAATGTTTCTTACGTAATTTCTCAGCGCCGTTTTCCAGAAGGTTGTCGGTCTCCGCGGCAAACCCCACGAGAATTTGATGGGTCCGCTGAGCCGAAAGAGCAGAAAGAATATCGGTTGTTGGTTCAAGCTCCAACGGCTCTCCTTGCCACGTGTGTTTTTTAAATTTTGCTTCACTGGCGTATTTAGGCCGAAAATCTCCCACAGCCGCCGCCATAATCAAAATATCGCATGAGGTAAATCGTGCGAGGAGGGCCCGGTACATTTCTTCTGCGGTGTTCACAGGGACCAGCTCAATTCCCTTCGGCGCTTCTTGACTCGTCGGCCCACTGACAAGCATGACTTCTGCGCCTTGGGCGCGGGCAGCGCGAGCTAAGGCATAGCCCATCTTCCCTGAGGATCCATTCGAGATAAACCGCACGGCATCGAGAGGTTCTCGCGTCGGTCCCGCAGATATCAGGAGACGGCGTCCAAACAGATTCTTCGATCCCTGCAATGCCTGCACGACAGCGCTGATGATCGTTTCTTCATCAGGAAGTCTTCCCCGTCCGACCTTGCCCGAAGCCAAATCTCCTATTTCAGGATCCAAGACGACTACGCCGCGACTTCTCAGCGTTTGCACATGTCCTTGGGTTGCCGGATGGTCCCACATCTCTCCATCCATCGCTGGGGCCATGACGATAGAACGCTGAGTGGTGAGCAACAGGGTGCTCAGCAGATCATCAGCCAATCCAAGTGCAGCCTTTGCGATCGTATTCGCCGTGCAGGGAGCGAGCACGATGATATCGGCCGACTCCGGTAATGTGAGGTGTTGCATTTCTTGATGATTGGCGAAAAGGTCCGTGCTGACGGGATGCTTAGATAAGGCTTCGAAGGTCAGTGGAGCAACAAACCGAGTAGCGGACTCGGTCATCACGACAGAGACATCGGCTCCTTGGCTCAAGAAGGTTCTCAGTAAACTCACAGCCTTATAGGCTGCGATGCTTCCTGAAACTCCCAAGAGAAGACGTATCCCTTGTAGACGGGATGGACTCATGTTCAGAATCTCTAGGACTCTTCCTCGGCTTCTGGCTCAGCCTCTGGCTCAGGGGACTTCGGACTATCGTCAATATACACGCTGAGTTCTTTTTGGATCTCTTGAGCATTTTCATCCGTTTGAGCAAGGAGAGCGGGGTCAAACTCACGTTCACCGGTCCCCTTGACCTGTCTAATGGCTTCTCGTGCATCCTGCCCCATCAAGAAACTCACATCTCCACGCAAGACTTCTTCCAATGCAGCGGATGTCTCCTTAATAAACTTGTGAGACCCTTGAGTCTGAGCACCGCGCATAATTTGTTTCGCCCGTTGTGCAGCGATCAACACAATGCGAAACCGAGAGTCAAACTGTGTTTGATGATGTTCGGGAAGCAGCGATAACGCATCAATCATGGCATTTCCTTTCTTGACTTCATGAAGTTAGGACACACGCTGTTGCTCGTGCCTTTTAAAAACATGATCATAAACCCACGCTTCATTCAGACGTTTAGTGCGGACACGTTCAGCTAAAATAATTGACTCAAATTCTTTGATAGACTGGTCAAGACTTTCGTTCTTGATCGTATAGTCATAGTGAACATGCTGTTCCATCTCTGACCGAGCCTTTTGAAATCTTTGCTCAACGACCTCTGGGGGATCTGTCCCCCTGGCCTCTAACCTGACCTTGAGCACTTCAAGAGACGGGGGCATTAGAAAGACAGATACGCAATCACTCGCCTTTTGCATGACATTCTTCGCGCCTTGGACATCGATATCCAAGATAATATCAATGCCCCGCTCTTGGGCTTTCAGAAGTTCTTGACGCGGCGTTCCATACAGATTTCCATAGACTTCAGCCCATTCAAGGAAGGCGTCCTGAGTAATCAGCTGACGAAACTCCGGTTCATTCACGAACCAATACTCCCGTCCATTCGTCTCGCCGGCACGAATCGGACGAGTGGTATAGGAGACGGAAAGCTGCACACTCGGCATGGAGCGGATGATTCGCTCACAAAGCGTCGACTTTCCTACACCAGAAGACCCTGAAAGAATAAACAATATTCCTTCACGCGACACGAGGCACCACTTTGTATAGGACAACCTTCACGATTCTTACCGTTTATTCCACATTCTGAATCTGTTCACGAATTTTTTCAAGCTCGCTTTTGACGTCAACCACATGCAGCGCGATATCGGCATCATTCGCCTTCGAACCGATCGTATTGATTTCCCGTCCCATCTCCTGAAGAAGGAAATCGAGTCGCCGTCCTATCGCGCCTTTGGATTTACTGGATTTTTGAAATTGTGTGATATGGCTCTCCAGCCTCGTTAATTCTTCCGTAATGTCACATCGATCGGCATAGCTGGCCAACTCTTGAGTGAGGCGATCTGGAAAAACCGGCGCGTCGTTGAGGAGCTTGACCACTCGAGCCTGCATGCGATCAAAATGTTCTTGAACGCTATCAGGCGCCCGTTTCGCGATGGCCTTTAAGGCAACTCGTATCTTCTGAAGGCGCTTCATCGTATCATCGTACAAAACTTGCCCTTCTTGCAATCGCATCTTGTCCAACTCAGCGAGGGCTTCTTTCGTCAGACGGACAAGTGCCGGCCTTGCGTCTTTTTCTTGTATCGGCTGGTCGATCACCGTGAACACATCACGCATTCCCGCGATCAGCCCGATATCGATAGAACCTTTGATCCCAAGATCACGTTGAAGTTCCGTTAACTGGGAGTAGTACGTCCGCGCGGCTGATCGATCGAGCACGAGTGATTTTTCCCGTTGATTCTTTATATTGATCGAAACTGCGAGCTCTATCCGTCCTCGCTCGCAACGTCGATGTACGATTTGCTTGAGGTCTTCTTCCAGACCTGTCAAACCACGAGGAATCCTCGGGACAACCTCGCAAAACCGGTGGTTGACGGATCGAAGCTCAACACTCAATACCATACCTTTCCATTCCGTTTCCTTCTTGCCAAACCCCGTCATGCTTTTCATACGTCAGACAACTTTCCACTCCAATGGCACAGTTCATAGATTGGGCAGATACCGCACTTTGGTAGTCTGGCTTGGCATACATACCGCCCATGCAAGAGTAATCGCTGAGCTCCAACGGTCCACTGCGATGGAGGCAAAAGCTTTTGAAGATCATATTCTATCATCGTTGGATCATGATGTTGGGTCAAATTCAGACGATTAGATACACGTTTCACATGCGTATCCACGACAATGGCCGGTTTTTTAAAATAACTTCCGAGCAGCACGTTGGCCGTTTTTCTACCGACACCAGGCAAGCTGGTCAGTTCTTCCATGGAATCAGGCACGACGCCATCATAACGAGTCGCCACCGCCTCGCCACAAGCCATAATATTCTTGGCCTTGCTTTTATAGAACCCCGTTGAACGAATCAGTGCCTCCAATTCCTGAGGGTCAGCCTGAGCAAACGCCTCGGCAGAGCGAAAGCGGGAAAAAAGCGCAGGCGTCACCCGATTGACTCGCTCATCAGTGCATTGCGCCGAAAGGATAGTGGCAATCAGCAGCTCTAACGGGTTAGACGACGAAAGCTCTACCTCAGGGATGGGAATCGCTTCTTCTAAAGCTTTCAGAATTTGCTGCGCCCGAACTTTCAATGACCTTGTACGTGAACGACTCCCGGCTTTCTCCTGGTAAGATGGCCGGCGACCAAGGGATCGAGACGCCGTCATGAGGCCGACACGATAGGTAAATTCGCCGCTTGAGATAGACACATTGGATGAAACATCTTCCGTACTTTACCCTCCTGCTCAAGGCGATTCAACATATAGGAGAGTGCTTCTCGCACCAACCCAAGTGTCTGTCCTTGTGTCGCCGAAATCCCGATTGCTCGATAGCGATGACACAATCGCTCAACATGATCGATTGATAGCGTATCGCATTTATTCAGTACCATAAGACGAGGAATATGCTCAAATTTCAATTGCCGTAAAATATTCTCGACCGCCTGTATCTGACCATCAAGATCCTGCGTCGCCGCATCAACCACATGGAGTAAGATATCTGCATATTCTAATTCTTGAAGTGTCGTCTGAAAGGCAGTGACAAGATCTTCCGGGAGTTCTCGTATAAATCCCACGGTATCCATCATGATGACTTCCCCACGATCTGGGATATACAAGCGACGACTCACCGGATCGAGCGTTTCGAATACGCGATCTCTTGCAGCCTTCCTGCTCCCGGTTAATGCATTTAACAACGTCGTTTTCCCAACGTTGGTATACCCAATTACCGAAACCACGGGAATGTTCTGACGGTTCCGCATGCTCCTCTGTTGCTGACGACTGCGTGACACTATTTCTAATTCTTTTTCAAGACGTCTAATTCGATCACGTGCGCGTCGACGATCCGTCTCCAATTTCGTTTCACCAGGTCCACGGGCACCTATGCCGCCAGCTAAGCGAGAAAACGCGGTACTGGATTGGGCAAGACGAGGAAGTCGGTATCGAAGCTGAGCTAACTCCACTTGCACTTTACCGATTCGGGAATGTGCGCGTTGGGCGAAAATATCGAGAATGACTTGTGTCCGGTCCAGGACTCGCAATTCAGTCACTTGAGAGATGCCATGTACTTGAGCCGGTGTCAAATCGCGATCGAAAATGAGCCAGTCCGCTCCAGTTTGTAGGGCTTGAATAATCACTTCCTTCAACTTTCCAATGCCCAGAACATACTTGGGATGGAGCATCTGTGGCCGTTGTATCACGACATCGACGACCTGAATATGACTGGCCCTGACAAGTTCTCTCAGTTCATCGAGACGTTCTTGGCGACATGACGCTCGTTCAGTCGATACACTCACTAATATTGCGCGTGAGATGCTTTGCCCCTGTCGCAATCCGATATGAGCTTGGGTACACGCACTCTCCAAGGATTGAATAAAGTCTTGACAATCGAGTTCAAACCGTGGCCAAGGACAGGGATCCCACGTTTGATAGGACCTGCCCTTGATCATCTGCGGAAGAAGATGCGCCAAGTAAATATTCTTGAGATCGCCTCCCTGACCGATACCAAGGGCAACCATTAAATCTAAACGCAATAACGCCAAATCGGTTAAATCATCCCGGGAAAGCGGCTGATCGTTCAGGTGGGTGTGAACAAGTCGAACGCCACGCAATAATCGAAGCCCCGAACGGCTACGAGCCATACTCGGGATCATCAGCTCATGATCATTCCCGATGATGACTGATTGAATATGCCCTCTTCGATCGATCAACAAACCAATTTGCCGGCGCATTTCAAAGGAAAGTTCCGCACAAACTTTGGCTAGTTCATTCGTTACCACTTGATGACTAGGGACTTTCCGACGATAAAGGCGTTCCAGGCGGCTGATTTGGTTCGCCTTTAATCCATGCAGATTTCCAAACACAACAGGAATGATCAGGTCTCCACTGTTCAGGATTCTCTAGAATTCGCGCTGTCGTGGATTTGAAGGACTGAAGAAAAACTCATCTCCATTGATGGCTTCACATCTGTATCAAGATCCCATGAGGCGAACTGCCCGACTCGATACTGTTCCCAGCCAGCAGCGGCAATCATGACCGCATTATCTGTACACAAAGACAGACCTGGTAGCGCGAGAGGAATGCCAGCCTGTTGAGCTCGCTCGCTGAGGCACGCCCGGAGCCGACTATTAGCCGCTACTCCGCCAACCACTGCCAGGCCTCTTGCACGATACTTCCTCACGGCTCGAAAGGCCTTTTCAACTAGTACATCTACGATCGCTTCCTGATAGCTAGCGGCCAGATCTTCGAGAGATGGCATTTCCGATCGAGATAGTCGTTGATCGCGTAAGTAATACAATAAAGCGGTTTTCAGCCCACTAAAACTAAAATCAAAGCTCCCGCGATTCATGTACGGTCGCGGAAATTTAACTGCATCTATCTGCCCAGCTCGAGCAAGACGATCTATGATTGGTCCACCTGGATAGTCGAGTCCCAACATTTTCGCCCCTTTATCAAAAGCTTCTCCAGCGGCATCATCAATGGTTTGACCGATTAATTGGTAGTGACCAGGCCCCTCTGTAAAAAACATGTGCGTATGCCCTCCTGAAACCACCAGCATGACTGACGATTTCGGGAAGCGTGGATGTTCAATCCAGATTGACGCCAAATGTCCTTTTAGGTGATTGACGCCCAGCAGCGGCACTTGTAAGGCATATGATAATGCCTTGCCGAAATTTACACCAACGAGAAGAGCGCCAGCTAGTCCTGGCCCGTACGTCACAGCAATACCTTGAATTTCAGGAAAAGTCATGTTTGCCTCGGTCATGGCCTGTTGAACAGTAGACTCAATGGTTTCGACATGACGACGTGAGGCAAGCTCGGGTACCACACCACCATATGCCTTATGCACATCAACTTGGGAATCTAAGACATTCGAGAGAATTTTCCCCTGTTCCGTGACTACAGCTGCAGCTGTTTCATCACAGGATGTCTCTATTCCAAGAAGAGGGCCGTATTGACTCATCATAGAGAATGCTCACTTAGAAGCAAGGCTCTCTTCATAATATCGAATACACATGAACACATCAGGTTAAAAACAATCCCCGTAAACACAACGACCCTCAGGATCAATGATCCTGAGGGTCGTGTATGTTATCGACTCTCTTCAGATTCGTATTTTTATACACCGGCCATGGCTTCTTCTTCAACAAAAGCTGGCTCTTGCTCATTCAAAACCACTTTGATTTTCCGAGCATCCTTGAAGCGACCTTTGATCAATTCTTCGGAAAGCGGATCCCCCAAGCGCTTTTGGATGGTTCGCCTCATCGGCCTTGCTCCATATTGAGGATCATACCCCTCCTTAATGAGCCACTGTTTGACTTCTTCGCTTACCTCGAGCTCTATTCCTCGTTCAGCCAATCGGGTATTGAGTTCATTGATTAGAATATCAACGATGGTCACAAGGTGTGTTTTATTGAGTTGATGGAAGACCACAAAATCATCGATACGATTTAAGAACTCAGGGCTGAAATTTCTCTTGAGCTCACTCATGACTTCACCTTGAAGCCTGTTGGTTTGAGCCTCTTCTTCCTCTTTTTGGAAACCAAGAGATACGCCCTTTTGAATTAGCTTTGTCCCCAAGTTCGAAGTCATAACTAATATGGTATTCTTAAAGTCGACTTTTCTACCAAGACTATCGGTCAACACCCCATCGTCTAGCACTTGAAGTAGCACATTAAAGATATCAGGGTGAGCCTTTTCGATTTCATCAAATAACACGACGGAATAGGGCCTACGCCGAACCTTTTCCGTGAGCTGACCCCCTTCTTCATATCCCACATAACCTGGAGGCGCCCCAAACAACCGAGAACTGGTAAACTTTTCTTGATATTCGGACATATCGATACGAACGAGCGAATCTTCTGTGTTGAAGAGAAATTCCGCAAGCGCTCGAGCAAGCTCTGTTTTTCCGACTCCAGTAGGTCCTAAGAAAATAAACGAGCCAATAGGCTTTTTGGCTTCTTTCAGACCGGCTCGCGAACGGCGAATGGCCCGGGATATTGCCGAAATAGCCTCCTCCTGACCGACAATCCGCTTGTGGAGAAATTCTTCCATATGTAACAGTTTCTCCGACTCTTCCTCTTCCAGCTTGAACAACGGAATCCCGGTAATCTTGGAGACTACAAATCCGACATCATCTCCAGTGATGATTGGTTTATTCTGCTCTTGATTCTTTTTCCAATCCCGCTTTGCATCTTCAAGCAATTTCCTCAGCCGTTCTTCTTCTTCCCGAAACTTCACGGCATCTTCAAAATTTTGTACGCCGATGGCCACTTCTTTTTCACGAGCCACTCGCTTCAGTTCCTGCTCTAGAGACTTAAGCTCAGGAGGCAAGGCATAGGATTGAAGCTTAGCCCGTGAACCTGTTTCATCGATAAGATCAATAGCTTTGTCTGGCAAAAACCTATCCGTAATGTAGCGATCTGTCAGCTTCACGGCTTCTGTCACGGCTTCATCAGTAATTTCAACACCATGATGTTCTTCGTACCGGTCACGAAGACCTTGAATGATCCGAATAGTTTCCTCGACAGAAGGCGGCTGAACATAAATGGGTTGGAACCGCCTCTTTAACGCTCCATCCTTTTCAATATGTTTCCGATATTCATCTAATGTTGTGGCACCAATGCACTGAATTTCCCCACGCGAGAGCGCTGGCTTGAGCATGTTGGCTGCATCAATCGACCCTTCCGCTGCTCCGGCACCCACCAATGTATGTAACTCATCGATGAATAGAATGATATTGCCAGCTTGGGCAATCTCCTTCATCACCACCTTGAGACGTTCTTCAAATTGCCCCCGGTATTTGGTCCCAGCGACGAGTGAACCCAAGTCTAAGGCGATCACACGACGGTTCAATAAATTATCGGGAACATCCATCGAAACGATTCGTTGAGCCAAACCTTCGACAATAGCGGTTTTCCCGACGCCGGATTCTCCAATCAATGCCGGATTGTTCTTGGTGCGACGACTCAAAATCTGGAGTACCCGTTCTATTTCATCTTGCCGGCCGATAACAGGATCCAGTGAAGCTTCTTGTGCTAATTGCGTTAGGTCTCGGCCGAACTCGTCAAGCGCAGGTGTACTGCTTTTCTTATCACGTTCGCGCGATCCTGACTTGCGCAAGAAGGTGACCGTGAGCTGACGAGCCGTGAGAAGGTTTGCGCCAAGGCTACGAAGGACCTTTCCACCAATTCCTTCCTCTTCCCGAAGAAGCCCTAAAAGAAGGTGTTCACTCCCAATATGATTGTGCCCAAGAAGTCGAGCCTCCTCGACACCGTATTCTATAACTTTCTTAACACGCGGACTAAATGGAATTTCCCCAAATGTAACGGTTGTACCACCACCTGGAAGATTTCGCTCAATCTCTAAACGAATCTGCTCCGGCGAGAGCCCCATCTTCTTAATGATCATCAAGGCAATGCCATCAGACTCACGAAGTATCGCCAAGACTAAATGTTCCGTACCCAAATAATCATTCTGATGCCTCTCCGCCTCTTCCCTGGCAAGAATGATAATCTTTCGACCTCGATCCGTGAATCTTTCGAACATTGTTCCTCCCTTCTCTTACGTCACCAAAAAACTTTGACGCATTGGAAGAGCCCAGTTAACTCACGACACAATATCGCAGAACCACTTATTAAAATCAGTCTATCCACGGAATAGCAAAACTGTCAAGATGAAAGTACCGAGCTATCAATGCTTCAGCAGGTACATTCAAAAAAGCTCTTGACAAAAGACATTTCTTAGCATCTTGCCTGCAATATTGATTCATAAGGTTTTCCCGGTTTTGACATCACCGTGGAGCAGTCCTTCACTATGGGAAATAACTCTTTGGCTTCGGAAATCGTCGTGTTTGCATAATATAGTCACTTAACTTTTTGTGCTTGCCTTCTTTGAATACAATTACTACCATCGCGCCACAAGCCCTGACCTCTTCTCTCCTCATGAAATGGAGGCAAGAACACGTGTGATCAAGATTGGTATTCTTACAAAACCTCAATCGGAAAATATTCAACCAGTCTTAACGAGCCTTGTTGACTGGCTTACCGACAGAGGGAAAATCGTCATCCTTGATACGCCCACCATAGAAGAACTTCGAAAAAATACGAGAACGGACCGCCGAGATCAAATTGCCCAACAAGCCGACCTTCTCATCGTACTCGGGGGAGACGGAACCATGCTGCATGGTGCGCGATTGGTTGAAACCCGGTCAGTGCCCATCCTGGGCGTCAACATGGGAGGGCTGGGGTTCTTAACGGAAACGACCGTGGATCACATGCATGATTCGCTTACCCGGATCTTCGACGGTGATTATCTGATCGAACAACGTCTAATGTTGCGGGCCAACCTCGAACGTGACAAATATATTATCGGAGAGGGGACCGCGTTAAATGATGTCGTCATAAACAAGGGGCACTTAGCACGAATGATTGATACGAAAGTCAGCATTAACGACTCATTCGTCACCAATCTCCGGGGAGATGGACTGATTATTTCAACTCCAACGGGGTCAACGGGCTATTCACTCTCAGCCAATGGACCGATTCTTGATCCATCGCTCAATGTCTTTACGCTCAACCCTATTTGTCCGCATACACTCTCCCATCGGCCCTTTATCGCCCCTAGCCATGTGTCTATCTCCGTCACGCTGACCAGCCATGAAGAGGCCATGGCGACACTTGATGGGCAAGTGGGGTTCACCATGTTGGAGCATGACACCGTGCGTATCTGGGCCTCCAACCATCAAGCGCACCTGATTCGTTTCCCTGGTCGTAGTTACTATGAAGTTTTGCGGAACAAATTGAAATGGGGAGATGGATAGAAAGAATAGGAGTCAGAGCGAACAATCAGGACAGGTCGTTGGCTCTTCATCTGCCCAAAATTCTTGTGCCGTGAGCGGAAATGTCTGATCACATTGATCGCAATATCGAATTTCAAAGTACGCTTCACCATTTTCGTGAATTTCGCACGGCAGCAGGAGATCCATCGGATCGAAGCCAACCGTCTTCCCATTGGGAAACTTGACGACGGCCAACCTGACGTTAAATGCCTCAAAGACACCTTCTTGCCCTTTAAACTGTTCATCATGACCCAGTACATACACGGGCTGGCCTTTACGTTTGACACGCAAGTCTTTTAAGGTACGTTGGCTCTCCGTCGTACAACCATATTCATTTTGCGGGACTTCACTTACCGTCGTCATGTGTTCACCACTACCCGGTTCATTATTTTGAAATCAGAATAAAAAATGACTCGAATGTCATTGATTTTGCTTGTAGCACGAGTTCCGAAATATGGTCAAGATCATATTCGGGGGGCAAGACACAGGAATTAAATGGCAGAACAAATTGAAGGAGAAACGATGGAAAAACTTATCATCTATCAGAAGCCCACATGTTCAACCTGTCGCCAAGTCGTCAAACTGGCCGAAGCCAGCGGCCAACCCTACGAGGCCATTAATTACTACGAAACACCGTTGACCAAAACACGGCTGACAGAGTTACTGAAAAAAGGCGGGCTCACAGCGAAGGCTCTCTTGAGGACGAAGGAGGATATCTACAAATCCAAGAAAGACCAGATCTCGGCCATGGGAGAAGATGACATCATAGGACTCATGATCGAACATCCAGACCTCATGCAACGGCCATTGGTCGAAAGGGGAAAGAAAGTCATTTTAGCGAGACCTCCAGAAACCCTGCATGAAATCTTGTCCTAATCATTGGCCTCCTGAAGCCGAAGGCTCGGGAGGAAAAGCGGCGTAATCGTCTTTTAAAAACTGATAGGCTTCGATAATCCGACGGAGTTCAGGCTCTGAACTTCGATCCCCTTTACGAACGTCAGGGTGAATTTTCTTAATCTGTTGCCGAAAGGCACGGGTGATCACAGACATCGGACTGCCAAATTCGACACCTAACGCCGAATAGGCCTCTCCAGCCGAATTGATTTCCCCCTTTGAGCCTATCGGATCGCCTCCCCCACCTCCAGCGGCCTTGAAGAAATTAAAGAGATTGATCTTCTTTCGACGTCGACGGGGACGCTGCCGTATTTCACTGTCAAATTCATCAAACCGATCCTCGATAAACTCCAGGCGAGATTCCAACCGTTCGGCCGCATGCAGTTCCCGAATATGCTCAATATCGCCTTCAATGAGATGTAACATCCGATCGACTTCAGCGAGCCCTTCCTCCAATCGAAGAAAGGCGTCAATCCGTTCTTGAAACATCGTATCGATGGCAAAATCCAAGCTTTCTTCGGTCTTCACACGAAGCTCCGCAATCCGACGCCTCATGCCGGCCACAAACTTCTGGCGATTTCTTTCATTCAAAGCCATAATTAAAGAGTTGACGGATTCGCTATGAACCCGTACCGGAAGCATCCTATCACATTTGTTCATGAGCATTCTGCGAAGCATGCTGACGAGCCCGCCTATGTCACATCTTCAATTGCCCACCGTCTAGTGTCATGTTATCCTTCCCGGTCATTATGGCTGGGCAACCATGTCAGGAATTGCCGTTATTTTTTCATCACGTGAGGAGGTAACATGAAGACCGTCATGCTGTTTCTAGGGCTTTCAATGATGGCGACATTGTTCACTGCCGGCTTTGCATTGGCCGTCAACCCCACAGGCTATGGGCAAGCGGGAGGTGAGTTTGACATTCGCGTGAAGCGAGTCCCGCAAAGAGAACTGGCGGCCGCGAAAAAAATGAAGCCCCCATTCACGGCCACGCCCGAAATCTTAGCCGAAGGCAAAAAAATATTCCTGGGAACCGGTGGCTGCATAAGTTGCCATGGACCCGAAGGAAAAGGTGACGGTGGAGCCGCCAGCAACCTGCCCATTCAACCTAGAAATTTCACGAACAAGAAATTCAAAAAGTATCGAACACTCGGTGAACTCATGTGGGTGCTCAAAAATGGAAGCATGGGACAATCCGGGAAAGTTCCCGGAACAGGCATGCTTCCCGTCGTCCAGCCCAAAGGCTTTATTTCCGAAACCGATGGCTGGAAAGTGTTATTATACGAGCGAAGTTTAGGAGAATAGCCCCTTTCATCGACAATCGTCACGATATCATGAATACCTCACCTCCCGAACACAGACCGAATCAACTCATCCATGAGACCAGTCCGTATTTGCTCCAACATGCCTATAATCCCGTCGACTGGCACCCCTGGAATTCTCATGCGTTGAACCGGTCCAAAAAAGAGAATAAACCTATCCTTCTCTCAATCGGATATTCGGCCTGTCATTGGTGTCACGTGATGGAGCACGAGTCGTTTGAAAACGAAAACATCGCATCATTGATGAACGCCCATTTCATCAACATTAAAGTCGACCGCGAGGAACGTCCTGATCTTGACGAAATTTACATGCAAGCCACAGTCACGATGAATCAGGGCCATGGAGGGTGGCCCATGACCGTGTTCCTCACCCCGGATCAAGAACCTATTTTTGCCGGCACCTATTTTCCTCCGACTGATAAATGGGGGCGACCAGGTTTTGCCACGGTACTGAAAAACATTGCCGCGGCATGGGAGCAGGATCGAGAAAGTATCATCAAACAAGCGACTCGATTCACCGATCAACTCCGGGCATCCATCAGTGTCCTGTCTCCCATGACCGTCGGACAGACAGAAATCGAAACGGCTGTCGAACAATACGCGACCGACTTTGACCCGCAAGACGGGGGATTTGGGAAAGCCCCAAAATTTCCAGCCGCGACCGGGCTGTCTTTTCTGCTTCGCCAATACCACAAGACGAACAGCGAACAGACGCTCCACATCATTCAGAAAACAATGGACTCGATGGCGGCCGGAGGAATTTACGACCATATTGGAGGAGGCTTCGCACGGTACTCAACCGACGATCGGTGGCTCGTCCCGCATTTCGAAAAAATGCTCTATGACAATGCGCTCCTGGCCCGTACCTATGTCGAGGCCTATCAAGTCACTCGCGAGGAACGCTACCGACGCATCGCCACTGAAACCCTCGACTACATCCTGCGGGAAATGACCTCCCCGGAAGGCGGGTTCTACTCCGCAACAGATGCCGACTCTGAAGGGGTTGAGGGAAAATTCTTTGTCTGGACTCCACAACAAATTCGCGCCGTCATCTCCAATCAAGAAGACGCTCAGCGGTTCTGCGCGTATTACGACATCACCGACGGAGGAAACTGGGAAGGAAAAAGCATTCCGAATACACCCAAGACATTAGAGCAAGTCGCAACAGCCTTGAGCTGTTCCCCTGATGACTTATGGGCCACGATTGAACGGGCGCGTCCACTCGTCTATCAAGCTCGGCTTGAGCGTGTTCCACCTGGATTGGACGATAAGGTCATTACGGCGTGGAATGGCATGATGATTGGGGCTATGGCAGAGGCCGCCAGAGTACTCGACAATCAACGATATCTTGATGCAGCCAGACGGGCAGCCGACTTCTTGTTGACGACATTGTCTCAGCCAGGCAATCGCCTCCTGCGAACCTATCGTGACGGAAAAGCCCATCTCAACGCCTGTTTGGAAGACTATGCGTATCTCGCTGAAGCCATGATCGATCTCTATGAAGCGGGAGCTCCTGAACGATACCTCCATGAAGCCGTTGGCCTGGCTGAGCGCATGGTGAAAGATTTCTCGGACCCCGATCAGGGAGGATTTTTTACCACCGCTATCGACCACGAATCACTCATCCTCCGCAGCCGCGAAGGTCCCGATGGAGCAACACCAAGCGGCAACGCCGTCGCCGCAGCCGCGTTGGCCCGGTTGTCTTTCCATTTTAACCGTGAAGACTTTCGTGAATCGGCGACACACGCCATCCGGGCGTATGGACATCAGATCGCGCAAATTCCCCGCGGCTACGCTAAAAGCTTGATGGTCGTGGACTTTCTTCTGAATGCGCCGGTTGAAATAGCACTCGTGGGACAGCCAGGCGAAGCCAACTACGATCATCTACGAGCCGAAGTCGATCACCGTTTTATCCCGAATCGCATCATGGCCCATCAGAGCGACGAGGATGCAGAAGCGACCCACCCGCTACTCGAAGGAAAAACCCGCGTTGATGGCAAGGCGGCTTTGTACATTTGCCAAAACTTTGCCTGTCAGGCTCCGATCACCGAACCGCAGGAGGTCGCCTCTAGCCTCCAGGAACAAACATTGAAACCCGGCAGAGAACGTCACGAAACCGAATCCCTACAGGTGCTCAAGTCGCGTGGCATACCCGGACAAGCCACACCGGGCGGAACGGCCGTCTACGTCGCGAAAGTCTTAGCCGGCCCCACAGAAAGAAAGCCAAGCGGCCAAGGGTACACAACTTTGGGTTCGACAGGCCTGACGACCTCTCGACTGGGGTTTGGGGGATACCGGATCGATATCAGCTCCGAGGAACACCGTGAAGCATTAGTCAAAGCCATACGAGAAGGCTGTAACCTTATCGATACATCGACAAATTATGCCGATGGAGGGAGCGAACGACTGATAGGCCGTGCCCTCGGGGATTTAGTGAAAACTAACGAACTGACACGTGAAGAAATCATCGTCGTCTCAAAAATCGGCTATATCCAAGGGCAAAACCTGAAACGTGCCGAAGCGCGAGAAAAGGCTGGCAACCCGTTTCCTGAGATGGTGAAGTATGGAGAAGGTATCTGGCACTGTCTTCATCCTGAATTCCTCGAAGAACAACTCACGCTCTCGCTTGATCGCCTAGGGCTAACTACGCTTGATGTCTGCCTGCTCCACAACCCGGAGTACTTTCTCTCTGATGCCAAAAACCGAAAATTGACGGTCGACTCAGCGGCCCTTGAGGAACTGCGTGCGATCTTTTACCATCGGTTACAGCAAGCGTTTCTATACTTTGAGAAACAAGTCGCGGCAGGCCGTCTCCAGTATTATGGGGTATCGTCCAACACCTGCACAGCCAAGCCAGACGATCCGGAAGCGACTTCGGTGTCACGTATGCTTGATGCGGCACAGGCGGCTGCCGAGGAACTCGGCCAGACGCTGCATCATTTTCGAGTCCTGCAACTCCCCATGAATCTCTTTGAGTCCGGCGCGTTGGTGGCACCCAATACGGGGACGGAAGAGATGCAGACCGTCTTAGAACTGGCTCAGCGAGAGAACATCGCCGTTCTGGTGAATCGCCCGCTCAACGCGATTCCGACGAAACATGGGGGAATGATTCGGCTCGCCGACCCTCGAGCCGAACGGCCGGCAACCACGTTCGAATCACAACTTCCTAAGGTCCGTGCGCTAGAAGAAGAGTACGTCAAGAACATCGCCCCGCTCGTTCCGCATTCAGACAAAGGCATCGCGGCGAATGAATACTTCAAATGGGCCGAGGAACTGTCTCGCCTCAGACCGGCCCTTCAGAACCTCGAACATTGGGACCAAATCGAACAGCAGATGATCGCTCCGCATGCCAATCAGATTTTTCAAGTCCTTACGCGGCATTTAAGAGAAGACAAGGAAGCGCTCTGGGATAACTGGCGCAAACGCTATGTCCCGGAATTTCTGGAACTGTTACGGGTCATGAGAATGGAAGCCGCACAAAAAAGCGCTAAAAAGATTCAGGAAATACGAGACGTCATCGACCCTCTGCTCCCAGCATCGCATCGCGGAGAACCCTTTTCCCGAAAAGCCCTCTGGACATTGGCCAGCACCCCTGGCGTGACGACTGTCCTCAACGGCATGCGGACACAGGAATATGTGGAGGATTCTATGACGATCATGCAGTGGGAACCGCTTGCCGATTCCCGAAAAATCTTTCAAGCCCTGTCAAACTAGAAACACCAATTTCCTACAGATTCCCCAAAAAGAAGTCGCCCCTTTCTACTGCTGGATATTTTTCTCTTTTCATGAGCAAAGCATTGAAACTGAATAACGACGAGCTCGAGATCCTGCGAGACTTTGAACGTGGGGAACTTGAAAGCATCAAGAATTTCAGAGACGAAAAACGAAAATTAGAAGCGTCTGCCCGGCGTACGTTGCAGAAGGACAAGCGGATCAATATCCGGCTTTCCTCTAGCGATTTAGCACGTCTTCAAAGGAAAGCTGCGAAGGAAGGTATTCCGTACCAAACCCTCATTTCTAGTACACTCCATAAGTTTGTGACGGGCAAACTGAAAAGTGTGGGGGAATCCGCGTAAGAGCATTTCCTTTAGAATTCTCCGATCCATTTAGTCCATGCCCGTTCCACGTTTTCCCATTCATTCATAAGAATGTTTTCATTGAGCTGAATTGGCTGCAATGTTGTGTTTCGAGCCGTATGAATCGCCATGGCCGAGGAATCGAGATCGACGGTCATCCACACGGCCCCATCGCGGTCCGTTCGATACAACAGAATACCTCGATCTTCATAGGCCGCAATAACCGAGGGATACGGATGTCCGTAACGGTTATGTTGGCCAACTGACACCACGGCGACATCAGCCTCGAGGTTTTCAATCCACCCCTTATGGAACGAACTTTTGGCGCCATGGTGCGGGACCTTCACGACCTGAGCGGTTCGTCTCTCCGGCAATTGATTGAGACGACGCAGAGCGTCTTTCTCGATATCGGCCGTGAACAAAAAAGAATGTAGGCCACACTGCAAAAGGGTCACGAGAGATCGATTGTTGAGCGCCGAACCACTTTCCATCGCACGAGAAGTTTCGGATGGGGTCATGGTGCGCAACATCGGGTTGGTTACACTCAGAACACATGAATCGGACCTGAGAATAATCTGTCCATCCTCTGCATGAGACTCTTGCATATTGATCTCACGCAAGCTTTGCTCAAGGCGTCGATAAAACTGGCGTTCTCGTGCCGCCCCATTACTCCAATACCGTCCGACCTCGAATGTTTCAAGCACCCACGGCATCCCGCCGACATGATCCCATTGCGGATGTGTGGCAATCACATGATCGAGACGGCGTATGCCCCGATCCCACAAATAGGGTCCGATCACCGCCTGCCCCATATCAAGACGCCGATACCGTGGTCCGGCATCAATGAGGATCGTTTGACCGTCAGGCAATTCGATCACGGTCGCATCACCCTGCCCCACGTCTAAAAACGTCACGCGCAGTGTATTTTCTTCCTGACCATATCTTGGTGACCACGCCCACCACCCGATCATCAAGACGACTCCGAAGACACAGCCCCAACGCAACCCTTGCCTGTCTCGCCACAGTAATGCGCAGAGGAGAAGACCATAAAAAACCACGATCGCGAATACACTCGGAGAAGCGACATGCCATTCAGCTCCCGGCAGATAGGATAAGCCCGTCACGATCTCCACTAACGTATCTGATACGACTTGATTGATCGAAGCGAACGGCAACGTGTCTGAATCGAAAAGCAGCACCCATACCGCTGAAAAAAGACCAAGCGGAATCACGAGAACACCAACGAACGGAACGACGATCAGGTTGGCCACGACTCCCAACCAGCCCATTTGATTAAAATGGTACGCCACGATGGGAATTGTCGCGATGGTAACGGCCAACGTGACCACTGAGACTTGCTTGATCCATTGCCAGGTCGAATTAAAAAAGCCTTGACGTTCATTGGGCCATGGATCGGGTTCCAAAGCATCTTCCGACTCTTCAGGACTTCTTCTTAAGACTAACGCAATCGCTAAAACAGCCCCGTAAGAAAGCTGAAATGATATGTCATAGATCGCTTGCGGATTTTGCGCAACGATAAACAATGCCGCAATGCCGAGCGCGGTCAACAGATGCTTGTCCCGTCCCAACCAAACGGCAACAAGAAACAAGGTAATCATGATCCAAGAACGAACGGTCGCCACCTCTCCCCCAGCTAGCAAGGTATAAAAGGTCACACAGGGAAACGTGACGAGAACCGCTAACCGCGTGGCAGTCACACGGAGCGACAACCATTCAAGCCATGCTTGAGGAAGACGCAGCACGATCCCTTTGACAGCAAAAAACACGAGAAACGCGATCAGGCCAAGATGAGAACCGGAGATAGAAATAATATGAACAGTTCCGGTATCCATGAAGACTTTTCGTGTGCTCGGAGCCAGATAACTTTGTTCACCGATGATCATACCCAAAAACAGACCTAAGGCGGGATCGGACAACGTAGCTTCGGCCGCTCGATGAATATAAGCGCGCCATTGATCAACCCCAGCCAACAAATTTCTTGTTTCATTCCTAACATCTGATGAACCCACGGCAACTTGGCCCGGACCTGAGACCGTTGCGACAGCATGAATGCCTTTTCGTTTCAAGTATCTCCCGTAGTCAAATCCGCCTGGGTTCCTCGTTCCATACGGTTCCCGCAATCGAGTCGTCACCTCGATTGGATCGCCTTGATAAATTTCCCGATCGGCATTGTGCCACGTTAATCGAAGAATCCCAGAAGCAGCATGTCGCCGTGTTCCTTGCTGAACATCAGCCACATCTATAGTCATGATCAATCGATCCGGAGCGCGCTTGACAGGCTCGATGACGACCCCGCGCAGTTGGAGAGGTTGGCTATCCATCCAGGGTGATAGCGTATGATGTTCCAGCAACGCCACAATAACCACCCACCAGGCCATTCCCACGAGAAAACTCGTCAAGAGCACCATGACCCTGGCGCGGGTTATCGAAGTACAACGCTGAAGCCAGAAAAGGCCAAGACTAGACGAGACGAGCAGCAGGACGATCGAACAGGGGAAAAACCAAAAATAGGAACCAACGACAAGACCAACGAGAAACGCGAGGATTGGAGGAAGGATCACAAACCGGTGAACATGACGCTCATGTAATACAGGACTTGACGACGCCGATTAGTTCTTCTGCGACTTCTTGAATCATCGAGTCACTTTCCCCTTCAACCATGACACGGACAAGCGGTTCCGTGCCGGAATATCGAACAAGGATCCGCCCCTTGCCATTCAACCGTTTTTGATTAACCGCAATCGCTTCTTGCAGCATGGGTAAAGACTCCAACGCGGGTTTGTGAGGAACTTCGACACCCAATAAAACTTGCGGCACCGCCTTCATACATTGCGTGAGTTCCGACAGCGGTTTTCCGGATCTTTTCATGAGTTTGAGCATTTGCAGCCCTGAAATCAATCCATCCCCACTTGAATGATAATCCAGAAAAATCATATGCCCGGACTGTTCCCCGCCAAGATTGAATTCATCCTTTAACATCCGTTCGAGGATATAACGATCACCAACGGGCGTTCGTTCCAAGGTAATGCCGGCTTGGCTCATGGCAAATTCAAACCCCAAATTACTCATGACGGTTCCCACAACCGTATTGTTTTTTAATCTCCCGCGTTCTTTGAGGTCTAAGGCAAAAGCGGCAAGGGCGTGATCGCCATCGATGACATTCCCGCCTTCACAAACGAACACACATCGATCAGCATCGCCATCGAGAGCAATCCCGACATCCGCTCGATGATGACGAACGGCTTCTTGAAGCTTCTTAGGAGCCACCGCTCCACACTCATGATTGATATTCATCCCATCAGGTTGATCGCCAATGACCCACACTTTTGCGCCAAGTTCTCGCACCACCTTGGGAAATACATGATAAGCGGCACCATTGGCGCAATCCAAAACGACCCGAAGCCCCTGAAAATCTAACTGTCGAGGCAAAGATCGCTTCACAAACTCGATGTAACGTCCTTCGGCATCATCAATACGGAACGCTTTCCCTATCTCTCCGGCCGTTGGACGAATATGTTCGATCTCATTCGTAAGGATCAACTCTTCAATGCGCAATTCCATTTCATCGGGCAATTTAAGCGCTTCGTTAGAAAAAAACTTAATGCCATTGTCTTGATACGGATTGTGGGACGCGGAAATCATGACACCGGCATCCGCTCTGAGGCTTCTCGTCAAAAACGCGATGGCCGGCGTGGGCAGAGGACCAACCAATTGCACATCGACACCCATCGAACAAATCCCCGAGAGTAAGGCCGATTCAAGCATATAACCCGAAAGCCGTGTATCTTTCCCGATCACGATTTGATGACGTCCTCGTCGTCTTTTAAAGACATGCGCCACGGCTCGCCCGAGCTTCATCGCCGTTTCACTCGTCATGGGTTCAAGGTTGGCCGTTCCTCGAACACCATCCGTGCCAAATAATTTTTTCATAAGAACTCCCCATCTGATGTCTTGGCACAGGCGATCGCAGAATCTCTCAGTGCCATCGCCATCTTGCAAACATCGCGCATCATGCCCACATCATGCACCCGAAGAATATTCGCTCCTTGAAAAACACCAATCGCCACAGCTGCAGCCGTACCGGCCATACGCTGCGAAACAGGCCTATCAGTGATCTTACCAATAAATGACTTATTTGACACCCCCAGTACGATGGGTCTGCCTAAGTCCGACAATTGATGGCACTGATGCAGCAACGCCAAATTGTGTTCTCGAGTTTTTCCGAACCCAACACCGGGATCCAACAGAATAGAATCCCTGGCGACGCCTTCCTGAATCGCGAAATGCAATCGCTCCGCCAGAAAATCCTTGACATCCCGGACGACATTTTCGTAGACCGGTACATCTTGCATGGTTTCTGGAACACCCTGCATGTGCATCAAAATCAGACCGGCGCAAGCGTCAGACACGACAGATGCCATTCGTGAATCATAACGGAGCGCGCTCACATCATTCACGATGACAGCTCCCAAGTCTAACGCCATTTGAGCCACGGACGCCTTGCGTGTATCGATTGAAATCGGCACCGTGCTTCGATGGCCAATGGCTTCTAATACCGGTTTGACTCTGTGCAGTTCTTCTTGGTCATCCACGGGGCGAGCCCCTGGTCTCGTTGACTCTCCTCCTATATCGATGAAATCAGCGCCTTCTTCGATCATACAAGACACCCGATCTACCGCTTTCTGAGGATCAAGGTAATTCCCTCCATCCGAAAAAGAATCGGGCGTCACGTTTAAAATACCCATGAGTAAGACTCTTGATCCGAGATCAATCGAATATTCACAAGCTCGAAAAATATTCTGCCCTGGTTTTAACATTTTCTACAAGAAAGCCCTTACAAAAAATTGGGCCAATATTCCGTGCATTATCTGGGGAAGAGGGTATTGATCTGGCATCCGAACCGGATGCCCAGAATAGCGAGTGGAAAGGCTTATATTTTGAGGCGTGGCTCAGGATGAATTAGACAGCAGCTGGTTGTACGGCAGATGTTTGTTGAACGATTTCTTCAACTTCCATCGCATCAAGGACTTCCTTTTCTAATAGAGCTTCAGCAAGCGCCCTCAGCGTATGAATATTTTCCGTCAACATTCGTTTCGTTCGCTCGTAGGATTCAATGATCAGACGCTTCACTTCACGATCAATCTCCAGGGCAACTTGATCACTAAAGTCCCGCCTCGTGGAGATTTCACGACCGAGGAAAATTTCCTCATCTTTTTTCCCGAACGTCAAAGGCCCCAGCGTATCACTCATCCCCCATTCACAAACCATTTTCCGAGCTAATTCCGTCGCGCGCTCAATATCATTGCCAGCGCCAGTCGTGACGTTCTTAAAAATCAATTCTTCAGCGACACGGCCGCCGAACAAAATCGCAAGGGTGTTGTATAAAAACTCTTTGGAATAACTGTGACGATCGTCTATTGGCAGCTGCATGGTCATACCCAAAGCACGCCCGCGTGGAATGATCGTGACTTTATGGACAGGGTCTGTACCTGGCAGCAACTTGGCCATTAACGCATGGCCTGCTTCATGATAGGCAGTGGTCCGCTTCTCTTCATCGCTCAGCACCATGCTCTTTCGCTCAGCGCCCATCATGACCTTATCTTTTGCATTCTCAAAATCTATGAGTTCGACAGACTTTTTATCAAGCCGGGCCGCCCATAGAGCCGCTTCATTAACCAGATTTTCAAGGTCCGCTCCGGAAAATCCTGGAGTTCCCCGCGCGATTTGCTCAAGATCGACATCTTCGTTCACGGGAACTTTTTTCGTATGGACTTTGAGAATTTCAACGCGGCCACGGACATCAGGGCGATTCACGATCACCTGCCGGTCAAAACGACCGGGACGAAGCAGGGCAGGATCAAGGACATCAGGCCTGTTGGTGGCCGCAATCAGGATCACGCCCTCGGTTGTATCGAACCCATCCATTTCGACCAGGAGCTGATTCAGCGTTTGCTCGCGTTCATCATGTCCTCCACCTAATCCAGCGCCTCGCAATCTTCCCACTGCATCGATTTCGTCGATGAAAATGATACAGGGCGCATGCTTTTTCCCCTGCTCGAACAGATCCCTGACCCTCGAGGCCCCGACTCCGACGAACATTTCCACGAAATCAGACCCACTAATGCTGAAGAACGGGACGCCTGCTTCTCCTGCTATGGCCTTGGCCAAGAGCGTCTTCCCGGTTCCGGGAGGACCGACAACCAGCACCCCCTTGGGAATTCTGCCTCCCAATTTTTGAAATTTCTGAGGGTCTTTCAAAAACTCAATGATTTCAACGACATCTTCCTTTGCTTCATCTACTCCTGCCACATCAGCAAATGTGACTTTCTTTTTGTCCTCGGTTAATAGGCGAGCTCGACTTTTCCCAAAGGACAACGCTCGATTCCCTCCGATTTGCATTTGACGCATTAAGAAGAACCAAAGCCCTAAAAAGAGGATAAATGGCCCCCACGTGACGAGAAACGTAATGTACCAAGGGTTTTCATCAGGTGGTTTGGCTTCTATCTGAACCGATCGCTCTCGAAGCACTTTCACCAAATCCGGGTATTCGACCGAGTAAGTCTTAACCCTGGTCCCATCTTTGAGAATGGCGCTAATATTATTATGTTTAATCACGACTTTTTCGATTTCATTGCGATCCAAATGCGCCATAAAGTCGCTAAATATAATATTTTCTTCAGGTGGATTTGTTGGTACGGTGAAGAGGTTAAAGAGCAAAATCATAAACAAACACACGACAACCCAAAACATCAAATTCTTGACCCGAGAGTTCATGCAATGGCCTCCTAGCCCTACCGCAAACCTTTATTGTACTCTTTTGATAAAAGAGTAGAGCTTATAGATTTTATCATGTGAATAAAGAAACTGACAATAAGGAGCGAGATTTAAACACCACTGGCATTCTTAGGGTCAAGCACGGCTAAATACGGAAGATTACGGTACTGTTGCTGATGATCCAGGCCATATCCAACAATATAATGATCAGCGACCTCAAAACCGATATACCGCACCGATACCTCAACCTGTCGCCGGCTTGTCTTACTGAGCAATGTGCAAACCTCAAGACTCCTGGGTTTGTGTTTGGCAAGTCGTTTTCGTAAAAACTGGACTGTGAATCCCGAATCCACGATATCCTCCACGAGCACCACATCACGATCTGCTATCTCTTCGGTTAGTTCCGTAAGAATTTTGACCTTCCCTGATGCTTCCTGTTGCTTTCTTCGGCTTTGGACGATAAGAAAATCCACTGTGAGCGGCAACCGTATCGCTCGAACCAAGTCGGCATAGAAAGCAAAGGCTCCCTTTAATACACCGATCAACACAAGATCTTTGTGTTCATAATCCCTGGAGATTTCTCTTCCGAGATCTTGGATTCGAGTTCGCATCGACTCTTGTGTGATGAGTGGCTTTCCGAATAACTGACTCATACGAACGAAGGCTCCTGGCTCAAGTTGGCGACAAGGACATTTCTAGTGTCCTCCGTGATTCGAAAACGATGATCCATTCTATATCCGCCAACCCAGACAATTCCCTCAGGAGCCACCAAGAGAGGGATCTGCGAACGTTGAGAACGCGGAACTTTGTTATCCGAAAAAAAGTCTTGAAGCTTTTTACTCTTACCTCCCATTCCCAGGGGGAAAAAGCGGTCTCCCGGTCTCCAGCTTCTCAGGGTTAATGAAGGAGTGAATGTGTCCATATCGCACTGCGCCTGCTTGGACGCCGGCTCTTGAAAAACGGTGAGGTTCCTGCCAGCCTTCGCTGAAATCTCTAGGGCTTGTCCGGTCAGCGGCCAAACTGTCTTAGACGGAATATTGATGTCCTGGATGAATGGCTCATTCTCATTCTCATTCCGGGGCTGGCGGTCCTGCTGGTCAACCAGAATATGAATCTGATCATACTCTCGCATCAACACCATCCCAGAGACCAGCATCTCTGAGCCAGATCGTCCTTCCTCTATAAATTTCAGGATCGTTTCAACAGTTTCAAATCCTGGAAGCATCCAGGATCCCCCGACAAGCAGAAGTAGACGACGAATGACCCGTCGCCTTAATGCCAAGGGTAGTTCAAGGAAACCCGCCTGATTCATGCTGGTACCTTTCGAGCGTTGATTACGCTGAATCTTACCCAAGGCCTCGGTGACAAGTTGTTCAAGGAAACTGTCTTCTTCTTGCACGATTTCGACTTGGCGAGTGAGTGTCCGGACAATATTCGCATTATGACTACGAAGCAGCGGCAACACGTTCCGACGGATACGATTCCGCACGTATACAGACTTGGTATTGCTTGAATCCATTCGATAAGACAATCCTCGATTCCCTAGATAGGACATAAGCTCACTACGGGTCGTCTGTAACAGGGGCCGGATGATATTTGGTTCCCGAATGGTGGGAATTCCCCTCAACCCGCGGGTTCCTGTTCCCCGAACCATCCACATCACCACGGTTTCCGCTTGATCATCTGCCGTATGTCCAGTGGCAATCCTCTGAGCACCAATCTCCTGGGCGATTGAAGATAAGGCCCTATACCGTCTATCCCGGGCAGCCGCTTGGAGACTCGACTTGCCAGAACAATACTCCGTGTTGACCGGCAACGTTTTTACCACACACTCTACCTGAAGTTCACGGCATAGCCTCAACACAAAATCTGCATCTTCGTCTGATTCCCGACCTCGTAAGCCGTGATTGACATGGACCACAGACAATGTGAAGGCCCAGGTTGCTCTGAGCTGATCAAGCACTGCGAGCAAGGCAACGGAATCAGGGCCACCGGAGACCGACACGACAACCTTGTCCCCACGCCGGAGCATCTGCTTACGGGAAATAAACTCTTCAATCTGTTCAATGAGGGGCATGGATGAAGAAATTCGTGATTAACAAATGGGGAAAGGGATTGACTGCAAGGAAGAAGACTGTGATAAGCGGTGATCCCAGCCTTGCAATAATCGACGGGCCTGGGCCCCATCGCGCTCCATCTGCTGCAGGAGACGTTCGACGTCGGAAAATTGTTGGTCTCCTCGAATAAATTCAATAAAGTTCACCTGCACGTGCTGACCATATAAGGATCGTGTTTGATCAAAGAGATGCACTTCAAGCATCCGTTCTCCACCTGAAAAAGTTGGACGGCTCCCGATGTACGCAATAGAAGGCCACCACTCACCTGCCACGTACGCCATCGTCGCATAAATTCCGTCAGCGGGCACGACGCGTTGTTGAGCCATTCGTAAGTTCGCCGTGGGCCATCCTAATTTGCCTCCTCGCTGCTCGCCATGAATCACCGGTCCAGCGAGCGAATAGGGCCGCCCAAGACATTGAGCGGCCATCTTCACATGACCTGCTTGAAGCAGCTTGCGAATCCGTGTCGAACTCACGATTTCTCCCTCGATTTGAACTGGGGGAACCGAATGAACTTGAAAATTGGCTTCACTTCCTAATCGTTCCAAATCGTGGATGTCTCCACTTCGTTTTGTCCCGAACACAAAGTTTTGTCCGACCAATACCTCACGAATCCCCAACCCATCGCGTAAGATGGTCTTGACAAATTCTTCGGGAGTCAGACTGGCCAACTGCCTGGTAAATTCTAAGATCACGAGTTCCTTGATGCCAAGTCTTTCAAAAAAATCGAATTTTTCTGCATTGAGCGTCAAATACTGGAGTGAAACGCCCGGACACAACACCGAGGCCGGGTGTGGATCGAACGTCAGCACCATCGACGTACCGTTGTGCTGCCTGGCCATAGTGACAACACGTGACAGTAAAGCCTGATGACCAACATGTTGCCCG
The DNA here is from genome assembly GCA_031315865.1 of Nitrospirales bacterium. Classification (NCBI taxonomy): domain Bacteria; kingdom Pseudomonadati; phylum Nitrospirota; class Nitrospiria; order Nitrospirales; species Nitrospirales bacterium. The sequence continues at coordinate 431,662 of JALDRJ010000002.1, forward strand.
TCAAAGTTTCCGATCGTGAGGACAGGATGACTCGCATGGGATGACGTCGGGAGGGTTCGAATGACCTTCATGACAGCCTGTGTTGAAGCAGTCTGGCGGCATCTTTGGCAAAGTATGTCAGGATCATGTCGGCTCCGGCTCGTTTGATGGACAAGAGTGACTCGAGCATGACCTTTTCTTCATCAATCCAGCCTAACTGGGCGGCCGCCTTAATCATGCTGTACTCTCCACTGACTTGATACGCCGCGACAGGAACGGTCACGGCGTCACGAACACTTCGAACGATATCCAAAAACCATGCCGCAGGTTTCACCATCACAATATCGGCTCCCTCATCCACGTCCAGTTCCACTTCACGAATCGCCTCTCGCGCGTTTGCCGCATCCATTTGGTACGACCGCCGATCACCAAAGGCCGGAGTCGAATCGGCGGCATCTCGAAACGGGGCATAGAGATTTGAGGCATACTTCGCCGAGTAGGCCATGATCGGAAGATCCTGGAAGCCTAGCTGATCCAGTTCGTCACGAATTGCACCGACTCTTCCATCCATCATATCGGAAGGAGCGACAACGTCAACGCCAGCCTCCGCATGAGACCTGGCCATCAGACGAAGGCAACTCAACGTTTCGTCGTTCAGGACTTGACCATCCCGTACGATCCCACAATGTCCATGGGAGGTATACTCATCTATGCAGACATCAGTCATCACCAACAAATCGGGCACATTAGCTTTCAAAGACCGAACAGCCTGTTGAACCACTCCCTCCTTTTCATAGGCGCTCGTCCCTTGATCATCTTTCCGTTCAGGAATCCCAAAGAGAATGACGGCTGGAATCCCAAGTTCTTTAGCCTCACGAGCTTCTTGTACCAACAAATCAACGGACCAGCGATACTGACCTGGCATCGAGACGATCGGATCGCGTCGATCTTTTCCAAAGGTCACAAATAAAGGATACACGAAGTCCTTGGGAGACAGGTCCGTCTCTCGCACCATTTCTCGCAATACGTGATGTTGCCGTAGCCGTCGAAGCCGTTGCCGAGGAAAACCCATCGTCACACCTACTCATCCACCTGCATACACAAACTTCGCGTTCTTAACGAAAAACCAATACCTCAAATCTCTTAGGAATCAGATGATACAGACAGGCTATTTTCTTGGAAGATTCGTTAAAAAGACAACCAAATCTCGAACCGAGATCATCCCGACCAGTTCGCCATTTTTCGTCACGCCCAAATGTCGAATATGCTTTTCAGCCATCAAATCATTGGCATCAAGCAGGGTTTTGTCTCCATCAATCATGAGAAGCGGAGCAGACATGACTTTTTCAACCTCGGTATTTTCAGGATCTAGCCCCGCCGCCACGATTCGTCGTACGAGATCAGTGTCGGTCAATATCCCAATGATATTATCCTCTCTGGTCACGAATACGCTACCGATTTCGTTCTCCCGCATCAGTTCCGCAGCTTGACGGACGTTCACATCTCGATCGACTGTCACAAATTTTTCAATCGGCACCATGAATGATTTAACTGGAACCATAGATCAACCCTCCGTCCTAAAAACTCGTCGACTGTCATCAGTAAAAAGAAAAAACAATCACACTATGCAGACCTTACCGCCTGAACGCAACTTACACCGAACATATATCATGCACCTGATTCGTTTGTTGAGCATGTTCGACGATGGCCTCGGCTAACGCAGGAATCGTATTGGACTTTGCGACAACTCCGACGGATAAGCCGCACTCACGGGCCGTTTCTGCAGTGATCGGCCCGATACACGCGATCGTCGCGCCTTCCACGAGACGGATTAACGTTTCTTGGTTTTCGAATAGTCCGCAAAAATTTCGCACCGTCGAAGAACTCGCGAAAGTCAGGTAATGAATGCTCCTTGAGGCCAAGCGATTCTTCAACGTCTCTAGCTGAACAGTGGGTAGAACCGCACGATACGTCGTGACGAGATCGACGGAGGCTCCCATTTCTCTTAAGCGTCGCGGAAGGATCTCACGGGCCACTTCTGCTCGTGGGATTAAGATCCGCTGACCGACGACTCCGGCCTTTTCCATCGAATCAATCACTCCTTCAGCCTGATATTCGTCAGGAACGACATCAGCGAGAATCCCGTAGCGAGCGGCTTCTTCAGCCGTTCGAGGCCCGATACAACACAAGCGGAGCCCAGCCAGACTGCGGATATCCCGCCCATGATGTTTCAGACGCTCCATAAACGCTCGAACGCCATTGACGCTCGTCAATATGAGCCATTGATACGTGGACAGGTTCGCTATGGCGTGATCGACAGGGCTCCAACTTTCAGGTGGCACGATCTCCAACGTCGGACATTCTACGGCTTCCGCACCAAAGGCCTCGAGGAGCCGGGAAAATTGAGGCGCTTGATGCTTCGGCCTCGTGACCAAAAGACGTTTTCCAAAAAGTGGACGCCGCTCAAACCAATTCAATCGATCTCGCAACTCAACGACCCGGCCAATGACGATGGTCGTTGGGGGTTGCACATTCACCGTGTTCGATTTTTCAACGATGTCGGCAAGTGTTCCCGTCAGGGACTGTTGGCTGAGGTACGTTCCCCAACGAATCAATGCTACAGGCGTCTGAGGATCTTTTCCTTCCGCCAAGAGCTTCTCGACAATCGTGGGAAGATTCTTCACACCCATTAAAAACACCAGTGTCCCATCAACCGTCGCTAATCGTGGCCATTCAATGACACTTTCTGGTTTAGAAGGATCCTCATGCCCCGTCACAAACGTGACGGTTGACGCCAAGGTGCGATGCGTCACGGGAATACCCGCATAGGCGGGAACCGCGACTGCGGACGTGATGCCTGGAACAACTTCATATGGAATTCCCGCATCGGCCACCACTTCGGCTTCTTCTCCTCCTCGTCCAAAAACGAAGGGATCCCCACCTTTCAGGCGAACGACGCATTTCCCTTCCCCCGCTTTCGTCACCAGGAGTTGATTAATCTCATCCTGACTTCTATAGGCCCCTCTTCCCCGTCGTCCCACATAAATCCGCTCAGCTTCGATTTGCGCATACTCCAACAGGACCGGATTCGCTAGGTAGTCAAACAACACGACATCCGCCTGTTCCAAGCACGCTTTCCCTTTAAGCGTGAGCAACGCCGGGTCGCCAGGACCAGCCCCGACAATATACACTTTCCCCATTCGTTTTGGCGTTGATGTCATGCTGTTCCGTAAATCTCTTGAAGCACCGGCCTACCACCCGAATCCAACAAACGTTCAGCCAGTTCCGCCCCAAGTGTCTCTGCTTCATCGAGAGCTCCTCGAATCGTCTCACGAAAGTATCGCTTGCCATCCGTGCTCGCGATTAACCCCTCCAACAAGATCTGTCCCTCATGAATGACCGCATGACCGGCGATTGGGACTTGGCAACCACCTTCCAACCGAGTAAGGAAGGCACGCTCGGCGTTGACAGTAACCCTTGTTGCATGGTCTTCCATCTGACGGATCATATCTTTAAGAAAGTGGTCATCTGAACGGCCCTCAAGCCCCAATGCTCCCTGGCCAATGGCTGGAAGGCTGACCTCCGTCGAAAGATATTCAGAAATTTCCTGACTCCACCCCAATCGTCGAAGGCCCGCAGCCGCCAGCACAATCGCATCATACTGACCCTGTTTGAGTTTTGTCAGTCGTGTATCGAGGTTGCCACGGAGCATGTGGATTGCCAGGTCTTCCCGACGATGCAGAAGTTGAGCTTGCCGCCTCAAACTGCTCGTCCCAACGGTAGCGCCTTTCGGCAAGGTTTCTAACGACAGACCATCACGACCGATCCACGCATCCCGCGGATCTTCCCGTTTGGGCACACAAACGATTTCCAACCCATCGGGTAAGATCGAAGGGACATCTTTCATGCTATGAACCGCCAAGTCAATCTCCCCATTGATCAGCGCTTCTTCGATTTCCTTCACGAACAAACCCTTTCCACCAATCTTGGCTAAGGGCACATCAAGGATTTTATCTCCGCTGGTTTGAATGCGTTGAAGTTTGATGGATATGTCGGGAGCGATCTGTTGGAGTTGTTCCTTGACCCACTCTGCCTGCCACAACGCTAATCGACTCCCTCGAGTTCCGATGACGAAGGATGACCGAGACTTATTTGTACTCTTCACGACAATTCCTGACGAACGACAACAACGACTCCATCACATTCCTTGACTCATGATTACTCATGAGTGTCCAACGAATCATTACTTTGGCAGGTTTTGGGCTCACGATTTACAGAATGATCCACCCCTGTCGAGCTGTGAGGGACATCGGCTTCTGTTAAATCGAAAAACCGACGCGCCGCCTCGATGAACGCAAAGCCGTTTTTTGATTGGGCTTCAGATTTCAGAGTGACGAGCGAACCATGCAACAATTTATTCACGATAGCTGAGGCTAACCCCTCGATGGCATGTTGATCTTTCTGCGTTATATGATCTAATCGACTCAGGACTTTTTCTACTTCGGCACGCTTGATCTCGTCTGCGCGTTTTCTCAGCGCCACGATCGTCGGCGTTGCCTCAAGACCTCGCAACCATGACAACATGACATCGACTTCTTCCTTGACTAATCCTTCGGCTTTATCTGCTTCTTTTCGCCGCTCCTCTTGATTTTGCCCGACATGGGCCTTGAGATCATCGATATCGAAGACAAATGCGTTGTCGATATCTTTACCAGCTGGATCAATGTTTCGTGGAACCGAAATATCGATTAAAAACATAGGACGATTCATCCGCTGACGGACCGCCCACTGGATATCTTCTGATGAAATGACATAATAGGGCGCTCCGGTCGCGCAGATCACAATATCGGCTTTCGGTAAAGCTGTGCGAAACTCCTCAAAGGCAACGACGGTCCCATTAAATTGGCCAGCAAGGTTCATCGCCCGATGAGCGTTTCGGGTCGTAACCATAATATGCTTCACGCCAGAATTGACGAGGTGACGCGCGGCCAACTTCCCCATCTCTCCTGCCCCAATGAGCAACACGGTTTGATCCTTTAAACTGGAGAAGATTTTCTTAGCCAGTTCAACACCAGCGTAGCTGACAGAAACAGCATACTCCGCAATCTTGGTTTGATTGCGAACGCCTTTTCCGACCGAAATAGCCTTTTTTACGAACTTGTTGAGGATGACGCCACTCGTTCGATGAGCCAGTGTCAGTTCGAACGCATCTTTAACCTGTCCGAGAATTTGAGGTTCCCCAATGACCATCGAGTCAAGACTTGAAGCGACTCGAAAGAGGTGCCTAATGGTCAACTCATCAGCGTGACGGTAGAGACACGGAAACAGTTCTTCCGACGATAGCGAAAAATGCGTGGAAACCAAAAAGTCTTGAACGTCTGCAAAACCCGCCTCTCTATCCTTAACCACCGCATAGACTTCCACACGGTTACAAGTCGACAAAAACATGCCTTCTTTAATGTTGGGATAGGCCAGCAACCTGGACAACGCTTCGCCCATCCGACTTTCAGGAATGGCTAACCGTTCACGAAGTTCCACTGGAGCCGTTTTATGACTCAGACCGACAACGATAATATTCATCACGTCCCCAACGGCCCCTGGTTCTTTAACACGACGCCAACGAATGTCAGGATTACACCAGCAAAGCCGACGATGGTAAGGTAAGCCGCCTTTTTGGCGCGCCAGCCAACCGTGACTCGGCCAAGCAGGACTGCAAAATAAAAAATCCACGTTATCAGTGCCCAGACTTGCTCAGGATTCCAGCTCATGTAGGAACCCAAAGAGAGATGCGCGGACAGTGAACCGGTCAAAATGCCAAGAGTCAAAAGAGGGAAACCGAATAAAATCGAGCGCTGATTTAAAGCATCTAAGAAATCAAGAGGAGGAAGCTTGATATACACAGCATTAAACTGCTTGGATTTGAGCATACGATCTTGCATGATATACATGATGCCGGCAACGAACGCCACAGCAAACCCCACCGTCCCCAACATACTCAACGTCACGTGTACCCATACTGTTTCAAATACAGGATGAAACCCCGGAGAACCGGCAGGCGCAATACTCGCCGAAACCAACGAAAGAAACGATAACGGTAAGATAAACGCCCCGAGTACATGCAATCCCCGCTTCAGGACAACTCCCAAAAAAACAAGGACTAACGTCCAGGCAAAAAAGGACATGGCCTCTTGGAAGGTCATAAGAGGAAGGTGGCCAAGGCCTACTGTTTTGACTAAGAGGGCCAGAGTATGTGATAGAAACCCAAGGCCGGCTAAAGCCAACGCTCCTTTGGACAAAAATTCTGAGCGCCGTAATAAATAGATAAGAAACACGACGGTGCCGACAAAGTACAAAACCATCGTGACTCCGATAAGAGACTCAGCCATAATGCCTTCGTTGACAGAGAAATGCTGTGGGCCTTTTGACCCGATTTTTGAGTATAGACTTGAGCCAAAGGGAGGTCAAGGAAAAGAGAAGAGGTAAGAATGGAGGCGATAGGCGCGATCACATGGTCTCTCTAAGCACCTCAACACCACTGTGTACCTTCGCTATTCTAGACGGACAGATGACAGGCCATTGTTATGAACAAATACAGGACAAACAAACAGGCTCTGCATCAATTCGGGTCATAACCTACTCCTTAACAAAACCTCTTCCTTTCTCTTCTTAATCATGACTGGAACACTCTTTATCGTCAGCACACCGATCGGAAATCTAGAAGACATCACGTTCCGGGCCGTGCGAACATTGAATGAGGTTGGAATCATCGCCGCTGAAGACACGAGAAGAACTCAAAAACTCTGCACGCATTACAATATTCATACACCATTAACCAGTTATCATGATTTTAATAAGGAAGATAAAACCCCTATCCTCATCGCGCGCCTCGAGCAAGGAGAGAATATCGCGATCGTTTCGGACGCAGGAACGCCGTTAGTTTCAGATCCTGGGTACTTTCTCGTGCGTGCGACCATCAAGCAAGAAATACCCGTCGTCCCAATTCCAGGGGCTTCATCTATACTTGCAGCCTTAACAGCGTCGGGACTGCCACCTGACGCATTTGTCTTTCAAGGATTTTTGCCAAGAAAGTCTGGTCAAAGAACACAATTTCTTACCCGCTTAGCGAATGAACCACGAACCATCATCCTTTTTGAAACCCCGTACCGCATTCGTTTGACCTTGGAAGCGATTCAGGAAATCTTCGGGTCTAGACAGATCGTGATTGCACGAGAATTAACCAAACTCAATGAATCATTCATCCGAGGAACTGCTGAAGCATTACTCAAGAACGGGCTTCCCTCTCGAGTCAAAGGAGAGATCACCGTATTAATCGAGGGTTTTCGAGAAAAGCATCGTGTAGGGCGTGAATAAAGTCTTTTATGTTGCGTCGTCCTTCTTTTTAATCAATACTCGAATGGCTTGCTCGCAAGCTTCTTGTTTAAGCACTGAATGTCCTTCATTGATAACACTCTGGGGAACATTCTTGATGGGATCGCCATTATCCAATAATACCGCCAAGACAGCCCCAGGTGACATTGATTCAAGCTTCAACTTCGTTTTAACAAAATTGTACGGGCAAATTACACCTCGTAAATCAAGTTCCTCTTCAGGTTTTATCTGATCCACATCATATATTCCATAAAAATAATAAAAGGGCGTACTGGATTATCCAGCACGCCCTTTTTATACTGAAACCCTCAAGTATCTGCTTATTTTATTGAACGGTACCCTTGTTAAAATTCTTACGATCAGAACCATAGTCAGTAGCAATGGTATTGCTGGTCGGACCATTGACTGTTTCTGGCTGAGGGGCACATTGCCAGCAAGGTGCAGCACCGGTCATTTTCCCGACTGAGGTTGAGACTCCGGTATTAATAGCCCCCATTTGAATCCCACCCTCTGGAACGCCAGTATAGCTCCCACCAGTTGCGGGTAGCGCTGCTGAATTCACTGGATCTGGTCGTTGTCCTAACCCACCACCGAAATTAGGATTGTCTTGACCTCCAAGCAATTGACTTCCTTCAAGAACATACACTTCTCTAACCATTTTTCTGCCCGTGCTGAACTTGTGATTCGCATCGGTTTCTTGAATGGCTGAAATGGCGACAATATCACCTTTGCCGACCATTTTAATGCTCTCCATATTGGTGCCATTGTCGAAATACAAGGTCTGAAGGTTGAGAGAACCCCGTAATTGCCGTTCGTCATTTGAACTTCCACCCATGTCGAGGAAGAGCTTACCTCCAGCGTAGTCTACGCCTACGATTTCTCCTTGAACCGTTTCTGGCGCGGACAAATACCGCAACATGTCATCCTCGTCCATAACACGAGATCTCGTCCCAGAACCTTGAGATTCACCGACGCCATTACCAAAACCCGAATGCTGTGGCACACGCTCTTGTGCCACTGCCACGCTCACCGAGCCTGCAAGAATGATTGCTGCTCCAAAGTACCCTAACTTCCGCATGTGGCTCCTCCTTGGAAGTGTAAGTGAATAATCGGTAAAAATAATGGATTGCAACGAACTTGGTCTCTTTTTTCCGTTTTCAAGGGAACCAACTATAGTCAACTGCCAAAGCCCTGTCAAGTGTCTCGAAGTTGAGAAGTCAGACTATTTTTACGATAATCGTAGATTTCTTGAGTATAACATACGTTAAGAAGAAGCGTGGAATGAGCGACGTGCCTTTTTTGGTGCCCGGAGGGAGGGTCGAACTCCCACTCTCTTGCGAGAACTGGATTTTGAGTCCAGCGCGTCTGCCAGTTCCGCCATCCGGGCAGAGTTTACACGCCGTTGTAGCATGAACACTTCACCAGGTCAAACCTGGACTTCATCTAAAAAACGTCGATAATTCAGAAATTTGCGAAGGATCAAGAAGTTTTCGAGATTGATAAAACTTTCTCAGCCGACCGAACTGAGGTCCAATGTTTTTCCCCATTTTCGAAGCATGGCTCTTTTTAATTCCTGAAGCTCCGGCGCACGCAGATAGGGATCGTTAGCCAGTATGTGACTGACCATTTCCTTGGCCACACTCAATAACCGATAGTCACGATGGAGTTGGGCGACACGAAAGTCCATGATGCCCCATTGTTGCTCACCAAGTACATTCCCTGGGCCTCGAATCTTTAAATCTTCTTCAGCCAGCGTAAACCCATCTTGGCATCGTGCGAATATTTTGAGGCGCCGGCTTTCTTGAGCCATCTGAGGTTCGGCTGCAAGAGGCATGTCCACTGACATCGTAGTATCGGATGAGTGAGGTGGAAACGGCAGCCGGGACTCCGCCGAATTCGTTTTTTCTCGATATGCGGGCTTGATATTCGATTGTACCAGAATACACAGAGCTTGATCCTGGCCCCTCCCGACGCGACCGCGCAACTGATGCAATTGCGCCAGCCCAAAACGTTCTGCATGCTCAATCACGATCACTGTGGCATTCGAGACATCCACGCCAACCTCTATCACCGTGGTTGTCACAAGGATGTCGATCTTCCCGTTTTTAAAGTCCGACATGGTCGTCTGCTTGTCTTTGGATTTCATGCGACCATGAAGCAAGCCAATCGTGTACTCTGGAAAGTGATCTTCCTTGAGTACGCGGGCAGCTTCGACAGCGGCTTGGAGATCGACTTTCTCCGATGGTTCAACCAGTGGATACACCACATAGACCTGTCGCCCGGCCTCAACTTCCTGCCTGAGACGTGTATAGGCACGCTCCCGATCCTGCGCTTGAAAGACCAGGGTCTGTACCGGCTTTCGGCCAGGAGGAAGCGTGTCAATCAGGGAAACATCCAAATCACCATACACCGTCATGGCTAATGTCCTCGGAATAGGTGTGGCCGTCATGACCAAGACATCCGGATGATGCAGACTTTTTTCCCGCAGGACCGCGCGTTGAATGACGCCAAACTTATGCTGTTCATCAACCACGACAAGGCCGAGATTCTGAAACACCACCTCTTTTTGCAACAAAGCATGTGTGCCAACGGCTACATGCGCTTTTCCCAGCTCTAGCTGCTTCAATACCTTGGCACGCTCTTGAGCCGGCTGCCCGCCTTTCACGAGTACCGCTGTCAGGCCAAGTGCACGGAAATACGGCTGTACGGTCAGAAAATGTTGCTCACTAAGGACTTCCGTCGGAGCCATTAACACGGCTTGATAGCCGGAGCCACAAGCCAAAATCATGGCATGAAGCGCCACCATGGTTTTCCCTGATCCGACGTCCCCTTGTAAAAGTCGATTCATGGATGTCGGTCCCACCATATCAGCTTGAATTTCTTGAATGACTCGCTGCTGGGACTCCGTGAGTTTGAAAGGCATGAGATCTTGAAAGCGTTCCATCAAAACATCATGAGTAGTAAACCTGATCGCCTTCGTCCCCTGCTTGACCTCACGCCGACGGACTGCGAGAGCCAATTGAAGCAGCAGTAATTCCTCGAACGCCATGCGCTGATGCGCACGACTGATGCCTTGATTGAGAGATTCCACGCTGTCCGTCTTTTCCGGGAAATGTAAGGCTTTGACTGCAGATTGAAGAGTCATCAGGCCCAAATCACTTCGAAGCCTTTCGGGGAGAATTTCTTGAATAGACTCCGCATAGCGTTCATGGAGACCGTGAAAAATTCGTCGAAACTGACGGGACGTCATTCCCTTAGTTTCATGATAGACAGGGACAAGCCGACGCAACCCCTCACTCCCATTTCCTTCCCTGATGAGCTCATATTGCGGTGCCCGCATGTGAACAGGCTCCAAGCGGCTATGCCCCGCACAGACTTCTCCACGTAGCATGACAGCAACGCCGGGCACAAAGATTTGCTCTAAGAAGGGCTGATTAAAAAACACCGCATCAAGATGTCCGGTCCCATCGTCGAGAGACACCGACACGATCACCATGCCCTTTCTTGAAGATCGTCTGGACCGGCAAGCCGTCACACATCCCACAATTATGGCCGTTCTATCGGGAATCAGCCGCTCAATCGGTATTATCTCCGTCCAATCCTCGTAGCGCCATGGAAGAAACCACAAGGCGTCTTCGACCGTGATAATACCGAGCCGCTTCAATACTTCCGCACGATTCGGTCCTATCCCCTTACCGAAACGAACTGGGATGTTCCAGAGGCCGTTCAGATCTACCTTATCGGGAATGTCTGAACCCCTCTCCGGTGCAACCATTACAGTATCTTGGATGCGTTCGCGTGATTGTTGGGTCATTATTCGAGCTTGATCCTGTAACCGTTTTAAAATTTTTTGAGCCTGTGTGAGGCGAGCCTCTCTCTCTCGATGGGCTCGAATCTCTTCAAAATCCAAGAAGACTTGCCTTAACGTGATGAGGTCCGCCTCAAGCTTTGGCGAGAACGTCCGTTGTCCTAATAGCTCAAAGATTTGGTCTGCGATGTTACGGCTGATTGGTCCAGGGGGCAGGGAAGAATGCACGTGCACTGAGAAACTGCCTTGAAGTGGTTGCAACAGTATCATACGTGACCGTTGCCAATGTTTATACACATCTGAAAGGACTGCAGATTCTTGCCTCACGTGCACATTTCCTGGAAAATGAATAAGTGGGCTCAAGAAATACCAGATCCGAAGGGACTTGTCTTCAGTGAACAGCCTATGGTAACAAGGGGTGTTATGGCCTACAACTTTTAGAGGAGAGAGGAGCGTATCCCATGGCCTTTGCATGTGAAATTTGTGGTAAGAATAGGCAGGTTGGAAATAATGTCAGTCACGCAAACAATCGGACCAAACGCGTATTTCGGCCGAATCTGCAAACTGTCAAGGCTCTCTTGAATGGTGCGGCTCGTCGAATCCGGGTCTGTACTCGCTGTCTGAGATCAGGCCTTGTTCAAAAAGCTGTATAACGGGCGGTTTCACCACCTCAATCCCTACCCTTTCATCATCAACATCTTGTATTTAACAGCGATATACCAGCCACTTTTCTAAGACAACATAACAGTCTTTCTTTAATTCATGATCAGATTTGTATTCCTGGTCATTCCAACTCACCACGTTGTCTGCCGCTAATCCGCTAACCGATGAAATGTTCTGTTCGTTCACTCACTTGACCTCAGCTAGGTTCCAGCAGACACGATCATCACTCACACGCTCACCCCACTGAGACTGATGAGAGCTGCCGCCGGCCAACAGACATGGATCGTCCAATGCGTGGCTGATCCCGGGTATGGTTGTCATCTCATGCCTCTGCGGATTAGTAGCCACCTTGTAGCATACGACCAACTTATCATGTTATTTCTTTTGTACTCATAACCGACACAGCATACATCTTCATCATGATTCTTTTTTCATCGCTCTGCATCATATATTCAACGTACATTCTTTTTATATCCAAAACGTCTTTATATTCTTTCTACCTCATCAAAAAGGCCTGTCATCATGAGCATCATCATTTTCCGTATGTTGTCACTCCTCGTTGTATGTTTAGTCGTAGTCTCACCGACATGGGCAACCTTGTTGGACTTTGAAAGTGGTTGCGGGACAAGGCCGGCTCCTACAGGGTGCATCGCGATTGTCTCGTCTCCGGGGTTTTCTGCGGATGTTCAGTTCGCACCATCATCGCAGGGAACGAACATTGTCTCGCAACTCGGCGCTCCCGCCCCTCCCTTCAGCCCACCGCGATCTGCACAATGGGATCCGACGCAACCACTTCCTGACGATCCGTTTCGGGCAGACTTTCTTATACCAAACGTCCATACCGTTTCCGTCGTGCTCGGTGACAACGGGATTGACTTTGATCAATTGTTTTTAAAAGCATTTAATCGTGGCGGAACACTCCTCGACCATGACACTCAAGCATTGCCGGCAAATGTTCGAGGAGGATTTATGTTATCGGTCACCGCCCAAGACATCTCCCACGTTGAATTTGGCCGCGTCATCGAACAGCCCGGTGACGGAAACAGTGTTCTTTTTGATAATTTCTTGTTTACCACAAAACCTCCCCCTGCAAATGCCCCATTGCCTGAACCCTCGACTCTTCTGCTAATCGGGACAGGCATGCTTGGCTTATTCATCTGGAAAGGCAGAAAGCTTAGCCCTGCTAGGAAGAACGACTAAAAATCAGCTTTTCGATAATGGGATGTGGAGGGGAAGTTTTACTCTTAGATTTCCGAGCGTTGTCTTTCGGGCCACGCTAAGATCTGTCGTGAGTTCCCTGGTTGAGAGCATAGGTTTTCATCCAGAATCTTCTCTTTCTCGATAGGCTCTACTTGCAACTCCAGATAGATTCAACTATACCGTAGCCGGGTATTCACGTGAATCTTCCTGCCACGCCACGTCTGCTCGCCGTATTCCTTACTGGAATATTGTACCCACTGTGCTTCCCCAATTTAAATTTCGGGTGGCTCGCGTGGTTCCTGCTCATTCCCCTGCATTTGGCCATCGAAGGCCTCTCCCCCAGACAAGCCTTTTGGTGGGGTTGGTTCGCTGGAACACTCGGATTTACCGGAACGGTCAGTTGGGTAATCACGGCCATGCATTCATACGGTCAGGTCCCACTCATCATCTCCATCTTTTTACTGGTCCTCCTTGCGAGTTACCTTGGTCTCTATATTGGAGTGTATACATGGGGCATCACCTGGTTTGGACGGACGGACGGCCTAGGACTCTACCTGTTCGCTCCATCCCTTTGGGTCTCACTCGAACTACTCAGGACCTACCTGTTCAGTGGATTCCCATGGGCACTCCTGGGCTATTCGCAGCACCAGTGGCTTTCCGTCATTCAGGTTGTCGATATAACCGGCGTGTACGGTATCTCATTCCTTCTTGTGCTGACGAATGTGACACTTGCACGCCTCGTGAGCTGGGTTCTGCAGAGCAAACGTCTCACACCGGCACCATGGGCCGCCGTCAGCATGTTGAGTGCCATCTTGACCATTACTCTCATGTATGGATTTTGGCAACTTCAAAAGATGGATGACTTACAGGCCTCTGGCGGCACCATCACAGTTGGTGTCATTCAAGGCAACATTGATCAGGCTAGAAAATGGGACGAATCGTACCGTCAAGAAACCGTCAACCGCTATAACATGCTCAGTCGACAGGCGGCAAAGAACACCGACTTGCTTATCTGGCCTGAATCAGCGACGCCCTTTTTTTTCGAACGGGAGCCCGACTACCAGTACCAGGTCGCACAGATTGTTCATGACACTCACACCCCCCTGCTCTTTGGTAGCCCCACGCTTCGACGGCATGCGGATGGCCGTCCTTACTTGTTCAATAGCGCTTACCTTTTGAATGCTCAGGGAACGATCGCCGGTCGGTATGATAAACGCCACTTGGTTCCGTTCGGAGAGTATATTCCACTCAAGTCCATCCTCTTCTTCCTCGAAAAAATGGTCGTCGGAATTGGAGACTTTGAAGTCGGCACGGGAGACTTGACCTTAACGTTACCCGCGCGGGATGGCCGGCCCGCAATACATTTTGGCGTGGCTATTTGCTTTGAAGTGATCTTTCCCGATCTGGTCAGACACATGGCCAAGGAAGGTGCTGATTTCCTCGTGACAATCACGAATGATGCATGGTTTGGCGACTCCGTGGCCCCGTATCAACATTTTGGAATGGTCGTATTCCGAGCCGTGGAAAATCGGTTAGCTTTCGCCAGATCTGCCAACACAGGCATCTCAGGATTCATCGCGCCCACTGGCCGCGTTCTTGCCACTACATCGATTTTTACCCAGGACGCGCTGACTGAACAGATTCCCCTGCGAACCACGACTTCATTTTATTCGCAATTTGGAGATGTGTTCGCCTGGGCTTGTGTTATAATGACGGCGGCAGTTGGCTGGACAAGACGTCGCCAGACCCGCCCCGGCACAAATTAAAGTTAAACCGATAACAAACTGTACCCCAGAAAAGGAGCACGACATGCTTGAGGATATCCGAACCCGTATGAACGCCATCGCCAGCCATATCACCGATCTACGGAGGTCTCTTTGACCTCCCTCGCCTAAAAACAGAACTCGACGAGCTCGAACAGGAAACAGCTCAACCTGATTTCTGGAAAGACGCCGATAAGGCTGCCAAGGTCGGCCGTCGCCAAGCGATGATTGAGCGCGACATTCAACGAGTCACGGATTTTGATCGGCAATATAGCGATTTAGAAGCTCTCATCGAGCTTACGGGAGAAGAAGAAGACGCTGAACTCCAAGAAGAACTCTCGAAAGGGTTGAAACAGACCGAGGAAGCTCTCGAAGCCTGGCAACTTGAGCGACTGCTTTCCGGCCCACACGATAATCGACCGGCCATCTTGAGCCTTTTCCCAGGAGCTGGGGGAACTGAATCTCAAGACTGGTGCCAGATGCTCATGCGTATGTACGTGCGCTGGGCAGAAGATAGAAGGTTTAAGGTCGAAACCATCGACCTGCAACCCGGTGATGAGGCAGGGATCAAGAGTGTCACGCTGGGTATTTCCGGTCCTCACGCATATGGCTATTTAAAAGCCGAGGCAGGCGTTCATCGATTAGTCAGAATTTCGCCGTTTGACGCGAACAAACGACGCCACACCTCGTTCGTCGCCGTGGGGGTATACCCGGAACTCGATGACGATGTAGAAATCACGATTGACGACAAAGACCTCAAAATCGATACATTTCGAGCCGGTGGAGCCGGAGGACAGAATGTCAATAAGGTCGAAACCGCCATTCGTATGACCCATATCCCCACAGGCATTGTTGTCCAATGTCAAAACGAGCGATCGCAATTACAAAATCGGATGGGGGCCATGCGAGTCTTGAAAGGCAAATTATTCGAACTGGAACAACAGAAAAAAGAAGCCGAGTTTCAGAATATCGTGGGTGAAAAAAAAGACATTGCCTGGGGAAGTCAAATTCGATCCTATGTCTTTCAACCCTATCAGATGGTCAAAGATCATCGTACGAACCATGAATCCGGCAATGTTCAAGCCGTGATGGATGGCGCCTTAGATCCGTTTATTGAGGCCTATCTTCGAAAGGCCATCACGCAAGAATCGTGAATCTGATCTCCCGAAAAAAGTACTGAGAGATGACGAGGCTTGCGTGACGAACGCCACACAATCCCCTGCAAGCGATCGGGCAAATGTGAACAGAGACAGGCATTTTCTTGATAAGACACGAACGACTGATTGAATGATTGACGAGAGAAAACATGGATGAGTTAAACGATCAACAACGCCAAAGGCTGGAAAAACTCGACTCCTTAAAAAGTCTAGGCGTCGCTCCCTATGGGACGCGGTACCAAGTGACTCACACGGTGTCGGACATCCTCACAAAGTATCAGACACAGCTAAAAGAAGAGTTGGAAGCTCATCATATTGATTGCCAAATCGCGGGTCGCATCGTCGCGCTTCGCCGTTTTGGCAAGGCGGCCTTTGTCACCGTGCAGGATGGTGGAGAACGGCTTCAATCCTACTTCAAACAGGACATTGTCGGACAGGATGCCTATGCTCTCTCGAAGGAATTCGACCTTGGGGATTGGATTGGCGTGTCGGGGAGATTATTTCGGACCAAAACTGACGAGCTCACCGTCGAAGTCCATACCTTTACGTTTCTCGCCAAGGGACTCCGCCCGCTCCCGGAGAAATGGCATGGACTCACCGACATCGAAACTCGCTACCGGCAGCGCTACGTCGACCTCATCGCCAATCCTGACGTGCATCGGACCTTTCGAGCGCGCAGCCAGATCATTTCCTACATTCGCGCCTTCCTGACAGATCGCGGATTTCTGGAAGTTGAAACTCCCATGATGCAACCCATTCCTGGCGGAGCGGCAGCCCGTCCGTTTGTGACGCATCATAATACGCTCAATATCGATTTATACTTACGCATCGCGCCGGAGCTCTACTTAAAACGCCTGATCGTCGGTGGATTGCGCCGGGTCTTCGAAATTAACCGAAATTTCCGGAATGAAGGGATTTCAACGATCCACAACCCGGAATTTACGATGCTGGAGTTTTATCAAGCATATGCGGATTATCACGATCTCATGACTCTCACGGAAGAGCTGTTTGTGGGTCTGGCCAATACCATCTGCAAGACCACAAACATTGAGTACCAGGAGCACACGATCAATCTCACTCCACCGTGGCGTCGGCTGCCTTACCTTGAGGCCATCGTCGAAGTGAATAAGGCAGATCCCGCGATTTTGAGTGACCTAGGAAAGGCGGTCGAACTGGCAAAATCTCTCCAGATACATGTTGAACCCGACAAAGGACTCATGACCATTCTCACGACCCTGTTTGAGGAAACGGTCGAACCCACGCTGACGCAACCGACGTTTGTCACCGATTTTCCACTTCAGATTTCGCCCCTCGCAAAGCGAAAGACCGAAAACCCCGAGTTGACCGATCGCTTCGAATTATTCATCGGCGGCAGAGAATTGGCCAATGGGTTTTCCGAATTGAATGATCCGATCGATCAACGACAACGGTTTGAAGCCCAGGTGGCACAACGTGATGCCGGCGACGAGGAGGCCCATCACCTGGACGAAGACTTTTTACGCGCACTGGAGTATGGCATGCCACCCACGGCTGGCGAAGGTATCGGCATTGACCGACTTGTGATGCTGCTCACCAATCAGGCCTCGATTCGGGATGTCATTTTGTTTCCACAACTACGCCCGGAAACGTCTCAGTGAGTATGCCATATGAAATATTCGTCGGACTGCGATACTTGCGAGCCAAACGACGGCAACGGACGATTTCGCTCAACACCTTCATTTCTATCGCCGGCATTACGCTTGGTGTCGCGGCACTCATCGGCACATTAGGCATCATGACCGGGTTTAAAGAAGACCTGCAATCCAAGATTCTTGGAACGACCGCGCATATCATCGTCCAGGAGCGAGGCATGCCAAACATGAGCCATTACGAAGGCCTGCTCAAAAAAATTGAACAGATCCCACATGTTCTTGCCGCCGCGCCGTTCATCTACAAACAGGTGCTCTTGTCATCAAAGACCGGAGTCCAGGGCATCATCCTGCGCGGAATACATCCAGAAAAGGAAACTCAAGTCACAGAGTTATCCGCCAACCTCAAGTATGGAGCATTCTCAGACCTTGAAAACCCGCCAGCATCCGATTCGCCTCACACCGACTCATCGTCCAAGTCCTCCCAACAGGCTAAACCAGGAATTTTTCTCGGCAAAGAATTAGCCGCACGACTTGGACTCTTCCTTGGCGATCCGGTGAACGTAGTCTCTCCGGTCGGTCCGATTAATGCGCTCTCCATGACGCCAAAAATCCGGCCGTTTGTGGTCGCAGGAATATTTGAATCCGGCATGTACGAATACGATTCATCCCTGGCCTATATTTCGCTCAAACAAGCGCAATCCTTTTTTAACCTGAATGACACAGTGACGGGAATACAGGTTAAAGTCGATGACGTGTTTCAGGCCCAGTCCATCGCCCGAGACATTGAAGTCACTCTCGGCCCCTCCATCACCGCTCGTGATTGGATGCACCTCAATCGAAACCTGTTTTCCGCGCTCAAACTCGAAAAAACGATGATGTTTCTTTTACTCGTGCTGATCACACTCGTCGCCTCCTTCAATATCGTGGGAACATTGACGATGATCGTGAACGAAAAACAACGGGAGATCGCCATTCTCAAGGCCATGGGATCCACGCCAACATCCATCATGTTGATATTCATGCTCAATGGTCTCGTGATCGGCCTAACGGGAACATCGATCGGGATACCGCTCGGCTACACATTCCTCTGGCTAATCCAAAATTATTGGACCTTTGACGCCTCCGTGTATTACATTTCGCGCATCCCGGTCCATATCATCGGCCTAGATGTCGCACTTGTGGCGATTTCCGCCATCCTGATCAGTTTTGCCGCAACCCTCTATCCTTCTTGGCAAGCCGCGAAACTCAATCCCGTGAACGCCCTTCGCTATGAGTGACCCTATCGTCCCCCAAGCCCCGCTCAGGACTCCCTTGGTCGAAATCCTCAACCTTCATAAGTCCTACAAACTCGGGACACAGCAGATCGACATTCTGAAAGGCATTTCATTGACAGTCCATCGCCAAGAGATGATCTCCATCGTTGGGGCATCCGGGGCGGGCAAAAGCACCCTGCTTCACATCGTGGGGACTTTAGACCAACCGACCCAAGGCACGATCAGGTATGACAACCAACAACTCACCAGTATGTCAGAATCAGCCTTGGCAGATTTTCGAAACCGGCGGCTCGGGTTCGTGTTCCAGTTTCACCATTTGCTCCCTGAATTTACCGCCTTGGAGAACACATACCTGCCGGCACTGATTCAGCGACAGCCCAAAGAGAAGGCCCGTGAAGACGCAAAAGCCCTCTTAAGCGAAGTCGGGCTCGCTCATCGGATGAATCACAAACCAGGCGAACTGTCCGGGGGAGAACAACAGCGGGTGGCCGTGGCGCGGGCACTCATTCGGCACCCGGATCTTGTGCTGGCTGATGAACCAACGGGAAATTTAGATAGTCATACCGGGGAAACGTTGTTTGAAATTCTGCGAAATTTAAACCAACGACTCGGGACAGCATTCGTGATCGTCACCCATAACGAAAAACTATCGGCACAATCCGATAGACTGGTTCACTTGGAGGATGGGGTGATTACCGAAGACCGGATGTTACACGTGTAAGCATACGGGTCAGCGAGCTGCGGTAATACGATCTTTGATCGCATCAAAGGTGGCCTTAGGAACGACCTGCTTCGCTACAAGCTCTCCGCGCAAACGATAGGGACGGTTGGCCACGACCTCATGCGCCACCTCTTTCGAGAGTCCCAAGTGCAAAATCAGATCGGTAGCCGTCGCGTGATTAATATTAATCAATTGTATTTGCTTCTTCGGCGCCGAGGCCATGTGATCCTTGGGAGGCACCGGCGTTTTCATGTCTAGCATGGAGGTTGATTCAATCGGCTCTTTTTTCGGAGATGGCAAGGCCACTTTCGCCATCTTCTTTTCTCTGTTTGCTTTGAGCTCCTTTTGATAGCGGACCACGGTCTCTTTCAGCGCGGCATTCTGACTTTTGAGCTTTTTATATTCGTTGACGAGTCTGGCATTCATGACCTGCAGTTCCTTCTGCTGGCTCTCAAGCTCTTTTTTCTTGTTCTGGAGGAGCGCCTGTTCCCCCTTTTGTCCTTCTGTGAGCCGCTGGACTTCGGCTGTCGACAATTCCAAGTCCGTTGACAATTCCTCCTTCTCCCCCTTCAGGGATTTCATCTGTTGTTCCAGCGCATCGCGATGCATCCGCATCTTTTCGAGCTCGGCTTTAGCTGATTCCATATCCGAAACCGCAGCCTCATATTTGGTCTTCGAGACCATACATCCCGGTAACACCAGAACGAGGACGATGGCGCTCAATTTCATCCACATGCCCATGAACTGCCTCCCTTTCTTAGCAAGAAATGCCAGAACAATTTACGATTGAGAATCTCCAACAACCTCATTTCAAACAATCCCTGTCCTCATGACAGAAGTCCTCTACCCTACATACCGAACTTACCAGTTAGGATAGCCGGAACATGGCTATTTGGCAAAACCAGAGCTCACGACATCCCTTTTATTCCAGGAATTGCAGAGAGAGAATTTCTCCAGAGAAAAGACCAAAGGCGACTGATCAATCAGACATAAAAATGTGGTCGTCGGTCTCGTAAGAGGTCATTATAGGGGTTTAAGGCTTTGTCCCGAGCTTCGACAGGATCGACATCCAACACCAAAAGCTCCTCTGTGTCTCGTGGAGAGCGATGAAGGATCTTCCCTTTTGGAGACACGATCTCGCTACTGCCAATAAATCGCAAGGACGGTTTTCCTCCCCGCGCTTCTTCCCCGATACGATTGGCCGTAATGCTAAACACGCCGTTTTCCAAGCTGCGCGTGACCATGGCATCCGGACAATGTGGAAGGACCAGATTTGAAGGGTGACACAGGATATCCGCGCCTTTAAGCGCTAACGATCTTGCGACTTCGGGATAAAACCAATCAAAACAAATGAGCAACCCGATACGAGCCTGACCGATATCCCATACCTCAAAAGCCAAGTCGCCCGGCGAGAAAAACAAGGTTTCTTCGAAGAAAAGGTGAACTTTTCGATAGACACCGAGAAACCCCGTGGGTCCCACCAACACAGCAGAGTTAAAAAACTTTCCTGCTTGCTCCTCTGGTAAACCGGCCACGATATGACAATTTCGCTTCTTGGCCAATTCTGATAATCGGCGTGTCGTGACTCCGTTGGGGACGGATTCGGCCAGATGAGCCACTTCTTCTCCAGAGCAGAATTGATACCCTGACATCGCTAATTCCGGCAACACCAGCAAATCACACTCAACCGATTCCAAGCGAGCCGTGACAGCATCGAGATTGTCGTTGACCTGCCCAAATTGAGGGCAATATTGATAGTACCCGATTTTCATCAATGACATCTTATTGTTATTGCGACTCTCCCGTTATCAAGTCCCCGAGGACTTTCTCTGCCACTTCGGCGACGAAGCAATTCGTATTCTTTTTCGCCAACACGAGACTCACCGGCAATATCGCTCCACTGAGTGGGAAAGCCCCTGGGACTCTTCTGTATCTCATATCATATACACTTTCGTAAAAAAATCGGGTAGGGGGTCATACGCCCCCTACCCGATTATTCGCGTTCCCGAGCTCTCTAATCAATGAACCTCTTTCATATGCATCACCGCGCTGTTGGCATGCTTGGTTCCGACTTCTGCATGACCTTCCTTACCGTGAGCGATCGCTTCTTTCAACTCATTCACGCCTTCATCAAGATGTGGATTCTTGACATCTTTTTGAGCAGCCATCGCATGAGATAAGGCTTCTTCCGCATGAGACACCAAGGCATCAGCATGCCCCATACCCCCATGTTTGGCAGCACCTTGTGCATGGGCAATCGCCTCGGCAACATGAGGATTCCCACCCGCCATCGCCAATGAAGAAAACGCCGTTAAGGAAAGGATCGCGAACAAACCCGCGATCATCATGCCTTTAGTCACAATAGTTCTACTCATCTGCAACCTCCTTGATGGTGAGTAAGTATATGATAAATTCTGTCTCAACTCATTCTATAGTCGCATGCCGGTCCCATAAGATCAAGACGGTTTAACTCCTTCCGGATTGTTGACTTTGTGTAACAACTTCACGTCTTTTTCGGCCGGGGCGGCAAAATCGCGGCTCCATTCCCACCAGGACCCCGGGTAACATTTGACCTGTTCAAAGTCGATCAAGCGTAGGATGAAATACAACCAGGCTGCGCGGACCCCGCCCAGGCAATAGGTAATCGTCTCTTTCTGACGATCAATACCACGATCTTCAAAAATCTTTCTGATGGCATCCAGGTCTCTGACTGTGGCATTGGCGTTGAGAAATCCGCTCCAAGGAATGTTGAGTGCTGATGGAATATGTCCAGCTCTCGGTAACCCATCAACCTCTTTCCCTGCATATTCTTCCACACTTCGTGCGTCGAGAATTTGAGTCTCAGGATGAGGGCGTTTTACCAATTTCTTGAGTTGATCCTTCGAAATAATGAGCTCTGGATTCACCGTAGCCTTGAAGTCACCAGGAGGAAGTTTGACCCGGTCATGGGCATACGGCCGTTGCTCGGCAACCCATTTGACCCACCCCCCGTCGAGCACACGAACGCTCTGATGCCCCAAATAGTGAAGCATCCAGTACATACGTCCCTCGTCTCCCCAATTGTCAAACGGGTTCGAGTAGATCACCACATCGCTATCCTGATGAATCCCTAAAGATTGGAGCCGCTGTTCAATGAATGAGACATCCGGGTTCAGCAAGCCTTTCGCGACAGCTTGCGGATCACTGTATTCATGCCACGTGCTGTGAACCGCTCCAGGAATATGGGATGAATACGCGGCAGCGCCGCGTACATCAATAATCACTAAACCTTCACGGCCAAGATTTTGAGACAATGTTTCCGTGTCAATTAAAAAATCCTCAAGCATATGATCTCCTTTAACCTACCGGGCCTGTTTGCATTGGTTTGGCACAGCCTACTCTCGGGTCTGGGGACTCGGCGTCTAACGCAGCGGCCAATGTCTCATTCAATGGATACTCCCGTTCATAGACCGTAAATACATAGGGGTCATCCTCAGTCAATCCATACCGTTCACGCAACATTTCATGTTGACCATCGGTCAAAATATGATAACGAATCCTCATCTGCACCTTCCAATCGGTGGCCTCTTCCGGCAGATGGTAGCTGAACCGATAGTCACGGCTGGCCAGGGGTAAGAGGCGATTATCATACACTTCCCAAATCACCGGTTGCCAGAGTATCCATCGGCCCATGGTTTCGACCTGCTCGGTGATCACCTTTCCCTGACCATCGCGAACGTAGAATTCCACTGAAAAATGCCGATCCGGATCCCCAGTCGGAATTTTATGACCAGCCCCGGCATTAATGAGTGTCAACGAAAAATCCACCCGTTCGCCTAAGACCGGTTGCGGTGGATCGGCCGCGACCTGAACAGCGATCGCCCGCTTGATCATGTCAGCATCATGTCCTCCCCGCCACAAGTGGCGTCGCCCATGGCGAATAGGCCCGCCTTTGGCCACGGGTCTCGTGACTTCCGGCATGTGACAGCTCTGACAGATTAAGCCTTTTTCTTTCATGAAGAACTCGCCCTCATATTCAGCATAGGTGCCGCAGGGCCCGCCGTTATAAAATTGAAAAGGCCCTGACACCACGCTATGACATCGATGGCAGATTTCGGTGCTACGAAACGCCGGGTCAAACTTCGTGGGATGTGGCGCGGCAGAATCACCGAATGGCCCATGGATCACGCCATCACGAACATGACACACCGCACAGGTTACACCCTCACGCTCAAACGCCTTGTCATACCGATAATTGGGAATTTGGATAGCACGTTCGACCCGATTATCGGGAATATCTTGAATTAACATGGGCTGTTGATTTTCAAGAGGCGCATGGCAATTCAAACAGACAAACACATGCTGATCTTTTTTCCAATAGGCTTGAAAAAACGGATCGTCAAAGGCATGAGCATGGATACTGGTCTTCCACTCTTCATAGATTTCTTGATGACACGTCCCACAATCCTTCGCCTTTAAACTACTCAATCCCACAGGAATTTTCTGAAACGGAATCGCTCGCGCATAGTCCTCCCGAAGCCCGAATATGACCGTCGGCCGAAACTCCGTATAAAAGACGTAGACTCCCACCGCCAGCAAGAGCGTGATAAAAATATACAGAGGGCCACGAGCCAATCGTTGTCGCTTCACCGCTCCCCCTCTATCATGGTCGCCAAATGCCGCTCAACCGACGCAGACAACCCCTCCAGATGATATCCCCCTTCTAAACAGGAAATGACTCGACCGGACGCATGACGCAAAGCAATATCAAGCACGATTTGCGTGAGTGCGCCATACCCGTCTTCGGTCAAACACATACTGGCTAACGGATCATGTCGATGCGCATCGAATCCTGCTGAAATGAGCACACAATCCGGCCTAAATCGATCTGCGGCAGGCACTAACACGTCTTGAAAAACCTGGCGATACTCTTCATCTCCCTGCCCGCCTGACATCGGGACGTTAATCGTCAACCCGTTTCCTTTCCCTTGACCGGTTTCAGTCGACCGTCCTGTGCCAGGATAATGAGGAAACTGGTGAGTACTGAAAAACAAGACCGTTGGATCATCATAGAACGAATGTTGCGTCCCATTTCCATGATGAACGTCCCAATCAACGATTAAAATACGTTCCAAGCCATATTGCCCCTGCAAATACTTGGCGACGATCGCGACATTATTAAACAGACAGAATCCCATCGCACGATCGGCTTCGGCGTGATGTCCCGGCGGACGTACCGCACAGAATGCCTGATCGACTTCTTGAGCCATGATGGCGTCCGCTGCGGCTAACGCCCCTCCCGCCGCAAGGTAGGCCGCCAAAAGAGAACCTGGACAAAGCGTGGTGTCTGCATCCAAAGATGCATACCCGGCTTTTGGCGATTTGGCTTCGAGTTTTTCTACGTAGGAGTGAACGTGGATTTTTTCAATCCAGTTTCTGTCTGCTGGCTTTGGAGAAATTGGGACGAGCCGGTCCCATATTCCCGTCGAAGCCAAGCGTGCACGAATGGCTCGTAGCCGTCCAGGCGATTCCGGATGCCCAGGACCCATTTCATGTTCCAAATAGGCAGGATCAGAGACTATCCCCACACGTCCCAAGAGTTATCTCCCAGAAATCACAATCTCAGAAATGATACCCATGCCGGGTCAGCACAGGCCGAAAGAAATCCTCCGATAGACACATCGCCACCCTACCACCAGGCCTCTGGCTGATTCAATGCGCTTTCCATTGCACGACGTATCGCCCATACTTGCTGACCGCACGACGGTCACCCTGCTCTCATGAGGATTCTCGCAGGCGTTAGACAACGAGAAGCGCCTCATGATAGCCTGATTCACGACTGATTTTGACAGCGATGAGTAATGATAAAAGAGTGAGAGCTCTCGAACCTCTGTTCACACTCTCATCATGCATGAAGTTTCTCTTGCCTTATGGCCAACCCCAAAATAGAACAATTTAAAAAAGTTTTAGAGCTCGACCCGCATGATGAAACCCTGTGGTTTGGCCTAGGAAAGGCCTACATGGGCGATGAAAACTGGGAAGAAGCCATTCCTGCGCTCGAACGGTGCATAGAGGTCAAACCCGCGTACTCAGCCGCATACCTCGCTCTTGCCCAGGCCTTGAAAAACAACGAAAATATTCAACGCTGTCTTGAGGTTTGCACGAAGGGGGTGACCGTTGCGACTGAAAACGGTGACCTCATGGTCATCAAAAACCTCGAAGAACTCAAGGCCTCTCTGCTTTAGCTCCTTGAATCTTCATGCGCTGGCCTACAACGCCGCTCTTAGCGCATGTACCTCTTGTTCCTCTAGACCATAGGCCGCTGAAGGATTCATCACCAACAGTCGGATTCGAGGAAAGGCTGACCCTCCTTTCGATCGGGTCACCCAATAGGCATTGTGTAATCGGATGTTGGAACGGGCCGGCATCGGAGTGAGATTCCAACAGGTCAAGAGAACAGCCGTGAGTTGGGGAAACTCGTGTAGAGCCGTGCTGAGCAGCCCGGCCAACCGGTGAAGATCAACCTGGTCTGGTTCACGGGCTTCTTCTTCCTGCCGCTCAATCGTCGGGATGGTGATCGCCAGGAGGATGGGAGCGCAATACCGATTCAGCTGTCTGGCTTTTTCAGCCATTCGAGCCATGAGACGTCGAGCAAGCGCATCCTGGTGGGCGTCCCCTTCTTTCAACCGTTGGGGACCGTTATGGCCCAAAGCCATGTCTCCTTCTGGCCGAACTTGATTTCGAAGAATCGCGGTCGCTTCCACGAATAAGCGATGTTCGCCCAGATAACACTCCAGGTCGGCAGTCCGGATTGCTGTTTCCTCTAAAAAGGCCACCGTGAAGCCAGCCAGCAGCATGAACGAGGCCACCTCAGTTTCAACTTGCGCAGGCTCCGAGACACCTAGTTGCCGCCGTTCATACTGTTCGCGTAATCCTACCAACCGCACATGGCTGCCAGGGTCGGAACATTGGTCATACAGTTGTTGCCATTGCGCGTGAAAAATATCACGTTGCCGAATGTCCCGTTTCGCCCGGACGTGCGTGGCTTGCCAATTTCTATGAGCATGATCGCGCTTGGCCTCATCTGAGGTGCGGCCCTTTCCTCGGAAACGCTTTTTCATCGCCAGAAGACCTAGGCATACACAGACTGACCAACATGCTTACGGCTCACCAAGCAGCGTAACACATCTCAGGAACATCGACGAGCGTAGCATTTAATCGTCAGAACGCTGTAACTCTTCTAGAGTGACATGCTTCGGCAGGAGGACAGGAAACACAATCCCGATGGGATCTCCGCGCAGAATTGTCGTCGGCTTTTCGAGTTGAAGGAGAAAGTTGGTCACGAATGCGTCATAGTCGGGGAGGAAATCATACAAATTGGGCGTACGCTTGTATTCTTGCGACTTAATCCCCTCCCAAATCGAATAGGTTCGCTTCGGAAGATGGTAAAAATGATTGGGAATATCCTTCATCATCATGCCAAGTTGCTTCGGATAGTAAAAGCGAATTCCGCAGCAGAGTTTGGGGTACCCGCTATTCAGGATGGAATCGACATACATGCCGGAAAAGGACTTATAGCCAAGCAACCGCTCTTCCGCCAAAATCTCCGGAGATTGCCATTCAAACCCCGTCGCCGACCGTCGAATGCGACAGTCAGCCGGGCTGCGGATGACCCAACCGTACTGTCCCACCGTTCGCACCGGCCCACAGTCATCAGGGATGACTGTGTACCCACTGGCCGCAAGTTCTCGTTGTTCTGGCAGGGACATGTTGGTCATCAAGGGACGGTGCGGATGAAAGTCTAATTTCAGACGTTCCGGGGCAAACGCGGTCGAGTATTCGCGTTCCCAGTAAATAGTCCATTTGTGTTCAGCGAGATCCTGTTGGTCACTCACAAATCACGGCGCCTCAGTCATTCCAGTACGTTGTTAACATTTTGACCCCGCTTCACCATCTTCGCCACTTCGGCAACGCGTTGGCCGAGAGCCTTGGCGCTGGCGAATTCCTCTTCGTCAATCCCAGGACTCGCTCCCTCGGTTGAGGCTGAAGCGCCGAAGGCGCCTCCTTCACTGACTACGATCATCTTATTACCCAACATCGCGGCCAAAATCGTCAGCATGGTCACTTCTTTGCCGCTCGAGACTTGCCCTCCTGTCGCGAAGGCCGCCCCAACCTTATTCTTCATCTTGAACTCTGGGAATACTCCAAACTTGAATTGCCAGTCGTCAAAGAATGATTTGATAGCGCCAGCCATATTGGACCAATACACCGGAGATCCGACAATCACCGCATCACTGCTAAATAATAAATCTGCCGTCACGTCCCCTACACGTTTCATGATCACGACGGACCCGGGGACTGCCTGAGCGCCCTCCACCACTCCTCTCGCCATGTTTTCCGTGTTCCCGGTCAACGAATGGTAGGCGACGAGAATCTTGACTATGTCTCGATCGCTTTGTGGAGATCCGACTTGCGCGTGGCCTACCGTAACCCACACGGTACCCAAAAGGCTTATGCATAGGCAGGCACGAATGAGCAAAGCCTTATTGCAGAAACGGGTAGTCATATCTGGTGAATCACGGTTGAACCTCAGCCGGGGGCAATGCCAAACAATGAAGAATCAAACCCGGAAAGATGTAGAAATTGTGATGATAGAATCTGCACTGATTTTTGCGGCAACATTCAGCGACGTTCAATTTCTTCATCCATATGCTCTTCGACTGAAACATGCGTTAACGTGCCTCGATAGTCACATTTATGGCACCGCACCCGCCACTCTTCAAGCCACTTCTCTTGAACGAAGGTCTGATGGCACTTCGGACATGTAAACACACCTTTTACGTAGTGAACCTGCTTTCTGTATTTCATATACCAATGCTCCTCCTCGCATAAAAAGTTTGAAAGAAAGGTAAAGCCTGCCACAAGCCTTTTTCTGATTGCAACTCAAGGCCGTTTGCTTGAAAGAGCTGAATCGGCTGTCTACAGCCAGACCCGTAGTCGGATTGGGAACAAAGGGGGGCAGGGTTAAAACGAGATAGGGAAATTTCTTGATTGAGGCATTCATAAAGGCATACCATACTGCCTGATCACCTTGCTCGCTTTTTCTCCTTCTCACAAACTCACAAAGGACAATCATGAAAATCCACATACGTGTTTTACTCGTGGCCTTGCTTATTCTTGTCTCCGGATCCGGGTGCAGTGTATTTTTTGAAAAACCACCTCCACCTCTCGAGGCCCCAATCCCGACATTTTCAGACCTGTGCCAACGACCGACCACGATATTTTGTCAAGACTTCGATCAGCTTCCCCCAGAAGATAGCCAAGGCGCGGAAGGCATATTTCACAATGCAGGCAGTTGCGAAAAAGTCAAACATAACCCCAGCCAAGCATGTCCTGAAATTAACGAGGGAACCTTGAAATTTACCGTCCCGTCTAAAAGTGGCGGCGGAGCATCCGGCCAATACTTTATCCGTTTTGCTGACTTCAATGATGGGAAATCTATCGGGCCTGGCGAAGAAGTGTTTATTCAGTGGAAGCAGCGATTTTCAGCAAGTTTTTTGGATACCCGGTATAAGGGCGGAAGCGGATGGAAACACGGCATGGTCGGAGCAGCCGATGAAGGCTCATGCTCCAGCAATGAAATTGTCCTGCAAAACACACTGCAACGAGGATTTCCGCAAATGTATCACGCATGCGGGAAATTTTATTTATTCGAACAGGGATCGGACCGCTTCGGTAAAGACTATCAACCGGGAGGCCCCGGAGGAATGTGCTCCTATTCTCGAGGCCTCATGTCTTCCGGCTGCACGCAATACTATCCGGACGAATGGCTGACCTATCAAATCGGCATTACCCATGGCCTGCCAGGCGAACCAAGCCGCATTCGTTTATGGGTTTCACGAGAAGGCCACCAGAGTAAATTGGCTATCGACTATCAGAAAGGCCTGCGCAATAACAAAGGGTATGGCAAAATGTGGCTCTTGCCCTATCACACCAACAAGAACAAAAATCAAGAACACCCCACTGGATATATTTGGTACGATCAACTCATCATCAGCCGCACCCAGTTGCCGGACCGATAAGCTCAAGAACTAAGCACGAAAGAATGTTCTTAAAGTAATGAAATGACTCCTTTTGACAATCCACATCCCCAAGCAGACTTTGCATTCTTTGAGATACGGTCTACTTTGACCGATGCATAGGCCATACATCATATCCATGTATCAAAGTTAGCAAGTCGTACACACCACCCTGGCCCCTGAAGAGAAACTCGTTTCAGAACTCCTGAGAGTCGTCGAGCCCCAAACAAGGCTATTCACTTGGCTATGACGGATCTGATTCGCCACAAAAAGCATGAAAGATTTGGATAAGTAGGAAGTTAAGTATTTCCTATCTCAAAATCAATAAAAAGAAGGGCTTAAGCGAAGCCGAAAGGTAATGCAAATGGAAGAGCCACCATGCCCTTTCAACTCATCGCAAATATTATTTTCGAATATAACTTTTGGGGCCATCAATGGCTTCTACGTTGTTTCCGCGGAAAGAGCTCTGAATGAATACGTTTAAGTCGGGCTTGTTCGACATGCGTATAGATTTGTGTGGTGGTGATGCTGGCATGGCCGAGCATGATCTGGACGGAGCGCAGGTCAGCTCCATGCTCTAACAGATGCGTGGCAAAGGAATGCCGGAGCATGTGGGGTGAAATCGACTTTGCAATGCCGGCTCGAAAAGCCCGCTCCCGTAACATTTTCCAAAATCCCTGTCTCGTAAACGGTTGACCAAGCCGGGTCAGAAACAAGGCCTGCGACACACGTGCTTTGAGGATCTTGGGCCTGGCTTGGTTGATATAATCGGCAAGCAACGAATTGGCATGGTCCCCAAGCGGGACGACACGTTGTTTATCTCGTTTCCCTGTAGCTAGCACATACCCCACCTCTCTATTCACATGAGACACTTCAAGATGAATTAATTCTGATACGCGCAACCCGGTAGCATACAGCACCTCCACCATCGTCGCATCTCGAAGATCTTCCGGATTTCGTCGTAGGGGTAGTTCTAGAAGGCTCGTCACTTCAACTTCACTCAAGACTTTGGGAAGGCGCGACCATCGCTTAGGCGCCCCGGCAAGCGGAGCCAACATGCCAGGATTTTTCTGGTTCGACCCGAGAAACCGGTACAGACCTCGAATGGCAGCTAAGCAACGAGCGACGGACGAAGCGGCAAGCTGTTGCTCCCTGAGTTCGTGGAGAAACTCTTGAAGCAGTTCTTTTGACACATCGACAAAGTTACCCACCTGTTTCGCTTCGAGAAAATTTCGCAGTTTTAACAAGTCCCGCCGGTACGCCATCAATGTATTCGCAGCCAATCCGCCTTCTATTCTCAATGAAGTCAGGTATTCCTCCATCACGATGTCTTTGTCATTTACCATGATTATCTGGGAGTGAGGTTCTCTATTCCCACCCTCATGTTAGCGCTAATCACGTTCATTTGGTACACTGATGAATGAACGGCTGTTGAAAAAATGCTCACTCTCATGCACCAAAAACTCCTGTAATTCTGACATGACTATTCGTTAAAAGGTAGAATTCAGAGAACACATCCACACATCGTCTCGCCTTTTCATGTACCTCATTTTTTTTCTCCTGGTCAGTGTCTGGTTCCTAGGTGGCCACTGGCAGGCATGGCCTGCTCACGCCGAACCTGATGAATCTCCTTCCCCTCTCCTTGTAGAACAACAACAGGACTCGGGGAACCAAGCACTCCTCGATAAAGCGAAGACCAGTTTTGAAATCCAGGAGTTTGATGAGGCCCTCGCCACCCTTGAATCCCTGATCGAGCGGGAACCATCCGCGCCTCTTCTGGAGGAGGCCTACTTCCTCCAGGCCGCCATTTTACGGACGACTAACCAAGAGCGTGGGGCCGCCTCCATCATGGAACAATTGCTCGATGAATTCCCGATGTCACCCTTGGCCAATGAAACACGCCTCCTGCTGGGACAGCTCTACCTAAACCTCGAAAAACCCGAACGTGCCATCAAGGTCCTACAACAAGTGTTCGACTTTTCTACCGACCCGGCGTTACGGCAAGAAGCCTTGGAACAAATTCGAGAGGCCTATGTCTCGCATGAACAATTCGTCGAGGCGATTCAAACCACGATGGATGAGATCGCCCTGGTAGATTTGGGGCAGCAGGCTGAACTCAAGACCATTATCCAGGACCTGATCCTGCAAAAGATGGATCAAACTTCGTTACAGGACCTGATCGAGGCCTATCCCAACCGCTATCCAGGAGACCTGGCCACGATCCGATTGATTGAACTCCATACCGCTCACGGAGATGAAGTGTTGGCTGAACGCGACATTCGGACCTTCCTTCAACATTTTCCCACGCACCCTTATGCACAAACGGCCATGGCTTTGCTTCAATCGTTCATGCATAAGATTAAGATCAATGCCCATGTCATTGCCGCCTTCCTGCCGTTTTCTGGGCCGATAAAATCTTTTGGAACCGACTCGCTCAACGGCATTCGGCTTGCTCTAGAGGATGGCAAAGAACAATTCGGCCTATCTTCCATCGGCCTAGTCGTCAAAGATACGGCCTCAACGACGGGATCATTGCGTTATGAACTGGCGCAAGTCCTGAATGACTTCACGCCAATCGCCGCCATCGGCCCTCTGCTCTCCCGTGAAATCCAAAGCGTGTCTCACCTTGCCGACGATTATGAAATTCCGATTTTAACGCCATCCGCGACGCTGCTCGACGTTCGCCGCTTTGGCTCATACTGGTTCAGCACAGCCTTGACCGCGACATTACAAGTTCGACAACTCGTGGATTACGCCATGACCCAACTTGGGTACACTCGATTTTGCATCATCGCGCCACAAACGGCTTACGGTCGTGAAATGAGTCAACTCTTTACGCAAGCGGTCGAATACTTCGGAGGGAAACTGATCGCGGTCGAATCCTATTCTGAGCAAGAAACAGACATCGCAGAGCAGATCGTTCGGTTAAAAGATACCGATCTTGCCAATGATGGAGAGATGACCGAAGAAAAAATTTCTCAGAAGAAAATACGTAAAATCTATACGCCGGGGTTTGATGCCGTCTTCGTCCCGGGAAAACCCATCAACCTCGCGTTGATTGCCTCTCAACTCGCCTTCTATGACATTAATGTTCCACTGTTAGGAGCCAACAGTTGGCACGATCCAGACATTTTTCGCTGGGCCCGGCATGGCATTGAAACCGGTGTATTTACAGACGGGTTTTTCCTCAATAGTCCCGATCCCTCAATCCAAGCCTTCACGCAACGATACAGAGCCCGCTTTGGGACTGACCCTTCACTATTCTCAGTTCAAGCCTACGATGCCACGTGGCTTATTCTTGATGCGATACGTAAAGGCGCGGTCTCGGGAAAAGATGTCCGAGAGCAATTTCTTCGACGGCACGACCTTCCAATCCTCAATAGTTTCGCCTCATTTGGTTCAACTGGCGTCCTCAATCGAAAAATTTATATACTGCAAGTGCGAAAAGGACAATTCGTCCAGATTAATTAACGATGGATGCACTCGCTCCAATAATTAACGCCATTTCTTATGGCGTCTTACCGCTTATCTTTGCCATGGTGCTTCATGAATATGCCCATGGCTGGGTTGCCAACCACTACGGTGATCCAACCGCCCGTCTCGCCGGACGATTAACCATGAACCCGCTGGCCCACATCGACCGCGTGGGAACCATCATCGTTCCCCTTCTGTGTTTTATCATGCAGACAGGATTCTTATTCGGATGGGCCAAACCGGTCCCGATCAACATGCGGCAGTTACGGAATCCTCGACGGGACATGGCTTTGGTCGCTGCCGCAGGCCCTGCGATGAACCTGGCCTTGGCGATCCTCAGCACGCTCGTGTTAAGCGTGATTGTCTCTGCGGATTCGTTCCATACCGCGACAGGCGGCATGGGAGGAGAGAAGGATCTCGTTGACATGATCCTGGTTCCCCTTACGGCCATGTGTGTCGTTTCCATCTCGATTAACATCGTGTTGATGGTCTTTAACTTAATCCCAGTTCCGCCTCTTGATGGAGGACGCATTCTTACCAGTCTCCTGCCTCCGGCATCCGCATTGACGTTGAGTCGCGTGGAGCCGTATGGCATGTTTGTGATCCTTGGCATTCTCATGATAGAACCACAGGTTGGTGTTATTTCAACAATCATCGGGTCTGTTCGCCATTTTCTGCTGGCCACAGTCCTTCCCGAGCAAATTTTCTAACGAAGACGAAAGAGACGAGCTGTGGCGAATCGAGTCTTAAGCGGCATGCAACCCAGCGGGCGCCTTCACTTGGGCAATCTGTTAGGCGCTCTCGATAATTGGAAACAGCTTCAAGATGATCACGAGTGTTATTTTTTCGTCGCCGATTGGCATGCGCTTTCGACGAATTACGCCGATACGAGTCGAATCAAGGAATTCTCGCAAGGCCTGCTGATCGATTGGCTCGCAGCAGGCATTGACCCGAACCGCTCGACGGTTTTCGTCCAATCCTCGGTTCCCGAACATGCGATTCTCCATCTTCTCCTCTCAATGATTATCCCGGTGCCCTGGCTGGAGCGCAATCCGACCTACAAGGAGAAACAAGAAGAAATCAAGGAAAAAGACCTCTCCACGTACGGGTTTCTAGGGTATCCGGTCCTCCAGGCTGCGGACATTCTCTTGTACAAACCCGACATTGTTCCAGTGGGAAAGGATCAACTGCCGCACCTTGAACTCACACGAGAAGTGGCAAGACGATTTAACAACCTGTACCGGCCGGTCTTTCCAGAGCCCAAAGAATATTTAACGCAATTTCCAAAAGTCACCGGTACAGATGGCCGAAAAATGAGTAAGAGTTATCATAATACGATCAATTTATCTGACTCCGAGCAAGAGGTGCGAAAGAAACTCAAAACAATGGTCACCGACCCCGCCAGAGTTCGCCGGACCGACAAAGGCAATCCCGAAGTCTGCCCGGTCTATGACTTTCACAAAATCCTTTCTACCCAAGAAGTCCAGAAGCAGGTCGATCAAGACTGCCGGACCGCGGCCATCGGCTGCATCGACTGCAAAAAACTCGTCGCGGATGCGATGGTGAGTCGCCTGGCCCCTTCATGGGAAACTCAAGCCGCCTTATCAACCAAACCCGACTATCTTCAGGACATCATTCTTGACGGCCAACGCAAAGCGTCTCAAGTAGCGAAAACGACGATGCAGGATGTTCAGGAAGCCATGAAAATATAAATATAACAGCCTAGTAAATACAATCTAAATCCATAGGAAGAATCTCAAAATTCCCTCAGCATACTTCTTGACTTAGGTTAACGCTGTCAGTACCATCCAATCACATTGCGACTTATTAATGATGCAATAAAAACGTAAGGATATCAATCGATTATGTCAATTCGCGTTGCAATAAACGGGTTTGGCCGGATCGGTCGGAATTTTTTTCGGGCCAGTCAGGACCACCCCGACATTCAAATCGTGGCCATCAATGACCTGACAGATTCCACCACGCTTGCGCATCTCCTGAAATACGATTCAGTTCATGGACGTTTTCATGGTCAAGTGGAAGCTCAACCTGAACGTCTCATCGTCAATAACCAGTCGATTGAAATATTCGCAAAACGCGACCCGAAAGAACTCCCCTGGAATCAACACAACATTGACGTTGTGGTCGAATCAACCGGGCGGTTTACCGACCGTGAAAAAGCCAGCGCACATCTCTCGGCCGGAGCCAAGCGCGTGGTTATCTCCGCTCCGGCGAAGGATGCGGACTTGACGATCGTTCTCGGGGTCAATGAATCTCAGTACAACCCCAATGAGCACAGCGTTATTTCGAATGCCTCCTGCACGACGAACTGTCTGGCTCCGGTTTCGAAAGTGCTCTTAGAAAACTTTGGCATTCGCCATGGCTTCATGACCACGATTCATTCGTATACGAATGATCAACAGCTTTTGGATCTCCCCCATAAAGACTTGCGACGAGCCCGTGCCGCCGGCCTCTCGATGATTCCCACATCGACCGGAGCGGCAAAAGCCCTTCATCTCGTGCTGCCTGAATTAAAAGGCAAGATGGATGGGGTCGCGATTCGCGTCCCGACACCTAATGTTTCGCTGATTGACTTGTCGGTGGAAGTCGAACGGGATTGTGACGTCTCGGCTGTCAACCAAGCCTTTGAACGCATGGCTCAGGGTCCGCTTCAGAATATCTTGGATTTTTCAGCGTCTCCGATCGTTTCAACCGACCTCAATGGAAGCCCGTATTCCGCCACGCTCGACTCCCCCCTGACGACCGTCATGGATAAACGGATGGTAAAAGTCTTTGCCTGGTACGATAACGAGTGGGGATATTCTTGTCGTTTGCGGGACCTTGTAAAGTTTTTAGCCCAGCAGTCCTGACCGGGAACCGCTCTCTTGGGTTCTGCCTTGCGCATCGATGGTCTCTTTCGCATGAGATAAAGGAGGTCTCATGAATCTGACGAAACAAACGATCGACGACATCGAACTTGGCAACAAACGCGTCATTATCCGTGTTGACTTCAACGTTCCTCTGGACGACGCCTGCCAGATCACTGACGACTCCCGGATACGCGCCGCCCTTCCGACGATCAATCATATCGTGGATGAAGGCGCCAGCGTGATCCTATGCTCCCATTTAGGACGCCCGCAAGGCACACCAAATCCCAAGTTTAGCCTGGCCCCCGTCGCCAAACGTCTTCAACGCCTTCTCGATAAACCTGTCGTCTTTGCCCACGATTGCATAGGACCGGAAGTGGAATCTTTAGTAAGCCAGATGAAGCCCGGAGACGTGTTACTCCTCGAAAACCTTCGTTTTCATGAAGAAGAAGAGCAGAACGATGACAAATTTGCGGCCCAATTGGCTTCACTCGGAGAAGTGTACGTAAACGAAGCATTTGGGACCGCCCATCGCTCTCATGCCTCAACCGTGGGAATCACGAAATTCATGAAAGTGGCCGCCGCCGGCTACCTCATGAAACGGGAAGTTGAAGCGCTTGAAGGTGTCGTAGAAAACCCGATACGCCCCTTCGTCGCCATCCTGGGCGGCGCCAAAGTGTCAGGAAAAATTGGCGTCATAGAAAATCTCGGTAAGCGCGTCGACAAGGTCATCATCGGGGGAGGTATGGCATTCACGTTTATCAAAGCAATGGGCCATGAAATCGGGAATTCCTTAGTCGAGAAGGACATGTTAGATTTCGCCAAAGGCATTCAGGAGCATGCCTTGAGTCGCGGAGTGAAGTTTTACTTGCCTGTCGATTGCGTCGTTGCGGCCAGTCAAGACGTGGGAGCTGAGACCAAAATCGTTCCTATCCAGGAAATCCCGGAAGGCTGGTATGGCATGGATATTGGCCCCGCCTCGGTAAAACTGTTCAGCGAAGCGGTAGAAAACGCGAAGACCATATTATGGAACGGTCCAATGGGAGTCTTTGAGCGCGATGCGTTTTCACGAGGCACCTTGTCGATGGCCCATGCCGTCGCCAATGCCTATGCCAAAACTGTCGTCGGTGGCGGCGATACTGCCCTGGCCGTCCATCGAGCTGGGGAATCCGACAGTATGGCGTTTATCTCAACCGGAGGTGGCGCGGCCCTTCAGCTCCTCGAAGGCAAGCACATGCCCGGGCTAGCGGCTTTGCCGAACCGTGTATAAGACGATCTAGATAGACTCCATGATGTTCCCACCTTTGTCATTCTGAGCCTGAATTTTCACGTGCACCCTATGCTCATCGTCGGCAATTGGAAAATGCACAAGACGGCCTCGGAAGGCATGCGTTTGACTCAAGACTTCCTGAAGCTGTACCGCCATTCGTCCAACAGTGAAGTCGTATTGGCTCCACCGTTTACGGCCCTTCATGCCGTCCATGAGATCGTTCGATCAACGCCGGTCAAACTTGCCGCACAGAACGTCTACTACCAACAGGAAGGCGCGTACACGGGCGAGATCTCCCCTCCGATGCTGAAGGACCTCGGTTGTCACTATGTGATCCTCGGACACTCCGAACGTCGTCAATATTTTGCCGAAACGAACGATCTTATCAATCAGAAAGTGCGTGCCGCCTTGGCTCATGGCTTGTCACCCATCCTGTGTGTTGGAGAATCATTGGAAGAACGAGAAACGGGGAAAACCCACTCGTTGATCCAACAACAACTGCTCGAAGGATTACAGGACGTCACGGCCGATGAAATGCAACAGGTCACGATTGCCTATGAACCCGTGTGGGCGATCGGAACCGGAAAAGCCGCGACGGTGGAACAAGCCACGGAGGTTCATACGGCAATCAGTCACAGTATTGAAGAAAAATGGGGAATGGACCGAAACACGAATCGTGTCATCTATGGCGGAAGCGTTAAACCTGACAATGCAGAGCAACTTTTTGCATCACCGAAAATTCATGGGGCACTGGTAGGAGGCGCTTGTCTGGATCCTGAATCATTTGCTAAAATCGTTTCCTTCGCCCAACGCATAGCCAATTTCAATTAACAATTAACGTCGAAACGTTAAAGGGACCTCCTGATGTATACGCTGACCGTCATCATTCATCTCATCGTGTGCTTCCTGATGATTGCCGCAATCTTACTTCAAGCCGGCAAGGGTGCTGAGATCGGTGCGGCGTTTGGCGGATCGAGTCAGACGGTGTTTGGAAGTCGTGGCCCAGGTACATTCCTCAGCAAGGTTACGGTAGGAGCCGCGATTATCTTCATGTTGACGTCACTGAGTTTAGCCATGCTCTCCAAGAAAGAAAGTGCAGCTTCCGCCATCATTGATTTTTCGACTCCAGCTCAAACAGATTCGACTCCAAAGAAAACCGAGACGCCGGCAACCGCACCTGCTGAAAGCCCCGCTGAGCCAACCCAGTCCTCATCGGAATCCACGGAGACCTCGCCAGAGCCAGCCCCCGCATCAGCCGGAAAAGAATAACACATGTACAGATTGTGTGGCGGATTATCTCGCAAGACAGCCTGACGGCCGTCAAGAGCGATTTAGACCACTGGTGTCAACCAGTGAGAATAGGCAGGATCTTTTCCTTCGACAATATCAAAAAACGACCGTTGCAAGGCTGACGTAATGGGACCGCGCCGTCCCTCACCGATGGCCCGGTCATCAAGTTCACGGACAGGTGTTACCTCTGCGGCTGTGCCTGTCAGAAAGATTTCGTCCGCTACATACATCGCATCTCGCGTGAACCGTTCCTCCAGGACAGGAATATTTTTGGCTTTGGCCAGTTCTAGGATGAAATTTCTCGTAATGCCTTCAAGAATGGAAGTAAGCGGAGTCGTCTTGAGAATACCCTTATTCACAATAAAGACATTTTCGCCAGTGCCTTCGGCCACGTACCCATCAGGATCAAGAAGAATACATTCTGCGTATCCAGACTTTTTGGCCTCCCATTTGGCCAATATGGAATTGACGTAGTAGCCTGAGATCTTGGCCCGGGTCATCGATACATTCACATGGTGACGGGTAAACGAGGAAATTTTAGCCCTGATTCCGTTCGACAATGCGTCTTCACCGAGATACGTTCCCCAGGGCCAAGCCGCAATGGCGAGTTGAATGGGATTGTTCCCAGGATAGAGTCCCATTTCCCCGTAGCCGATGTAGAGAATTGGCCTGATGTAACATGATTTAAGCTCATTGACCCGGACCGTCTCGACAATCGCCTCACTGACTTCCTTTTTTGAGAAAGGCACGGGCATCATCGTGATGTGAGCGGACTCGAAAAGGCGGTCGACATGCTCCTTAAGTCGAAAAATTGCCGACCCATGTTCACCTTGATAACAACGAATGCCTTCGAATGCCGATAAGCCATAATGAAGCGAGTGGGTGAGAATGTGGACAGACGCGTCATTCCAATCGACAAATTCACCATCCATCCATATTTTCTGGCTCGGGACAAGCATCAACACACTCCAAACAGGTGATGTACATCTAGACTAAACAGCTATATAACAGCGGGTTAGGAGACTGTCAACGAATGTATCGGCAGGCATTGCATTCGGCTAAAATCTTGACACCTTTTCGAATACCATGGTAGAAGCGAAGACAATAAAAGGGGAGAATATGTATGTATGCTATTGTTGAAACAGGTGGAAAGCAATATCGCGCAGAACCAGGGGGCATTCTTCAGGTAGAATCGCTGGAGGGTGACGTTGGGACTGTGGTCGAGCTCTCAGATGTTCGTTGCATCCATGGTCAAGATGGG
The DNA here is from genome assembly GCA_031315865.1 of Nitrospirales bacterium. NCBI lineage: Bacteria > Pseudomonadati > Nitrospirota > Nitrospiria > Nitrospirales > Nitrospirales bacterium. The sequence goes on from JALDRJ010000002.1 coordinate 471,467, forward strand.
CCGGTGTGGGGTCGTCCAAAAATTGAGAGCGCTTCGGTCAAAGCAGAAATTCTTCGTCAAGGCCGCACCAGAACTATTCGAGTGTTCAAGAAAAAACGCCGGAAGAATTACCGCCGGACAAAAGGGCATCGGCAAGGATTCACTCAAATTCGCATCGCTGAAATTATCACAGCCTAATACGCATTCAACTGTAACGGAGAGTTAACACATGGCACATAAAAAAGGTGGAGGTTCCTCGCGAAACGGACGCGACAGTAACCCGCAATATCTTGGAGTAAAAGCATATGCAGGCGAGGCCGTCAGTGCCGGCAGCATTATTGTCCGGCAGCGAGGGACAAAGTTTTATCCGGGCCTCAATGTTGGCCTCGGAAAGGATTACACCCTGTTTGCAAAAGTCGACGGTACCGTCAAATTTGAAGGCAGTAAGGCCCGACGGAAGGTGAGCATCTATCCACTCGCCTAACTCTGGCTAGCATTTTCCTCCTTCCTGGTATTCCTCTTGTCCCTTCGTTGATTTCGGCCTATCATTCCACAGCACAAGAGACCGCCGCATGTTCATCGATCAAGCTCGTATCTTAGTGAAGGCTGGCTCAGGCGGCCACGGCGCATGTAGCTTTCGCCGGGAGAAGTATGTGCCGCGCGGCGGTCCTGATGGCGGCGATGGCGGCGATGGCGGAAATGTCCTCCTCAAAGCTTCAACTCGCGTGGCGACGTTACTGGACTTTCGGTATCAGCGGCATTACGAAGCCCCTTCAGGATTACCTGGTCAAGGCTCAAATAAGTTTGGCAGCACGGGCGAAGACATTATCATTCCCGTTCCGGTCGGCACGATCGTGAAAGATGGTCACACTGAAGAGATCTTGGCGGATTTAGTCGAAGATCAACAAACCATCGTGATTGCCCATGGAGGAAAAGGGGGACGGGGCAATTCACATTTTGCGACCTCCACTAATCGTGCTCCACGTCAATTTGAAACCGGAACGCCCGGAGAGGAGAGGGCTCTCATCCTCGAGCTGAAACTCCTGGCCGACGTCGGACTCGTCGGATTTCCGAATGCCGGTAAATCGACGTTCATTTCTTCTATTTCTTCTGCCCATCCTGAAATCGCCAGCTATCCATTCACAACGCTCCGCCCACATCTTGGCGTCGTTAGAGTGACGGAAGATCACAGCTTCGTGGTCGCGGATATCCCTGGCCTTATTGAAGGGGCACATGAAGGAAAAGGACTTGGCTTTCAATTTCTTCGTCATATTCAACGAACAGCCTTCTTACTGTTCCTCATCGATATTTCCGAATGGTCAGCCGACAGCCCCGTCACGACACTCGAAACTCTCAGGAAAGAACTCGAGGCCTATGATGCCGATCTCGCCAAACGCCCATTTGCCGTCGTGGCAACAAAAATCGACAGCCAGGGGACGGGAGAACTTCGAGAGCAGCTTTCCACCCACTGTAAAGCCCGAAACATCGCTTTCTTTCCGATTTCCGCCGTGACACAAGAAGGGCTTCAGCCACTTCTGTCCTTTTTAGACAAACATGTGTCACAGATGAGAAACCCATGCGAGACCAACTCTTAGCAAAGGCCAAGCGCCTGGTCATCAAGATCGGAAGCAGTCTGGTCGCTTCACGTGATGGAGGTCTCCGCACTTCACACATCATGTCAATCACCAAAGTCCTGGCCAAGCTACAAGCCGATAACCGGCAAATCGTCATCGTGTCTTCCGGGGCGATTGTGGCGGGTATTCAGCATCTCCAGCTCAAGAACTATCCCCGTTCTATCCCGATGAAGCAAGCCGCGGCAGCCGTAGGGCAAAGCCGACTCATTCGGGCCTATGAAAAATCTTTCGAAAAAACAGGAGACAAAGTCGCTCAAATTCTTCTCACGCACGAGGATCTGGCTGACCGAAAGCGATTTCTGAACGCGCGTCATACGCTAACATCACTCCTGCGCCATCGTGTCATCCCTATCATCAATGAAAATGATTCGGTGTCGGTAGATGAAATCCGATTCGGCGACAATGACAACTTGGCCGGCCAGGTCGCCCATGTAGTGGACGCCGATCTACTCGTCATCTTCTCAGACGTGGATGGTCTCTTTACGGCAGACCCCCGTCAAGACTCCTCGGCCACCTTAATTCCAACAGTGACCAAATTCACGAAATCCTTAGAACAATCAGCGGGAAAATCTCGAAGCGAGGAGAGCCGGGGCGGGATGATCACCAAAATTCAAGCGGCGAAACATGTGGCGAGATTTGGCGTTTCAACACTTTTGCTGAATGGTGAGACGCCGGAAATACTCCACGAGGTATTACAAGGCGCTCCTGGCGGAACATTGTTCTTCCCTCACCAAAGCCCATTGACCAGCCGCAAGCAGTGGATTGCCTACACACTGCGCCCCAAAGGCCAACTGCTATTGGATCAAGGAGCCGTTGATGCCTTGCGCCAGCATGGGAAAAGTCTTCTTCCATCAGGAATACTCGAGGTGAAGGGACAATTCAACGCAGGCGATGCCATTCTCTGTCTCGATAAACAGGGGGAAGAATTTGCGAAGGGACTCGTCAACTACTCCGCCCAAAATCTTCAACAAATCAAAGGGCATAATACGCAGGATATTCAAAAATTGTTTGGTTCACGAGAATACGAAGAAGTCATCCACCGGGACAATCTGGTCATCCTGTAATACAAGAGTTTCTAACTGACAGTTCACGAGTTCACAGTCAAGAGTCCATACGTGACGTTCAAGACTTTACGCGAGAAACATTCTTGCCCTCTCGTCTAACCTTGCCCATGCATATTGGGGTGCTTGGTGGGACGTTTAACCCGATTCATCGTTGCCACCTTCACGTCGCCAAGTTCGTTCGACGAACTTGCAAGCTCAGCCACATCCTCTTCATTCCAACCGGAGATCCCCCTCATAAGGCCGCTAATTCATTGGCTCCTTCATCTCACCGACTCAAAATGGTTCAATTAGCCCTCAAGACTCAGCCACACTGTAAAGTCTCAGATATTGAAATTCAGCACCAGGGAGTGTCTTACACGGTGGAAACCATCTCCACGTTGCAAGATGAGTATCCCGATACCACACAATGGTCATTCATCATCGGGCTTGATGCATTTTTAGAGTTCCATACCTGGAAAGCAGCCCCCCGGCTTTTAACACTCTGTCATTTTATCGTCTGTTCAAGGCCGGGAGCAGAATTTTCGGCCCTCAGGTCGGTCGATGGCCTGCCGCCTCTGCCGGCTCAACGACTGCAAGATATCGACCAGGGACGTACCAGCCGTGTCGATATTCCTCTGCCGTCCTCCACGAAGCAGCTCACCCTGCTCTCCATGCCTCCATGTGACGTGTCTGCTTCGTTAATTCGCACACGGCTGCGAGAGGGCCGTCCGGTCTCACATTGGTTGCCGCCCTCTATCGAATCTTATATAATTCAACATGGATTGTATCAGGATCATTAACTCGTGAATTCAGTCATTTCACCAGTTCAACAGCAAGCACTCTCCATTGGCCAAGCGGCCTTAAGCAAAAAAGCTTTGGATCTCGTGATTCTCGATGTCAGGGAGTTGACGTCCATCGCCGATTTTTTTATCGTGGCTTCCGGAGAGTCTGAACGCCAGGTGAAGGCGATCGCCAACCATATCGTAAAAGACATATCCTCTGAATATCACGAGACGCCACAAATCGAAGGTGCCGGGACGTCTACATGGATTTTGCTCGACTATGGCAACATCATCGTCCATGTATTCAAGACTGAAATTCGCGAGTTTTATAGCCTCGAAAAAATGTGGGCGGACGCGCCGCGCGTGCCGTTACCTGAACTTGAACAAGAACGCTTGATAGGCCCACGACCTGGTCTTCGCTATCAACCCAACCACCATTCAACACCTCTCGCCACTCGGGTCCGGTAGCCATACAGCGAGAGTGAGACAAACGCCAATTTTCATCCACCGGGAAAAAGGAATATCTGATGACGGATTTGATGGAGCTTACTGACCGCGTCTTAACCGAGCAGGCTCCCAGCCGGAGAGAATGCCTGGATGTCCTCAGTACACCAGACGATGAATTGCTCGAACTGATTCAGGCCGCCTATCGTATTCGAAAAAGACATTTTGGCCAGACTGTCCGGCTCCAAATGTTGTTAAACGCAAAAAGCGGGGCATGCCAAGAAGATTGTCACTATTGCTCTCAGTCCTCGATCTCTACCGCCAACATCGATCGATACGCCCTCGTTTCTTCTCAAGACATGCTGCAAGGCGCACGACGTGCGGCAGACGCCAAGGCTCAACGCTTTTGCGTGGTAATCAGCGGACGCGCTCCACTTGACCGGGAAATTTCGCACATCTCAACAGCCGTCAGACAGATTAAAGAAGAAGTCCCCATTCAAGTTTGCTGCTCGTTGGGGCTCCTGAATGAACAGCAAGCGAAGGAATTAAAGGCTGCAGGAGTCGATCGCATCAATCACAATCTCAACACGAGCGAGGCGTATCACTCGTCGATCTGTACGACTCATACCTTTGCCGATCGAATTAACACATTGAAACATGCGCGAGCGGCCGGCCTCGAACTGTGTTCCGGCGGGATTATCGGCATGGGCGAGTCTGATGAAGACCTTGTCGACCTGGCCTTTGCGCTCGTAGACCTCGATCCTGATTCGATTCCATTAAATATGCTACACCCTGTCCCAGGAACACCCTTTGAAGGGAGACACCAACTCACTCCCCGCCGCTGTCTTAAGATTATGTGCATGTTTCGAATGGTTCATCCGCGGAGAGAAATTCGCGCGGCAGGAGGACGCGAGTGGAATCTTCGATCGTTACAACCGCTGGCCCTTTACGTCGCCGATTCACTCTTCGTGGACGGCTATTTGACCACGCCTGGCCAACCTGCTTCGGAAGTCCAACAAATGATCGAAGACCTTGGGTTTACGGTTGAAGTGAACTATCAACCCCACGTGACCACGACCCACTTCACGGTCTAAGGCCTTCTCAATCTCACGTTGAGAAATTCCCTTAGCTCATGCCGTAGATTGTCATGTGCGTTCCGCGGCACGCAAACTTTTCCTGCCCCTAGCCCCTGAACGGTCTTTATCTCTTCAGACCGCTGGACAGTCAATTAAAATTGTATCAGGCCATTGATCGCCAATAGCGTTTGGTTTTTCTCTTGGCCATCGTCAAAAGGACGTTGATTACCAGTGAACCAATCATGGCGCACTTCCGGGCGTAGAAGGACATTGGGATGCGGAGCATAGTTCACGCCGAAAGAAAGGGAATAAAAGTTTCCTTTGAACGACCCGACATTGACGTTACCGCGAAAAGGAGATCCTGAAACACGCGTCCCGTCATCATCACGAAGCCATTCGAAACGAACGCCCCCTTTGACGCGTTCCGTCACCTGATAGAACAGATACTGATCAATCCCATACCATTGGGCCGTGCGCCCGGAAGCCTGTCCATTCTTCTGGAACGCGTAATGATGATGAAGCACGTACTCTATCGGGCGGACGGGACGAAGCTTAAAGATCACGCTATATCGAGTCCGGTTACCCACCGATCTCGGATTCGCGCTGGGTTCGCTTCCAGTCGTAAGCGCCGCCCCAAGGCTCCACAGATCAGACACTGGAGTATAGTCCACTCCAAACAGCCCTCCGGGACGGTTTTTTCGGTTTCGCTTCAACGTATCCCACCCATTGTGCACGCCGGCCTTAAAACTCCATTCAGAACTCGGGCGCCAATCCATCAGACCGCCCCAATGCGTAAAGGGGCCGGCGAATTGATATGAATACGATTTGGAATAAAAGAAATTCGACAATGCCGGAACGCCTTCATAGCCGATAATCGTGTAAAAATGGCCTAATTTGAGCGAGACATCGCGAAAACCCACCTCAGCGTACATTTGGGGCAAAACCACGCCATATTGCCCTTGGTTCCAGCCCGGCGTGCCATTCTCATCTCGCTCAAATCCTTTGCTCTCAGCCAGGTAATAGTCATAACCCCAGAGAAAATCGACACGTCCTCCCAGGCTCCACTCTCCCGACACCCGCCGTAACGGACTTTCAAGGATAAAATACAGCTGATTCAGTTGGGCAATATCCCGATCGATGGCGTTGTATGGGCCATTAAACGCGCTGCTCGGCGAGTCAGTATTATAGGTGTATCCTCCGTCAATCCACCCTCGAATCCGAAACAACGAGTCCTGAGGCCAGACATGGACCACCCCATTTGCGTCCGGCTGAAACCATTCTTGACCGTTCAACCATCGCTCTCCGGAGTCAACGGAGTCTGCCGAAGAGCTTTGCTCACCCGAAAACACCTCTTCCGCGAATGACAACTGCGCCGTCATCATACTGACACAACAGATGAAACCCATCACATACTTGAACGCAGGACGAATCACCATAAGACTTTCCTCCCTTACGAATTATGAACAATGACTGAAAGACAGAACGAAGAAGTCATGGGAAGCTTCGCTCGAGGGGGAAAGTCAAAGCAATTGAAACTTTTTCAGTACTGTTGAAAATTCTGCACTTGAAAGAGTGCGTTACGATTTTTGCGGAAAAAGAGAGGGTAAAACTGAGTATAAAATACCCAAACACCTATGGCAATTTTGCGAAGCAAATCTAACAGGGACTATTCATAGCGTAGCCCTTCGGCGATGCGTTGACTCGCAGCCCACCGAGCGGGAAGGTACCCCGCCAACAAGCCTGCCACGGCGGCAACAACAACAGCCTCAAGGATTGTCATGGAGGGTATCTGTAACTGAATCGTCCAGCCGAATGATTGTTTATTAATCACCTTGACGAGCAACACGGATAGAGCCAGTCCGCCAAGCACGCCGAGTATCGTGCCCAGTGAAGCCAGGTACCCCGACTCCCAAAACACGATTTGTTGAATTTGTCGGCCGCTGGCCCCTAACGACCGTAAGGTCGCAAATTCGCGTTGCCGTTCCAGAATGGCCGTGATCAACGTATTCACGATCCCAAGGACTGCGACACAGAGCGCAATCAACTCCAGCACGTACGTGACCCGAAAGGTCCGGTCAAAAATTTCTAGGATTTCGGCTCTCAGTTCTCCGTTACTGATCGTGGTGATTGTGTCTCCTCCAAGCTTTTCCAAGATATCTGCACGGACCGATTCAAGCCTGACTCCGGGGCTCAGGTACACAGCGAACACACTCGCTTTCCGGTCAGTCCAGTATTCCTGGTATACCTGTTGGTCCATGACGATTTTACCGCCATCGGTCGCGTAGTCGTAAAATATTCCCAGGAGAGGAAATGTTTTCAAGCCGTGAGGAGTCGCGATCGTCAGGGTGCTCCCAGGTTGAACGTTCAAACGTTCAGCCAGCACTTCCGAAACGATGACACCTCGCTGTTCAAGCATGTGTCGTAAAATATGTTTCGAATCACCCATCGTGAATAGATAGTCGCTCTGGGTGGCATGCAGTTGAATATCGCGAGACACGAGAACAACCTGCATACCTTCGGCGACAGCTTGCCTCTCACGATAGGGATCAACGGCCATGACCCCTGGAAGAGCCCGAACGACCTCGAACGCCTCAAAAGGCAGGCCTGAAATCTCTTTGTCTTGATCATTTCCCTCCCACCAGACAGTCGGAGCCACGATGAGGTCAGCCATCATCGTCTGATCAATCCACAGTTCCACAGTGTGCCGAAAACTCTGAATCATCGCTCCCACTCCGACCATAATCGCCAATCCAATCACCAGCGCGGAGAGCGTCACGCTACTTCGACCGGGATTTCGCAATAGTTGTCCGACCGCTAACGAACTGGCAATATCCCAATCTGTGGCAGCTCCATCATGGCTGAATAGCCGTAAACTGCGGATGAACAAAGGGCCCAACAGGATGCATCCCAGCAACACCAAAAACACCGCGGCATACCCGAAGAACGGAATGCCATGAATGGGGTCAAGCGTACCGAGAAAACCTGCCGCCACAAACAGCCCGCCGGCGACCCAAACCCAATGCCCGCTTTTTTGACTGATAGCTTCTTCGTAATCTCCTGGAGCGAGCGCTCGCGTTGGAACCGTTCCACTGGCCTCCAAAGACGGCTTCAATGCTCCCATCAGTGCTACACCAATCCCCAATCCCACCCCCTCGAACACCATCTCCCAAGATATCAAGAGCTGACCCACCGAAGCCGCTCCGTATAATTCCGTCGCGCTTTGACTGACGAGAGTGGTCAAAGATTGGGCCATGAGAAACCCCAACCCGCACCCGAGCAAGCCACCCAGGAAACCGACCGTTAGCGCTTCAGAAAGAAAGACGAGACACACTTGAGCACGAGACATGCCGATGGCGCGTAAGATCCCGATTTCCTGCCGGTGCAGAACGACCGAAAACGCAATGGCGTTATACACCAGAAAAAGCCCCACCAGCAGGCCAATCGTACTCAACATCGTCAAGTTGAATTGAAAGACCCTTACCATCGCATCGACTTGACGAGTCCGCTGACTCGTGCGGCTCACGGATATCGTTCCAGGAAGCATCGACTTCAAATTTTCGAGAACCTCTGAAACAGCAAATCGCTTCTCCAACACCAGATTAATGTGATCAATTCGTCCCAGATAGCCAAATAGAGCTTGGGCCGCGGCAATATCCATGATGGCCATCTTATCCAGCCGCCTCAGATTCGGGCTGGAGGCCGACACGACCCCTTGAATGCGAACATTGAAGACTTGTTCTCCGAAATGCATCCGTAACGTGTCCCCCTCCCCCAACTTAAGCCTTTCCGCCAATTGATGCCCGAGGAAGACCGCGTCGTTGTCCAATAGGAAGTCAAAACCTCCCTGTTTTTCCAGAGATGCCCCCATATTCAGACCATCTCTATTCGAGAGCTCCAGGAGATCCAATCCAAGCACGGGAAAGAATTGCTCTTGTTGAGGACCGGGCAAACTGGCTTGAATCGTTACAATGGGATGCGCCTCACGAATCGCTGGATGTTCGCGAATCGTGAGCAAGATCTGCTCGTTCATCCCATCCGCGCCTCCAGAAACTTGAAGAGACGCCTCACCAACAACGGTCTCGACCGAGGTCTCAAAAGATCGAAACACTTCGGTATTCGCCAGCCGGATGGACAGCCAGGCTGAAACGCCAATCGCCACCCCGAGAATGGTCAAACTGGTGCGGAGAGGGCGTTGCCGGAGATGCTCGTAGACGAGCAAGAATAACCCTTTAAACACTGCGTACATAGCGTGTTGTCTCAGGATATCAGCTTATGGTAAATTATCTAGACAAAGATGCGTGAGTTCATAGGTGAAAATTGACCAAAACGATGTTCCCGGGTGGGATTTAGGTGTGAATGATTCGATCAACCACAATGATGCGCAATCATTAACCAGTAGACAAAAAGAAATCCTTCGACTCGTGGCGCAGGGCTATACAAATCGAGAAATCGGCGAGCGTCTCGACATCAGCGTCCGCACGGTAGAAGTCCATCGCTTCAACCTCATGCGCCGTCTTCGCGTACGAAACGTCGCCCAACTCTTGAGGCAGGCGCTCGCACTTCGACTAATCCCCAAAAACACAGTCGCCAAATAGTCGGAATCTCCTTAAAAATTCGGTTCCTACAACTCCTTGAGCTTTCCCCGGCAATCGGCGACCGTCTGATATCCTTTTTGCTCGAAACATTCCGCCAACTCCCGTTCGAGACGTTCAAAAACTCCACATTGCTCCTCCACCAGGACGGTTCCGATTTGCACAGCCGAAGCTCCACATAAGAGGTGCTCGAAAATATCCCGTCCGGTTTCGATTCCACCGGTTCCGATAATTTGCACCTTATTCCCCAAGAGTTTCCAAAAGGCTCGAACATTGGCCAATGCCACAGGCTTGATGATTCGCCCCCCGAGCCCCCCGAATCCGCCCTTGGGTTTTATCACGACGGATTCCGTGTCAGGGTCCACGACCAGCCCATTGCCGACAGAATTAATGAGCGTGACAAAGGAGACGCCAACACGACTCAGAACCTCCGCCATGGCCTGCTGATGAACAGGATCGAAATACGGCGGCAATTTCACCCCGATTGGCGGAATCGCAAGATCACGAACTTTCAGTAACAATTCTTCAGAGGCTTGAAAGTCGTATCCGATCTGGGGCTTACCAGGGATATTGGGGCAAGACAAGTTAATTTCCATCAAATCCGGCCGAGCCTCGTTTATGGCTTGCACGGCTTCCAGAAAGTCCCCAGGCTGGAGCCCGGCGATACTCGCCACGATCGGTTTCTCATACCGTCGAAGTTCGGGAATCAGTTTCGCATAGACAGGATACCCCAGATTTGGTAACCCCATGGAATTAATGGAACCACCATCAAATGACACATAGCGAGGCTCCTGGTTTCCGCGACGTTCCAACGGCGTCATCGACTTGGTGACGATAGCCCCTGAACGGGATTGTCCCAACTTCTGAAGCTCTTCTTGAGTGACACAAAGCGCCCCCGAGGCATTCATCACACATCTCGGAAGCCGCACACCCGCAATAGTCGTCGAAAGGTCCATGAGGTTACGTCAGACGTCCGTCACACAATGTGAGTTCAGAGTCTGCCACCGCTGCGGCAACTTGAGAATGTGTGACCATGATCACGGTTTGACCGAATTCTTGAGAGCAGCGTTTTAGAAGCGAGACGATTTCCATGCCATTTTGTGAGTCTAAGTTTCCCGTCGGTTCATCAGCCAGGATAAGTTGCGGTTGATGAATAAAAGCCCGGGCAATAGCTACCCGCTGTTGTTCTCCGCCTGAAAGTTCTCCGGAACGATGTAGAGCACGGCTCCTCAGCCCTACGATTTCTAGCATATTTTCAACAGATTCGCGAATCACCCGTAAAGGTTTGTCCTGCAACCGAAGGGGGAGCGCGATATTGTCTTCCGCGGTGAGGCCCGGGATGAGATGAAAGGCCTGAAAAACTATTCCAATCCATTTTCTCCTCGCCATCGTCCATTCACGATCGCCAAAGTTCCGCGTCGAACGGCCATGCAACAGAAGATGACCAGACGTTGGGTGATCCAACCCCGCGATCAAGTTCAAAAACGTGCTCTTACCACTTCCACTCGGTCCAGTGATCGCAAAAAATTGACCATCTGGAATATCGACACAGATATCAGACAAGGCCGTGATCGTCGAAGTTCCCCGTACGTAGTCCTTCCCCACATGTTGAAAACTGACCATTCGCGTGGCTTCCTTTCCGCTCACATCGCCATCTTCCTCGGGTTTCTTGGGAACGTCCGATGGCTCGCGGTATCATGCTTCATATATCATAGGTTTGACTTTCCCTCCAACGATTCAGGATCTACGAGTGATGCCTGGCCAAACCACAGACGTGAAACGCTCGGTACTGCAACGTCTCACACGACACTCACCCAAAGCTCTGGCCCGAACATGCTCACATGCCCTACTACCGGTAGAATGCGCAAGTTGTGGAAAATCCCTCTGGGGCGATATGACTCCGTTTTTGTGCGATCAGTGCTGGGGTTCAATCACATGTCTCTCTGGGCCCCATTGCCCGCGTTGCTATCGCCCATTTCACTCACGCATCAGTTTACGATACAGCCCCCATCACCGTTGCGCCGCATGTCGAATGCACCCGCCAGCATTTTCTGGAGCATGGACATTATATCCCTATGAATCCTCCCTCAAGAAAGCGATCGGCCTGCTGAAATACCGGGGGAAGGTCTCTCTGGCAAAACCGATGGCTCACCTGCTCGCCACCGGCCTTCCTTCTCTGCCAACAATTGACCTCGTCATGGCTGTGCCTTTGCACTCGGCTCGTCTTCGTGAACGAGAATACAACCAATCACTACTTCTTGCCTATAATTTAAGCAAAATCATTCAACTTCCTCTTGACCATACAACCTTGATCCGCACAAGACAGAGCACACCCCAAACCCTTCTTTCACGCAAAGAACGCTTGAAAAATCTTCGCCGAACGTTTGCGGTTAAAACCTCACGGGACATCACCGGGAAATCTATTTTATTGGTTGATGATGTGTACACGACAGGCACGACCGTCAATGAATGCGCCAAGGCACTTCGAAAAGCCGGGTCGGGAGATGTCTATGTCGTGACACTGGCCAGAATGTTGTAATTGAATTGCCGATGGAAATTTTCAGCATTGCCCAACTTTTGTGCAATTGACCAATTTCACCATCCCAGACAACTTGACAATTTCGATTCTTGAGGTATGCTACGATCGAGGTTTTAATGAGCAATAAACGTTCATGGGATACGTAGGGTAAAGAGCATGTTTGCCGGCCAATACACCTGCAAGTTGGATGAGAAGGGACGCTTTCTGGTCCCGAGTCCAATTCGTGAGCAGCTAGAAGCTCAAGGACAGGGCGTGGTCTTTTTGAAGGGACAGGATCTTCCTCTTTCAGCCTATTCACCCGATGAATGGCAAAAGGTCTTAGAACGTGCGCGAGAAGCTTGCGATGAGGACCAGAGCCGTCTGTTCATGCATTATCTTGTGTCCGAGGCGACCCCATCGGACCTGGATAAAACCGGGCGAATCCTCATCCCCGGAAAACTTCGAAAAACCATTCCTCTCGAAGATGACCTGGAAATCGTCATCGTCGGAATGTACCACCGACTTGAGATTTGGAATCCTTCAGATTGGCGACGCTTTGTCATGAAGAATGAAGAAAAGTTCGAAGAAATCCACAGCAAACTATTGAGCCTTCTGTGATGGGCTGAATTCTTCGTCACTGATAATCGCTCAGGATTCTCGACCGATTCATTTCCGTTTATCCTCGTGGCCCGTCTAATTCGAATAAAAAACTTTCTGAATCTATCAGGCCAGCCTATCCCTTCTCTCAACAGGGCTTCTCGTCCTCGATCGTCTCACCTAATTGGCTGTTCACGTCTCGAAGTACACCACGAAAACTTTCCATCCAGAGTGTCTGCACAAGAGCTCTTTCTGACGTTACCCATTCCTCCGAGTATCAATCATCAATATGCCACCGTGAACGGAAGACGCATTCTATCATCCAAAGGCCGTCACTATAAGACCACCGTCGCTCAACTCATCATGTCCACGCTCACATCGTCTTCGCTCCGCTCGGTTCTCCTGGAAAACCTACATACCCATACCCTGACATTATCCGTCTGGTTTTACTTTACCTCTGCATTAAGGCGAGACATCGATGGAGGACTCAAAATTGCTCAGGATGCCATTTGTAACGCCATGGAAATCAATGATAACCGCATCACCACACTCCATCTGTATAAAGCCATCGACAAAGACTCTCCTCGAATGGAATGCGCCCTTTCAATCGTACAATCTTCTCCTCTTTCTCGCCAAAAGAGAAAAACCGCTCAACGTCAATCCAGTCAGCCTTCCCATTTTCCCTTCCATCGGACACGCCAATAATAAATCCCTCAGCCTGCATAGAGGCCAAGACCATTACAGTTCTTCACGAATCGATTTTTCCAGGAGGAGGGTTGAGCAGGTAAAAGGAGGGTATTATTGGGCTTTCTGCCGAAGCCAGCCTCGCTCGACGGCTCGTAAAATTCGAGAGATGATCTGGGCAGTAGAGTGAGTACTACGGTGCATAAACTCAGGGAAATAGATTCCGACACGATTTCCGCGTTGGTGCCGCACGACTCCAGGAACCCAGACGATATCCTCATGACAACAAAGTTTAACCGACACTTTGTCATCCACGATCACCGAAGGAACACTGCCTTTCGGAAATTCCAGTAGAACACCCTGTTGACTAAGGTTCAAGGCCTTGCTTGGCCAAACCTTGTTTTTCGAACAACGTAATTCCGATTCAAGATTTAAACCGTGAACCACACGGGCCCGAAATCCGTCTCGTCGATCCTTGCCCTGGAACACGGCTTCGCTTTTCGTGTTCCCTCCCTTGATCGTCTTTGGCTTAACCTGAGTCGTTTCCATTCAAGCAGATACCCTGTGTAGCGAGGACAGTGCGTCTTCTTCTGTACGGAAGACCGGAATCCATTCTGAAATTTCCGTCAAATCCAGGATATCGTGGACAAATCCTTGCTGTGTTACGATACAGAGTTTCCCGCCGATTCGTTGAATCCGGCGTTGTGTCAGCACTAACCATCCCAAGGCAGCGCTATCGATGAATGACACTTCGGTCATATTCAGGATGATATAGCGAAGACCGTCATTAACAGCCACGTCGATTCTCCATTTAAAATCCTGACGAGCGTTTTGATCAAAACACCCGACAAACTTTTCGACGATGACCTGATCATTGACCCTGTTTTCAGAAATAACCATGTAGACCTCAGCCGTCTATAGATTCATAGTTCCTTGCCCTTAGTGTCTGTGTCGGTGAATCTAGATTACGACTTGAGATCCACCTCCCTACCGGGATGCTGTATCCATCTACTAATCCGCTGAGCCATTCGATGACAGCCATACCCTGATTCAGCCACGCATCCGACGATCCGTGTCTGCTGGAACCTGGCTGAGGTCATATAAGTGAACGAACAAACCTGGCATTGGTTAACGGATGAGTGGTTCATGAAGTCACAGTTTTCACTTAGGTATTTTCACCTCTTCCATGACTCCAAACGTTGCGCTCGTGGGAAGGGAGTTGGTATAGAAAATTCATGTGTCACACATGGCATCGAACGCACTATCCAACCCTGGCAAGACCATCCCACCTCATCAATGTGTCGTAAAAGCAAGGAGTAAGTAATATGTGGTTAAGAAGCCTCTTCATTTCACTGGTACTTTTTACCCTCACCATTCAAGCTGGCTTTCCCAGAGATCGCACCCTATCGCCTGAGGAACGAGATCAGTTGAAACAGGCCAAAACCGTGCTCATAAAGACTGTGGCGCTGACCGAATTAGGCAATGCCAATACCGATAAGATTCAACAGGTCGTGAGTCAACGCTTGAGGGCCTTGGGATTCATCACACATCAAAACTCCAAGACCCAACACGATGTCCTCGTGAAAGTGAAATGTGAAGAGCGAAAGACTCGAAGAGGGCCTTCGACTTACGGAGGGGATGCCGATTCACTTCATGCGCCGTTACGAAACTGGACAGGCCCAGCCTGTCTCATCACCTATGGGTTGCATGGACATGACATCGCTTGGCAAACAGAAGTTCGAACGACCTTCGACGATGCGCGACGATCGGCTCAAAAAGCTCGCGTCAAGAATTCCGGCGACTATGCTTTATCAGAACTCGCAAAACTCCTGGAACATGATGATTTCCCCTATCTTCTCGTCACAGAATGGGGACAAACGCAACGACTCAGCCGAATGATACAGCACGAAACCACGCCTCAAGCACTCAAGCTCAAGCTCATTTCTTTACTTGGAGAAATTCCGGACCCGGAAACCTTGCCAATCCTTGAACAAGCACTCCAGAACCCTCATCTCGCCACATCTGCGGCCATCGCCATGGGACGGCAAGGCGAACAAGCCACCAAGACCTTGCTCAAGGTCCTCCAAACCACCACAAACTCACAACTGAAAATCGCTGCGGTCCAAGGGCTTGGGGAAATCGCCACCCATAATTCCCAGACTCCAGTTTTCTCTCCGTTTTTATCGACCCTTGAAGAACCGACGACTGAACTACCCGTTCAAACAGAAATCGTACTTGCCCTGGGAAAGCTGGCAGATAATCGTGCCATCGAACCCTTGTCAGCCCTGAATCAAAAGGTTTGGACCGATCCGTCTCGAGACCCAGAAATGCAAAAACTCCGTGAAGCCCTCTCCTGGAGCTTGTGGCAACTCAATCCCAGTGCCCACACTGGAGAATAGACTCCCATCATTGCTACGATTGAGCCGATTATCCGAATGACCACTTTTTCTTCAAACGCTCATGAACCGAACCGCACGGCGACGCCAAGAGAAACTCCGAACACAGATTGGATCGGGAAGTCTTCCGCCCAAGCTTCATTCCGTGTTCGTTCAGGCTGTCGCTCAACATAAAGCCCTGCAATTTGCCGAAGCCGACTCGTTGTACCGTCAGGTGCTGGGCCAATGTCCCTCCCACCCGGACTCTCTGCATCTGCTCGGATTAACCCACTTTCAGCGGGGAAACTTACAGCAGGCTGCAGAATTCATCACCAGCGCCATTGCCTCGGATCAGTCAAATCCCCTCTACCATTTCAACCTGGGGCTCGTCCACGAACGAAGCGGCCAACTCTCTATGGCAGCCTCTGCTTACCAACGGGCCATCCACCTCAACCCTTCGTACATCGAAGCGCAAAGTAACCTGGGAAATGTTTTTCGCTTACAAGGCAGACTGGATGATGCCGTGCGATCATTCCAAGAAGTGTTGCGACTAAACCCTCAATCAGCGGAAGCGCAGAATAATCTGGGCGTAACCCTGAAAGAGCAAGGCAAAACGGCTGAAGCCATCACCGCCTACCGGGCGGCCATCGAGATCAATCCGTCGCATGCCGAAGCCTGGAATAACTTGGGGGTCGCGCTCAAAGGAGATGGGCATGTTTCGGAGGCGAAGTCGGCGTTTCAGGAAGCCGTCAAGGCAAAGCCGAATTACGCGAACGCGCATTATCATCTTGGCTTGACGCTGTTATGGCAACAGCGAACTCAAGATGCTTTGGCTTGTTTTCACCGCTCTGCGGAACTCACGCACAACCATGGAAACCCCATACAGCGAAATGTCACGACACCATCACGTATTAAGCATGACCTTGAACAACTTCGCTATCTCCATCGACAAGGCATTTCCGTTGAGGTCCCACAGCCGTATCTTGAAACGTTAGAACGGCTCAGTCCCGTTCCGATTTCCCAAGCTTCAGGGGCGAGGATTGTCACGCTCTCACAGGATGATCAAAGACACCTTGCGCCGTCGTTCAGCCGAATTCTGCATCACGGCATAGCTCACGGCTTGTCGGGTGGGACCCTAAACCCCGATCTTGATGTCACATCCATCGAAGCCCGGTATCATGAGAAAAAGCCTGAAATCACCTACCTCGACCACCTTCTGAACGAGGAAGCATTGAACAGGCTCCGCCGGTTTTGCCTTGAGGCCACTGTTTGGAAAAAAGACTATCACAATGGCTATCTCGGAGCCTTTTTAGCCGAGGGGTTCGCAAGTCCTCTATTGTTACAGATTGCCGAAGAGCTGCGGCTTAGGTTGCCAAACATCTTTCAGGACCACCAGCTCGCTCAGGCCTGGGCCTTTAAATATGACAGTACCCTGCAAGGCCTCAACCTTCATGCGGATGCGGCAGCCGTAAATGTCAATTTTTGGATCACCCCAAATGAGGCCAATCTTGACGAAACAAGCGGGGGCCTCGTCGTGTGGGATCAGGAAGCCCCAGATGACTGGGATTTCAAGACTTATAACAGCGATCAGAACAAGGAAAAGATCCGCGAATTTCTACACCGCACTCACGCGCAACCTGTCACAGTGCCTCACCGACAAAATCGCGCACTCATCTTCAACTCAAACCTCTTCCATGAAACCGACACCTTGTCGTTCAGAGATGACTATGAAAGCCGGCGCATCAACGTCACGTTACTCTACGGCTACCGCCAACAGGCGCATAGGACTCATTGATCTTGCAATATTTCAGGCTTCATGAAGGCCAAAAAATACATAAAAAGGATTTATTAAGAGAGGTTATTGGGAGAGGTACTGAATGGACATGATTTGGGCATCAACATATAATTCAAGACTGGCGCCTTCTTCTAGGTGATCAAACCCTTCATTAATTTTTCCACCTATGGCCGTAAGATAAAAAGTTTTGCCCCAGTTACTGACCTGGCTGGGAATCGTCACGGACTGCATGACACTCATTAGCGTATCATCTTTCCCATCCTCGCCCATCCTCGATCCGCCAGAATCACTATCAAAGAATGTAAAGAGGATATTCACCTTCACGTCCACGCTCGCGTCATTGTCCCACTGCGTCCATACCTCGAACGTGCGTAAATAATTATTATGAAACGGACCCATTTCGTGAAGGGCCAGAGAAATGGGAAACGCCTGTCGGTTGAGAAACGTCGGACCAGCCCAGAGTTGTGTCGTGGAAGCAAGAAGAACCACCAGGCATGCACTGCACACCAACGAAGCATACACTCGAAACGACATCGGACGACCTCGTGATACTACCCTAATATCAGTCGTTTGTCGGCCATTCTAAGCGAGAAAATTAAAGGAACGGAAGAACGGCACAGAACCCATCACTATTCGCTTGAATGATCAAAAAATAGCGAAAAGATCTAAGATACGTTTGACACAGATGAAAAGTTAAGAGGCTCTTGGGAATGGGCAAGAAATGAGTGAGGGCCTGAAGCGGATACGTCTGCACGTCTTTTGTACAGGAAAGCGAATGAGGATTTGAATCAGCATGGAAGCGGGGAGTACAATAAAAATACCCTACTCAGGAGCACTCCTCCTCCAAGGGTGCAACTTTCGAAGAGTCGGGTCTTCGGAGTTGCGGTTGCTCGGCGATCCACTCACCCTACGATTCATCGCTGAGCAACCAGGCTTTATCTCAATCGGGCAGGGTCAGTTACGAGAGAGAGTCTATCGCCGTTCTTTCGTCTATCGAGCCCTGCCCTTCTCACTCTTCGTGAGTCCTTCCACTCCATCTTGCCAATATCGAAACGTTGCTCGCGGCACAGACTGAATGTTCCCTGGGAAGGGCAAGCAATCTTGGAGGACCAGAGCAAACTCAAATAACTTTCAGCTGATGCAATGCAACTACCCACGCACAATAGCGAATCTCAGACGTATGGAATTTATTTGAAACGGCTCTAGTGGCTGAAGAAGTGGCGTGCCCGGAGGGAGTCGAACCCCCAACCTCCTGATCCGTAGTCAGGTGCTCTATCCATTGAGCTACGGGCACTAGATGTGATGTATCAATTTTTTCTTGAAATGTTTGAGGCAGGACCTTATGAGATCGACAAAGAATTCTCTCTACGGCCCGTGAGTATACCTGTTTTCGACCCTGAATGTCTTTATATTTCAGCACCGTTTGGCAGAATTACACAGAACTGATTCGGATGCATCTATGCCCTCCAACATACCTAGGCAAACACAACTAAATTAAAACTTAAAACTTTGTTATTGATGTTTCAGACAGCAGGCAGTATAATTTATTTTCATTAAATTCGAATCCGTTTATAGGTTTTATTTCTATGCTGTTATTAAGACTCAAATCCGAAGAGGAGACAACATAGAGAAGGGAATATAGAGAAGGAATTAATGAGAGAATACAACGTGGCGAGGCTCATAAGATTAAATTTATAATGCCCTCATCGTTTCTAACGACTTACTCGCTGCACCACACAATCCGTTAATTCAGTTGACCCGTCAGTCAGCACATCCCCTCCTCTCACAAGCAATTTCCATTTGATTTTTCTTGTTATTCATTTTTTCAAGAAAATGAAATTTTTCTGTTTTTAGCACCCACAGGCAGTACATTTAATTCATCACATGGTTCGGAAGGAGGAAGTATATGAAACACATCGCAGCAACCGTAGCAGTGATACTCGCCATGACGAGTCCTGTTTTGGCTGCACCGTTTGAGCTTAATTTCATGCCAGGGTCTGCATTAGAATTTATTCAAAATGGCCCAGCCACAGATCCTGATGGACATGGCAACAAGGACGTCGATCGGCTAATAGTAAATGTCGGCCCAGGTGCCCCAAGCACCACAACGGCCACAACCTCAGCTTGGTCGGCGAAAGACGATTCCTCATCGGCCAAGTGGTCAGCCTCCCAGCTATATGGTTGGAACGGTGGCCTTGGCATTTGCAATCAAGGTGAAGGACTAATTATCCCAAGCCCTTATAATGACTCGTGCAGTAGCAGCAGTTCAAATGTTGAACATCCAGGCGATAATAGTGGTCGTAAAGATTTTTACTTGATTGAATTTTCTAAGCCAGTCGTAATCACTTCAGCGATGCTAACTGTCTGGGATCCAACTAATTATTACGATTATGATCTTTCCTACTGGCAAGGGACTGGTCCCGCACCTGATTTCGCATCAAACACAGGTTATGGGTTCTTAGGCACAGAGCAAACTTTTTTTCAGAACGCAAAAAACAGTTCGGGTTCTCTTCACACAGCCAACCTATCCGGAATCCCAGGCGGAGGCGGGGCGGACTGGCTTCTCATTGGTACCAAATATGACCATAGTAATGACGCTATTAAACTCAAGAAACTGTCATTTGCCACAGTCCCGGTTCCACCCGTTGCCATTCTCTTTGGCACTGGGTTAGCAGGCCTCATCGGTCTCGCGCGACGCAAAGGCCTACTCAACAAATAATCGCCGACGCGACAATATTCGTTTCTCACATAAAAGGCAGAAGGTGAATAAATCACCTTCTGCCTTTTCCTTTTCCACCAATGGAGTCAAGTCTAAAGTTTAATAGTTTTAGCTGTTTTGACAGTTTCAAAATTTTTATTGAAATCAGATCTATGTATAAAAAATTCTCGTTTTGACTCGAATTTTTCAGGCTTCACCCAAAGGCCCAAGAGTCACCTAGGCCTTTTGGGGAATAGTGAATGGATTCCCGTCTCATGTGTACTGAAAGCTCATCCATTCATCTTGCTCATTCATCCCTCAGGGAGGTCTCCATGACTATCACAGAACATATTCACCAAGACCGGTTAGAGGTGCGATTCAAAGGAATTCTCGATCATACGGTGGGACCGGCCTGTGAACGCGCCATTCGGCATGCCCATGCACTGGGCCACAAACGGCTTCAACTCAACCTCGCGGATGTCACGGCTGTAGAGAAGGTCAGCTTAGGCACGCTCTGCTTTGCGCTTCATACTGTCCGACAACTTGGAATCGAAGGCACCGTCTTGAACGCTCCAGATGACATCAAAACCATTCTGTCTGAACTGGACAGTACCGCGATTGGCCGGTGTTAAATATCTGGCCGTTACTTTACGCTTTTCGCACATCGAAACCCTGTTTGATCATCGGAATTTTCGGGAGGTTGTGAAGCACGGGTTTTGATCGAGTGATAGGTATACCAAGATCCACCCCGTTTAACTTTTTCAGTCCCTGTTGCCGGACCTTGAGGATTCTGGGAAGGACTTGCATGATAATAGCGAAGTTCATACCAATCCGCCGTCCATTCCCACACGTTGCCGGTCATATCATGGAGTCCCCAGGGATTGGGGTCATAGGAGCCAACCAGCGCCGTGCGCTCATACCCGTCATCATAGCCAGGGAAACTCGGTTCAACTTGAAAAACAGTGTTTGCGTATGCATCAGCCATGTTGCCTACCCGGCGCGTGCCTGGAGCGTCACTCCCCCACCAATGTTCTGACTCTGTTCCCGCGCGCGCAGCATATTCCCACTCCGCTTCCGTGGGAAGCCGCTTTCCTGTCCATCGGCAATAAGCCTCAGCATCATACCAGGACACTTGGACGACCGGATGTAAGTCCAACCTCACGTCCGACTGACTGTTTGAACCCGAAGGTCGCTTCCATGTAGCCTTTGGAACTTCTTCTATCTCCCATGTCGTGCCGGAAAAAAAGCCCGTTGATTTGACCAGCGCCGAGGCGGTGCCTTTCTGACCGACGGTGCTCTGATAATTTTCTCCATCGACAAACTTTTGAAAATCCCGGTTCGTCACTTCATGCCGATCCAAATAATAGGCCGGCAGGGTGACTCGATGCCGTGGAGCATAATCGGCATTGCGGACTGGCAGACAAAACTCGACTTTAAAAATGGAGTCCCACTCACACACCTCTTCCGGCGCAGAGCCCATCCAGAATTCGCCTTGTTCGATGAGCACCATGCCCTCCGGCGCTTTTCCAATCACAGTGGTTATATCAGCGGGCAAGGCAGGTCGCTGTGGACGCACACGAACTTCCCGCACTGGTGCAGACGGATCGTTCTGGACCTGATCAAGGTGCACGTCAGCCTCCCTTAACCCTTCGAAAGCCTGCAAAGCATCTGGCCGATGAGGATTTTCATCGGGGAAATCTTGCAAAAACTTCGAGAGTGCTGAACGACGTTCATGCTCTGGGATCACGGTCTGCCTAACATAGGCTTCGACGGACTGCCAGGCCTGCTCCAGATTGGCAAAATACTCCGATCGCTTCTCGAGATTTCGATACGTCTCGAGGTTAACCGGAGCTATCGCATCAGCTTGCTGCGCACGACCCAAATCACCAACCGCATGTGCCAATGGCAAACGATTATCATACCGCCCCTCGATCGACGGATGTTGGCTGCTCTTCGTACTGGCCTTGACCAGCCGATACGTGTGATCGAAGAGTTCTCGTAATTCGACGATCCCATTGCGGTTTGTATCGGCCGATCCTTCCAGTCCGGTCAATAAGGCACAGGTAAACGCCCCATGTCCACCACAGAATTGCCGGCCCTCTTGGGAAAACTCTGCGGCGGTCGAAGATGACATTACAGCCACACCATCCTGAGCTTGTCCCATGGCCTCGAGCAAGCGATTAATATCGGCAGCTCCAGCCGACCGTCTGGTCAACATCGTCTGTGAAGCGGCAAAGGCTCCAGTATGACAGGCGTCGAGCAACAACACGATTTTCCTCGCCTTGCTGCGCTCTATTTGTCGAATCAAATCATGTCGGCTAATCCCTTGCGCCTCCGGCAGGTTCGGATCAGCCTCATGCGTGAGAAAATAGAGGTCTTGCCCACTCGAGTCCAAAAGCCCATGCATTGCCAAAAAGAGTACGACCAAATCTTCCGGTTCCGCACGGCGTAACACTTCCCTTACCGTCTGCAAAAAACCCCCACGCGTCACTTGTTCATTTACCAAGACCTGAAAGTGATCCGATGGAATGTGACTCGTAAAATGCCTAACGTAGAACTGGTGCAAGGCAGTGGCATCATCGTCGGCATATTCAAGCGTCAAACCAGCATGCCGGTAGATCGAGACTCCCACAAACACGCCCCACACTGAACCAATCTCTTCGCCAGTGCTCGGTGAGGCCAGAATGCCTCGCTCATCGGCATAGAGCGGTGTTGTCCCGAGCACGATCGCGCAAAAGAACGCAAGGCAGATGCCACAATCAGACTTGCCGCTCCATCGTTGAAAAGAGACTTCCATTGGACAACGCCCTTAAAAACGACCGAGAATTTTCCGGAAACCCGGAAGAGATGGTGCGTGCGTATTGTGACGCACTCATGAAACATCGTCAATCATCTCAAAAGTTGGAAACCCTAAGATTGACTCTATGTCGCGCGACTGGGGAGACAGCAAGAAAAGGAGCGAGAAAATCTAAGAGGGAACGGCATTCAAGAACGAGTGTTCAGCCATGTCGACGACATGCCGAATGTCTTCATCATTCCCGAGATTCATCTGAAAAAATGACGCGTATTCAGGAATAGCTTCGGCGATGTTCGAGAGGATCGTCACGAGATCCTGCGGAGTCAGGGCAAAATACTGTTGACCGAGAATCAGCAACTCATGAAGTCGCTGCTCATCCGTGGGATCACACCACAAGTCGGCTAACCGGCCAGAGATCATCACACATACGACAATCATTTGATGTTCGTCGGACGCTTCAGCCAACACGACATCATGGCTCCCACGAACAGCAACACGCATCACATCTGGCAATTCCCACATTTCGGCAAGCCAACTTCCGACTTCGCTATGATCGCTGCCGAAACGTTCCCGTTCATATTGTTGAAGCAATTGGTGATTGGAGCCCGCATGGCTGTAAATTTCCCCGTACTCGCCGCCAAACACTTCACTGAGGACCAACATACCCAAATCCTGCAACAGCGCAGCGAGGAATATTTCTTCGTAGTGGGGCACTTGCGCCCACCTGCCGAGGATCCGCGCGGCCACACTGGACAAAATGGAACGATGCCAATATCGAGTCTGGTCGAATGACACGCCCTGCTTCTTCTTTAGATCGCGATACAAGGAAAAACAAAAGGCCAACGTGGCAATGGAGTTCATGCCTAATAATGTCACGGCTTGCGTCACAGTCGTGACTTTATGTCGCGCCCCGCCGTAAAAGCTCGAATTGGCGACATTCAGGAGCTTCGCGACAAAAGATGGATCTTTACTGACCGTATCTGCCATTTTTTGACAGTCGACCGATTCGTCTCGACACATCTGCAGGACTTGTAGCGGAAGACTGGGAATGGCCGGCAATGTCTTGCAATTCTTGATGCGCTGCAGCAGTTGCTGATCCATAGGGAAGTTTCTCTGTAACTACTTTTGCAGAGAGGAGGCTGAGTCACCCTCCTGTTGACTCACAATTGGTACTCCTATTCATCGGTCATTGTGAATCCAACTTGAGCTATGTTTTTCCATTTCATCGTCCTTGTTTTTCATTGTTTTGATTCCCGTAGACTCCCCGGACCTCGTTCTCATTCGAGGACACTCTTACCTCACCTCGACGCTTCGCGGACCATGCCAGTCCACGGCATGCGTGTGATCTGGAGCTCCTCTTGTGTATGAACGTTTAAAGGGTTAGAAAATGTGTGAAAACGAAAAACTAAAGAGGGGCATCGATGGGGCGCCCGAATAACGTGGAGGCCGAGGCATCTTTCACTATGATCGAGAGAAGTTCTCCCGGCCCACAGATATGAAGCGATTTATCCCACACAACCGTGGTGTTGTGTTCCGTATGCCCCACCCATTGTGAAGAGGATTTTTTCGCATCGCCTTCAATCAATACTTCAACCGTCCGTCCGATCCACTCGCGGTTTTTCCGAAGAGAAAACTGTTTTTGGAAGTCTATCAGTTCCGCAACCCGCTCGATCTTGACTGATTCAGGGATATCATCGGAAAATTTTCTGGCCGCAATCGTATTTTTTCGTTCAGAATATTTAAAGACATACGATGAGAGATATCCGACCTCCTCCATGAGACGATAAGTGTCTCGAAATTCTGTGTCCGTTTCCCCGCTGAACCCACAGATGATATCGGTCGTAATGGGAATGTCTCCCCGTCGACGAATCTCTTCGACGAGATGAAGGTATTCCGCCCGAGTGTAACACCGGCCCATCGCTTCCAACACACGGTCATTCCCTGATTGAACCGGCAGATGAATATGACTACAGACCTTTGGATGCTGTGCCACGGCATCTAGCAAGGCGGGAGGAAAGTCTTTCGGATGCGGAGACATAAACCTCACTCGTTCTATACCTGAAAGATCAGCGATGGCGACAACCAACCGGGCAAAGTCCCAATCCTCAAATCGATAAGAATTGACGTTTTGCCCGAGGAGCGTGATCTGTTTGTACCCCTTTTCGACAAGGTGTTGCGCTTCATGCAGAATGCCCCGTGGGTCGCGCGAACGCTCCCGCCCTCGAGTGTACGGCACGACGCAAAACGTACAAAAATTGTCACACCCGCGCATCACCGCGATCCAGGCATTTACCCCTTCGGTACGCTCAGGGATGATGCGCTCATAGGTTTCATACTCCGAGAGATCGACGGAAAGTCCCTGCGTTTGAGTCTCGATGGCCTTGGTCAACAACTGAGGCAATTGGCGATAGCCATCAGGGCCAACCAGCACATCGATAAAGGGCTGTGTTTCCAGCAATTCTTGCTTGAGATTTTGCGCCATACATCCCAGGACTCCGATCACCAGGCCTCGTTCCTTCTTCAGATTCTTGAGGTTCCCTAGATGACCGTATACGCGGTTGTGTGCGTTTTCACGAATTGCACAGGTGTTCAATAAGACGACATCCGCATGGTCGCAATGATCGGTGAAGGCAAAACCCTGTCGTTTGAGGAGCGACCGCACCAACTCCGTATCATACTCGTTCATTTGGCAGCCGAACGTCTCGATATACACATGACGCGTATCCTGAGAAGACTCTGGCGCCGGAACGTCGGTCTCGAACGGATGAATGAGTTCTTGATGGATCATGGCAAGACTGCGCGCGAATCAACTAGGCAAGAGCGACAAAGGAGAGACAGAAATCCGTTCAGCGGTCGAATCATTCGACGGGTCATCGGTCAATTGACCAAGAGCTAAGCCGTCAATCAGCCCGGAAATCCTAACCGGTCGGATCGTATTCGCGAGATCTTCCTCCGAACGCACGCCAACCTTCACATAGTGGTCGGTCAGGCCGGTCCAAAGGCCTGAAGCCTTTTGCGTTTCAAATAACACGGAGACATCCTGAAACATCATACGCCGGTAAAATTGAAGACGCTTCTCTCGTGAGACCGCCGCGAGCGCCTGACTTCGTCGCCTGATGATCGCCGGTGAGACCGGGTTGGAGTGTTTGGCTGCGGCTGTACCAGGCCGACTTGAAAAACTGAACACATGCAAATAGGCAAAAGGAAGGTCGTTGATCAACGATTGCGTGTTGGCAAATTCCTGCTTACCCTCACCCGGAAATCCAACCATGATGTCCGTGCCGACGCAAAGATCAGGGATCACGCGAACGGCTTTTTCGATGAATAGGGAATACTCACGAGCAGAATACCGGCGATTCATCGCCTTCAGGATTCGGTCATCACCACTTTGCAGCGGGATATGCAGGTATCGACATAGCTTCTCCGAACTCCCCATATACTCCAACAATCCATCCGGCACCGTCGTGGGTTCTATCGAGGAAATACGAATACGGTCAATTTCAGGAAGGTCTTCAAGTCGCTGGATCAAGCGAAGCAAATCGGCATCGGCATCCCGATATTGGCCGATATTCACACCGGTCAAAACTAGCTCGCGATGGCCACGTTGAGCCAAGATTTCCGCCTCTCGAATCGCATCGTCAATATAACGGCTTCGTTCGCGACCCCTGGCAAAGGGAATCAGGCAGAACGAGCACATAAATTGACACCCGTCTTGAATCTTGAGATTGGCCCGAGTCGTGACATACTCCCCAGAGCCTTCCAAAGAAAAATTCTCATAATCAATTTTTTTGGTGTGCAATAATTCGGCCTTGGCATTTTTTTCATGCGTCGGAAGTGACGCCACATATTCGGGCAACTGCATCTTGTACTGTGTCCCCAACACCAGATCGATTCCGTCAATCGCTTGGAGTTGTTTTGCACTGGTTTGCGCGTAACACCCCGTCACCGCCACAAAAGCTCGAGGAGACGTCCTCAACATCCGCCGAACGACTCGCCGACAATCGGCTTCTGCTTCGTCCGTAACCGAACACGTGTTCACGACGAGCACATCCGCTGGCTCTCCAAACTCCACCTGGGTAAAGCCAAAGCGGCCAAAGCGATCGGCTAGAAGCGCCGTTTCCGCCTGATTGAGCCGACACCCGACCGTATAGAACGCGATGCGTCGCGACGAAGAATCATTGGCTTGCATGACTGCGATTATAGTCTAGGCATTTCCCCACAACAAGAAGTTTGAACGGTACATTTGTCGCGTGATAAGATAAAGATTGACGTGCCATCTGACCCTTTCCCACTA
This sequence comes from Nitrospirales bacterium, assembly GCA_031315865.1. NCBI lineage: Bacteria > Pseudomonadati > Nitrospirota > Nitrospiria > Nitrospirales > Nitrospirales bacterium. Next base: position 498,775 of record JALDRJ010000002.1, read on the forward strand.
GGAGGAACTCGATGAATGCTTTTGTCTCCATCGTCCTCACCCTCGTTTTTTGGCTCTCCCTTTTCTCCACAGCAGGCGCCGTGAAAGAACAGACGCTTCCCGTGGAGCCTGACGAAGAAAGCCGACTGGAGGAGATCTATGATCACGAATCCCGCATGGTGATGTTTCTCTATTCGCTGAAAGGAAACGGCGAAGTGGATTACGTGACAGGGAGAAAAGTCCAGCATCATCAACGGAGTGAATTCGGCAATCCCGTGTATTACTTGGAGTCTTTTCCCCTCTTTTATTGGTGGAATCACAACATGTGGAATGACCCTGAACAGGATGGGGTAAACGGCAATGAACGCTTGTACGCCGAGAATACTGAATTTGACGCCAGTCGCTATAAGCCGTGTCTGTTCAATGGTCAAGCCTGTTGATGAGTCTCATGCCTGTCCGTTCCTTGCGTTAGTCCATTGAGTGGAGTATCGTCGGACGTTAAGCCTGTCACGGATTCTTCTTTTCTTCTTAATGTCTTGACTCCTTCACGTATGAGGGCTGTATTCTGTCACTCTCGTCTCGTCTCCCCGTGTGTCGCCATTTTTCCTTCCGGTGATAGATGGACACCACTTTTCCAGTTCGCTTCATCGTGGTCATTACACGAAACAGGAACCAAGGCCTAACGGAATCACCATGACCGCCATCGAACGAAGCGTACAGCTAGGGCGCTCACTCCTCGGACGTTTCACCGCTTACAGTCTCCTCCCAGGCCAAACCGTCGCACTCGCCGCCATGGCCTTGATTCTGGTCGGCACTCTGTTACTGCTGCTTCCTTTTGCCACGAGCCCCGGCGTAGAGCTGGGATTCATTGACGCCATGTTTACCGCAACCTCCGCCGTCTGTGTGACAGGCTTAATCGTCATGGATACCCCTCATGATTTTTCGACATTCGGCCAGCTCGTCATTCTCCTCCTTATCCAAATTGGCGGCTTAGGGTATGCGTTGATGGCGACCCTTATTCTCTTGATCCTAGGCCACCGGATTGGTTTGCGGGATCGGATGATGCTGACGGAAACACTAAGTACGATCAATATGGAGGGGTCCATACGATACGTCAAGATGGTCGCAGTCATTACGTTTGGCCTTGAAGGTCTTGGCACCCTGTTCCTCGCGGCCCACTTTGCGCAGGATATGAATTGGGGGTCTGCACTGTACTCGGGACTCTTTCATGCGGTTTCCGCCTTTAATAATGCTGGGTTTACGCTCTATTCCAACAGCCTTGGAGACTTCGAAACCCATGTTTCTTTTAATTTGGTCATCACAACACTCGTGATTCTAGGAAGTGTTGGGTTTCTCGTCTTCGAGGATATCATTGATAATCTCAAAGGACGACGGGTTCGTATTCTCACGCATACCAAACTTGTCTTGATCACGACTGGGATTTTGCTTGTCAGCGGCACGCTTGGGATTCTCATCTTAGAATGGTCCAACGCCCCCACCTTTCAATCCCTCAATGGGGGAGAGCGGGTGATGACCGCTTATTTCCACACGGTTTCACGAACTGCCGGATTTAGCACGCTGGAACTGAGTGAGATGCGAGATGCCACCCTATACTTCCTCCTGCTCTTAATGGCTATTGGGGGTTCGCCGAGCAGCATGGCCGGGGGGATCAAAACGACGACGATTGCGATCGTCTGCCTGACGATCTGGACCGTCTTACGGCGAAAAAACGATGTCGAGGTGTTTCACCGGCGTATTCCTCGCGATTTAACGATTCGAGCACTCTGCCTCACGATCATCGCCTTTGCGATGATTACCACGATCACCCTTATTTTGGACTCCACCGAGAAACAACGGTTTTTGCCGTTGATGTTTGAAGTGACCTCGGCCTTAGGCATCGTCGGCCTGTCGCTCGGAGATGGAGCCAACCACAGCCTCTCGGCCTCGCTGACCGATTTCGGGAAAGTCATGATCATGATCTCGATGCTTCTGGGACGGTTTGGGCCACTGATGATCGGGCTCTTTGCCGTCAAAACCGCCGTGCAAACTCGCTATCGCTTCCCAGAATCTCGCATCGTCATCGGATAACGAGGATGGTTCGGCCGTTACTTGATCCTTCTTTGCAGAAACAAAATGAACGCCACCAATGTCGGCAGCGGCGCGATGAGAAACGGAACATACCATCCCCATACATTTTTCCCGCGCACCCGCGTCTGGTCAAACATCCAGACCATGAGCCAGACCATAACTAATACATAATTGAGGATGATCCATTGTGTCGTTCGCGTCAACAGTTGACTGCTCTCGCCTCCACTGGCGGTTAACCAAAAGACGAGCTCCAACACACAAAATGCAACCACCAACCCAATGACGAGACGCTTACTCCAAACAAACATGTTCGATCCCTTCTGTTAGTGCTGAGGGTGTTTATTAGCTATGGGAGTAAATATATTTCAACAAGCCACTCATTCGGATCATAGAAGAAGAGCAGACTGGCAGATTTCTTCTTTTTTCACAAATTTTTCGTTCCATATTTTTTCAAGGCCTCATGGGCCCCTGTGCATGAATCATGGATTTACGTATTTTCTCCATGTTGATAGACAATACAAGGGCACTTGAAACTCGCTATAAAAAAAGACTTTTCCGGTACTCACAACATATTCAGAGTTATCCCCATATCAAAAATCAGAAAACACAATATTTAGTGTTGACATTTCACTCGAACCGCTATAAATTGGGTTTCTTGAAGATATTACTCGATGATATTTAATAATTCTCTGATGGTCATACGATCTATTCCTAACACGGTGCTCCAGGGTTCTTCTAGATCGATTCATACCAGCTGCCTGTCACGATCATCCTGCTTTTATACAGAGTCTTAACATCCAGCTCAAAAACAGTCTTAGTGGTTGGAAATATCTCTGAGCCTCTGTATCACAGCACCCTCTCTGTTTTCGAGTTATGAGGACCAAAGAGAATAACGAATGGCTCCGCTTCTTCTTACATGTTCAGCTAAAGGCTGGTCAGTTCACACCCACGTGAATTGGAAAGGAGATGTCTCGTGAAAATTGCTCGCCGCTTCACTCGCGCTGGGGAAAGCCCCTACCAGACTATCCCGTTTTCCACACGCTCCTCAGAAATTCGTAACCCTGATGGCTCCGTTGTCTTTCAACAAAATGACATTCAGGCCCCTGGTCATTGGTCGCAACTGGCCGTCGATATACTCGCTCAAAAATATTTTAGAAAAGCGGGCGTCCCTCAGTACGATCAGGAGACTGGCCAGCCCCTCACGGATGAATCAGGACAACCCAGGCTAGGGGGTGAACGTGATGCGCGACAGGTCTTTCATCGTCTGGCAGGCTGTTGGACGCATTGGGGGGAAACGCACCAGTACTTCGATACAGCCGAAGACGCGAAGACCTTTTACGATGAACTGTGCTTCATGCTGGCCCAACAAATGGCCGCACCCAATTCACCTCAATGGTTCAACACCGGCCTCCATTTCGCGTACGGCCTCTCTGGTCCCGCGCAAGGACATTATTATGTTGACCCCAAAACGCAACGGGTCAAACAAGCCAAGGACGCCTACGAACGCCCGCAGGTCCATGCCTGCTTCATCCAATCCATCTCCGATGATTTGGTCAACGACGGCGGAATCATGGATCTGTGGGTTCGGGAAGCACGCCTCTTTAAGTATGGATCGGGCACGGGCACCAATTTTTCACGATTACGCGGGGATGGGGAACCCCTTTCAGGAGGTGGCCGATCCTCTGGATTGATGTCGTTCCTGAAAATTGGCGACCGAGCGGCTGGGGCGATCAAATCAGGCGGCACGACTCGTCGGGCGGCCAAAATGGTCTGCCTCGACCTGGATCACCCGGATATCGAGGAATTTATCGATTGGAAGGTCATTGAGGAACAAAAAGTCGCCGCCATGGTCACCGGCTCAAAAGTCTGTGCTCAACGACTGAACGCCGTGCTTTCAGCTTGTCACCTGACCAAATCCGACGGGTCTTCCCTGGTTGAAACCGACGTCCACATGAACCCGGCATTGAAAGATGCGGTGCAATCCGCGCGCGAAGCGACAGTGCCTGAAGCCTATATCCAACGCATGTTCTCCTATGCCAAGGAAGGCTATACCCATTTCCTGTTCCATGAATACGACACGAATTGGGACAGCAAAGCCTACCAAACCGTATCCGGACAAAACTCGAACAACAGCATTCGGGTTCCAAACGGGTTTTTTGAAGCCATGACCGAAGACGGCGATTGGACGCTCACCCGACGGACTGACGGCTCAGCGAGTAAAACCATCAAAGCACGCGATCTCTGGAATCGTATCGCCTGGGCTGCATGGACTTGCGCGGATCCTGGCATTCAATACGACACGACCATTAACGAATGGCATACATGCCCGCAGGATGGTCGAATCAATGCCTCGAACCCCTGTAGCGAATACATGTTTTTAGATGACACCGCCTGCAACCTGGCCTCGCTCAACCTTGGGAAGTTTGTGTCGGCAACCGGAGAATTTGATTTGGACGGCTATCGTCATGCCGTAAGAATTTGGACGATCGTCCTCGAGATCAGCGTCTTGATGGCCGGTTTTCCGAGTCGGGCGATCGCCGAAAAGAGCTTTGTCTATCGCACCCTTGGGTTAGGGTACGCCAACCTCGGCTCCATCTTGATGAAGTTGGGGATCCCCTATGACTCACCAAAGGCCTTGGCTATTTGTGGGGCTCTCACAGCGATCATGACCGGCGAGTCTTACGCCACCTCTAGTGAGATGGCCGCTGAACTCGGGCCATTTAAAGCCTATCCCCGCAATCGGGAGTCGATGCTCAGAGTCATCAGAAATCACCGGCGAGCCGCCTACAATGTGCCCAAGGATGATTATGAAGAACTCTCGATTCATCCCCATGGCATCAACACCGAATATTGCCCGACTGACTTGCTCCAAGCGGCTCGCGACGCATGGGATCGCGCCCTCGTGCTCGGAGAAAAGCATGGATTTCGCAATGCCCAGGCTACCGTCATCGCGCCGACAGGAACGATTGGGCTGGTCATGGACTGTGACACGACGGGCATTGAGCCTGACTTTGCCATCGTCAAATTTAAAAAGCTCGCCGGCGGTGGATATTTTAAGATCATCAACCAGAGCCTTCCCCCGGCATTAAGCACTCTCGGATATGGCCAATCGGAGATTCAAGACATTATCAGCTATGTCTCTGGAGCTCGAACACTCGAGGGCTCCCCCTTTATCAATCATGAAAGTCTGCAGGCCAAAGGATTCGATCGCCCAGCGCTAGATCGTATCGAAGCAGCGCTTGACGGAGCGTTCGACATTCAGTTTGCTTTCAATAAATGGACCCTTGGCGAAGAATTTTGTCGAGAGACGCTCGGACTCACCGAGACGCAACTTGGGGACTCGCAATTCAATCTCCTAAAAACTCTCGGGTTTACGCAAGAAGAAATCTTGGCGGCCACGGACTATTGTTGTGGCACGATGACGGTTGAAGGCGCCCCACACCTGAAAGAGGAACATCTTGCGATCTTTGATTGTGCCAATCGTTGTGGACGAATCGGACGACGATATATTGCCACACAAGCTCATATTCGCATGATGGCCAGTTCACAACCGTTTATCAGCGGCGCCATCAGCAAAACAATCAACATGCCTGCCGACTCTTCGGTCGAAAGCGTCAAAGACGCCTACTTTACGGGGTGGCAATCCATGCTGAAAGCCGTCGCGCTCTACCGCGACGGGTCCAAGCTCAGCCAGCCACTGAGTTCCTCGATTGATGCCGGAGAATCGATCGGACACAAGAGTCAAGTCATGACCGCAGCTCAACAAGCGGCGTCAAAAGTTCTGGTGCGGTACCTGGCCAAACGACGGCCGCTCCCCACCCGACGAGGAGGGTACACGCAAAAGGCCGTCGTCGGCGGCCATAAAATCTACCTCAGAACGGGTGAGTACAAAGATGGGACACTTGGTGAAATTTTCTTAGACATGCACAAGGAAGGTGCCGCGTTTCGGAGTCTCATGAATTGCTTCGCCATCGCCATTTCCCTGGGCTTGCAACATGGGGTCCCACTCGAGGAATTCGTGGAAGCGTTCCTGTTCACACGCTTCGAACCCAACGGCCCCGTCAAACTCAATGATCACATCAAAATGTCAACCTCGATCATTGATTATATCTTCCGAGAATTAGCCATCACCTACTTGGGCCGCCATGATCTCGAACAAGTGGCCCCAGAAGACTTACGGGCCGACTCCATGCGGCATGACCCGGACGACGATGATGAGGACGATGATGAAGAACAGGAATTTGCCGATCCCAAAACGTTAGCCTCGACATCAATCAATCCAGGACTATTCCCTGCTAGACGTCAACAACGAAATGGTAATAGCCGGAATGGAGAAGGAAATGGTGGAAGGCTCGCGCACAAGGTCGAAGTGAGGCGGGCAACCATGACCTACACGGAAGTCCAAGTGGCTCGACTGAAAGGCTATGAAGGTGACCCTTGCCAAGAATGCAAGCAGTTCAAGATGGTACGAAACGGCATGTGCCTGAAGTGTGATAACTGTGGTGCCACTAGCGGATGTTCATGATTCGGAAAGCCAGAACAGACATGAGGTATTGACGATATCAGTGTCATGGTGCTTTCTGCTGTCTTGACTCGCAGCGTAGACTTAGCAAAGTGTTCGATTCGATTTCTCGATAGACCAACATTCCATTGTTCAGGCCATAGCTGACCGAAAGTAGACCAGCCAAAATTTCTCATCAGGCCTTTGATCAAACCCAAGGCCTGATGATGATACCTCTTGATACAACGGAATTTCCCAGTATCGCCTAGGTAAAAACAACCACAAACTGCATCCAAAGATCGTTCTCCTCAAAAAAATATTTTTCCCTATCCCCAGCCGTTTTCGTCAAAAACTCCAACAAACAAACGGCCGTCTCATGCTCACCCCCATAGTTGTCCCCTTTATTTCACATGTTTTCCACAAATTGATGGCATTGACATGTCTTGAACAACCCAATATAAGTAGTTCTTTCTTCAAATCCTTACTGGCGACGGAGTAAGTCTTCATGTTCGAACTCAATGATCCGAGAAACAATGAAGCGTCTTTCTTGTCTCACCGTACGTTATCAAAGCCACACCATAAAGACCCCCTGTCGGTGAACTCGCCCTTCATCATCACACCGCAGTGGTGCGACCCGTGAAAGCCACTCGCGTTATTGAACGTTCAGAAGTCGCGAAAGATTGGCACGCTCGAGGATATTCGTGCGGCCTGTGGATCGATCATGCGGGTCGCACATGGAAAGGGACCACGCATGACACTGAAGAGTTATTCATGATGCTTTCCGGACGGCTCGAATTCGAGATGCAAGGAAGTCGTTTTGAGCCGGAAGTCGGTCAGGAAGTGTTGATTCCTGCCGGTGTGCAACACACCATTCGGAACATCGGAGGAAAAACGGCTCGCTGGTTTTATGGGCAGAAACTCCACAATCAACTACCCAAGCACTAGGCAACCTTTCTAGGGAATTCTTCACTTTTCAGGCTTCGACTCTGTACCTTTCGCATCTTTGGCGCATCGAAATCCAATCGTCAGATCACTAAACGTTGGTTCAGCCTTCGCACGGGTAGTCACACGAATCTGTCGTGGCTCATCTTCCCATGAACCTCCACGTAAGACCTTTCGATCTCCAGTTTCTGGTCCTTTGGGATTTTTCTCAGGGCTATCCTCATAGTAATACCGGTCATACCAGTCTGCGACCCATTCAGCCGCATTTCCAGACATATGGTACAAGCCATAAGGGCTCTTTCCTCCGGTCTTCAGCCCATGCCGAATACTCATTCCGACGACGCCGCTTGTGACGGGAGCCAGCGTGATCGGATAGCTCACCCACCCCGTAATACCATGATTGTATCGAGCGATATCAACAAACGGCTGCATATGTCCCCAGGGATATCGCCGGCCATCCGTCCCACGCGCGGCTTTCTCCCACTCAGCTTCCGTCGGCAATCGTTTGTCCACCCATTGACAATACAGATTCGCAGACTCCCATGTGACACCGACGGCAGGACGATCCGCCGCCTCACCAAACGCCATGCCATCATCCCAAAGAGGCGGAGGCTCAATCTTAAGATTCTCGTCCAAAAACTTTTGAAACTCCGACATTGTCACTTCATAGCGATCGATATAATAGGCATCCAGAAACACCTCATGCTCCGGTCGTTCATTCCGTTGACCGTCGTGATCTCCCATGAGAAATTTGCCTTCTGGAATCAGGATCATTGAACCGATGGGCGGAGAACCTTCTGATTGACCGCCTTTGTCACCCACATCCCAAACGTCATCACTCATGGCAGGGCCAATCAACGGATAGCCAAAACTTACGAGTCCCACGACACAATAGATTGTGAAACGACAAACTGGATTCATAAGACTTCCTCTATAAGATGATGAATATGATAGGGGTTTGAATCATGAAGATTATCGCATCGTTTTTCCACACATGAGAACTCTATAGCCGCTTCAAATCATTTCCGCTTTTCAAGAAACCTTCTTAACTTCAGGATAACACAAAGCCGCTGAAGCAGACCTTCAGCGGCTTGGATCTTGGCGTCCCCAACGGGATTTGAACCCGTGTTACCAGCGTGAAAGGCTGGTGTCCTAGGCCAGGCTAGACGATGGGGACTTGGAAAATTGATATTGAGAATGTTGAGTTCTTTACGGTAACGGCAAAACTGTTTCGGCCTCTACGAAAAGTCCCCCGTGTTCTACCAGAAAATCCTGGCTATTTTTCGTCAGAAAGTTTTTTGTCTTTTATAAAAGTGACACAATTTCATATTGTAACAATGAGGGAAATACTGGTCAAATCGTGATGGTCCATCTCGTATTTTCTTGAATCAAAAACCAAACATTAATGGCATGAGAGTGGGCCTGTAAGCCGGATTCTGTTCCGATCGACGCATAGCCAATCGGTGGTGATCATTTCTCTAGGACTTAGATTACTCTAAGCCTCTAGCAACCTACCCGGGAACAAAGATCGGGCCAATCTTTCTCAATCCTTCATCTTCGAAATCCTAATCCAGGTCCGAGAATGAAAGATGGAATCGTTCCCCTATTTGGTCTTGCTCCAAGTGACGCTTGCCTTGCCACCTATGTCACCATAGGCGCGGTAGGCTCTTACCCTGCCATTTCACCCTTACCTGTCATAAGGTCATGAAAGTCACGACCTTATCCATCGGCGGTTTGTTTTCTGTGGCGCCGGTGTCGGATCACTCCGCCTGGGTATTACCCAGCACCTTGCCCTCTGGAGTCCGGACTTTCCTCTGACTCGCATGCGGTCAGCGATCACCCGTCCCACTCTCTCAGCCACGCTTATCATAGGTGCCGGATAGCACGAATGCAAGAAATGTATATCCAATACGTATCGTTGATAAAATCAGAAGAGCACAGGCAATTGAAGAACGAATCTGTCAGGATCGTTCAGCTGGGCAGGCTTTCTCAATCGTAATGTGCCAATTTACACGCTCGGCGCAACAGGCGGTTGCGTTTCGACTGTCGCGTCGGCCGAGGGCTCCCAATACAAAATGCGATGGCAATATGAACAGTTCAAGAGTTCATCTGCTCGTTTCACTTCAGCGACTAACTGAGGAGGCAACTGTAATCGACAGCCGGAACAGGTTCCATCTTTCACTTTGGCGATCGCAAATCCCTTGCGAAGAGTCTTCAACTTCATGTATCGCGACAAAAGACCTCGGTCCACCTGCTCAGTCAATGACTTGTGCTCGCGCTCCAGCGTTGACAATTCTTGATCTAACGAAGTCAGTGTCGAGTCTAGCGTTTGTTTGGCCTGCCCGAATGCTTGCTCAACTTCTCTGGCCTGTGTTTCTACTTCTTTTTGTTCATTATCATTCTGCTCAGCTTGCTCAAGTACTCCAAGCAGAATCTCTTCAAGGGAATCTTTTTTCTTTCTCGCTAATTCAATTTCGAATAAATGAGCCTGATATTCTTTGTTGGTCTTGAGGTCATTAAGGCGTCCACGAAGCTTTTGAAGATGTTCTTCTTGTAGGGATAATTCATGCTCGCCATCCCGGCGTTGCTTGCTTAACACTTCACCAGTCTCTTTAAGGCTTTTGAGCCGTTGATGGACTTCGAGTAAGGGACGTTCAGCGGCCTTAATGCGATCGGGATGTTTCTTCTTTTGGTCAAGGATTTCAAAAATTCGTAAATCGTATTGTTGAAGTTCGATAAGAAATTGTAGCTGAGAATTCAAGGGGACCTCTACCTCTATCTAATAGATAAAACTGTCAATAAACATGGGCGTGGGTGTGTATTCACAATATCCCTGAAAGTCTTTGTTTCCCTAAAATTATAACATGGTGGGCCCACTAGGACTTGAACCTAGGACCAACTGATTATGAGTCAGCCGCTCTAACCACCTGAGCTATGGGCCCTGTAGGGAAAATTGTTAGCCCTTCACTTTAAACGACAGACATGGACCTCAGCAACTTTTTTCTTATTTTCAGACTTTCATGTAAGCAAATATCTGTAATTTCAAAACCTGAGTACTTGCGAGCAAATTCCTTTTTCTGTTTGGCGATCACGTTGATCGCAACCCGCTAGCGGGTAGCGATCAACGTGGCTTTCTGGCCACGCAGTTCATTGATTTCAATGACCAACCGTTGAATATCTTCTGATTTTTGTTCTTGCTCCGCAATCCGCAATTCCGCGATGCGTTCATTCAAGGCATGCTGAATATATTTCCGTTCTAATGTCACGACGCACTCTTGGAAGTACACAGTCGGATCGTCAAAATGCATATCAGCTAACATTAGATGTGTGATGATGGATCCACATTCGGAATCTTGCAGCGCTTCTGCCTGCAAGGACTCGACGTCGAGATGACCATCGGCATCAACGTGAGCCAACACGCATTGCACGATGCGTCTATATTGAGGAACGGTAAACATCTCTGCTTTGACTTGCTTGAGCTGTTCCGTATTCAGGCTGTCCTGCAGAGCTAGGATGAGAACATCGCGTTCTTCAGGACTCCCTTTTGGCAAGAGAAGCTGACTCGAAGACCTTACATCGCGTTGAGGCTGTCGTTCGGAGGAGCGATTCGGCTTGGACTGCAACATGGGATACCGCGCGAGCAATGTCTCCTCACGTATACCCAGACGTTCGGAAACCAGTTGAATGCGCTCTTCTCGCTCGATCGGATTGTTCGTTTTCTGTAAGAGTCGAAGGATGTCATCGACACATTGCACACGCTCCTCGATCGACGCGGACTCCTGCCCTTTCAGAGAATGATGAATGGCAAAATCGAGCAACGAACAGGCATGTGTTTCAAGGTCTTGAAACGCCTCAACCCCCTGAGTCCGGATATACGTATCCGGATCATCTCCCTGAGGCAGGACGATCACCTTCACAGTCAGCCCCGTGTTCATGAATAGGTCTAGCGTTCGAAGCGCCGCTCGAATACCGGCTGCATCGCCGTCGAAAAATAAGAGCACGCTTTTGACTAGACGCCGTATGGCCTGAATATGATCCGAGGTGACGGCTGTCCCTAGCGGAGCGGCCACATGCTGGATCCCCGCTTGGTAGAGCGCCAAGACATCAAAATACCCCTCGACCAATATAAGACGGCCTATCCGACTTGCCGCTTCGCGAGTTTTGTCAAATCCAAACAACGTTCGACTTTTTGAAAACCAGGGAGTCTCGGGCGAATTGAGATATTTTGGCATCTGCTCATCGTTGACAGTCCGTCCGCCAAAGGCGATCACGTGCCCCCGCGTGTCAGTGATGGGAAACATGATACGGTCCCGAAATCGATCGTACCCTTGAGGACGGGCTGTAGTCGGTCGAGATCCCTGATCTTTTTTGATAATGAGACCTGACTGAAACAACTCCTCATGCTTGATACCCGCTTTCTCGAGGTGAAACAAAAGTCCATTCCAGGATGACGGCGCGTAACCGACCCCGAACTTCTCGATGATCTCATGAGACATGCCTCGGCTTTCGAGGTACTGTCGGGCATGCTGTCCAACCTCAACATTCCTCAAGTTCTGTTGAAACCATTCCGCGGCAATGGCATGGATGTGATGGTAACGTTCCCTCCCTGAACTGGCCTTGTCGACGCTTCGGTCCCTTGCATGAGATTCCAGACGCACTCCGGCCAGCTTGGCCATTTCCTCAACGGATTCGGTAAATCCCAACCCTTCACGCTTCATCAAAAACGTGAAGACATCTCCGCCAACGCCGCACCCAAAGCAGTGGAACATCTGACGACCGGGGCTCACGGAAAACGATGGGCTTTTTTCAGAATGGAATGGGCATAAGCCCTTGAAGTTTTGACCTGTTTTGGTCAGGGTGACGTAGCGGGAGATCACATCGACGATATCAGCGTGATCACGGATTTGCTGGAGCGTTTCTGGAGGAATGCCCTTCCTTGAACCTGACAAGTCGTTCCTCTCAGTTTCAGGAAAATCCTCTTAGCCAACGAAAAGCTTGAACGTCAACTTGCACACTCTCATGTTGACAACGACGCACAGTAAGCTGGATATGGACAAAGCTGTTTAACCTGGAGGCCACTGAAACCTTCGTCCCCCCAAGACATGAACGTGAAGATGAAAGACCGTCTGCCCGGCTTCTCGCCCGATATTGGTCACGACTCGGTATCCGTTCGTCTCCAGTCCCTTGTCCTTGGCGACACGTACACATGCCAACATTAACTTCCCCAGCAGGGCTTGATCCGTTTCTTCCGCGTCTGACAATGCCACCAGATGCTTCTTGGGAATCACAAGCGCATGAACCGGAGCTTGGGGGTTGAGATCCTCAAACGCGAGACAATCATCGTCTTCGTACAACTTGGCCGATGAGATACTTCCGTCGACGATCTTACAGAAAATACAGTCGTTCATGATGAATTTCCCCGTTCAGTCCGCAACCCTGATTTGCCAAACCGTTTCCCCAGTTCTTGAAAAACATCGCCCGGCGGTACGTCAACATGCCCCAACGCCACGATGGTATGAAACCAGAGGTCAGCGACTTCGTATATGATTTCCGAGCGGTCTTGATTCTTGACTGCCAACGCAACCTCACCGGACTCCTCAATCACTTTCTTAAGAATCCGGTCTGTGCCTCCTTGCAACAACCTAGATACATAGGAACCCTCTTGAGGGTTTAGCTTGCGTTCGGCGACCATCTGATAGAGCCGTTCCAGTATTCCTCCCCACGCCTGGTTGACCGGTTCGTGTATGGCCTCATCCTGCTCGTCAAGACTGACCTCTGCGAAAAAACAGGTCCGGTTTCCCGTATGACACGTCGGACCAATGGGCTCGGCTACCACAAGCACCGTATCACGATCACAATCGATAAAGAGATTTTTGACGAGTAGTTCATGCCCTGAAGTCTCGCCTTTTTTCCAAAGCGTTTGACGGGATCGGCTCCAAAAATGCACTCGCTTGGTTTCCCGGGTCGCCTGCAAGGCTTCCTGGTTCATAAACCCAACCATCAAGACTGTCCCGTCAAGCCAATCCTGGACAACAACCGGCAACAAGCCATTCTCAGAAAACCGTACATGCTGAACCAACGAGGTATGATTCATCGCCAAACTGTGGAATTCTCCTCTACCATTCGTACTGACACGCCCTGTTGGAGCAAATAGGTTTTAGCTTGAGCGATCGAATACGTCTTATAGTGAAAAATTGAAGCGGCCAGTACCGCATCGGCATGTCCAACCGCCAATGCCTCGTACAGATGGTGAAGCGACCCTGCACCTCCTGACGCAATAACCGGCACCGACACCGCCTGAGAGACGGCCGCCGTAAGCGGTAGGTCATAGCCGTCTTTCTGCCCATCTTGGTCCATGCTCGTGAGGAGAATTTCTCCGGCTCCGAATTCCGTCATCTGTTTGGCCCAAGACACCACGTCAAGACCGGTAGGACGACGGCCTCCATGCGTAAAGACTTCCCAACCTGCCCCATTCGAGGACGGGTCATTTCCCGTTTTCTGTTTGGCGTCAATAGCCACGACGATACATTGTGAACCAAAACGTTTGGCGCCCGCTTTGACAAAGTCCGGATCCTTGACCGCGGCCGTATTGATGCTCACTTTGTCCGCTCCCGATTCCAGGAGACGACGAATATCCTCAAGAGTCCGTATGCCTCCGCCAACGGTGAGAGGCATAAACACATGATCAGCCGTGCGGGCGACTACATCCAGTATCGTATCCCGTTGTTCATGAGAAGCCGTGATATCTAAAAAGCAGAGTTCATCAGCACCTGCTTTATCGTACTCTTTTGCCACCTCAACCGGATCTCCGGCATCACGAAGATCGACGAACGACACGCCTTTCACTACTCGCCCATCCTTCACGTCTAGACAGGGAATAATCCGTTTGGCTAGCACGAGGCCTCTTGACTGCTTGGTCCAGAGGCGGCTGAAAGAGCTGAGGCGAACTGAATCGCCCCTTCATAGAGAGCCTTGCCAATAATTACGCCGGAAACTTCTGGGTAAATGTTTCGAATCGCGGCGATATCGGAAATTTTCGTGACTCCGCCTGACGCAATGAGGGGCAGTTTCGTGAGCGTTGTCATGTGTTTGAGTGCCGGAATATTCGGGCCATCCAACATGCCATCGCGGGAAATATCCGTGAACACGATTCCCGCGAGTGGGTAGTCTGAAAATATTGGGAGAATATCTTCTGGTGTTTTTCCCGACTCGTTCATCCATCCATGTGAAGCAATTTCCCCGTTCTTCACATCGATGCCGACCACGATTTTATGGGGAAACTCCTCGCAACTGTCAGCAACCAATTGCGGCTGCTCCAAAGCGACCGTGCCGAGCACGACCCGCGCCACCCCCATCGACATGTATTCCCGTATCGTCTCAATCGAACGAATCCCGCCTCCCACTTGGACCGGAATCGAGAGATTCTTCACGATAGACGCCACATGTTCGAAGTTCTGAGGCCGTCCTTGGACGGCACCATCTAAATCAACGACATGCAGCCATTCAGCGCCAAGAGACTGCCAATGCTTTGCCATCGCAGGAGGATCATCGGAATACCGGGTTTCTTTTCCCATATCCCCCTGTCGTAACCGGACGCATCGTCCTTGCTTGAGATCAATCGCAGGATAAATCGTCATGGGATTGCTATTCGCCTCACTACCATTACCTCTCGTTTGACGACCCGTCACCGCCCACAGGAAATTGTTTCATCATTTTCTGTATGCCATACTTCGCCAGTTCTTTCGCCGTGACAAATGCCCCTCCCCGCTCGACAAAACCCATAAAATCTTCATTCATCGGTCGTTGTTCCTCGTAGTACTCTCCGGTCCAATAAATCCTCTTTGCCGCCACATCAACCAAGTGAACCTCTATGCCCACGGCGGCTGGCGTTGCTCCAAGTTTGCTCCCCACACGTTCTCGATACGTCCGAATCAGACCGATGAGGACTGCGTCGACGTCAAGCTGTATGCCAACGCGGCCAACCCGTTCGTTCCAAGATAAGGCTTCCTCGACTGCAGTCAGTATGATGAACGCGTTTTCGACTTCCTGCGCCGAAACGAGTTGAAGGCCTGGACGATGCTCCAGAGCTTCATACACCATCCTGGTAACCTGCTGTGCGGCGATCGCCGGGATCTTCATCCGTTCGCCATAAGCCAGACGGCCCCCCTCTGATTGAGAGGTGGGAAGTTGAAACTGGGAACGAATCTCCGGGGAGACGATATTTTGTTGAGAGAAGGCCGGGACACGTTGTTGCGGCGTAGACAGGATTTGAAACGGGAGAATGGCAATTCGGTGAATCGTGCTTGGTTGAAATTCCGGAGAAGACACCACCGTTACCTTTGGGGGCACACAGGCCGCGAGCATCATGAGAAAACTCACGGACACGACGGCGCGTCCTAGATCGAAGCGTCCCCGTGCACGAGCCACATATGACCGATGGATTGGCATCAATTCCAATTTCCAAAGTTTTGAAACAGTTGTAACCCGACTTTTTGACTTTTTTCCGGATGAAACTGTGACGCAAACACATTGTCCCTCCACACGCTCGATACGAATGGCACCCCATACGTGGTCGTCGTGCAAATCATCGACTCATCTTCAGGCACGACAAAATACGAATGGACAAAATAGACATAACTATCGAACGAAATATCGTGCAAAAGCGGCGATGCTTGCTGAACAGTCACGGTGTTCCAACCCATATGAGGAATTTTCAAGCCCTTTTCAAAGTCAGGAAATCGTTTGACGGTTCCTGGGAAAATCCCTAGCCCTACATGCTTCCCAAACTCCTCACTTTCCGTAAACAGTAACTGTAACCCCAGACAAATTCCCAAAAACGGCTTCCCGCTAGCGATCGATCGACGAATTGGCTCGATCAGCTCGTACCGCCGGAGGTTCTCCATACAATCTCCGAATGCTCCGACTCCGGGTAGGACCACATGACTGGCATCAGCTATCTTCGAGACGTCTCGTGTCACGCAAGCCTGATGTCCTACAGTTTCAAAGGCTTTGGCGACACTGCGAAGATTTCCCATCCCATAGTCGACAATCGCGATCATACGGAATCATCCTCCAACAGATCTTTCGACATGTAAAACGTATCTCCTCGTTATGTGAGACTACAGAGAACCTTTCGT
Source organism: Nitrospirales bacterium (assembly GCA_031315865.1). Taxonomy (NCBI): domain Bacteria; kingdom Pseudomonadati; phylum Nitrospirota; class Nitrospiria; order Nitrospirales; species Nitrospirales bacterium. The sequence continues at coordinate 515,422 of JALDRJ010000002.1, forward strand.
CGACAAGACCCCGATCACTCGTTCATCGCGACTGACCGCCTGCGCCAACGCCTTCGCCAAGGCTTTAAAAATCGCCTCCATTTTGTGATGCGGGTTTCTCCCGTACATGAGATTGATATGAAGATTGAGCCCCCCCTGACTCACGAACGCTTGAAAAAAATCTTCAAACAACCCCAAATCGAGGCTTTTGACCATATGCGACGGAAGATCCACGTTGTACACCAAATATGGCCGCCCGCTTAGGTCAACCGTCACCTGAGCCAGCGTCTCGTCCAGCGGGACACTCGCCCACCCAAATCGCACGATCCCGGCTTTGTCCCCGAGCGCTTGGCGCAATAAACCTCCCAACACGATTCCGATGTCTTCAATCGTATGGTGATCATCAATATCCGTATCACCTTTTGCCTCCACGGTGAGGTCAAAAAAGCCATGCTTCGCTAAGAGCGTGAGCATATGATCTAAAAAGGGAATCGTGGTGTGAACCTCACTCCGGCCCGTTCCATCCAACGTCCATGACGCCTTGATGGACGTTTCGGAAGTCGTTCGCTCATCTGATGCTCTCCTCGGTTCATGGGACTTTTTCATCACAAGCGACTCTCCATGGATTGACCATGTGCATCAAGCCCTTCCATCGTGGCCAGACACACGACCTGCTTGCTGACGGCAGCAAGCTCTTCTTGCGAATACTGAATCAGGTTGCTTTTTTTCACGTAATCATCGAGCGACAAACTCGAAAAAAACCGGGCGCTCCCGCCTGTCGGTAACACATGATTGGGCCCCGCCACGTAGTCCGCGACGGCCGGTGGCGTATACCGTCCGAGAAAAACCGCGCCGGCATGTCGAATGGACTGGAGATAGTCCCCCGCGCGATTCAGGTTCACGGATAAATGCTCCGGAGCGATTTGATTCGAGAGCTCAAACGCTTTCTTTAAACTGGGAACCACGAATGCCATCGCATAATTTCCGATAGATTTCTTGACGATATCCTGACGAGACAATGTTTTCAATCGTCGCGCCACCTTCTCAACGACTTTTTTCGCCAAAGCCTTCGATGTCGTGACCAGATAGACCCGAGCCTCCTCATCGTGCTCCGCTTCACACAAGAGATCGGCGGCCACATGGTCAGGATTGCTCGCGCTATCGGCGATCACCAACAATTCACTCGGACCCGCGACCATATCAATATCCACTTGACCATAGACAAGTCGCTTTGCTGTGGCGACATAGAGATTACCCGGTCCGACGATTTTATCCACCGGCCGAATCGTCTTCGTACCAAACGCCATGGCGCCGATCGCTTGTACGCCACCCACCCGGTAGATCTCATTCACTCCAGAAATATCCGCGGCCACGAGCAAGTAGGGATGAATCTCACCGGTTCCCGTGGGCGTGCACATCACGATACGCGGCACCCCAGCCACATGAGCGGGGATCGCATTCATCATGACCGAGGAGGGATAGAGAGCCTTTCCACCAGGAACATAGAGGCCTACGGCGTCGAGAGGGGCGATCAACTGTCCCAGCTGGACGCCTCCATGACTATAGGTCCACGAGGATTGCTGTTGCCTCTTATGAAACCGGCGGATTCTTTCCGCCGCAAACTGCAGAGACTCTTTTTCCGGCTTTCCGATCTGTGAATAGGCCGCTTGGATTTCTTGGTCGGTCACCCTGAATTGCTTGGGGTGAAGCCTGAGCCGATCAAACCGGCTCACGTAACGGACCACTGCCGCATCACCGCTTCGTTTCACGGCTTGCAGGATGCTATGCACCGATTTCTCGACCTGTCGATTCTGTTGATCCGACCGGTTGATCACGGACTGAACCATCCGCGAAAAATGTCGATCTTGCTGTGAATAGATCTTCATGTCTAGGGTGCCTAGCCTGAGAGGCTTTGCTAAGACGTTTGTCCTCAAAATTTTATGAACGTTTCACGTACCGCCCTGAAGCATTCGCCCGCGTCTGTTCGCTGCCGCATGCCGCTTCGGCTCGCGAATCGTCACGGACGGCTTTCTTCAGACGTTCTATCAGATCTGTAATGATCGCATGTTTTATCTTCAAACTGGCGCGATTCACGATCACACGGGCCGAGGACCAGGCAATCACTTCCCTTTCGACCAGGTTATGGGCTTTGAGCGTTCGCCCCGTCGAGACCAGATCGACGATTCGTTCAGTAAGACCAACCAACGGCGCCAGTTCTATGGAGCCGTAGAGTTTGATGATTTCGACGGGAATGCCAAGCTGATTGAAATGCTTTTCCGTGATGTTCGGGTATTTCGTCGCCACTCGTAACTTTGCGGATAACCGATTTGATGACATTTTGCCCTTTGGTTCGGCCACCACAAGTTTACACGTCCCCATCTGAAGATCCAATGGTTCGTAGACATCTGGCTTTTGTTCAAGTAAGACGTCTTTTCCGACGATGCCAACATCCGCGGCGCCGTATTCCACGTACGTCGGCACATCTGTCGGACGCACGATCAATAACGTGTGGCCATCTTCCGGACAGTCCCAGACTAATCGACGATCATCAATGCGACGATCATGTCCTTTATACCCGGCGCGACGAAACACGTCTAACGTCGGAGTCAGCAACGTACCCTTGGAAAGCGCAATGGTAATGGACTCACTCATAAGGCACCAGGAACACGCTGAATCTCCGCCCCAATCCCTTGAAGTTTTTCTTCCAATCGTTCATATCCCCGATCCAAATGATACACACGCGAGACATTGGTGTTCCCTTCAGCCGCCAAACCTGCCAGAATTAACCCTGCACTGGCTCGAAGGTCCGAGGCCATGACCGGCGCCCCGGTCAATGAGGCACTTCCTTGTATTACGGCATGATGCCCATCCACTTCTATCTTGGCCCCCATTCTATGCAATTCCGGCACGTGAAGAAACCGTCCTTCAAACACGGTTTCCGACACGACGCTCGTCCCATCCGCCAAACACATCAAGGCCATCACTTGAGCCTGCAAATCGGTAGGAAAGCCAGGATAGACTAAGGTTTTAATCTCCAAAGGACTTAACCGTCTAGGCGCTTTCAGCCAGACTCCATACTTTTCTTCACGAATTTCGCAACCGGCTTCTTGGAGCTTGCTCAACACCGCACTAAGATGCCCAGGAAAGCATTGGTCGACGTATACCTCGCCTTGGGTCACCGCCCCGGCCATTAAATAGGTTCCTGCCTCGACTCGATCGGGAACGACGGTATATTCAGCACCATGAATGCTTGTGACTCCCTCCACCGTAATGGTGTCTGTACCAGCTCCAAATATTTTGGCCCCGCGTTTGACCAGAAATTCAGCTAAATCTACGATCTCTGGCTCTTTGGCGGCATTATGAATAACGGTCGTTCCAGTCGCGAGACAGGCGGCCATAAGAAGGTTTTCGGTCCCCGTGACCGTCGGAAAATCTAGTTCAATCCTGCCTCCCTTAAGCTTTGACGCCTTGGCGCGGATATAGCCATGCTCGACATGAACCTCAGCCCCTAACGTGATCAATCCCTTAAGATGAAGATTGACAGGCCGTGTGCCAATCGCACAACCGCCTGGGAGCGACACGGTCGCTTCGCCGAACCTGGCCAGCAAAGGCCCCAAGACCAGCACAGAAGCCCGCATGGTCTTGACCAGATCATAAGGGGCTTCAGTGGCGTGAATTGACTTGGCGTCGAGTGTCGCGCAGGCCCCCTCGGATTTCCCGGTAACCCCGAGAAGAGAAAGCAGTTTGACCATCGTCGCCACATCTCTGACCTGGGGCAGATTCGCGACGACGCATTCCCCACTTCCTAAGATCGTCGATGCAAGAATCGGGAGGGCGGCATTCTTGGCGCCACCGATCGTGACTCGTCCCTTTAAACTCCGCTTTCCTGAGATAACGACTTGATCCAAAGATGTTACGACAGAGTCGTTCCTGTTCGCTCCAGACAGACAACACGTTGAATGTCGAGTGAATCATGTAGCACGTGATGAATGCGGTACCCGCACAGCACTGCCTCTTCGCATAGCCGCGATGCCTGTCCCTGCCCCACTTCAACCATCACATATCCGGAAGGCGAAACGATGTGGTGAGCCTCTCGAAGCAGACGACGGTACAAAGTCAGTCCGTCTGCCCCGCCATCTAAGGCCAGTTTGGGCTCAAAATCTCGAACTTCAGGGGCAAGCGTGAAAAATTCAGCTTCCCCGATGTAGGGAAGGTTGGCCACAACCGCCGTCACTTTACCTGCTAAACGAGGTGATAACAAGGGGGCCAAAAGATCACCGACGCAGAAGGCTATTCGATGGTGCACGTCATGGCGCCTGGCATTTCTGACGGCGAGACGAATAGCCTTTGGACAACGATCGAGCGCCACGATCCTGGCCTGAGGAAGCTCCACTCCCATCGCCACAGCCAGACAGCCAGACCCCGTCCCCACATCCACAAGCAACGGACTCACATGCTCCTGCATTCGAGAGACAACCGACTGCACGAGCAGCTCCGTATCATAGCGAGGAATGAGCACATCGTGGGTCACGAAAAAATCAAGCCCCCAAAACTCTTGGCTACCCAACACATATTGGAGAGGCTCCCCCAATGCCCGCCGCTCGACAGACTCCCAGGCACACCGCCACGCCTCAGGGCTGACCTCCTGTTCAGGGGCCGTTTGAATCATTAAGCGGGTCAGGCCAATGGTTTCTTCAAGAATCCAGGCCGTCTCATGACGGGCATTGGTGATGGCACTCGCTTCAAGTTTGGCTACGGCTTGTTGGTACAACTGGGAACGGGACAGCATGACTACCCTTTCCATCACGAGCACGTCGTAATTCGAGAGAAGACCGAATGATTCCGGGGAAAAAGCGTTTAGAATTCTGAGCTATTGAATGCTTAAGGCTTCAATGAGTTCATCAAGCTCGCCTTCGAGCACTCGCTCAAGTTTGTGGAGAGAGAGTCCAATCCGATGATCAGTCACTCGATTTTGAGGAAAGTTGTAAGTCCGTATTTTTTCACTTCGATCGCCAGTTCCCACTTGGGAACGCCGATGTTCCGCGATGGACATTTCTTGTTTCTCTCGTTCCGCCTCGACAATTCTCGTGCGTAACGTCCGCATGGCCTTATTGCGATTCTTAAGTTGTGAACGTTCATCCTGACATGTCACCACCACACCCGTCGGCAGATGGGTGATACGAATCGCCGAGTAGGTCGTATTGACACTTTGTCCACCAGCGCCAGATGAGCAGTACGTATCGATGCGAAGATCTTTGGGATCGATATGGACATCGACCTCTTCAACTTCCGGCATGACCGCAACCGTCGCCGTCGAGGTATGGATGCGGCCGCTGGCTTCCGTTTCAGGAACTCGTTGCACACGATGCACCCCACTTTCGTGCTTAAAAAACCCATAAGCACCTTTGCCTTCGATGAGGAGCGAGGCATCTTTATACCCACCGATGCCGGTCTCGTGGGCTTCGACTAACTCTGCATGCAATCCTTTTTCTTCAGCGAACCGTGTGTACATTCGAAGAAGTTCCCCTGCCCATAATGCCGCTTCGCTTCCTCCGGCTCCCGCTCGAATTTCGATGAACGTGTTACGATCGGCTCCGGCATCTCGGGGGCGCAATAACTCTTGCGCTTGCATCTCGAGCTCATCACGGCGGCGGTGAAGCATCTGCAGTTCCTCTTGAGCGAGCTCTCGCAGTTCACGATCGAGGCTCGTCTCTTCGAGCATATGCTGCGTATTCGTGATTTCGTCGAGAAGGACTTGATAGGCTTGATAGAGACGGGCGGGCTCTTCGATTTCAGCCCGTTCTTTATTGAGTGAGACAAGGAGTGGCGGTTGAGCGAGAATGGACGGGTCGGCAAATTGATGATTTAAAGTGTCATATCGATTGGCAACAGCCTCCCATTTGGTCAAGAAAGCCCGATCAGCGTTGTCGACTTTTTCTTGTTCTGCCATTGCAGGGTAACGTCATACACTCCGAACTACTCAGGGCTCTAACCGAGTCTTCACATGGCATTCCGACCAGTCACGCCTTTTTAGCTTTAGTGACCTTGGGAGTTTTCGCATACTTTTTCTTAAAGCGCTCCACACGACCCTCCGCATCAACAATTTTCTGGGTCCCCGTGAAGAAAGGATGACAGCTTGAGCAAATATCGACTTTTAAATCTCCGACAGTTGTCCTGGTCTCAAACTTCATACCGCAAGCGCAACTGACCGTAGCCATTTCATACGTGGGATGAATATTTTTTTTCATGGGATCCTCCGCTTCGTTTTGGGGTACGGCTATTTCCGTCTTTTTATCCAGCTTCAATCAATGAGCATTAGTCTAATAAATTATCATGGATCAGTGACAATTGGCGAGACCACGACACGAGAATTTCCAGTCCTGCATGACTCTTCTCGCCCTCGCCAACCGTGGGGATCTACTCCTACATATCAATGTGAGTCAAAGTATTCTAGTACGCAAGAAACGTGGCTTTGATCCAATCTTGAAGGAAAACCAGAGGGTGCAGGATCCCCAGTCGCTGTCTCATCGATTCATCGACTGCAGAAACTCTTGATTATTCTTCGTTCCACCAATCTTGTCCATGAGAAATTCCATGGCCTCCATAGTTCCAAGAGGACTAAGCACTTTCCGCAGAATCCACATTTTATTGAGGCGATCTCGGTCAACCAGCAACTCTTCTTTTCGAGTCCCCGATTGATTAATGTCGATAGCTGGGAACAACCGTTTATCTGCCAGGCGACGGTCGAGATGGACTTCCATGTTGCCCGTCCCCTTGAATTCTTCAAAAATGACGTCATCCATCCGGCTACCTGTATCCACCAACGATGTAGCTAAAATCGTCAAACTCCCGCCATGTTCGATATTTCGCGCAGCGCCAAAAAACCGTTTAGGTCTTTGGAGGGCATTGGAATCCAGACCACCGGATAAGACCTTGCCGCTTGGTGGCGCGATCGTGTTGTAGGCCCGTGCGAGGCGTGTGATACTATCCAGCAGAATCACCACATCCCGTTTATGTTCGACGAGTCGTTTGGCTTTTTCCATGACAATCTCGGCAACTTGGGCATGACGCTGTGCCGGCTCATCAAACGTCGAACTGATCACTTCCGCAGACTTGACTTGTCGCTGCCAATCCGTCACTTCTTCGGGACGTTCATCTATCAACAACACAATTAACGTAATCTCGGAATGGTTACTGAGAATTGCCCTGGCCATGGCTTGCAAGAGCATCGTCTTTCCGGTCCTCGGAGCGGCCACGATGAGACCGCGCTGTCCTTTGCCGATTGGAGTCGTGAGCTCCATGACTCGTGTGCAATATTCTTCCGGATCAAATTCCAGGTTAATACGTTCCTCCGGGTAGAGCGGGGTTAAATTATCAAAGAGAATTTTATCCCGTTGCACCTCAGGGTCGTCGTAGTTGATCTTTTCGACCTTCAGCAGCGCAAAATACCGTTCGCCTTCTTTGGGGGGCCGGATTTGCCCCGAGACAATATCCCCGGTACGGAGATTAAAACGTCGGATTTGTGAGGGCGAGATGTAGATATCGTCGGGACCTGGTAAATAGTTTGAATCCGGAGCCCTGAGAAAACCAAAACCATCCGATAACGTTTCAAGCACACCTTCGCCAAAAATCACCCCATTTTTCTCTGTCTGCCCTTGAAGAATGGAGAAGATGAGCTCTTGCTTGCGAAGATTAGGAGCCCCATCAATTTTGAGTTCTCGGGCGAGCTCATTGAGTTCACCGATCGTTTTCTGCTTGAGTTCAGCAAGATGCATAATATTCTCCATTCATGCCTAATCTAACCTTTCGAAAATTTCCCTAGAGTCTAAAACTCGCCACCCGACACCTGACCTCCGTGAAAAGTTTGAAAACCTTGTGGCGGCAACACAACGGACGGCAAGCAAATCACGGATATCGATGATTCTTGTTGTTCAGCCTAGGTCGTGTGGAAAACACTCAGAGAAAGTGAGAGGCCACAAATTGAATTCTGACAACGCGCCGGCTTTTTAATCTAAGATAATAAGATAAACGTTGGTAGATCTGGGAGCCACGCAGGCAGAATTGATTTTTAATGACTTGGGAAGGTCTGTATATTTTTTTGTATCTTACAGATGCTTGCAATGTCAATAGGCTTTTTCGGCAAATTCCGACGTGAACTTAAGCGAAATTCATACGCCGGATAAAAACATCACAGTTACAACCAGTTACAAATTGAATTTTTACGGTGTGCCATTGTCGTCTGACGATTTTTCCAAAAAAACATCTTACCCATGATTGCGCCGTCGAATGCGTTATGATAAATCATGAACACACATTCTTTCTTTGCTCATGCCAAAACTTCCCGCGTCGTGACTACGCATGCATAACCCAGAAGACCCTCAGGAAAACGAAAGAATATTTACTCTCGAAGAAGCCAATAGCCTCATCCCCCAACTTGAACAATTATGGGGCCGCATAAAAGAAGGCAAAATCATTCTCGTCGAGACCCGTGAGGAAATTCAAAAGGCTAGTGCCCACGCTCACTTAGGTGGCGGAAGTCTTGTCGGTCCCCAGTACATTCAGGCACTCAAGGACATCAATGAAAGCCTGCACACCATTCACGAATTGGGTGTGATCGTGAAAGATGTCGATATTGGACTTTGTGATTTTCCCTATTTGCTCGACGGAAAAATCGTGTACCTCTGCTGGAAAATCGGCGAAGAGAAAATTTCCTGGTGGCATGAAACGACGAGCGGCTATGCCGGTCGACAGGTTTTACCTGAAAACAGTAGCTCCTAAGAAGATCTTAGCACTGCTTACGGATAATTCAATACCCAGCCATCCACCGATATTCGTTTGAGGCTCCTCTTCATCAACTAGCTGACGACCACCACCGCACTCATGAAATTTGCGATAATCGGGTACGACGGCCCTGATGGGTCGACAAAAAGACCAGAACACCGGCCTGCCCACCTTGAGAGACTTGAGGCATTGGCCAAACAGGGACGCCTTGTGCTTGCGGGACCTTTTTCGGATGCCACGGGGAGCCTTGTCGTAATCGAAGCCGATTCGCTAGAAGAGGCCGAAGCTTTCGCCCAGGAAGATCCCTACACGATCCACGGAATTTTCCACCAGGTTGAAGTGCATCCGTTCAAACAAGTCCTTCCCGAAGAACCAACCGGTCGATAGCATGTGCGGAATACCCATTCCTTAATGCATAACCATGCCGTCATCATCTTCTTGTCGTCACGAATGCTGGGCAAGTTGAAGGATACACTTCCACTCCTGGGGACGCACTGGCTGGACGGACAGCCGGGAGCCTTTTCGAAGGAGTTCCATGTTTCGTAACCCTGGTACCGTTCGAAGTCGAGAGAGCGACAGGTCAACCGTGAATTTCTTGACGAACTTCACATCTACCATGAACCATCGGGGCGATTCCTGAGTGCTCTTTGAGTCATAGTACTGATTCGTCGCGTCAAAGGCATGGTAATCTGGGTAGGCTTCATTGACAATCTTTACGGTACCAACAATGCCCGGAGGTTCGGCATTACTGTGGTAGAAGAAGGCTTGATCTCCTTGCTTCATCGCATGTAAAAAATTTCTGGCCTGGTAATTTCTTACACCTTCCCAGCAGGTTGTTTGATCAGGAGAAGCTGCCAGATCGTCGATGGAAAATGTCTTGGGTTCTGATTTCAACAACCAGTACTGAGGCATAGCATATACTCATTTCTCGAGGTTTCTCTGCCGAGAAGAACACGGAGACGATTATAAAATGCTCGCAAGACCGAAGACAATCTCCTGCATGTATCAAGAGACAGCCAACGAATTTGTCATCTCTCTATCTCGATAAAATCCATGATCGACCAATTTATCCAATTCATCGAATCATGGGTTTCTTCTGAAGTCTGGATCGGACTCATCGTATTTTCCGTCGTAGCCTTTGTCGGAACCCTACTGGCCATCCCGGCCATTCTCGTCCGCCTGCCTCCTGATTATTTTCAGAACCACCACCACAAACCTTGGTTTCCCAACCAGCCTCCCGCCGTGCGCCTGTTGGGACTGACGTTAAAAAACATCGTGGGGATTATTTTTCTTCTCGCTGGAATCGCCATGTTGGTCTTACCTGGTCAAGGGCTCTTGACGATGCTGCTGGGCATTCTGTTTCTTGACTTTCCCGGAAAGCAACGTTTGGAAAAGAAGTTGATTCAACACCCGAAGATTTTTCAGGCCATCAATGCCCTCAGAGGGAAGGCCGGCAAACCACCCTTTACCTTCGACTAAAAGAAAACCCCTTTCCCTTTCGTCGCCCATCCACGGGGCATAACAGGATTTACTCCACGGAAATCCATTGATAGGATACCTTCCGATGACACCCCTGCAGACCGTAGGATGGATTGGACTCGCGATACTCTGTGCTGTGGCTTTCGGACACGTGGTCGGAATCATCAATCCAACGGAAAAAGTCAATGGACTCTGGCTAATCGTCGCGGCTTCCTGCTTCTACGTCTTGGCTTACCGTTTTTACGGCAGATTCCTGGCCAGGAAAGTGATGAATCTTGACGATCGAAGACGAACGCCTGCCCACCGTTTGGAAGATGGAACGAACTTTTATCCCGCGAATAAATACATTCTCTTCGGACACCATTTTGCGGCGATCGCCGGCGCTGGTCCGCTGCTGGGCCCCATCTTGGCGGCGCAATTTGGCTATGTGCCTGGCTTTCTTTGGATTGTGATCGGTGCGGTCCTGGCTGGCGCGGTTCAAGACTTCGTCATCCTCGTCGCATCCATGCGACGGAATGGCCGGTCACTGCCCGAGATTGCCCATGCCGAGATCGGCCCTGTGACCGGATTGGCCACAGCTATTGCCGTCTTGTTCATCGTCATCGTGGCCCTGGCAGGCTTGGGACTTGCCGTGGTGAATGCCCTTCATCAAAACGCATGGGGAGTCTTTACGATCGCCATGACCATTCCCATCGCCTTTCTGATGGGAATTTATCTCCAGAAACTTCGCCCTGGCCGAATCGGCGAGATGTCCCTGCTCGGAGTCTCGCTTCTGACTATCGCCATTATTGCGGGAAGAACCGTGGCGCAATCGGAGTGGGCGGAATGGTTTCTGCTTGACCGGAGAACCCTGGTCTGGGGATTGGCGATCTATGGTTTTTTCGCGTCCGTGCTTCCCGTCTGGATGCTGCTCGTGCCCAGGGACTATCTTTCCACGTTTATGAAACTCGGAGTCGTGCTGTTACTGGGCATTGGCGTCATCGTATTAGCCCCGGTGATCGAAATGCCGCGCACCACTGAATTTATCCATGGCCAAGGCCCAATTATCCCCGGCGCCTTATTCCCGTTTCTATTCATCACGATCGCCTGCGGCGCTATTTCAGGGTTTCACTCTCTGGTTTCATCAGGTACCACACCCAAACTCATCGGACAAGAATCACAAGCGATGGTCGGCTATGGCGCCATGCTGCTAGAAAGTTTTGTTGGCGTGATCGCACTGGTAGCGGCCTGTCTACTCGTTCCTGGAGACTACTTTGCCATTAATACAAGGCTCCCGTTCGATGTGCTGTCCTCCATGGGATTCCCGGTATCGCAGATACATGAACTGTCTCACATGGTCGAGGTTGATGTATCGGGAAGGCCGGGCGGAGCGGTTTCCCTCGCCGTGGGGATGGCGTCCATATTCTCGGCGCTCCCGGGGATGTCTGGGCTCATGGCCTATTGGTATCAGTTTGCGCTTTTATTCGAAGCGCTGTTTATCCTGACGACGATCGATGCGGGCACCCGGGTGGCCAGGTATCTCGTCCAGGAACTCGGAAGCCACGCCTACGAACCGCTCAAACACATCAATTGGTGGCCGGGAGTCATCGGATGTAGTGCGTTGGTCGTGAGTGCATGGGGATACCTCATTGGAACAGGATCAATCGCTACAATCTGGCCCATGTTTGGCGCGGCGAATCAGTTGCTGGGCATGCTGGCCTTATGTATCGCCACGACGATTTTGATCAAGATGAACAAAGCGCAATACCTTTGGGTGACCTTCGTCCCGATGATGGTTGTTGGCATGATTACGCTGGCCGGTTGTTACGAATTGTTTCACCTTTTCTTACATCGAGCCTTAACCGGGGGAAGCGAACAGGCCCTGACGATGTGGATCAATACGGTCTTGGTCGGAGTTGTGGCGATTTTAGCCGTGGTCGTGCTCATTGACAGCTTCATGAAATGGTATGGGTATCTCATCATGAAACGGCCGTACACCAGTAGCGAAGTGATTGAAGGAGAAGGTATTCAACTGCCCGCAGGCCCCTGCTGTTGAACCATTCAGGACACGGCCTCATCAGTCTGATTCACCGCTCGCGGAATCCTGAGAGTCTGCAGCTACAAACTTGTCCTACATCAGGAGTCCAAAGCTCACACGACATTTCAAGGAAACGATCCGAATCACTTTTTGCCATCATCCCATCATCCAACGAGAAAGGAGCTCTATGGCTAGTCAATATTCGTTCGATGTCGTCTCAAAAATCGACATGCAAGAAATGAAGAATGCGGTCGACCAAACAACCAAAGAAATCAGTCAGCGATTTGATTTTAAGGGGTCGAAAACTGAGCTCACGCTGAAGGAAAAGGAACGAGAGCTTGAGATTGTGTCAGACGACGAGTACAAGCTCAACGCGGTGGTGGACATCCTGAAAGGCAAATGTATCAAACGTCACATTTCCTTAAAAGGGCTGAATTTTGGGAAAGTGGAAGACGCCCTGGGCAGCACGGTCCGTCAAAAAATCGGAATTCAAAGCGGCATACCGGACGATAAGGCGAAAGCCATCACCAAAGCGATCAAGGAAAAAAAGATCAAGGCTCAGGCGCAAATTCAAGGAGACCAGATACGCGTACAGAGTAAAAGTAAGGATGATCTCCAGACGGTCATCACCTTTTTAAAACAAGAAGACTTTGGTATTGACCTCACGTTCGAAAATTACCGGTAGGGGCTGTTGAAAAAATCCGCCAGCAGCGTTCTCGGCATTTTGCCGTGCTCACGTAATGCCAGTACGCTCCGCGCGTCAAAATGCCTGTGGCCTTGCTGAACAGACTTTTTTGAACCGCCCTGAAGCGGCTGAGGTGCAACATCATTTCTGGCAGAATATGGGCCTTGCTAACCTCATCATTCAACACTCCCAGGTAACGTCCCTGGATATCGCCAAATGCCCTCATGCGGATCGACAACCGTCGGTCAGTGTGGACAAGGCTTTATCAAGAGCCTGCTGCCCGGCATTCGCTCGAAGAATATCCAAGGCCTCATCAAGCGTGGGCTGCTTCTCGCCAAGAGGAACCTGTAAGCGATCCATGCTTTCCCTCGCCACCGCAGAGGCCTCTTGTACGATCATGCCTTGCGCCACATCAACTAACGCAAGCTCTACCAATGCATGATTGTCAGTCGTCGTCCCAGGCATTTGAGTCATCATACGGGATTCACCAAACGTCGCAGAGCGGTTCACTTCCGTGCTGGAGAACAGGACAAGGAGGAAGAACTCAAGTCCGGAATGTTTGGCTTGCTGAATAAGCGTTGACCCGGTGTGAGGTTCCGTTCCCGAGACAGACATGATCCGCACATTCGGCACAGAACACTGCTCTTCGAGATTGACTTTGGCCCGTTGGGTGAGACGCGACAGAAATGCGGGGGAAATGACAGGAGCCGCATGAGGTCCTGTCGCGTCGGACAATGTCGCCACCCCTAGAGTCTGAATCTTTGCCCAGTGATCAGGCTGCCGGGAAGCATTTGTAGGCACTGCGGCTGGCAGTTCGAGTACAGCCGACAGACGCGGGACTGGACTTGTCACACATCCGCTCAACCCCAGAACAAACAGGAAAACGCCAGCACTTACCCTTGGTAGTCTGCATTGAAGATTCATGATGAAGATGGTTGCCTCCAAGCTTTTCGTAGATGCATCAACGCCTGTTTCATGGCATCATCAGCGGAAACCACACGAAGCGTTTCATAAGCTGTCTCATCAGAAGGATAAATCGGAGGCTGGGTAAGGTCACGACGTACGACCGGGTAAACGTTCGATTCGATGGGCACGTTCAGACGTTCCAGCACAGACCAAGCCGATCCATTGGCATGAACGACCGGATTCCCGGTTTTACCATTTATTAAAGCTAATTCAACGAGTGCATAGTTTTCGACACGAAATCCAAGGAGTCTGCCCAGTCCTCCACCGAGCCCGGCCTGCCCCCCTTGGAAAGACAATTGAGTCGGCACTTCGTTTTCGACGCTCGACACGAGGCCGAGCAAGAAAAAATCCACGTTTTCAGCCTCGGCCAGCTGCACAAACTGGCGGGAAGACTGCCCAGGGCGTAACTCGGACGAGCGTATGACCTTCTCGATCGTAATAGGCAACTGTTCGTTCAGCTCTGCCCGTAAACGGTGCGTCAATCTTTCCAGGCTCTCCGGCGTGAAAGCCGGAGCGGCTGACGGAGCGGTCGTATCGTTAATCACCACCAGACCGATCTTCTCTTGCCCGGAGATCCCTTCTTCTGGTATCGAATTGATAAGAGCTTTGTTTTCCGCCCCAACATACAGCGGAAGCCGTTCGGGAACAGTTTGCAGCGAACACCCGCTGAGAGCCAGAAGCACGACGCCAAGAGTCAGAAACCGTAGTATGCCTTGCATCGTTCACCTCCTTACGCATCAGTAGATTGAAAAATGCCGAGGAACTTGCGTACATTGTCACTCGTTCTTACAAGGCCGTCAAGGTCAATCTGATGCGCCATTGAGCCGGTTGCATCTCCCCCAATCATCGGGTAGGTTAGGAATATGTCGAAACTTCTGAACAGACGGCTGCGCATACTTATTCCTCTGCTGTTACTCGCCTCCCTCGCGGCCTGTGATAAGATTTCTATTCCCCGCCTGTCGTTCGATGAGAAACCCGAGAAGAAGGTCCCCGTTTCCGTTATCTATCGCTTTGACCCGACGCTTTCTCAACACACACAGGAGGTCAACGCCTGTGGGCTTCCGTATACGATCAAAACCGGAGAAATCGTCGCTCAAACTTTTCTTGAAGTCGGACAAGAACGATTTGCATCGGTCACCACACTGCCTTCAGAGACGACGGAAGCGCCAGTCAACACCTCAGGCACGCTCACGATCGATCTGAAATTCATCCAGGCAAGCTTAGAGCCGGTCGGACGTTCTGGAGACGAAGACCGGTTTCGTGCCAATGTGGAACTCCAACTCCAAGCGGTGTACGAAGACTCGCAGGGCAACCCCCTGGCTCAAACCCCTCTGTCCTATGCCGAAACCATTTCCATGTGGACTCCCACATTGAGTGGACAGTCCCAATCATGCGTCACAGGACAATTTGATTCCGCGATGGAAAATGCTGCCGAAGCATTGGCCATGGATATGATCAGTGTTATCCCACGTCTCTACGGCCAGGCTGCGCCCACGCCCGCGGGAAATAACGAGTTCGCAACTCCGCTGTCCACGCAGTCGATCCCCGTTCAAAAACCGTCATTGACATTTCGAACGAGACTCCAGGACGCCAATGACAACCTCATCCTGGAGGGAGGAGAGGGCTTGATTCTTCAGGTGGAGACGACGAATACCAGTTCGATCATCCTTCCTTCGGCTTACGTCGAATTACGCGGAAGCCAGACCATCGTCGATGCCTTCTCGTTCGTGACCACGCTACCAATAGCAATCGGTCCTCTTCAGCCAGGCGAGACAAAAACCACTGAAGTGCACGGACGCATGCCGGAAACGGTGGACACGGAAAAAGGCGAACTCATCATCTCCATTTCGTTATCGCAGGGCATTCCTCCTGGCGCGCACAAGGTTCTTGCCGCGATTCAACCCCATATGCTGCCCTCCCCACAATCTCCATTAACGGCTCCAAAACCCCAACCATTACCTCAAGAGGGGAAACAACCAGCTTCTACAGATACGCCTTTCTTTGCCCTCGTAATCGCACTGGACGAATATCGAGATCCTTGGTCCGAAGCCTATCAATTTCCTGATGCACAAATCAGAACGCTCCTTTCTACCCTGTATTCGACAAACACTTTCACTCGCGATCACGTACGACTCTTGCGAGGAAAGCATGCAACGCGTTTAGACATCGAAGAAGCGCTGTTCACGTTAGCCAAAAATCATCTCACACCAGAGGCGACGCTCTTCGTGTATTTCGGAGGCCATGGGCTTATTGATCCGGAATCAGGAGAAGTTTATCTCACTCCTTACGAAGGATCGGTATCTGGTTCCAAAAAACGCCTGATCTCTCTTCGGAGCCTCCATCGAGTTCTTCAAAAACTCAATGTCAAACTGACATGTCTGTTTTTAAATATCCCTAAAATTCAGTACTTGGGACAACCAGATCTGACTGTCGGCATCGACAGCTCTCCATCACCCAATTGGAGTGGTGATCTTCTTTCGGCAAACGGAGAATCTGATAATCCGCATCTCGTCCAAGTTCGACGCCTGGTCGAAATAGACACGCCCAATTCGGAACTCTTACTCGCAGGACTGAGTGGATCTGCCGATGAGGATCATGATGGAGCCGTCACGCTTCGCGAACTGCTCGACCATATCAAGGGCATAGCCGAAATCCTCCCCCCTGATACCTATCAGCTCCAAGACTTCGACATCCTGTTAACTCAATAAGACGTACCCTGTTTCTCATCACCGACAAGTTGCGTCCGGCAATTTCCCAACTTATTACCGGAAAAGACCCGCCACTCTGCTGATGTGACCATACGGGATCTGAAACTGTATCCAGCTCAGTTTTCGTTCAACTCGCCAGAACCCATTTCAAAAGCTTTTCATGTTTCAACCTTTCAGATTTCTGGAGCGTGAACAGCATGGCCTGAGAGATATCCTCCAAAAAGAAGATCTCGAGTCCGTTATCCAAATCGATACAACATGTATGAATTTCAGGTGGGTAGGCCTACATTTTCATCGTGGTGGCTTATCCATTTAAATCATTTCAGAACGAAAAGACACGAAGTTTCTCGGGAGTTTTTCTATTTTCACTTCTGCGGTGTGAGCCTTGGCATTAATTCTGCTTTATCGAAATATATCCTATGCACATTCATTCAGAGAGGAGTTCATTTATGACATATCATTCATTATTCAGACAACGTGCATGCCATCAACGAATTGAGACAGACGGTCGTTATCGAACGGTATCCAGTAAAAATATGCTTACCTCTTTTTCGTGCACGCTATCGAATCATATCGAGAAAATCGTGTTGCCCTTGTGTTTGACGTGTTCTCTTCTACCAAACGCCGGAGCATTGAGTGCAGACAATACGGCTCTGATCACCCAATCAGGTGACAATCAAAGAGGGACGATCATTCACGAGGGCAACCAACTTCAGGCGTCTCTTGCACAACAGGGCCTCGACCATGACATCAGCATCGAACAGGTTGGCGATAATCACATCGTTTCATCTCAGCAGGAAGGAGCGAATCACATCACGCACATCACGCAAATAGGACAGGGACATGACGCCACGCTTTCGCAACAGGGAGACGACAATCAGATCTTGCTGAGTCAAGATGGCGAATTCCACGAAGCCGACATCCATCAAGGCCCCTTATCCGAATCGAGTCTCGTCACACTCGATCAGTCTGGAACAGCCCAGTCTTCATCCGTTACGCAAGATGGGATTTTCAACACGATCGCGCAATACCAGCAGGGAGAGATCAACAGGCTTATCGCCACTCAAGTAGGAGACGAGAATGCAATCAGCCAGGTCCAAGATGGAACAGGAAACCTGGCCTCCGCCACACAATATGGCACGGGGAATACCATCTCTCAAACACAAATCGGGAATGGCAATACGGCCGAAGCCCGACAGTACGGTCAAGATAACGCCATCACACATACACAAATCGGCGATGGGCTGGAATACGCCATTACACAAGACGGACAGGGACTTGCGATTACCATCACGCAAGATATGACCGGCACGATCGCGGTCAGCCCTTAGCACTCCAGGGAAAGGGTGCGGCTCGTCCCGGCGCGCAGGGCGAGAAATTACATTCCCATGTGAGTTCACACATTCATCCAATTTATCAAGGAGGGTCTTATGTCAAACAGACTAAACAGGTACAGACCGTTTACCGGACTTGGCACCGCAATTTTCTTTGCGTTACTGACCTCAAATGCCTGGGCATCAGTGCCGAACAATCAGGCCGACATGAATCAGAGCGGAGACGACAACGTGGCCACGATTGTCCAAGCACCTGACCCAGACGGCATCCGCTTGCAAGCGTATATCACTCAAGTAGGCGATCAAAACGCTGCCGAGATTATTCAGGAGAACTCATCAGAAGAGAACGTAGCAAGAATTACGCAGGACGGTAATGGGAATTTTCTAGCCTCCATTTTACAGACGAATAATTCCACTCAAAACGAGGCCACGGTCAATCAAGGCGGGGATGGGAACTTCGCGCTGATTCATCAGTGGTTCGATTCTGAAAGCAATCTCGCAACGATTGAGCAAGGCGGAGACAATAATCAAGCAGAAGTACATCAAGAAGACGGGTCAGTGCAAAACGAAGCCTGGATTACTCAAGGTGGAGACGGAAACTACGCACTAGTTTTTCAAGATGATAATTCAGAACTGAACTATGCCGAAGTCGATCAAGGCGGGGATGGAAATACCGCAGAGGTATATCAGGGATTTAACTCAGAACTTAATCAGGCCAGCATTAATCAGGCTGGTGACGGCAACACGGCAGAAATTGATCAAGAGGCCAGCCAGGAGAATGTCGCCGATATTGATCAATCGGGGAATAACAATGTTCAAGCGACCATCTTGCAAATAGATGGGGCTGAACATAACCTGGCCAGCATTCATCAGAGCGGCAATGGAAATGACGCCTTCATCGATCAAAGCCAGGGTATGGATAACGTGGCGAACGTCGATCAATCAGGCGACGGCAACTTGGCCTTTGTCAACATGGTCGGACATGAATATGATGTGGTAACCGTCATGCAATCCGGCAACGGCAACGTCGTCCAATACAACCCGTAAGACTCCAGAAGGCCCAGGGGCTAGAGATGTTTCATCGTCATACAAACCGAACATGGAGCGCCGACCACACGTGGTGGGCGCTCCTCCTGGGGTCTTTGATATGGATTGGCCCCGGATTCGCGGAAAGTCATCATCCATCCTTCAGTACAACACCGAAAGTTCACGACATGAATTCCAATCGTCAAATTATCATTCAACAGGGTTCCGAGAATCGAAAAAGGATCAAACAGACCGGAAACGGTCTGGACGTATGGCTCAAACAGGAAGGAGATCGCAACGATGCCGACATTGCTCAGAAGGGAGAACAGAATGTCGCGACGTCTGTTCAGGAGGGTAATAAGAACTCAAACCGAATTCGGCAACAAGGCTCCGGCAATCGCGCGACAACCATCCAACGTGGCACAAGACAAAGGAAGTAATCTTCAATGACGGTGTTTCCTGGGAACCCTCATCGGCTCAAGTCTCTCTTCTTTGCCCGATGTTCACTGCTCATGGTTTGTGGTGTCGTTTGTCTGCTTTTGCCTCTGTCTCTTGAATCTGTTCTAGCCTTGGATGAGGAGTCCGAGGAAAGGTTTCTGGGGATTTCAGGGTTGGTGGTGGATGAAACGCGTACAGTCGTCGGACGACACTTTTATGAAGCCTTTACCAAAAAATGGTCCGGTCTATCGTCAACCACTCAAAATATTGTCATTGGAGAGTTAGCCGATCCTCGGTTTGGCAGTATCGTATCAGTGACCATTGGAGAAACGATTGTCTTTCGACGCCTTTTGCCCCCTCGTCTGGGAGACCTCGAGGAAGCCGTCAGCACAGCCATCACCAATCTTCGACAGACCTTGACCAATCAGGAACGTGTTCAACAACAGTTAGATATGTACTGATACATGATCGAACGTTTCGTATACGTTGAATGGGCCAAATAGACAACAAGGGTCAAACCAGGAGATAAGAACAATGCTTAGAACAACTCTCCACTTAATAATGCTCTTATTCGTGTTCACCGTCACTTCAGCAGCATCACCGTTGCTTGCCTCGGAACTCCGTCATCAATTTATCAACCCGAACTTCGGCGGGAATCCCTTTAATGCTCAACCGTTGCTCAATTCAGCCGTCCTGCAAAATAGCTTCGAAGAAGCTGAAACAAGTGACACGACGGTCTTAGGAGATTTTCAATCACGGCTGGACCGAGCCATTCTCAACCGGCTTTCGCGTGAAGTGGTCGCAGAAGTGTTCGGGGAAGAAAGTGATTTGCAAGCCGGAACATTTAACACCGGAAATTTTGAAGTCGAAATTTCAGAAGACGTGGATGGAGTCACGATTGGAATCGTCGATACGCTTACGGGCGATACCACGCAGATTCAAGTCCCGTTCTTTTAAGGATAAAGGAGAACTGTTCTTATGAGACGCTATCGTCACCCAGGAATCCTATTGCTTCTTCTCTCAGTTGTGAGTCTTGTCTCACATGGCTGCTCGACGTTCATTCAACCACTATCCAGTGGAAAAGCGGAGGTGGGCTATGAATCACAAGTCTTTCAGCAACTCGTTTCCCTTCCACCTCCCACAGAACCCATCGTCGTCGTGGTGTATAAATTTCGTGACCAATCCGGACAATACAAATCCAGTGACACCGTCTTGCAATACTCGACAGCGGTGACACAAGGCGCGACATCATTATTGATCAAGGCTCTAATGGATGCCGGAAACGGAAAGTGGTTTACGGTCCTGGAACGAGAAGGACTATCCAATCTGCTCAACGAGCGAAAAATCATTCGCCAAACACGCAAGCAGTATACAAACGGAGACCAACAACTCCCACCTCTTCCACCGCTCCTTTACGCACCGATTCTCCTTGATGGCGGTATTGTCGCATATGAATCGAATCTCTTGAGTGGCGGTATGGGAGCTCGGTACTTTGGCGCTGGTGGCTTTACGGAGTTTCGTCGGGACACGGTAACGGTAGACCTCCGAGCCGTTTCAGTCAAGCGGGGCACCATTCTTAATACGCTCCAAACCCGTAAAACCATCCTTTCCGCCAAACTGGAAGGTGGACTCTTCCGTTTTGTCGACCCCTTGCGATTATTGGAGATTGAAGTAGGCCTTGCCAGCAATGAGGCCCCACAGATGGCTGTGCGGGAAGCCATTGAACTCGCTGTCTATGGTCTAATTCTTGAGGGCGTCAAAGATAACACGTGGGCATTTAAAGATCCGAAGGCAGGAACCCATATTTTGGCTTCGTACTTTGAAGAAAAACGTGAAAAGCTACAACCTCCTAAGAAACTCGCACAGGCCGCTGATACGCCTGAGTCGGATTCGCTGTTTGGAGGTAACACAGAAGATAAGGACTGGTGAAAATCTTCAGATGTGCCTTATAACCGTTTCAGTGACTCCGAAACGATACAGCGCTCCGGTGTACGACTTTGCTCTTCAAGACGTGATAGAAACATCAATGTTTGTCAGAGTATCCAAGCGGGTGTCACCTTCCGCATGATTCATCGTCGTAACGTGCGGAGTTTGTCATCTTTGCCGATTCGAGCGTATCTGGATTCGCTATAATCTTTTAATTAGGATAAAGACAAATCCCCGCCGGGTACTGGGGCCCGGCGGGGATTCATTCGTCAGGATAACGGGGAGGTTGTTGTCCCCTATGTCAGTAATGAACGTTTAGAAGTTGATCCAGAGTTGGGTGTAGCCCCAGTTCTGATCAGCCGTTCCAAACCCATTCTTTTTGTTGTAGTCACCGGTGAAGAAGTGACCATAACCCAATTGCCATCCCACCTTATTATCTTGGAAAAACAGGGTATAGACGACATCGATTTCGCCACCCAATGACTTTTCATTGTTACCGGCAGGAGTTTGCTTGAAGATACTTTGATTCGCTCCATACCAGTTATCGTCTTCATTCGCTAACCGCATGTAATGTCCAGCGATTTCAAAGTGGCTGTTCTTGGTGGGCCGTAATTGCAAATTACCACCGAACGTCATCATGTTCTGCCAAGACATCAAGTCCATGTAACCAAAGTGAATGTGGTTTGTGGGGAAGAGCTGACTGAATGTTTCTTGCTTTCCATCCGTAGGATCATCATCACCAGAACCATAGTTGAATTCGGCGCCGATTCGTGGTTGCATCGGAACCGGCAAGGTGACACCCGCATCCGCATGAACGGCGTAGGCTCTGATATCTCTATTGGTAGCACCACCGACCGCACCGACTTTTCCAACCTGATAATACCCTTCAACTGTGGCATCAACGATACCTTGCTTTGTAGCAATACGAGCACCGAGTGTGTGCCGTTCTTGATTCGACTGTTGTCCACCGCCTAACGGCTGGAGATTCGCGCCATTCCCGCCGGGACCGGCACCAATCCCGCCATCTTCGTAAATCCAGGCCGGTTCAATCGCGGTACCGGCAATATTCATTGGCAAACGAACAAAGAGGATGTTGGCATCACCACCATATGCGTTACCACCGTTCGGGTTTAAACCGCAAGCTCCAGCGTTTTGGGTACAATTGCCTTCTCCAACCTGCAACCACCCCAATTCTACAGGAACGACGCCGTGGTTATAACGAAGCGTGACCCCGTCGAAGGTGAAACCGACGTTGTTCCAATCAAAGTGCCCGAAGATCCGGTGATTTCCCCATACGACGAGCTGACGTCCCGCTTTGAGTGTCAGGTTCTTCGTTAAGAAGTTTCTGATCAACATATACCCTTGGCGCAAAAACAGATTATTGCCTGAACTATTTGGGTTACCAGTCCCAAAGTTGTTGGAAACCTGGGCCTGGACGAAGAAGACAACGTCCGGAGAAACATCGTAATTGAATCCCAATCGAATGAGTTGTTGCGTGAAATATTGATTGTTCTTTTGTGCTGCTCCGACCGCATTTGTACCGAAACCCGCATTGGTTCTGAATTCCGGACGAACCCGCATGTCTCCAGAAATCGTGAGATTCTTGAAGTCAAAGGCCTTACTTTGTGGTGGATCAAAATTCTGATACGGAAGTAAATCTGGAATGGCGCGAGGAACTGCAGGAACATTCGTGTTCTGGTCTGTCGCCGGCGTCGTCTTTTGTGCAAAGACTGGCACAGCGGACATCGTCACGATCAGACATGCAGCCGTGAACCACTTCGAAAAACGATGAAAATCTCTCATTGCACTCCTCCTGTTAATTGAGCCCCTCATCTTACTTCAGGGGACAGTGACAAACAGTTGTTCTCACTAAGGACCCATCACCTTAATGAGAACAAAGCATTACTCGCGTCTTTCTTTCCTCCCTTAATCCAATTTTCTGACTAGCACTATATTTAATAGTGCATCTGATCAATTGATTCTTCGTCGCCACAAACACCACGAAACCAACGTTCACGATTTTGCTAAAACCATACCACTTTCAAAAAAATCGTTTAACCTACTGATATTGCTCACAAAATTATACTCTCTCGAGTTTGTGATGACTCTTGAGAGTATTTCAAGAATGAGACGTTTCGTTGCAAAAACACAACAGAAGGAGGTAGCTAAACCATCGAATTCCTCTGTATTTCCAGGTGATTTAGCTTTGAAGTGGAGATCACTTGAAGAACGTAGGTTGCAATTAAAAAGTCAAATGAGGCCAAGGAACCCGTGGATCTCCCCTCTTCCAACTGCTAAACGAGTCTGTCACCTCCTTGCGGTTCATTGACAGAGTCTGTCGCCCCTTTGATATGTTCTTCCGCTTCCTTTACGGATGCTTCCAAGTCCTGCTCAACAGCTTTGAATTCTTGCTGAATCATATTGATCTCTGGCTCTACCGACTGTCGGAGGTCTTCCGTGGTTTCCTTGAAGCCCTTGACTGCCTTGCCGACTTGCTTGCCGATCTCTGGTAATTCTTTAGGGCCAAACAGGAGAAAGGCGATCACGAGAATGATCAATATCTCCATGGCTCCGAGACCAAACATCGTAAATTTTCGTTAAACGTGAGATGGAAGACGAAAATACATGGGTGAGTCTATTCTTCTCAGGCTTCACGCCTTTCGCCTCACGAATATTATCCTTGTCTAGCTTGTTCTGGTTGGGGAGATTGAACGGTCTCATGTTGAGGTGGCGGCGGCGTATTCACCTGAGCCGTTTGTTGCGCTTGAACCTGTTCTGGCTGCTGCGGGATTTCTTGGCTGGCCATTGGCTGATCAGGATTGGGAGTCACATCCAGCGCATCAGCCTCATGGACTGACTTTTTGAAGCCTTTGATCGCTTTTCCCAACCCTTCTCCAAGCTGTGGAATCTTTCCTGCGCCAAAGATAATCAGCACGATAATCAAAATCAGGAGTAATTCCATCCAGCCAAAAGACCCGATCATAAACAAACCTTTCGTTGCACCAGTAGATTTATATCCCTTGACATCCTTCTATTTGGGTGCGGCTAGTATACGTGAGCAAGGCGGAAAAATCTATAGGAATTTACACTAATGCAGCTTAAGAGGAAGAGAGGAAAAAGTGCGTATAGTCCACTAAATTCGGTGGCATCTGAAGGATCATACGGATCCCCTCTCCATCATAGCCTAATTCTTCAAGGCTTGATTGCACCTTCCGTATTTCTGATTCCGTGATGTAGGCGATCGTGTCAGGCAGACCATTCGGGTTCAATCCACCAAGTATCGCGGAAAGTTTGGCACGTTCGTCAGCTGGAGTAGATTCGCGTATCGGAAAATCGATTGTTTGCCGGTAAGGACTCGCGTACCCGGAATTGATGACTTCAAGCGTGCGAACAACGAGCGCGTCGAATTCCCAAGAGTCCGACTCAGGAAGACGAGGATGGGCAGCCAAGAGATCCATGAGCGTTAACACATTCTCGCCCAACCCGTTTCCCACGAATTCCCGTTGGGCTTCGATGACGAGATTCTTGGCTCCAAGATGACGGCCGATGTCTTCAAGCAAGGCAAAATTAACCATGAAACTGAATTGCCCGCCGTGCACGGAATAGCACGGCTTATCCGGATCATTCAGGACTTGGCTGTCAGCCGTGCCGGCATCAAAGGCGCTCATTCCGATGGCGTCAGGCGATAACAGGCGCATCGCCTCCTTGATCGAAGCCGACGCACCCGTATTGATAGGAACCAAGACTTCCTCATCGATATGCTTCATGAACTCACTGATGGTCCGACGAAATGATAACGACTTGGCTTCCACCTCGTGGTATTCGCGTTCCCAAACCAGATCTTCCAAAAAGCTCGGAAATTCCCGCAGCACTTGAATGTCTTTCTGGTCAAATGCCTGAACGAACCCGGACCAGTCTTGAATTTCTGCAAGTTTTGATTCGCTCACATTGGGACGAATCTGTTCTTCACGCAACTCGCTGGCTTTCCGCAAAATCAATTTTGTTGGAAGTTCGCTCCACAGTTCATTACAAATGATTCGATCAACCGTTCCATCCTGAAATTCCTGAAGGTCTTCGACACGCCCATTCGTGAATGTCACCTTCGCTTGATGCCGCGCAAAGGCAGGGTTGTTCCGGGCTTCTTCGAGCACCACGGCGTTCTTATCGATTAACTGATACTGCAGGCGTGGATAATACCGGCCCGAAACATCTAATTCTTTGAAACGATCCAAAAAACACGCGGCTAAATTTCCATTTCCACATCCCCACTCCATCACGATCAATGCCGATTCAGCATCTTGTTGAGCGTTGTCTCCTCCGGAATCATGCCGTTGGTCCCGTTGACCGAGACGTCGGTAGTAATCTCCCGCCAAGGCATAGGCTAAACGATAATCCGCGGATGCGAATGTTTGATAAAACTCCCGAAGCCTGTTGCCCCGAAGTCCGTAGAACACATCATTAATATGGATTTGCCATTGATCGACCGGTCGAAAATCTCCGATAATTTGGGGAAGGGCATCCGGATCCAACGAAGATTGCGCTGACATAATAATTACACTCCAAATATATTCGCAAGCTATTGAATTTATTAAATAAAGCTTGACATTGTAGCAGGCCATTTATCAGCCTGCAAGACAATGTCAGGCATTCTTGACAGATCACAGTTGATCCACCTACGTTCCACGCATGTCTATGGCACAAGCTAAAACGCAGTACAACTGATGCATCATGCGAATGTCTATAGCCGCTAAGAACAATACTTTTCCCACGCAACATCTCACAATCTTCTGGCTTACGATCAGCTGTCTCTTGCTGACTCTTTCTAGTGCATTGAGCAAGGAAGCTGTCGAATCTCCCCCTCCACCGGTGTTTCAACCTCACGAGACTCAGCATGGTTTTTCAGAATTCGATTCATTGCCAGAAATCCCTTCCTCAATCCCAAACTCGTCGACAGACCACCCATCTTCCTTGGATGACAGCTCCAAGAATGACCTCGATCAACCACCAGAAGGCCTCTTTTTTCATCTAGACTTTGCCAAAAGCTATGAGGCCGATGAAGGTATTCGGCGAGGCCACTTCGTCGTTCCCGTCAGTCCAAACACGGTCTTTCCTCCAGATGACAAACCCATCTTTCTGGTGTTTCGCGTGCATCAACACTATGGCGTATACCAAGTCTTCGGTCGGCTTTACCCGGAACAGGTCGACACTCTTGACCCTCTCACATTGCTCGATGAAGACACCATGCATTTAGCGACAGAAGATGACAGCGGATATCTCCAATTCGACCCGCCGAATAAGCAATGGCTACCTGGTTCCTATCGCGTAGAAATCTTTGTAGGATTTGAAGCCACGATGCTCAATAAAATGGGAACCATGCGATTTTCCGTGCACGCGCCCACGCCTCCCGCTCATCGCAAGCCATAGTCCCTGTCTGGCCAGATCAGCCAAGAACGACCCTTCATACATGCTTGACAGGTCCTAGACCTTCTAGTACTGTGTGAGCAGTTTACCTTAGGCAGTAATTGCCGCTTCACTTGATGCGCGATTGCTTGGGTTTCGCCCATCGCTTAAGTCGGACGGACTCTTTTTGATTGGACGTTTTTGAAACACGCTATCGGCTTCCCCTTCTCCATCGATTCTTCTTTTGCGAGATGCAGGTTCTATGCATCGCCTCATCATGAGGAATATGCGTAAATGAGAAAAACAGGCTGGACGCTCCTCATGTTCGTCCTTATTGGCGGACTGTTTGGGGGAGTCTTAGGTGAGATTTTTCGGGTCGTCACGCCACCAGGAACGATTCAAAATATCTTTGCCAGATCGTTGGCTCCGGGTCTCGACCCGCCCGTCACCCTGGACTTGGTCTTAATCAAAGTGACGTTCGGATTTCTTCTCAAAATGAATTTCTTTACCTTCGTCGGCGCAATCCTTGGATTCTACCTCTATAAAAATTTGTGACTCCAACATTCTAGAAACGTTCGCCACGGTTCAACGAAAGGATTTCTCCACCAGTCAGGCTCTATTGTGAGATAACCGTCAGGTTCTCTCTCTATCCCCCTATCTGCAGTTCTTTTTGCCGCAGACGTTTGATCGCATCGCGCAATTTAGCCGCCTTTTCAAATTCCAGAGCTTTGGCCGCCGCCTTCATCTCCTTCTCTAAACTTTGAATGGCTTTGTCCACCCCGCCTTCAACCCTATAGACTTCTTCTTCCTCAGCCGCGACATTGAGTTCCATGTAGTCTGCCTCGGCAATGTCATACGCCAAATCATGGATCCGCTTCACGATGGTTTCTGGAGTAATGCCATGGGCCACATTATAGGCCTGTTGGATGTGTCGGCGCCGGCCTGTCTCATCCAACGCCACACGCATCGATTCGGTGATCACATCCCCGTACAAGATCACCTTGCCCGTACTGTTTCGCGCCGCGCGCCCGGCCGTTTGAATGAGCGCGCGCTGCCCACGAAGAAACCCTTCCTTGTCCGCATCGAGCACCCCCACCAGACTGACTTCGGGAAGATCAAGTCCTTCGCGCAGCAGATTAATCCCCACCAGGACATCAAAGACTCCACGTCGAAGATCTCGAATAATCTCGGCACGCTCGAGTGTTTTGATATCTGAATGCAGGTAGCGCACCTTTAAGCCCACATCGTGGTAATACTCCGTCAAGTCTTCCGCCATCCGTTTCGTGAGCGTTGTCACGAGGACACGATACCCCTTCGCGATCGTGTTGCGGATTTCATGAAGAAGGTCTTCCACTTGACCCTTTGCCGGCCTGACTTCCATCACCGGATCAATCAATCCGGTTGGACGAATAATCTGCTCGACCACGGCCCCGCCCGCATGCCTCAGTTCATACGGACCAGGCGTGGCGGATACGTACACGACTTGATGCATGCACTGCTCGAACTCCGGAAACTTCAAGGGACGGTTATCCAACGCCGACGGCAAACGAAACCCGTAATTCACGAGATTCTGCTTCCGCGAATGATCGCCCTCATACATTCCACCAAACTGAGGGATCGTGACATGCGACTCATCGACCATCAGGAGAAAATCCTTTGGGAAATAGTCTAGTAAGGTCGGGGGCGGCTCTCCAGGAGACCGGCCGCTGAGGTGTCGAGAATAATTCTCGATGCCATGACAGTACCCCATCACGCGAATCATTTCGAGATCAAACTTCGTCCGTTGTTCGATCCGTTGCGCCTCCAACAATTGGCCATGACGTTGAAAATAGGCGATGCGTTCCTCCAGCTCTTCTTCGATACCGTGAATCGCCCGTTCATGACGATCTGGCGCGATCACATAATGACTCTTGGGATAGATGGGAATCTTGGGGATCCGCCGCAAGGATTGCCCAGTTAATGGATCGATCTCATACATGGCCTCGATTTCATCGCCGAACATTTCCACACGTATGGTATTTGAATCGGAAGCGGCCGGGAAGATTTCGATGACGTCTCCCCGGGCACGAAACATCCCACGCTGTAATTCCAGATCATTTCGCGAGTATTGAATTTCGACGAGTTTGGCGAGCATCGCCTCGCGTCGAATCTCCATACCCTCTTCCAGGTAGAGCAACATGCCGTGGTACACCTCAGGAGAACCCAGGCCGTAAATACAGGACACCGACGCTACGATAATGATGTCGTTTCGTTCCAGTAGAGCCGTCGTCGCGGCATGACGCATCTGGTCGATAGTGTCGTTGATCGAAGCATCTTTCGCGATGTAGGTATCGGTCGTGGGAATATAGGCTTCGGGCTGATAATAGTCGTAGTAACTCACGAAATACTCGACGGCATTGTCGGGGAAAAACCCCTTGAATTCCTGGTAGAGCTGAGCGGCTAACGTCTTGTTATGGACGACCACCAAGGTTGGCCTCTGGACATTCGCGATCACATTGGCCATCGTGAAGGTCTTACCTGAACCGGTCACCCCGAGGAGAACTTGATGAGGCTTTCCCTTCACAATGCCATCAGAAAGCGAAGCAATCGCCTTCCCCTGATCCCCTTTGGGGGAATAATCCGACTGTAGTGAAAATGTCTGGTCAGTCACCATACTCTCAATCTACCACGAGTCCGGTACATTCGACATCGATACCTATGCCGATACCTGGCTTCAAGAGGATGACAGGAAAATTTCGTAACTCAGAATCAGTGAGGTGATCGTGTCTGCTGGAACCTGGCTGCGGTCATGTGGGTGAACGAACAGCCCTGTCATTGGTTTGCGGATTAGTAGAACAGCCCAATAGTGCGTCCGTCATCGACTCCTATGACATTGGCCGCCGGCACACGGGGGAGTCCCGGCATGGTCAGAATTTCGCCCGCGTTGATACATATTACATATAGATATATGACTTGCTCTTGAAAATACCTCATTGACGTACCGAAAACCACCGTCACGAAATTGCAGGCCTTAGCAAAACGGCAAAATACGTCCCGTGCCGAGCTCATTCGTCAGGCCGTAGAGCGCAATCTGGAAGCCCATCAGAAACCTATTGATGATTCCGCAGTACTTGGGATTTGGAAATCTCAAACGCGTGATGCGATCGTGATCGAAAACCAACTCCGATCAGAGTGGGGAATTCATGAACGCCGTCCTCGACGCAAATATCCTGATTGACTATCTGCAGGGACATCGTGCTGCAAAGCATGAACTGAATCGATACTCACCACCTTCGTCTCCCGTCTCCCTGACACGATCATCTAGACCTCGGCACCAACTATACTGGGGCACCTCTAAAAACGAGGATTTTTCTGTGAGGGCAAGGAAACCGCAGTATATGTGGAAATACGAGGATTTGAGCACACAGTTGATGCCGTCATCAAGGAAAAGGACAGTGTTTAGAGGCGCCGATTTGATAATGAAAGAAAGGTCACCCACTTGGGTTAGAAGAGCCCAACAATCTCCCCTTGCGCAGTCATCCCGATGGCATTGGCCGCCGGCACACGGGGGAGACCAGGCATGGTCAGAATATCACCGGTCAGGACCACGACAAATTCAGCCCCCGACGATAGTCGAATGTCTCTCACGGGAATCGTAAACCCGCTCGGAGCCCCTTTCTTGTTCGGATCGGTCGAAAAACTATACTGCGTCTTCGCCATGCATACGGGCATATGTCCATAACCAGCCTGTTCGAGTTCAGTCAAACGATTGAGGATACTTTTCGGAAATTCCACATCGTCCGCCCGATAAATTTCTCGCGCGATGGTCCGCACCTTTTCAGCCAGTGGCTGCTCATCTCCATAGAGCACTTCGAAATTTGCCTTCCCCTGCTCGATCACATGGATGACTTCCTCTGCTAACGCCGTCGCGCCATCGCCACCCTTAGCCCAATGTTCCGCAAGCACAACATTCACGCCTAAGTCGGCACATGCCTGTTTAACGAGATTGATTTCCGCCGTCGTATCCGACGTAAAGTGATTGATGGCCACCAGGGTTGGGACGCCAAATTTTTGAACATTCTCCAAATGTCGCAACAGATTAGGAAGACCGAGCCTTACGGCTTTCAAATCCTCCTGATCAAGCTGCTTGGCATTCGCCCCGCCATGAAGTTTCAGCGCCTTCACGGTCGCCACCATGACCGCGCAATCAGGCTTGAGCCCCGCACGCCGGCATTTAATATTAAAAAACTTTTCGGCCCCCAGATCCGCGCCGAATCCCGCTTCAGTCACGACATAATCCGCCAATTTCAACGCCGCGCATGTGGCCACCACAGAATTACACCCATGCGCAATGTTCCCAAATGGGCCTCCGTGGACGAATGCGGGGTTATGCTCCAGCGTTTGCACAAGATTTGGATGAATGGCGTCTTTTAACAAGGCCGTCATCGCGCCTGCGGCATGGAGGTCCTTGGCGAACACCATCGCCTTCTCCACCGTTCGTCCCACCTTAATATTTCCTAATCGTCGCTGAAGGTCCTTCAGATCCGAGGCTAATCCCAATATGGCCATGACTTCAGAGGCAGCGGTAATATCGAATAGCGCTTCACGCGGAAATCCGTTGGCTGCACCACCGAGCCCGGTGACGATGTTGCGTAACGACCGATCATTCATATCCATCGTTCGCCGCCAGCTCATGCGACGTACATCAAGCTTCGGCTCATGGCCCCAATAGAGATGATTATCCGCCATGGCCGCGAGGAGGTTATGTGCGGACGTAATGGCATGAAAATCACCCGTAAAATGGAGATTGATATCCGCCATCGGGACGACTTGCGCATACCCGCCCCCACAGGCTCCCCCCTTCATCCCGAAACATGGCCCCAGACTGGGTTCACGTATGGCGACGATGGTCCGCTTCCCGATCTTATTGAGCCCGTCAGCCAGACCGACCGACGTGGTCGTCTTTCCTTCGCCGGCGATGGTAGGGGTCATGGCCGTGACGAGGATCAGCTTGCCGTCAGGGCGATCTCGACATTGCTCGAGCGTTGAGAGCGGAATCTTCGCCTTATATCGCCCATAGAGTTCAATCTGATCTGGAGACAGGCCTAAACGCGTTTGGGCAATTTCCTGAATCGGCTGAAGAATCGCCTGGGTCGCAATTTCAATGTTTGTCATAGCGTTTGGACTTCCCTCCGCGTGAAGTTGGATCCACGAATCATATCAATGAGAGCTTGATCAAAACCATCGCAAGTCAAGGCTTTTTCTCGTGCCCCATCTGCCCTTCATCAGCCCTAGACAATACGGAAGAAGACGACTTTCGGACTGGACTTTACTCCTTGCCCCGCTTAGGATGATCATCAATACAGGTTGTACGTCTGTTTATCCTGGGATATGACTTTCACTATTCACCCCACCTCCCCGTGTCATTGGCCCGTGTCATTGGCCCGTGTAATTGGCCCGTGCCATTGGAACGATGTGTTCTTGCTATCCTTGTTCAAACGGTTGAAAAGAGCGATGGCCCGCCTCACTGTCATGCTTATCTGGATGTTGGCAACTCACGCTGGCTGGGGGCTGTCTGTATGGGCGCAAGAATTTGAGGTAGGCAACCCGATTATTCTGCGCGCCACCAAACCGGTCGGCGTGCCCATTCATCGAAAAAATCCGCCAAATTTCTGGAAGCATGTCCCGACTGGAACGCGAGTGATCCTTGAGGATATCGCCTCTGATGGACAGTGGCTCATGATACGTCTTCCGTCCGGAGAACCGGCTTGGGTGAGCATCAAGTACATCCGTGCGAGTACACCGAGGGACATCTCAGAGGACCCTGAGCCAAACACGGCCATTCACACGCAATCGACCTCAACACTAACTTCGTCAATAGAACAAGAAACCAAAGTCTGGCAATCACGAGAAGGATGTGAGCGAGTGGTCAGGGAGGGGGGACGCATGGCTGTCGCCTCCTCCGCGACGTTACGTGTCGCGACATGGAATCTTCGATGGTTTCCGGTCGGGCAACCTCAAGATCAACACGACTCCCAGGCCAAACCCACGGATATCGATTGGCTGGTCTGCACGCTCATCTGGATGCAGCTTGACCTCTTGACTGTTCAAGAATCCCTCGGGACATCAACGGCATCTCATGCTTGGGACACGATAACGAGAATCCTTTCTCAAAAGACGGGGAAGAAATGGAAATGGTATCGCCAGCCCTGCGGGCGCCCTGACGATCATCATATCGGATTGTTATGGAACGACTCCCAGGTTGAACTCTCACAATTCGAAAGTCTCTGGCAATTTAACTCGAAAGCCAAATCGCCGCAGAAAGCCTGTACGTTCGGGCTCCGTCCCGGCCAATACGTCCGTGTCAAGTCACGGCAAAGCAACGGAGCAGATTTTCACCTTATCAGTCTGCACCTCAAATCAGGGCCGACTGTCTTCGCGGTTGAAGAAAGGCAAAAAGCCTTGAATCGCATCGATCGAACCATCGCGCCTTTTCTGAAGCAGGATCAGGACGTGGTGATCCTCGGAGACTTTAATACCATGGGCGCAGGAGACCGCCATTCACAGATCTCGGAATTGAAATACATTCGCCGCATGGTCTCGAAGGAAAGCCCGGGGTTTGACGACCTGAAGTTAACTCCACAGTGCTCACAGTATTTTCGAGGGGAAGGAGGGTGGCTGGATCACATCCTGGTGACCAAAGGCATGGAAGAAGTAGCGGTCAAAAAAGCTCAAGTCACCGGCTATTGTGGCGTCGCTCAGTGCCAGGCCATCAAGGGGACCTATCCGGCAGCGTACCAGCGATTATCAGATCACTGTCCAGTCGTGATGGAAATCACGAATCAGGATCGCGATGACTAACAAAGCGCTGCTGCCTTCCTGAGTTTCCTGATCCAGTGCTCAAGACTTCTTTTCGGCAAGCGCGGCTCGTTTTTCTTGAACCTGCCTCCGTCGTTTTTCCGCTTCAATAAACACGCGCTTCACCCGGGGATGTACATGTTTAATCTGATGATCAATCGAAGCAATCGTGGATTCCACCTGCTCTGAAGTCAGGCCATCGCGAAAATCCACACTCACATTCACGAGAATAAAGTCCGGTCCCATATGCATCGTCAGGACTTCATTGACATGTTTTATTTCAGCGCACTGTTCCGCCAGCGCTCGAATATCTTGGACAACCTCTCGATTCGCACTTTCTCCGATTAACAGTCCCTTCGTCTCATATGCCAGCCAGACGGCCGTCGCTCCCAGAATCAATCCGATAATCACCGTGGCGACACCATCGAGATAGGGAATACCCGTAACCTGTCCCAACCAAATCCCCACGAAAGCAACGATCAGACCCAATACCGCCGCAGAATCTTCGAATAACACCAGAAACATCGTTGGATCTTTTCCACGTTGTACCGCCTGGAAATACGACCATCGACCTTTTACCTCAGAGAATTCTTTGAACGCAAAATACCAGGCGCCCCCCTCGAAGATCAGAGCGAGCCCTAACACCACGTAATTGACCATGGGGTTTTCAATAGGCTCAGGATGCAGGATATGCAAAACGCCTTCATACAGTGAGATTCCCGCCCCCAAGGCAAAGATGAGAATGGCCACGACAAAACTCCAAAAATAAACTTCTTTCCCATGGCCAAACGGAAACTGTTCATCCGGTGGTTTTTT
This sequence comes from Nitrospirales bacterium, assembly GCA_031315865.1. Taxonomy (NCBI): domain Bacteria; kingdom Pseudomonadati; phylum Nitrospirota; class Nitrospiria; order Nitrospirales; species Nitrospirales bacterium. Next base: position 549,814 of record JALDRJ010000002.1, read on the forward strand.
GGCTTTATGCAGGCCATACAGCAACAGCCCCTGATTACCCGTATCCACCAAGGAATGTATGCCTTCGGCGAGCATTGCCGAACTCCCGGTAAACGCCGAGGCGGCAAATTTTGTCACGGCAATCAGCGCATTGCCGATCAGGGCCGCATAGATAACCTTCTTGGAGCCGGAAGCCATACGTTCTCAACCCGTTGTTTGATGAGTGATAGAATGCTGTATGATGACTGCACTCATGACGAAAACTCGTTAAAGAGGCTGTCGATTTTTCCGCTGAAAGTCAATGAGATTTCCATACGGTTTCCAGTGAACCCTGAAGATTCTTTGAGATGACGAGATGCTCATGGGCAACCAATGATGTATTGATCCGCTATCATGACGAAGAGTGGGGCGTGCCACTTCATGAGGATCAGCGACTCTTTGAATTTTTGATTCTCGAAGGCATGCAAGCTGGCCTAAGCTGGCACACCATCTTAAAAAAACGCCCGGCCTTACGACGCGCCTTCGACGACTTCCAGGCCCACAAGATCGCAGCCTATCCACCGCGAAAGGTTCAACAGCTCCTGAACGATCCCTGCATTATCCGAAACCGGCTCAAGATTTTGTCTTCGATTCAAAATGCCAAGGCATACCTGAAAGTCAAAAATGAATTTCAGAGTTTTGATGAGTACATTTGGCGATTTGTCGAAGGAAAACCGCTCAACAACCGTTGGCCACAACATCAACAGATTCCCTGCCAGACACCGGAGTCCAGCGCGATGAGTAAAGATTTAAAACGCCGTGGGTTTTCTTTCGTCGGTTCCACGATTTGCTACGCGTTCATGCAAGCCACGGGAATGGTCAACGATCACACCATCGACTGCTTTCGACATGGTCAAATCCCATCCTAGCTAGCGATCCATTCTCCGCTCAAATAAAATCCTTAAAATACTTTACTTAATGCACTAAATACGGTAGGCTAGCATCTATCATACCCATACTAATTGCGATTCCCCTTCATATCGTCGGCATTATACAAAAGATTCTCGCCCACATTCTTTGAACACCGCATCGTAAGACCGTGCGTCACGATGCGGGCAACTTTCTGATGCAGGAGGGAGAACATCATGCCGACACAAACCGACGTAGCACAAAAATCCACCATCTTTAAAAAGAGCCGGAAAAAAGGCTTTGAGCAATGGTTTGTCCGGGTCACCTGCAACGTCTTAGGCTCGCGCATCTATGGCCCATTTCCCGCAGAACTTGAGGCTGAACGGTTTCGAGAAGGCGCTGAATTCGAGCTCCGAAAATTGTTGGATTTTGAACTGCCAATCCTGTCAGGAAGTGCGTATTCAACCGTCCACGCAAAACGATAGAGTCGTCACTTTTGCTCACCCTGCTGTTCTTTGGGTTCTGCATGAAGCTTTTCCGTTTGATTTCCCGACGGCAAGTATAAGCTTTTCCCTTAATCGCTCGTGCCTTTCCGGGTGATAGCGAATCAAACGGGTTTCAGCGGACACCAAGCCGCGCATTCCACGTGTAGCACCTCTCATCGTGAGAAAGTTTTTTTGCAATGACTCTAGCCGTTTGCATGGCTAATGAAGTGGATGGCTGTTTCAATCTTTCCGCCTGACCAACCGGATCGCTGCCAGCCAGAGTCCAACAGGAATTCCAATCCATACCCCTTCGCTCTCCAAGACTCGCAAGCCCGAGTCGCTAAAAAAATTGGCGATACCTATCGGCGAGACCTGCACCGGAGTCCACGGGAAAAAATAGCGGGTCGTGTCAAATGGGGCAAAGAATGCCACGCCACGCCCTCCATTGGTGAAGGCGTCCAATATTCCATGCGAAGCAGTTACGATCGAAAAATGGGCGACGAGTTTCCACCCGGCAGCCGAATTCAAAGGCACGTTGGGAAACCCGAACCGAACGAGACTCACCCCGAGAAGAAAAGCAAAAAAGAACGAATGGGTCAGACCCCGGTGTCCTAGCACATGTCCGTATGGAATCCCCACGGCAAAAGCCAATACATCAACATCAGGAAGAATAGAACACCCGATGGTGAGGATCCAGAAGCGCTGAGGGGATACTGTCCACTGGTGGGAACGGCCGATGGCATACGCAACAAGCGCGTGAGAAAAGGCGGAAGCCATGGATACAACTCAACACGAGGAGCGAATGAAGAGCTGTTCAATCGAAGGATCAGCCAGGCTTTCGGCCACTAAATGCACGCCTGAAAAATCATGGTTTCGACTATGCTCGCCAGGCACAGCCACTGTGTAGGCGCCCGCAGCCAAGGCAGCCCGACACCCGATTTCACTGTCTTCCAACACCATGAGTCGCTCCGGCTCCACATGAAATTGCTTGGCCGCCTTTTGATAAATCTCCGGATCTGGCTTGCCCCTCTCGATCACCTCAGCTGTTAAGAAAAACTGAAAATGATCCCGAATATCGAGCAACTCCAGAACACGATCCACGAAACAGCGTCGACTACTCGTCGTCACGGCTTTAGGGATCGCATGGAGGGCAAGCTTGTCCAATAATGACAATAAGCCAGGCATCGGGGCTAATCGTTCCTCGAGCAAACTGCTAAAAATTTCATCTGTTTCGTTCTGCAACTGTTCAACCGTGTCATCTAAGCGATGCCAATCGATCATGACCTGTAACGCCACGTGACTTTGTCGCCCCATCATGTGATCCAGCAACTCTCGGGTGATTCTCTTCCCACGTCTCTCCAACATGACGCCACCGACTTCCGTGTACAGCTCTTCGGTGTTGACCATCAGGCCGTCTAGATCGAACGCCACAGCTTCAACGATTGGCAGTTTCTGAGAAGGACGCATTTCGCAAGACTCTGTCGAGAACTCTCCTTGATAGCCGGCCATCTAGCTCACAAGACCCATTATTTGTATGATTGAGACAATGATGATACAGCCCACTCGATTCAAGCAACCCGTGCGTTGCTCACCATCCAAGACGATAGCACATCCTGTTCCTCATTCAACCCTGGCATCTTGATGACAATCATACGATACGTTCATAAAGCCCATCAGCCACTTCTTCATTTTCGTCGATGGCTATGGCCACTGACGTGTTGGCTCATGAGCGCGGTGGTTTGCGGTCACGCGCTGGCGGCAACGGATGCGGCACAGAACAGTCCACGACCGTATGAAGGCAAGCCCTTATCCGAGGAGTGCGACTACACACGTCATTCGCTGTACCTGGAAATGAGTGACGGCGTGCAGCTTGCTATCACCGTGTATCTCCCGGATCGCGCGGACAATTCACACTACCCTGCCATTCTTCACCAAACCCGGTACTGGCGAGCGATCGAATATCGCTGGCCGGTGTCCATGTTTCAAGATGACCTACCAAGGGGGTTGATGGGAACCTATGCCAAACGGTTCTTACAGAATGGCTATGCATGGATCGATGTCGACGTACGTGGGTCAGGAGCCTCGTTTGGGTCTCGTCCTTACGCCTATTCACCACGAGAAATTCTGGACGGGAAAGAAATCGTGGATTGGATCGTGAGGCAACCATGGTCCAGTGAACGCGTCGGAGCCCTGGGAATCTCGTACGCCGGGGCAACGGCGGAAATGCTCCTCGTGAATCAACATCCAGCCGTCAAAGCCGTCGCACCGCTATTTTCCGGGTTCGACCTGTACCCGGAAATCGTCTTTCCCGGCGGCATTCACCTCACGTGGTTTACCAACACATGGACGTACATTGGCCATCAGCTCGACCACAACCAATTACCCTTTCGCGGATGGTTCACCAAAGCGTTTGTGCATGGCGTCATGCCTGTCGATACAGACCACGATCGATCACTGCTCACGCAAGCGCTTTCACAACATGCACAAAACTGGAGTCCCCATGAACAAGCGCTCAGCGTCACATTCCGAGATGACACACCATCCTCGAAAGCCGTCCCTGACATCGACAGCCTCAGCACAAGACACTATGCCAAGGACATTGCGAACTCCAAGGCTGCGATCTATAGCTACAGCGGTTGGCTTGACGGTGGCTATCAATTAGCCGCGATCAACCGTCACCTTCGACATAGTCAAAAACACAACAAATTGATCATTGGACCGTGGGATCACGGCGGACGACGCAACATCAGTCCGTTTCATCTCAGCGAATCCGAATTCGATCATCAGGGAGAACTCTTGAAATTTTTCGACTATCACCTGCGGGGACTTGAGACAGGAATCAAAGATGAAGCCTCTGTGCACTACTTTACGATGGGCGAAGAACGATGGAAAGCGCACAATATCTGGCCGCCGGAAGCCGAACCCGTCCGGTATTTTTTATCGAATGATTCCCATCTTTCAACGCTCCGGCCTAGCGAGAATGAGGCCTATGATCGATACTTAGTGAACCCTTCCGTCGGAACGGGACATCAGACACGATGGGATACCTTGATAGGCCAACCGTTACCCACACCGTATGCAGACCGTGCGTACGACCCCAGTCTATGGTTGTCCTATACGACACAACCATTGGAACAAGACACCGAAGTCACAGGACACCCGCATGTGACAATGTATCTCAGCTCCACGACGGATGATGCGACGGTGTTCGCATACTTAGAAGATGTAGATCCAACGAAGCAGGTCACCTACGTCACGGAAGGTCAGTTACGCGCACTCCATCGACAAGAGGTTGATCCCCCGGAGTATTTCCCGAAAGGCCTTCCTTATCGGACATTTACTCGTCACAATGCTCGACCACTCGTACCTGGCCAGACTGTCCGACTGTCTTTCGCTCTCCTCCCGACGTCTTATCTATTTAAAAGAGGCCATACAATCCGGTTAACTATCACTGGGACGGACAAAGATCATTTCGCACTTTTGCCTGGTGCCCTCCCCACCTTCACCATCCATCGCTCAAACGACAAGGCCTCCTACCTTGAGCTTCCGATCATCCTTAAATAGGAGGCCTAAACCCGGGTCTTTAAGACAGCCACACCGCGCATTTCAGGCAAGTATCCCCAAAATATGGGGAAAAGGATGTGCATAACCCTTGAATTAATCCTCACCCGACCGATACGTAATACCATTCACCAGACTGCTCACCAGATTACTCAATTGATAAGCATTGTGGGAGGCATGACAACAAAAATCTGTTATAGCCAACGATTATCGCAGCAGGTACTGGAAATGGGAAAAAGGAAGGCTATCCGAGGAACGACCAGGTAAAGTAACCGCCAAACCCAATCGCTAGAAGCGCAGTACTCATTTTCATATGATGTTGCCATGCCCCAGGAACATACACGAATGGAAGGCTGATCACCGTACTCATCAACAACATCCCGCTGATCGACCCAAGCCCGAAGATTGCGATATAGCTCAATCCCGCTTCCATCGATGGCATGGTTGTCATCACGGCTACACTCAGCGCGGCGCTCCCGGCAACTCCATGAATACAACCAATCGTGAGAGCTTTGACTCTGGAAACCGCGACATGATGCTTGTGAATATGTTGATTTTCCCGGTGAAGATGAACATGGGAATGGGTGGTGCCATCATGATGATGCTCATGCGCATGCACCGTCAAAGGTCGCCAGCAACGCCAAAGAAGCTGAACGCCAAGGAGCAGGATCATACATCCAACCACGGCTTCCATGCTTTTGGCGAGACCTACTGGAATCGTCCATTTCAAGCTCAGGACGACGACACCGATCAATCCTAGAGTCATGGCGTGTCCGATTCCCCAGATCACCCCCAACAAGGCCGAACGCCGCAAATTTTTCGACTCTGCCGCCAACGTCCCTACCGCGATAAGATGATCAGGGTCGAGGGCATGGACTATGCCTAAAAGCAGTCCCAGCAATAATGAGGAAATCAGAGCATGATCCATCGCTAGCACGCTTCGTTCTTTCGAGCTGGTGTGATGACCAACACTCCGTCTCGAATGGTTACAAGGACGGCCGTCACACGAGAGTCGGCATGGACGACTTGGTTTAATTCCCGGATCGCGACCGTGGAATCATCAACGGGTGAAGATTCCAATACATCACCATTCCATAACACATTATCGATTAAGATTACGCCTCGTTCAGCCACTAGATCCAGGGCCCGCCGATAGTAATGGACATAGTTGACCTTATCCGCATCGATAAAGATCACGTCATAAGAGGATTGGAGATTTTCGAGCGTTTCTAGTGCGGGGCCGAGCTTGACGTCGATTTTTGAACCATGCCGACTTTCAGCAAAATATTTTTTAGCCAATGCCGTCGAGTCACGATCAATGTCACAGGTCGTGACTGTCCCGTCGGCCGGTAAGACTTCCGCAAAACAGAGCGCACTGTACCCCGTAAACGTTCCAATCTCGAGAACATGTTTGGCACCTACGAGGATGGCCATCATTTTCAAGAATGCCCCTTCCAACGGTCCCACGACCATCTGCGGCAAGTCCATCGTCTCATAAGTTTCTTCTCGCAAACGTCGGCAGACATCGGACTCGGGGATGGAATGGGCTTCGGCATAAGCCTCAATTCCCGGTAGAACAAGTGATTTCATAAAGACCTCTCTTGAAATGAATATCTCTCACAATCTCGACTGAAGACTCACGGCTACAAAAGCAGGAACAGACACATTCCGGTTTGCCAAGACCCGATTCGCTTCCGTACAGTGGGGCCAACGCATTTGGACGAACTTCACCCCGGCAGGAGACATCATCATGATCGCAGACCCGTCATTCACCAAGCTTACCGAGAAACTGACGACCATTCATCACATCAAAGACGCGTGCGCGGTGCTATCCTGGGATCAAGAAACCTACATGCCAACCGGGAGCGGACAAGCGCGAGCTGAGCAGATTGCCACGTTGCAAACGCTGGCCCATGAGTCGTTTGTGTCATCGGAAATGGAACAGTTGCTCGGCAAATGGATAGATATAGACACGGGAGAACCGACATTCGAATTGGACGATGAATCTCGCGCGCTGCTTCATGAAACCTGGCGAGACTTTCACCGGGCTAAGAAACTTCCATCAAAATTCGTCAACACCTTAGAACGCGAATGCTCCCTAGCTCAACAAGTTTGGGCTGAAGCGAGAAAAAAGAATGATTTCGCGTCGTTCTTGCCAAATCTTCGTCGCGTCATCGCGTTAAAGCTCGAGGAAACGGAATACCTGGGCTATGCGAATACTCCGTATGACGCCCTACTCGATGAATATGAACCAGGCTCAACTGTTCACAAACTCCAACCGCTTTTCTCGACGTTGCGGCCTCGCCTGATCTCCTTACTGCAACGTGTACTTAATTCTTCGGTGAAGCCGAATAATTCTCTTCTGACACAAACATTTGACCAGGCCAAACAGCTCGCCTTCGGGGAAAACGTCCTCAAACGCATGGGCTATGAGTTCAATCGCGGACGGTTGGATCAGTCAGCCCATCCGTTTACCACAGCCTTTCATCCTCACGACGTCCGCGTCACGACCCGCGTGTTCGAACAAGACTTTCAATCCTGCCTCTTTAGCTGTATCCATGAAGGGGGGCACGGTCTGTACGAGCAGGGGCTTCGCCCCGAACATTACGGCACCGTATTGGGAGAAGCGGTTTCGCTGGGCATTCATGAAAGTCAGTCCCGGCTCTGGGAAAATTGCGTCGGTCGTTCCCTGCCGTTCTGGCAGCACTTTTTCCCCGAGGCGCAAAAAATTTTTCCTGACCAGCTTGGACATGCGTCACTCGATGAATTCTACGTGGCTGTCAATCAAGCCAAGCCGTCTTTGATACGTGTCGAGGCTGACGAACTGACATATAATTTACATATCATGGTGCGATTTGAGATTGAGCTGGCTCTCATCGAAAGGCAAATCCAGGCAGAAGACCTTCCCGCAATTTGGAATGAAAAAATGCAAGAATACCTGGGGATTACCCCGAACAGTGATGCACAGGGCGTTCTGCAAGACGTGCATTGGTCATTCGGCGCATTCGGATATTTCCCGACCTATACCTTGGGGAATCTGTATGCGTCCATGTTTTATGCGCAGGTCAAGGAAGAACTACCCACCCTGGAAGCAGGCATTGCGGCCGGCCACATGCTCCCTCTCAAGGATTGGCTGAACCAAAAGATTCATCGTTGGGGACGCCAATTTCCGCCTGATGTGCTCGTGTCCCGAGTAACCGGACACGCTCCGTCACCCGAACCCTTTTTGACCTATCTCGAACAAAAATTCAGCCAACTCTATAACTTTTCGTTGGAGTGAAAACCATCGGACAGCAATACGCGAATGTAACGCGTCGTACATACGCTCGCGAGGAGAGGGAGCCAGCATTTCCTCATCTATCAAGGTTATAGCGAAACCAAAGACAGATCTCACGTTCCCATGCCGTAACCTCCGCGACAGTTTCCAACAGTCCTCACGAATACCCCAGAAGAGGAATTGTGATTTTCTATTGGGGTACCTAGGCTTACCTCCAGTATTCCAATCAAAGCTACCTCGTTAGCTCTATTAATTCCAACCGGGAGGTTTTACATGAAAGTTCTTTCCACACTATCGCGGGCATTGGCGGTGTCTATTTTTTGCACGTCACTCCTTTTCGGAGCAACCTTGGGGTTCGCGGCAGATAACAAGCTGAACATCAACACGGCGACGATGGCCCAACTCGAAGGCCTGAAAGGCATCGGGCCTGAACTCGCCGAGCGTATCTTGGATTACAAGAAGAAAAATGGGGACTTTAAGAATATCCAAGACTTGACGAAAATCAAAGGTATTGGCGAGAAAAAACTGGCGATGCTCAAAGATTCAATCATGATAAAGCAATCTTCAAAACGGTATTAACGGCAACCCGCCCCTCTCAACTTCTCTATAAGAGAGGGGCGGTCAGCTTCCCTTCGGCCGAAGGCCTTCATCTTCAAATTCCAAGCACCGCATTAAATCGCGCAATCTGAGACGACGTCAAAGTAAATTCTCCAGTACATTCAATACGAGAAGGCACGAGCATCACCGTGTGAAAAGAGATATCGCGTATCGCAATTTTTTGTTGCAACGAATCCGCTGCACCGATTTCAACGGCTTCGACTGATTCCATGACTTGACCATTGTCCTGCGGTCCATAGGTAGCCACCACTTCCTGTAAGATTTCCATGATTTGTTCATGGACTTCAGAGTCCTTGACCGTCTGGTCGACCAAATCAATGATTGGCTCGGCCTGACGGCTTAAACTAAAATTTTCCAACCGCTCTTTCCGCCTCAAGATTAGCAGATCGTTATCCACATCCTTGCTAAATGCCCCGTAGGCAAACCGCATAAACTCAAAGTGGAAGCCTTTCAGGCCTTTCCCCAACATTTGCAATTCACTGAGAAAAAGAAGTTGTTGGAATTTCACATCGCTCATAAACCCATGTGGCTCCGCCAAATGAAGCAAATAGAGTAACAAGGCCCGATCGACGGTAATCTCTGAAGGTTTTCGCATAGGTGTGGGGTATCCTTCTATCTTTGATGCTTGGCCGGGTATAATGGAAAGCGTTAGTGTATCCAGCACTTTGACGGAGGGTCAAGAATCATGAGCGGCATCAACGAGTCAAAGGAATTCGGGTAGTTTTCAGGTCCAAAATCCAGGAACCAGCTTGACCATGCAGGGATTTTGAGTTTTAATAGGCTTCCGTTTGCAAAGGTCTCCTCGCATGGCAAAAAACGCTAAAGAACTGCAACTGCTCAAGGATCATCTAACCAAGAACAACCTGAAGCTCACGCGACAACGCGAGAACATCCTGAATCATTTCCTGAAAATGGAACATGTGACGGCGGAGCAAATGTACCGGCTTCTATCCAAAAAAGATCCGCATATCGGCTTGGCCACGGTCTATCGAACACTCAAGCTCTTTTGCGACATGGGCATTGCCCAAGAACAACATTTTGGCTCCCAAACCCAGTTCGACAATGTCGCCCACAAAGGGCATCACGACCACTTGATTTGTACAACGTGCGAGAAAATCGTCGAGTTTGAGAATTGCCAGATCGAAGAACTTCAGGAAGAAGTCGCCGCGAAGAATGGGTTTTCGATCAAAACGCATCGATTGGAACTGTATTGCGACCCGATACGTCTGTCTGATGGAAACTGTAAGAACTGCCATCGCCAATTAACCGCTCAAGCGCCCTACCAATTAAATGTAAATGTAGCAACTTAAGATTAACCACCCTCAACATTAAAGATACACACATGCACATTCTTTTTCCTTTCATCTCTTTTCGTCTCTGTGTTTGCTTCATGCTCATACTTACTTTGGCTCCGTCTTCTCTTCTCGCAGCCGAACCGCTGGTTGTCTATTCGGGGCGAGCCGAACGGTTGATTAAACCCGTGCTGGATGTCTTCACGAAAGAGACGAATATTCCAGTGCAATTGTTGACTGGCAGTAGCACACAACTCGTCAATCGATTGGAGGCTGAAGGTCCCCATACCCCTGCTGATGTATATCTCACGAACGATGCCGGGACGCTTGAACGCGCGCATGAGCTTCGGCTATTGAAACCGCTTCAGATCGAAGGCATTGAACAGATGGTTCCCCAAGCTTTTCGGGCAGCCGATAATAGCTGGATCGGTTTATCCGGGAGGGTCTGGATCATCGTGTACAATACCTCGATGATCAACCCGGAACAAATCACCTCGATCCTCGACCTTGCCAACCCTAAATGGAAAGGAAAATTGGCGATCCCCAATGCCGGGAGCGAATACCTGCAAGCAGGCGTTTCCGTCATCAGCGCCGTACAGGGAGAAACCATTACCGAGGCATTTTTGAAAGGCATTCGAGACAATGCGGAAAATTCCGTGTACGGGCAAAGCAGTCAGATCGTCGATGCCGTCGCGAAAGGAAAAGTCGGATTGGGGTTAGTCAATCATTACTACATTTACCGGTACCTTGCCGATCACCCCAAAGCGCCGATCGCGCCTCTATTGACCGACCAAAAGAAAGGCGAAATGGGCCTGATCATGAATGCGACAGGCATTGGGGTTCTCACCCACACCAAGCGTCTCAAGGAAGCCAAATCCCTTGTTCAATTCCTCATTTCTCGAACCGGACAGCAAATGTTTTCGGAACGCAATAAAGAATACCCCATTCGTCCGACCGTCAAAGCCGATCCGGCGCTTCCTCCTCGCAAGAGTTTTCGCGTCGCTCAAGTTCCCCTGGCCAGATTGGCCGAACTCCGGGAGCCAACGATGTTATTGATCGAGCGATCAGGCCTCCGCTAATCCCATTGTCATGACAGCGCGTTCTTGGAGACAGGGTTTTTTTTCTCCCCTGTCTTTATTCGCGCTGACTATCGCCTGCACGTTGGCGTTCCCCCTGTTTTACGTGGGCTATTCGGCATTCTCTGCCAAGGGGGCCGTGTGGCAACGCCTCTGGTCCACCCGCATCCCGGAATTACTGTTCAATACGGTCACCCTGGCGATTGGCGTCGGGGCCACCACACTGATTATCGGTGTGGCCCTTGCGTGGTTCGTCACGCGATATGATTTTTGGGGACGGAGGGTATGGGAATGGGCAATCGTCCTTCCGCTCGCGATTCCCTCCTACGTCTTAGCCTATATCTATACCTATTTATTAGAAACCGGAGGATTTATCGAACAGGGCTGGCAGTGGATGATGGGGGCAGAGGCGCGCATTTTCTCCCCGTATAGTTTTGGAGGGGCCTGGCTCGTCATGACCTTAAATACATTTCCATATATTTACCTGCTCGCGCGAGCTGCGCTACAAAATGTCAATCTTTCGTTCGAAGAAGCCGCACAGGCCTTGGGAGCCACCAGATGGCAAACGTTGACTCGGGTCTCACTCCCCCTCATTCGTCCATCGTTAGTCGCCGGCCTTTTTCTCGTCACCCTCTACGTCGTCTCTGATTTTGGCGCAGTCTCTCTTTTGCGTTTCCAAACTTTCACCTATGCCATTTATCAGCAAATGACGAGTCGCTATGATTATGCCGCGGCATCCATCCTGAGCCTCCTGCTTGTGGTCTTTGCTTTTCTCTTTCTCATTGCTGAACGCTGGTTTCGACAACGAAGTCGATTCTTCCAAACAGGGGGACATATTCGCATGAAATCGCCGAAGCCCTGCGGAATGCTCCCCACCCTGTTACTCACGGCATTCATGCTCATGGTGTTTGGAGCGGCGTTCGGTATTCCGGTGTTCTTGCTCATTCATTGGACCTGGGCCGCTTGGAATGTTGGTGAGATGGGAAGCGGCTTCCTGTCGTACATCTGGAACAGCGCCATGCTTTCAGGTACCGCCGCCAGCATCGCCATCGTAGTTGGAACACCACTGGCTTTCCTGGCAAGTCGCTACCCGACGCGATTCAATCTCCTGTACCTTCAAGGAGCCTATACAGGTTATGTCTTGCCTGGACCGGTCGCGGCCTTAGCGTTACTCACACTCTTCACGCAAAACCTGCCGTTTTTATACGGAACGGCGTTAGTCTTAATCCTCGCGTATCTCATCCATTTTCTCCCTGCTGGCCTACAAGCGATGGAATCGGCTATTCAGCAAGTCAACCCCAACATCGAAGAAGCCGCAAGGAGCCTCGGCCGACATGCGTTGAGTTCGTTCTGGCAGGTCACGTTTCCACTGGTCCGTGGAGGTTTTATCGTCGCCTGGATACTCATGTTTCTCCAAGCCATGAAAGAACTCCCGGCCACGCTGCTCCTGAGACCTGTGGGATTCGATACGCTCTCGGTGAGAATCTGGCTTGAAGCGAGCGAAGAGTTGTATCAGCTCGCGGCGCCACCGGCTCTTTTAATTATTCTGATCACCCTTCCCGTCGTCTTACTCCTCACGAAGAAGAATTGGCAGACGACGTAACGGCTCTTGAACATCGAAAGATCTGAATCGTTATAATGTGCCATGTAGTCAAATCAGGTATCAGCTTACGCAAGCGCTACAACATAACATGATGCTATTTCCCATTTTTTCATGACGACATCCCAGAAACCACCACTCAACAAACACACAAACATCCTCGACATCCGGCATGTGACGTGTCAATATCTGGCTGACCAACCAGCCGTTCAAGACATTTCTCTGGCTGCTCAGGAAGGTGAAATCATCTGCATCTTGGGCCCATCGGGATGCGGGAAAACCACCACCTTACGGGCCATCGCGGGATTTGAAAAAGTCACAGGTGGTGAGATTTATTTAGACGGGCATCTTGTTTCTTCTGCAACGACGCATGTTCCCACAGAACGGCGGCGAGTCGGCATGGTCTTTCAAGACTATGCGCTGTTCCCTCATTTGACGGTCAAAGATAATGTGGCCTTTGGATTACAGCGGTTATCAGGTGCAGAGCGACATAACTGCACCACGACGATGTTGCAGCTCGTCGGACTGATCGGATTCGAAAGTCGGTATCCACATGAACTCTCGGGAGGGCAACAACAGCGGGTCGCTCTTGCCAGAGCCCTGGCCCCCAATCCCGTCATCTTGCTCCTGGATGAACCGTTCAGCAATTTGGACCCGGACATGACCATCAAGATGCGGAATGAACTGCATCGCGTGCTGAGACAAACCAATACCACCGCCGTGCTGGTCACCCACGATCACCAAGAAGCCTTTGCCATGGCCGATCGGGTCGCCGTGCTTCAAGACGGGCTTCTCGTCCAGTATGAGACTCCCGAAACAATTTACCATTTACCCGCTTGTCGATTTGTCGCGGAATTCGTCGGCAAAGCGGATTTTATTCCCGGGTTTATTCAAAACGGGATCGTGAAGACTGAAATTGGCCAATTTCCAAATCACAGTCACTACCAAGGTGTCCCGAACGTCTTGGTCATGGTTCGCCCTGACGACATTAAGATCGCCCGCATCTCATCAGGCACTGCTCGTATCGTGAGCCGCCAATTCCGTGGTTCCCAACACCTCTACAGCATCGAGCTGGCGTCTGGACATATCGTCCATTGTGTGGAACCATCAGATCATGCCTATACGATCGACTCCAAAGTGACATTGGAAGTTATCGCCACGCATACGGTATTATTTGAAGATACGACTGCATCAACATGCTAAAGGAGGACAACCCGATGCAATACCTGACCATGAAACGCGCAATGCTCTTATCCCTGATCTGGCCTAGTTGTTTGACGCTCATCCTGCTTGCCATCCCACTCCTCGCCGGCGCAGAAGGCTATGGAAGTAGTTATCACAAGATGGGTATGGGAGGGCATGACTCGCCGCACCACAAGATGAACTACTCCGGACATGGAGGAAGTCATCATGGGACGATGGGAGGAGCCCACCATGGCAGCGGTTATGAGAAAGGTCATGGCAGCAGTCTCAATTACGGAACACACATGGGGCCCCACCAAAGCGCGAGCGAATTTATTGAACATGTCTTGAAATTCAAAGATGGCATGGCCATCACCGATGAGCAAGCCGCGAAGCTTCGAAGCGTGGAAACCGAATTTAAAAAAGAGAAAATCAAGATGAAGGCTGAGGTGGAACTCGCAAATCTTGATCTACACGAGCTACTCAAGAATGAGGAATCCAGCCTGTCTGACATTGAAGCCAAACTTAAAAACGTGCACAACTTAGAAGCCGATTTGCTTATGGCGTCCATTAAAGCAAAACGTGAAGCCAGGGCCGTGTTGACCGATGAACAACGAAGCCGTATGAAGGCCGTCCATGACCGAATCAAGGCCTACTCTTCAGGCGGAATGTCAGCAAAGGGCCATCCTGGTGGGTATAAACACCATGGCAAAGATCAAAAGAAGGGCGACTATTGAACCACGTTGTAGCGTAAAGATGCTTCATAAAAAGGGCCTCAAATGAGGCCCTTTTTACTACCTTCCGTTTCTTCCAAATCCTTGGGCCTTGTTCAGTTCAAAACATGATCCTGAAAATGCAACCGGCCTTTCAGCCCGGATGAAACAGACACGTTCCCTTCTGCATCCACGATCACTCCTTCGACATCAGGAAGCCGCTCGATCAAGGCCATGCCCCTTTGCGGGCCCATGACAAAGATTCCGGTATCGAGCCCATCAGCCATGACACCCTGTGACGCGATGACCGTCACGCTTTGAGTCAACCGCGCAGGATGCAGCGTCTTGGGATCAAGGATATGATGATACCGGATGCCGTCTTTCTCGAAGTAGCGTTGATAGTCTCCGGCTGTGGACACCGCTTCATCTTCCAACTCGATCGTCGCCAAAACATGACCTTGCTCTTTGCGGGGATGTTGAATTCCAAAGACAAATTGCTGTCCGTCAGGCATACGGCCGAACGTCTTGATGTCACCTGAAATCGCCACGACTCCGGCCGTTGCGCCGGCTGCCTTCATCACTTTTTCCGCCAGATCAGCCGCATAGCCTTTACCGATTCCTCCCACGTCGATTTGCATCCCTGGACGAACGAGGTACGCCGTTCCTGATCGAGCATTCAATGTCAGATGAGACATCTGCACAAGCGGCCGCACCGCTTGGAGTTCTTGTTGTGTCGGAATTCTGCCTTGTTCACTCACATTCCAAAGTGCTACTGCAGGACCGATGGCAATAGTGAACCCACCTTCGGTGAGTACATCCATCGTAAACGAATGCTGAAGAAGCTCCATGGATTCGTGACTGATGGCTATAGCATGTTCACCCGCAGCCGCGTTGACGTTCGACAGTTCACTGTCTGGAATCCAGGTGCTCCACAGCTCCTCCAGACGATGAATCTCTTTCAATCCCGCATCCACAGCCCGCCGGGCGATGACGTTATCCGGTGCGACTCCGGTCACGAACACGATTGTCCCCATCAAATATTGACTGCGTTTAACCAGCGCCGGGAACGCAAGACCAACATCCAATAGCGACACAAAAAAACACGCGAGTAAACACTGACAGAGTTTCGTTTTACACATAAGATTGATTAGGGTAAGTCAGGGTTGAGAATACTTGCCCATGGGATACTGACGAACGGTTGAGACTCTTGTTGTCGTCAGCCTATCATCATCGTCGTTTAAAATACCTCACGTTTGGATAGGGATTCACGGAAAATAGCCTGGACTGTTCGCTGACAGGCTGAGGCAAGGCAATCTTCAGAGGAAGCCCGCGAAGCTCGGGGATTTTTTCCTGAAACGTTTCCCAGTCTGGCTGATCGGACTCTATGTTCAACTTCACCATTCTCTGCGTCCGAGGTGAATCGATCGCAAAATTCCACGTCCCGAGGTAATTCACACTCTCCGCATGCACGGTGAAGGTCGCATCAAGATACGATTCAGCTCTATACGGACCATCGCTGACTTGAATCCTCACAAGCCTGTAAGTGCCTGGGAGCAATCGCAAGACAAACGCGTCCTCACTCGCATCGACATACTCACGAATTTCATGATCAGTTTGAACATTCACGAAATCCAAAAACCGCACATGGGTCCAGTCCCACCGAAAATAGGGACCCGCTTGCTCGACCTTGATCACACCAAATGCCAACACCTTCCCGTCTGTGCCAGGCAGCACGTCTTCAGTTTGCGTGAATGCACAAGCCATAGAGAGGATGGCCATCGTCACGACAAGACAACCCTGAATGATGGCGGTCCATCTGATCGTCATTCGATTCAAGTCAAGAGGCATACGGTGTACTTCTCCTTCATATCAAGCATTTAGCTCCACTTTCCTCAGATCTCACAGGCCTATGGATATTGTATAGCAAGAAATTCTGTAGAGAGAAAAACAGATACGTGCCAAAAGCTTGACAAAGTTCGGCTCAATTGCTTATTAATAATGGTTATCAATATCATTATATATATTACTTAAAACTATTCTCAAATTCATCAATCACGCGTTCCTTTATCGGGTAGAAAGCGAGTCAAATGCAATCATATGAGGACAAGTCCAATGAGGATTTATCTGAAGCCCGGTGTCAGTGCGGGCAATTAGTGGCGAAATTTTGTTCGAATGGAGTTGAGCTTAAGTGCAAACGGTGTAAACGTCTAGTCTTAATTCCTTTCTCTTCCCTTGCCCACTCTGAAATCAGCGTCCAGCTCTGCTCTACCCCACGCACGCTCGGGCCTTCTTCAAAGGGAACACGCCAGAAACTGATACCAACAACCTGAGGGCCGTCGAGTCCCTTTATTTATCTGCTGAGGACCATAGAGTCCCCTTTGCCATTAGAGAGGTGCGCTTTATGAAACAGTGGGTAACACGGGGAACTCTCGTGCCATCAGCAATCCTAATGTTCTGCTCAATTACTGCAGGCGGATTAGGAGCGGAAGAACTCACCACCAGTCAACAGGAAGCTGTCCGAAAAGAGGTCCAACGCATCCTTCAGGAGCAAGGATATTCAGACCCCTCTGGACCGCCCCCGACGGGAGCTCCAGCTTCCAAAGACAAAGTGAGGCACTTGGATGACTTGTACAAACAATCCAGGACCGGGGACTCGGACTCAGGGTCAACGAAGGAAGGGTCTGGTGCCCTCATTTACGCCAGGCCGTTTGTGGCGTCGCCCAAGGCCATCCTCGGTGGATATATGGACTTTGAATACATCAACCGGAAGGGCTCTTCTCCAAATTTCGACCAACATCGTTTAGTGCCCTTTATCTACGGCGATGTCAGCGACAACGTGAAATTCGCCGCGGAGATTGAGTTTGAACATGGCGGAGTCGGAGACGAACTGAAGATAGAATTTGCGGTGATCGACTACCTCGTGAATGAACCCTTCAACCTTCGAGCCGGAATCATTCTTCTCCCCGTCGGGAAATTCAATCTGTTGCATGATTCTCCACTACGCGACCTGACCGATCGTCCGTTGGTCGACCAACGAATTATTCCCACCACCCTTCACCAACCGGGAGCGGGAATCTATGGCACCTTTTATCCAACCAGCCTCTCACAGATCAACTATGAAATTTATGTCACCTCCGGCTTTACTGGCGCATTCGGCGGAGACGGCAACCCCAACTATGCCGCTGGAGGTTCAGGGACATCTACCATTACACAAACGGCGGGACTGCGAGGTGCGAGAGACAACCTGACCGAATTTGACAGTAACGCCGGAAAGGCCGTGGTCGGTCGAATCGCGATCAGCCCATTCCTCGGAGCCGAAGTCGGCCTGTCGGGTTACTATGAAATGTATGACCCTCAAAGCGACCGGGAACTCATCATCGGCGCCGTGGACTGGACGTTTCAGAGAGGGCCGTTTGAATTCATTGGAGAAAGCGCTTGGACTTATATCCAGGACAATGACAGAAACGTCATCACCAACGTCAAGATTCCTACGGGAACGGACATTACCAGCACCCTCTTTCCCACCAGAATGCAGGGCTATTATTTACAGCTCAACTATCACTTCCTTCCTTCCTTTTTAGTAAGACTGGCACCGAGGCATTTCCGGGAGGAAGTGTCCACATTTACCGCTGTCGCTCGATGGGAGGAAATCAATCTCGCGTCCAATTTATCCGGAACAGAGGCGGCGGCTAGAGGCAAAGCACAACGCGTGACGTTTGGCTTAAACTTTCGACCAACAGAAGACACCGTCTTCAAATTCGACCTTCAATACGACCCGGAAGTATTGGGGACTAGGAAACATGGCAAAGCGTTCCTAGCCTCGGCGGCTACGTATTTCTAAAGGCTCAGAAAAGAATGACACGAAGGGTGGATTGTCCGTCCTTCGTGTTGTTCAGCATCTCCTTACAAGAAGATTCTTTCACAGCCTCTCATAATTCCATTGACTCTCTGAGTCGAATGTTTGTATGATCGCAAATCATAATGAGAATCAACATCATTTAGAATATATTTAATTATCATTTTCATTTCATGCCTCACTTTCTCTATTCCCCCTTTTGTGCTTTCATTTTAGGCCTGACATTCCTCGCCGGATGCTCTACCTTGGAAGGCCCTTCCTTGAAGACTGAGCGATATATGGCCTGCCCTCAAGACTCGGTATGGAAGGGAGCTCTCCAGGCCCTGGAACATTACCCCATCACGCTCAAAGATAGACCTCAAGGCATCATCAAGACTGACTGGCGCGTCCAACCGGTTCAAGGTCGTGCCTTTGGCCTGTTTGGTCGTGAAAACATGGGGGATAAGGAACGTGCACGGCTTACCTTTTCCATGAAGTCCCTTCAGGCTGGAGTCGTGGCTATCACGTTGACCGAACGTCGTCAACATTGGGGGTTTGTTGGCGGCGCACGGCTCTACAAATGGTACCCGGTTGAACCGTCTCAACAAGAAATTCAGGAATTTATGAAACGATTGACTGCCGTACTTGACAAGGAGGATTGCATCATCGAATCATGAAAAATCTCTCACCTGCACTATTGCTCGTAGCCTTAACCGTCACGATTGCTGGATGGTCTTTTCCCGCTTTCGCCGAACGCGTATGGGACCAAGAATTAAACAGATACCTCACGCCGGAAGAATTAGGTCAAGAGGATGTCTATCTTACTCCCGATGAGGCAGCAGCCCTCATGTTCCCAGACTCCACCACTATTCGAAAAGAATTGCTGACGCTCACGCCGGAACAAAAACGCCAGATTGAAGACATTATTGGTTGGAAATTCCCTGAATCTTCGTTTGAGTGCTATGTCGGCGAAACCGACGGCGACATCGACGGATGGGCGCTTATCCAAAACACCGTCGGCAAACACAAACCCATGACCTACATGGTCGGGGTCAATCCTGATGGGGAAGCGACGAATGTTGAAGTCCTGGTGTACCGCGAATCCCGGGGAAGCGAAGTACGAACCAAACGGTTTAATTATCAATACGAGGGAAAAGACGTCTTTGATCCAATCCGCATCAATCGGGATATCATTAATATTTCCGGCGCAACCATGTCCGTACGTTCCATGAGTGCTGGGGTCAAACGAGCCCTCGTGTTGGTGAATGAATTTTACCTGAAACCTCAAGGACTCGGGACCGAAACCCTCGTCGCGGGGAATAAGGAAAAAGGGTTTTTTGAATCACTCTTGGGATTTTGAATGACGTGTGGCGCTGAATGCGGAATTTTAATACACGGTTTCGCCTTCGCGACACCGACCGGCAGATTCGACTGGTCTACACCTGGTTTCTTCTTCTCATGTTAACCGGCTTCATCTTTACTTTTGTCTGGGCACACAGCATGACCGATCTTACCCCTAAAGGCATTGCCCAACATTACCGCGGATCCGATGCCAACTTTGGCGAACCCATGTCCTTCGGACAGTTGGCGGAGACCACGCATTTTCATCTTTTTACCATGCCCGTTGTGTTCTTAATCATGGTGCATGTCCTGTACCTCACCATGGCCAGTCCTTTCCTGAAAGTCGCAACGACATGGCTGTCGTTTCTTGGCGTCACCTTGGACCTGCTTTCACCCTGGTTGATCACGTACGTGTCTCCTGTCTACGTTCTTACGTTATTGGCTGGAGACATCATGATGACCCTGGCATTTTTAGTGATGTTTATCATTCCAATGAGGGAAATGTGGTTTAACAAACAACCGTTGGTGTACATAAAATCCGACGACTATCGCGAATCCAAATAAGTTCCAATTAATAAATACGATAAACCCCGCGCGGTACGACGTTGAACCATACGGAAGTTATTTGAAACGGCTATAGTCATCCATTCAAAGGCAACCAAATAAAGTAGGCCAGAGACTGTAAGTCCAGAGCCCATGAGAATCAGGAATGATCTCATGGGCTCTTTTTTTTTGGAGATTGAGGGGCGAATCCCATCATTCGCTTCATCAAGCGGGGGACTTCCTCCTGGGTCCCCCGCCCCTCTACCTTGTCGATTGATGAGATAACTCATCACTTTTATATTTTTTCTATCCCGATTCTAGAATCTTGGAGATCGACTCACATGAGCATCATCGAACAATTCCGCTCCTCACGATCACGAATAATCGTCACATGGGTCCTCGCATTAGGACTATGCGTGCCCCTTGTTGTATCCCACGCACAGGCACAAGAAATTGAAGAAGAAACCGATCCTCCAGAAATCGCCAATGGAGAGCGCCTGTTCCTGGAGACTCGCTTCGCGCAATTCTTTAAAACCTTCCTCGACAACGGTGGCGATACCAACGCACTGCTGCCTTCGGGCGATCCCTCGCTCGATAAAACCGTGAATTGGCAGAATCTCCCCGAGCAGTTTGTCGACGGCCCGTTCGCAGGTCTCTCCATGAACTGTCGAAGCTGTCATCTTGTTGATGAGATCGGTGTGGAAGCGGACGGCACCATAAACTATGGCATGCGCACCTATACGGACTTCGCCCGACGAAGCCCGATTCCTCAACGTGAAGATGGAAAAACCGTGACGGCTCGAAACTCCCCGCCTCTGGTCAACGCCGCACTCCCCAGAAGCAATTTCTTTCTTCACTTCGATGCGGAATTTCCCACGATGGTCGACCTGGTTAAGGGAACGCTGACCGGGCGCAACTATGGTTGGGTGCCGGGCGAACTCGCCGAAGCCATCGCCCACGTCGCCCGTATCATTCGGGAGGACGATGGAAAGGGCGAGCTGGCAGGGGAATTTGGATACCTCTCCTACACAACCCTTCTTACAGGCACCGATCCGAATATTCCAGGAGACTTTGTCCTGCCTGAAGAATTCCGGGTGGACGTCGTGAATGCGTCAGATCAAGAACTTTTTCAAGCCGTCGCACGACTCATCGCAGCGTATACGGAAGATCTCGTCTTCTCTCAGGATGATGACGGCAATTTCAATCTTTCACCTTATGACGCCTTCTTACAGACGAACGGACTCCCCCAACAACCCCGGAAATGGGAATCCGACATTGCCTACAGCAAACGACTGCTTCGAAAGATTGAAAAACTGGAATATCGAGGACACCTACAGTTTATCTCGCAAAACCCGAATACCGAGGACGGGGCATTCGAATTTCACCCGACTCAAGCCTTTGTATTCGGCGAGCAAGAATTACGAGGGCTGAAAATCTTTTTCACCAGCAAGTCCCATCGCCTGCAGCCGGGCAAGTTAGCGCAAGGCGGGATCGGCAACTGCATTGCCTGTCATGCCGCCCCGAATTTTACTGACTTTAAGTTTCATAACACGGGAATCGCACAGGCGGAATATGATGGCATTCATGGCGACGGGGCCTTCGTCCGACTTGATATCCCCAGGCTCATTCGACGGAACAGCCATCCGAACGAGTACTTACCGGCCACCGAACAGCACCCACACTCCCGAGAACCCTACAGGGCGATCCCCACACCCGAAAATCCACAATTGACGGACTTGGGGGTCTGGAATATTTTCTTGAATCCCGATTATCCAAAATCTCAGGGGCGAATCTGGCGCACGCTGTGCGAAGAAGTATTGCGAGACCACTTCCGTCCATTTAGCTTCATTCGATTCTGCCGGCCGAATCAACTTCTTTCGACCGCCATCGCCCGATTTAAAACCCCTGGCCTTCGCGACTTGGAGCATTCAGCGCCTTATACCCATACGGGCCAGATCGACACGCTTGAAGACATGATTCGGAGCTACATCAAGAATGCGAGTCTGACTAGAAGCGGCGACCTCAGGAATGGCGATTCGAGATTGTCACGAATCGGGTTAACCGATGAAGACATTACGCCCCTGGTTTTGTTCCTCAAATCGTTGAATGAAGACTACAGCTAAGATAGATGAGCGAATACCATGGCTCCGGCTCTCTGGAGTCTCTACGATACCGACTGAACGATTGAGCATCGCTCACCCATACAACTGGCAGGAATGATCATTGTGAGTCATACGCGCGGCAATCGGGGATGAAAACGATTAGGAGGACTGTTATGACTGGTTCTCGGCTCACCATCACTCGCCCAACGATTGAGAAGCCTGGAGAAAAAGACCTGATACAAGAGCTCCAGGAATACACGGAAAATTGGGTAAACCGCATGAGACTTTTGCGGCCCACGCATGAACCACAAACCATCGCCCAAGCCATCTTCGATGAATTGTATCGGCATATCATTCACTCTGCACCTCCCACGCCACCCATCCCACAGCAGATCCACGAGTTCATCATGTCACATCTTCGGCAAGGTATCACCCTCAAAGGTCTCTCGAAATTCCTTGGCTATTCGGAAAAATATTGCTCGGAACTCTTTCAAACACAAATGGGTGAGTCCTTCACTCTCTATCTCCGTCGGGTGAGGATTGAAAAGGCCAAACACCTCTTAGAAGATGACAGCATCGGACACACGTACATCGCGGAGACACTGGGCTTTGGAGACCAATTTGCGTTCAGCCACTTTTTCAAAAAGGCGACAGGACGATCGCCCAGACATTATCGTGCACACATCCGAAACACACGCAAAGAACACACGCCCATCGATCCACTTGAAGATAGCCTCAGCGGGCGACACTCAGCTACGCCACAGTGAATAAGAATTCACCTGACGGCCTTCTGACGTTCCTCATCCTGATAACGAAATATCCCAAGCCCGTTCGATATAATGCGTTCCCGCGATCCTGATTTTCGACATGCCTGGACGGTAAATTACCATCCGATCACAAATCTCCGTATTTTCTGGTTTTTCCGCATCGAATCCGGAATTTGAACATCTTTTTCCGTTCAACCAACATGGTCTATCATCGTGCATTCACCTATATTGAAAATGATAATCATAATTCATATCAATTAAGGAGGAAGGCTTTCTCCTTTCACTCAGGAGGCGATTTCAGCACATGCTTTTTCACATTCTCGCAAACGCTACCCTATTCCTTGCTCTGGGAACCACGAACATGACCTGGGCTTTCCCACCAATAGACCCGGATGAAACCCTGCTGATTCATGAAGATGTGAACATCATAGCCGGTCTGTATTTTCGAGAGTATTCACTCAAAGGCAACGGCCTCATCGACTACAAGACGGCGCGGCAAATTATTATTTCTGAGCACAGCGCCTATGGCAATACCGTCGTGTATACCAAGGAACATCCCTTGTTTTACTGGCATGACCGAAACGGCGATGGCCGGATGGAAATGTGGGTTGATCAAAAAGTTGAAGGATGCGCCTGCGATATCGTGCCGTATGAGACCACATATCCTGAATAACTCATGTCTATGCCCACGAATCTTACGCGCCGCCGATGGCCACGACGTCTCTCAACCACCATTACTGAGAAAGTGAGATACTCATGCGAAGCTTCATAGTGCAAGAACTACCCATGCCTGGCAGGAAAGATGAATGCCTGTACATCAGCATTCATTTTGCCTGTGACCTGCCACACTGTGGCAGACGCATAGCAATCCGACATCGATGCCGGCACAATGGCACGACCCAAAGGAGGTCCCCATGATTTCTGAACGCCTCGAGAACACCACGATTACGATCAATATCCACGGAGCGTTTCACGCTGAGTCAGCCATGGAGTTTTCGACCACAGTGCAACGAGCCTACCAGATGGGGTTTCGAGAATTCTCGATCAGCCTCAAAGCGGTCAGTATGATAGACGCATCTGGACTGGAACTTCTTTCTCAGATCATGCACGAGCTAGAGCAGAAAAACTGCCTCTGCACGATCCTCCATTCGTCCGCAACAGGACAGCCGGACCGACGTTCGTTTCCGTGCCCCATCACACATCGAGTAACCCGGAATGGATCATTCAAGGCCCCTTCAAACCCCAAGGACCTGCATATGACACGCAGAAACCTTCCTACGATCAACCATCACATTCCAGAAACCACTCCTCGCTCAAAAAGGCACAAAACATGAACGAAACCCTTACCTCAAACATTTCCCATAGCCGCCAATCGGTACTGGCGACGCCCGGAAAGACCAATGGGACGACCTCTGTTTCCATGTCGCTACTCAAGTCCGGACAGGCGGACAGAACCGCAAAAAATCCAACAGGCGGACATGAACTGATTTTTCCTCTCGTCTGCCTCACTATCGGGACGGGATTCAGTCTCTTCACATGGGATTGGCATTGGCAGGCCGGAGTATGGGGTGGCGCCATCGGCCTTGCCGTAGGCTCTTGCACCACGTGGGTCGTGCGAATGCTTCAGCGACGTTCCGCGTTCGTTTCTAACCAGGCCTTACAAAGATGGACTCTCGCGGTGATCATGGTATTGGCCTTCTCGTGCACGCTCTCTCTTATCTTCCCCGGTTCCGAGCGCTTGGTCCCGGCTCTCTGCTTAACGAGCATGCTCATCTTTCCCTATCTGTTCCACTCGCTCAGCACCCCAAAAGGACGCATTGACACCCCGACGCCATCCGTCCCGTCATCTGAAACAGTTCCACATGGCCTTAAAATCCTCGACACCAGCACGATCATCGATGGACGTGTGTATGATCTATGCGAAACCGAGTTTTTCGAAGGACCATTACTCGTTCCCACCTTTGTCTTGGGAGAGCTGCAACATATTGCCGACTCATCGCAAGCCTGGAAACGAGCCCGCGGCAAAAGGGGACTGGAGGTGTTAGCCAAACTGCAACAACTACCCCACCTTCACGTCTCTATCGGGGAAGAAGACTTTCCGGAGATCTCAATGGTAGATGAAAAACTGATCAGACTCGCCAAGATCAAGCATGCAAAAATTGTCACCAATGATTGGAATTTGGCGAAAGTCGCCTCGTTTCAACACATTCAAACCTTGAACGTCAATCAATTGTCCTACCAACTGAAGCCTCCGGTCTTACCGGGAGAAGTGATTCGCGTGTACATCAATAAAGAAGGAGATCTCGCGGGGCAGGGCGTCGCACATCTGGATGATGGAACCATGGTTGTCGTCGACCAGGCCCGTGAGCACGTGAAAGAAACCATCGACGTCATGATTCAGAAATTCATGCAGACGCAATCGGGACGAATTTTATTTGGTTCTCGCGTGTAAATGGTACACGACATCTATGCCTCTCATAATCAGAAAGACATTTTCACGCATTCTCACGCAAACGAAAGGAGTTCTATCATGAAAATCCAACTCTGTCCTCAGTGCGGAAAAGAAAGCCTGGCCTCGACAGGCGCGTTTTGGGTCTGCAACGCCTGTCGAGTCGCCATCACGTCGCAAGCCTTAATACAAGACCGCACACCCCAATCCTTTTCACATCGTTTCCGGAAAAGCATGGCATAAAAAAACCGAGGGAGGCCTCAAAGACCTCCCTCGGCTACGTTCGGTTAAATCTCTCAAGTAGTCCTGGCCAATAGACTCAACTCTTGTCCTTGATCTGTTCACTGAGATAGTTCTCGAGACCGACTTGCTTCACGGTTTCCTGTTGGGTCTCGATCCAATCGATGTGCTCCTCCTCACTTTTAGCGATGACTTCCAATTTTTGTCGGGTCGTATAATCACCCACTGACGCACAGTGGGTAATGGCATCTCGCAGAAGGGAAAGATTTTCTATTTCCAGCTTCAAATCGACTTTCAATTGTTCCGGCACTGTCTCGCCAATACTAATCTTCCCTAATCGCTGCATATTGGGAACACCTTCAAGATACAAGATGTGTTCAATCATTTCCTCTGCATGCTTCATTTCGTCAATCGCATGTCCTTTGATGGCGTGATGAAGACGTTCATACCCCCAGTTTTCACACATTTCGCCATGAACAAAATACTGATTAATCGCCGTCAGCTCATTGGTGAGCACTTTGTTCAAATAATCAATAACGCCTTTTTTGGCTTTCATGATTCGCCCTCCCAGTTAGCCTTCCTTCTTAATTTGCTCGCTCAAATAGTTTTCGAGACCAATTTGCTTAATAGTCTCTTGTTGAGTCTCGATCCAATCGATATGCTCCTCTTCGTCCGTCACCATCTCTTCGAGCATATGACGCGTGGTGTAATCCCCGACCTTGACGCAATGCTCAATGCCTTCGGTCATGAGCTTTACCATTTCTTTTTCCTTGATAAGATCGAGTTTCAACTGTTCTGGTACCGTTTCGCCAATCGTGACCCTCCCCAATTTTTGTACATTGGGAAAACCTTCCAGGTACAGGATGTGCCGAATGACCCGATCAGCGTCCTTCATCTCACCAAAGCTTCGCTCCCTTACCTTTTCTTCGAGTCGCTCAAACCCCCAGTTTTCACACATCCGTGCGTGTAAAAAATACTGATTAATGACCGTGAGTTCTTCCGTCAAAATCTTGTTCAATAAATCGACGACTCCCTTTTTCCCCTTCATAACCGGCCTCCTTTCCCGAAGCGCATAAACATAGACCTCATGAATTTAACCAAATTTCTTGTGATTTTCACCTCAAAAACTACCCTTCCATCATTATCAGGGAAACGCACAAGAAAGTCAATACAAAATACTAGGTATTAATAACTAACATTGATACTCAATTTCAACTTTATTGAAATAACTTATCATAATCATTTCAACAACTTTTATCCAGAAACTCAGTTGATCATCATTTCACATCAAGTCTTGTCACTGAAACGCTATTGACAAGTTAAATATCCTATATTATGATAATGATAATTGATATCATATTCATAATACGAAAGGTATATAAAAGCGCCCATTTCTCCCTGATCTTCCTCTTCTGGGGACAGGAAAAATCTTTTCCTTGGCCAGGTGGCTCCTCTTCATCCCCCGCCTCTCCATGCCTCCTGGCCATCCCCGCATTGTGAAGATTCTCCTAGAAAAAACCCCAGGAAAACGTGACAGGCTTTCACTGTCCGCAACCTGACAAAGGACCTCAATGATCGCTTTCTTGAACGAAGCATTATCAGTCCACATAACCCCTTGTTGATAGCAGGAGGATGTTTATCATGAAAATCGGAACACACATTCCACTCTGGCGCGTGCCAATCTTGCAGGACGGTACATTGTCCTTTTCCTCTCTCACGAGTTTCGAAGGCGAATATTTCGTTCTTTGTTGCATTCAGTCGCTCACAGTTACTCAAACCAGGTTACTCAAGTCGCAGAGCGACGATTTTCTCAACACCCACGCTCGCCTGATTGCACTCTTGAACCACGATAGGAATCACGAATTCCCATGGCCTCCCCCTGAATTCAGCCTTCGCCTCCCTTTGCTCACCGATCCATTACAACGACTAAGTCGCCCCCTTGGCCTTTCTCAGCATCTTTCCATCGAGCGATGTGAAACACTCATTTTCAATCAAGACAGTCGGCTTGAATTTCGCCTGATTCATGACTTCAACCAAAGTGGATTCACCAGAGTGCTCGAAATGACAAAGCAACTCATCGAGCAAAATCATCACACAAACTTGCTTCAAGATGCACTCGTGGGGAGCGGAACCTAAAAACTTCTCACAAAGAAGAGAGAGAGAGATTGATGGAGGCAGTCGCCTATCACCCTTGTTGGTCAAGAAATAGGTCAACCTCTTTCAGGATTGCTTGTTGAATCTTGGTGCAAGCATCAGGGTCTTGAATCTTTTCACTTTCGGCCGTGACGTAAAAGATATCGGCAACCTGATCAAGCCGCGTGCTAATCCGCGCGGAATGAATAGATAAGCCCAAACCCGCCAACGTTCGAGCAATCACAAAGAGCAATCCTTGCTTGTCGTCGGCGAACACTTCAATGATGGTATGTCGATCAGAGCTGTCATTATCCAGCTTCACCTCAGTTTTGTTTCGACCTGTTGGATATTGACGACCAAACGTGACCCGCTTCCCACGTTCGAATATTTGATCGACTGTCGCGTCACCTTTCAACACAGCGATGATCGCTTGACTGACTCGCTCCAGTCTTCTTGGGGGTGGCGGTCCCTCGTAATCAGGATCTTTCACCGAAAACGAATCCACGACCACACCATCTTTTCTCGTGACAATTTGTGCATCGAGCACTTCCAGGCCCAGCGCCGCCAGCACACCTGTCATATTCATGAAAATTCCAGGTTTATTGCCCCCGTGAGCGATGAGCGTATATTCCGTGATATTTAATTCTTGGTGAAAAGTGGTTTCAACGAGAGGAACATCGCTCGACAATCGTTTAATCGCAGCAAGATGTACCGCCATTCGGTCTGTAGATGTGCTCGAGCGATATCGAGTCGGAAAGAGAGACAATTGCTCTCGCACCCACGTATCTTCAATAGTTTTGTGAGGATTCCCCTCAAGATTTTCTTGGCCTCGCTCCCTCATCAGCCTGGTAATTTCGTGATAAGGCAGTTCTTCCTGGCTGTCATGAGAAGGCTCCCCTTCTTGGCAAAGCATGGTATGAGTGTGAGAAAACAGGTCCACTAAAAGGGTTTCTTTCCATTTATTCATCACATCGGGTCCGACGGCTGCGATATCTGCCACCGTCAAGATCAAAAATTGACGTAAGACTTCCGGAGTCTTAACTTCCCGGGCAAACCGTTTGATGACTTTTTCGTCATGGATATCTCGCCGAAACGCCGTATGAGCCATCAAGAGATGTTTGTGAACGAGAAACTCGAGGAGTAGACGTTCGTCTTGCTTCAATCCAAGACGGTCTGACGTCTTCTGTGCGATGACCTTTCCGACTTCGCTGTGATCCTCTGGCTTTCCTTTTCCTAAGTCATGAAGTAAAAGCGCCAGATGCAGAAGATCTTTTTGTTGAATTTGGCCATAGACTTCCCCTAACGTCCCTTCGTTACCGTCTAACAACTCAGCCTCTCGTACGGCAATCAAACTATGTTCATCAACGGTGTATTTATGATACTGATTGAATTGCATCAGTCCTCGAACGCGAGCAAACGCCGGCACGAGCTTCTCGAGAAGTTTGGCGCGATGCATGGCCGTCAAGGTATCGGCCACTCGCCCCGTATTCGCAAGAATTTCACGAAATATTTTACTGACGACCGGTGTGTGAAAGGCTTCATTGGGGATGTCTTCTAAATATTCATGGAGTTCGTCGATCGTCTGACTATGAATGGGCATTCTTCGCTCTTGGCTAAGGAGAAACAGACGAATGAGGAGCTCCGGACTTCCCAAAACTTCTGTCAATTTCTCGGGAACGACCGTTAAACGGCCTTCAAATTCACGAAAATATCCCTCGATCAATGGGCCGGGAAACACGTTGTTCAATCGTTTCCACCAAGAAATCTTTCTCGTCCTGTCCACGAATCGCAGACATCGCTCATGAAGACCGATTGTATGACGATAGTACTGCTGCATAAACTGCTCGACCGCGAGCAAATGCGTTTGATCGCTCATGCCAAAACTCGCGGCTAAACGTTCTTGATCCTCAAAGGACAAAATATCCTGTGCACGTCCAGCCTCAAAATGCATCAGACATCGAATACGCCACAACAGTTCTCGAGCCTCATGTAGCGCCACCATATCTTTTCTAGCCAAGACACCATGATTCGTCAAATCTTGAATCGTTCCCATCTGGTACCTGGCCAGGCCGACCCATTGAAGGAGATGAAGATCTCGAAGCCCGCCTTTGCTTTTTTTGATATTCGGTTCGAGTAAAAAGACGGTTTCTCCAAACTTCGCGTAATCACGCTCTCGCTCTTCCACTTTGTGCTGTATGAACTGGTGCACATTTTTCCCTAAATTTCGACGTATGAAACGGTGCTGAAAGTCTTGAAACACCCTTGCACTCCCTGCCAGGAAGCGTGACTCCATCAAGGATGTTTTAGCCGATAGATCCGTGTCAGCCAAAGCCAAGGCTTCACCGGAAGACCGAACACTATGCCCGACTTGAAAGCCAAGATCCCATAAATGGTGAAATAAACCTTTCGATAATTCGTCCAAGACTTCAAGCCCGCTGACCTCTGACAAGATCATGACATCGATATCTGAATATGGCGCCAACTCTCCTCGTCCATAACCACCAACCGCCACAAGGCAACAACGCTGCAACTCCGCTCCCCTGTCCGCATTCGCTCGCTGAACGATGTGTCGGTATCGACCGATTAACTGATCGTCAACAAAATCCGTAAAGCGCTGAACAACTTCAGCACCTGAAGCGCCCCCCATGAGTAGAGAGCGTAAGATGTCGCGTTGATCTTGAATCAGGATTTGGCCAGACGATAGTTTCCCACCGGAAACGGAGGTAGCAAGATTCTTGGCGTCAATTCGATCATCCATCGGCTAGCCTATACCGTTTCTTCATCAGGGCTTTTAAGAATGGGGGTACTGGTTCGTGATGGGCATCCGCCGGTCTTTTCCCAGAGCACGTGGCGTAATTTTAATCCCGACAGGCGCTTGACGTCGCTTGTATTCACTTCGATCGACCATGGCGATGACGTGTTTCACTGTCGATAGGGGAAATCCCCGTTCGGAAATTTCTGCTGGAGCGCAGTCATCTTCAATGTACGCTTTCAGAATTTCGTCTAAGACCGGATAAGGCGGTAACGTATCCTGGTCAAGTTGGTTATCCTTAAGTTCGGCCGATGGAGGCCGATCTTGAATACGTTGGGGAATCGTGAGTGTCTCAAACCGGCTGCCTTGATACTGACTCCTCCACCGCGCCAAGTCAAAGACCACGGTCTTAGGAACATCTTTGATCACGGCGAACCCCCCCGCCATATCCCCATACAAGGTGGCATACCCCACGCTCATTTCACTTTTGTTGCCGGTCGTCAAGACCAGGTGACCGAATTTATTTGAAAGGGCCATGAGCAGGTTCCCACGAATCCTTGCTTGAAGATTTTCTTCTGTCGTATCAGAGGGTCGATCATGAAAAGTCTTTTTCAGTGCTCGAAGGTATGCTCGAAAGAGTTGCCCAATGGGCATGGTGTGAAGTTGAATGGCCAGTTCTTTGGCTAAAGCCCGCGCATCTTCCTTACTGGCGCGTGATGTATAAGGTGAAGGCATCATGACACCGATCACATTCTCAGCCCCAAGAGCATCTCGCGCGATCACCGCCGTCAAGGCCGAATCAATCCCGCCACTGACTCCGATCAGCACCTTCGTAAACCGGTTCTTCCTCACATAGTCTCCCACGCCGAGTACCAGCGCTCGATAGATTTCTTCCAGCGTATTCAATTCTTCCGCTGATTCATACGCCAACGGTTTCTTCGATCGAGTTCGAGAGACTGTCGACACCACAACCCGCTGAAGATACTTTCCAAACTTTCGGCTTGCTCGATCTTTCGCTTTCACGGATATTTGACGAGGCTTTGTCTGACCAAACGAAAGATCGGAGACCAGAAAATCCTCTTCAAACGCCTTTCCACGCTTGATCACTTCTCCTTTTTCGTTTACCAACATACTATCCCCGTCGAACACCAGCTCATCTTGCCCACCCACCATATTGGTGTAGCTCAACCACACCCCATTCTGACGAGCGCGGGCCGACAACATTCTCTCTCGATCTTGTCTTTTTCCCGACTGAAAGGGCGAAGCATTAATGTTGAAAATCAGCTCCGCTCCTCCCACGAGAGTTTGCGCCCGGGTGGGACCATCGGGGTACCAAATATCCTCACAGATATTGACGCCAACCTTGACACCTCCGATCACGAATACCGGGATTTTATGACCAGCATGAAAATATCGGCGCTCATCAAACACTCCATAATTCGGCAAATAGCGTTTGGCATACGTGCCAAAGACTTGCTGTTCTGAGATCACCGCTGCCGCGTTATAAAGATGGTTCAGCGCCGACGGCATCGTACGCGTCGATAAGAGATCCTTTCTAAAATGGCCCGCGAGACAGCCGACCACAACACAGAGATCCGCACTCTGCCGAACGATACGTTCGACCATCCGATGCGCATCGTACAAAAATCGTGGTTTCAGCAACAGATCTTCCGGGGGATACCCGGTGATCGCCAGTTCGGGAAACACGACGACATCAGCTTTAACTCGACGAGCCTCTTTCATCCACCCGCAGATCTTCTGAGTATTGCCGTCCAGGTCCCCTAGTGTGGGATTCATCTGAACCATCGCGATACGTAATGTCTTCATAAAAAAACGCCCTCTACTCCACTGGAGTGAGGACGCCATTGTCCTACGATGACATGCGTGCGTACTGACAAGTACGCCATTGTCTCACACACAATCAAGATAAACGATAGCACAATCCATCTTTTCACGCATCACAAACCCCGATGATTGAAACAAAAAATCTTCGACCTCCTCGTTTTTTAAGACCGTGTGGCCGATTGCAATTCCTCTGAAAGGATAATGGCCTCAGCCACCTCACGCATCGACTTCCGAAGATTCATGCTTTGTCGTTGAATGAGTTGAAAGGCCTCCGGCTCGGATAATTTTCTTGAATTCATGATATAGCCTTTGGCGCGTTCGACAAGTTTACGAACCTCTAACGCTTCCTGCATTTCGAATGACTTTTCCACAACGTTGGTGTGCGCGATCGCCACTGCCGCTTGATGGGCGATGGCCTGCAAGGCCTTGATATCCTCGGAAGTAAACTCGTACGTTGACGACGTATAACTATTGATCACACCGATGGCCTTGTCCTTCATCATCATCGGGACGGAGACCAGCGAACACAATCCTTCCTGCCTTGCGAGATCTTTGTAAAAATATCCCCCCTCGGTTCGGACATCTGGCACATACACAGGTTGTTTTTCCTTGATGGCCCGTCCGCTGATGCTCTGTCCGATTTTCAGCGCGGGTTTTCGCCGGTACCGTTCACTCAGGCTTTGCGTGGCCTCGATCCGCAATTCGCCTTTCTGTTCATCCAAGAGCATGATGGAGCAAATTTTGGAATTCGTCATATGCGCTGTCGACGTCACGATCAATTGCAGGACTTCATCGATCAGCCGGTTCGACACGACCGTCTCGGATACATGGGAAATCGTATCGAGTTGTAGAGCCCGAGCACGCATTTCTTCGTACAGCCTCGCATTGTCGATCGCCCCACCCACTTGATTGGCGATGGTTGATAACAACGCGAGCGTTTCTTCGCTGTAGCGTTTTGCACGCTTGTGCTGAACGTTAATAACCCCAACCACGACCCCTTTATTCACGATTGGCACAGATACGAATGCCTGATACCGATCTTCAGGCAAACGATTAAACAATTTAAACCGTGGATCTTCACTCGCGTTCTTAGGAATCACCACACGAGTGTTTTCTCGTGCGACCCATCCTGTTATACCTTCTCCGATTCCGATTGACACACGCCCAATGAGTTTCGGATGAGGGTTCTTTGAAGCTCGTAAAATCAGTTCGTCTCGTCGATCTGAGAACAGATACAGTAGGCAAGCATCGGATTTCGTCACCTCGACGACCACTTCCACGATTTGCTTTAAGACGGCTTCCAATTCAAGCGTGCTACTGATCGATTCGCTGATACGATGAAGGACTTCAACTTCTCGCGTACGTTCGCGCAAGGCCTGCTTCAAGGAGTCGATTGTTTGAGGACGTTTATGCGGCATAAGCAGTTTACTCGTTGATCATGTCCGTGCTCGTTCACGAACAAACCATCGTTTGACTTCCTGACGATCCAATTGCCTCACGTCGACTCGCCCAATCGCCCTCGGCAAGACGCAATGAATGTTCCCTTTCACCACTTTCTTGTCATATTGCATGGCTGTCCATAAATCAGAAAACCGCACATCTGGAAGCCGATCGGACAATCCCACTCTCCGCACGAGGTCTCGTTGCCGTCGCACAACTGTGGATGAACAGAGCCCCAGACTATTGGACAATTCCGCCTCTTGCACCATCCCAATCCCTACAGCTTCCCCATGGATCAACTGTCGATAGCCGCCTAACGATTCAAGTGCATGCCCGATCGTATGGCCATAATTCAAGATACGACGCAAACCTGACTCTCGTTCATCCTTCGCCACCACTTCGGCCTTGATTTCACAGCAGCGTCTGATCATGTATTGAACGGAACACGTGTCCAACCGAAGCACCTCCTCGAGATGGTCCTCCAGGTACTGAAAAAATTCACGATCATAGATGATCCCATACTTCACCACTTCGGCTAATCCAGCGATCCACTCTCGTTTGGGCAAGGTACGCAGCGTGTCGGTATCCATCAACACTAACTTCGGCTGGTAAAATGCTCCAATCAAATTTTTACCCAAGCGATGGTTGACCCCGGTCTTTCCTCCAACACTCGAGTCCACTTGCGCGACCAAAGTCGTTGCGACTTGCACGAACGACATACCACGTAAATACATCGAGGCAGCGAAGCCCGCGATATCTCCGATCACCCCACCGCCCAAGGCCAATAGAACATCGGATCGCTCAAAACGTTGGGTGACCAGTTGGTCCATGATCTTTGAGGCCCAGCTCAAGGTTTTGGCACGCTCACCATCAGGGATTTCGATGACCAACGGACGATATCCCGCCCGTTTGAGTGATCGTTCTACGCGGCTCCCATACAGGCGGCGAACGGTAGCGTTCGTGACGACTGCGACTCGTCCCGACAGATCGGCCTCTCGTAAACGCAAGCCAATATCTTGGAGCAAGGCTTCTTGGATATAGATAGGATAGCTCCGACTCCCCAATTCCACATGAACGGTCGAGAGAGCATGATGCTGACGTGATCGCGCTTTCATGAAAGATGACTGGTTATGGTTGTCTGAAGTCCCCATTGGACATTCGTACATATTGACGAATCATTAAATACTGAACCATGGATAAGGGTTCGGCAATCCGCAAGAGGAGTGGACTAGACAGCATTAAAATGATTGGACATATTCCTGGTACGCATCAAAATTTCGCTTCATCTCGTCAAGGCTGTCGCCACCGAACTTTTCAACCATCACATTCGCCATCTCAAAAGCAATCACAGCCTCGCCGACCACTCCAGCAGCCGGTACAGTACAAATATCTGAACGCTCGACGGTCGCCTCAAAAGGCTTCTTGGTTTCAATATCGACACTGTTCTTTGGGCTATAAAGAGTCGCGATGGGCTTCATGGCAACTCGGAGCACGATTGGTTGACCATTCGTAATACCGCCTTCCAGCCCTCCGGCGTTATTGGTTTTACGCAGAAATGTTTGACCGTCTTCGCCAGGATAGATATCATCATGAACTTCTGACCCAAAACTTCTGGCGGCTTGAAACCCCATCCCAATCTCCACTCCCTTCATGGCCTGAATACTCATCGCCGCCATGGCTAACCGGGCTGTCAGCCTGCGATCCCATTGGGCATAGGTGCCTAGACCGATAGGTGGATTCGTCACCACTACCTCAAACACGCCCCCCAAAGAATCCCCCTTGTGTTTGGCCGACCGAATCAGTTCAATCATTTTCTCACCGGATTGGGAGTCATGACAACGTACCTGCGATTGTTCGGCCTGCTCATAGGCCATCAAGGGATCCGTCGCCTCAGGTGCCCGCACACTCCCAATTTCCGTGGTATAGCTGACGACTCTCATCCCAAATTGCGCCAACAAGGCTTTTGCGACTCCCCCGATCGCCACTCGAATGGCTGTTTCACGGGCACTAGCCTTTTCCAGGACATTACGAATATCTCGATGGCCATATTTAATGGCTCCGACCAAATCGGCATGCCCCGGTCGTGGACGAGTCACGACTCGTTCGGTCACGGGCGGACCTGGCTCCGCCGCCATGATATCTTTCCAATTTTCCCAATCTTTATTTCGAATGGTCAGACCCAACGGATTTCCCAGAGTTTTCCCTTTGCGAACACCACAGGAAAACTCAATACGATCTTTCTCGATACGCATACGCCCGCCGCGCCCGTATCCGCCCTGCCTCCGCACAAGGTCTGCATCAATTTCTTCCGCCGTTAACGGCAACCCGGCAGGAACCCCCTCCAGGACAGCCATTAAACATTTCCCATGAGATTCACCTGCATTTAAATACCGCAACATAGTCGCCACCTTGCTACATTACATAAAATATTCGTAACGGCTCTTCAGGCTGCAAAACGGACCGCCAGGAAGGTTTCCGTCGTTTTGATCGCATATCGTACACGTGCTGTCAAGGAAAAAGCGAGGCGAAGTTTTTGAGGATATTGTTCAATCCGAACTTCCTCGAGTAACCGATGGCCAACCTGTAGGGTTTGAAAACTTAAGGATGATGATCCATTCGGGAAGTCTACGGCCAAGAGCTGTGGACTGACGACATGTGGGTGAAATCGAATGTTTCCACGACCTCGTATGAAGACGGTAATATGATTCGTTCGACGCTGTACAGTCACCGCTGTCAGGATCAGTCCAGAGGCTCTGGTGTTCACGAATAGCTGCCGGGTGTCAAGAGAAAATAATTCGTTCGGACTTGAGCGAATCCTACACGATTTTTCTCGTATTCAAGATAAATCTCTGATAAAGGGGTGTTCATCGCTGAACAGACGGTGTGAACGTCAGTTCAAGAGATGGTGAATTCAAACCGCCATCAACACGATGATGCGTCGCTAGAGGCGCTAGCTTGACCCTCGATGAGGTTATGCGTGCAACACGCATGTTTTTTGAAAACAGCTCATCCCCGGTCGATACGATATACCGCCGTCCCTCTGCAGATTGAATCATCGCGTGAAATCCCTTCGATCCTGCCATAATTCCGAGAAGAGTCCAACCAGCCTCACTTAATTTGGCCGTGCTGTCTTCGACGATTGAACTCGTCTTGTCTGTTGCCAGATTCGAATGCGTGACGACGTGAAATGGGTCCCGCCGATCTGATGAAGTGTACTGATAATCGTGAATCGTGTCACCTGCTTTCAAGAGATCGCTGGCCTCAGCTTGGAACAGGGAAAATAGCAGAAGCATGATGACAATCATCCCTGTTCTTAGCGTTCGCGCTCTTAGAGCATGATCTTGCGTCAAGGCTTCTCTACTCCGGGTTAGCGAACGAAATTTTTTCATCATCACACTATGTGCCATCATTCGACGGTTGGAGCCGTCTGATTTAATACGTTAGAGTCTTTTGAAGGCTCTCCGGAGGAGTTGACACGAGCCCCACCAACTGAAAATCAGTTGACAAAATTCCCCTGTCATTCGTGATGGAGAGACGTAATTGATCAACTTCGAGCACCCATGGCATCTTGAGAATGGCCTCGAAACCCTTCGCGATCTCATGATAATGCCCCTCTATTCGGCCTTGTACCCGTACCGTGTGATTCATGGAATTCGAGAGGTCTGTGAACGTTGGCTGCCACATAGCCAACAACAGACCATGTTGTCGCAAAATCGTCTGCACTTCTCTTCTGAGAAGACCGGGGTCAAGACCAGTGACAGCCATAGCCTCCTGAACAGTCGGAGACGGAATACGCTCATGTGGGGCCTTTTCCTCAAAGGAGACAAGGTCAGCGCGACGCTCTTTCTGACGTTCGATCTCTTGGGCTAGATAGGCGTTGCTCACCAGCAGCGCTTCCATTTCTTGTGACGTCGGGTCCCACACCATGGCATAAAAGCCTGAAAAAATCAGCCCGATCATGACAAGAAGCAATGTGATCCGTTGACGAAGCGGAATCGTCGTGAGCCATTGCGTGATCATATGATGACGTCGTGAGCCTGAAAGTGAAAAATAAATTGATGCATATTCTCAGCATCGGCGCTCGGCAGAGGCTGAATCTGCATTTTGATCAATGATTCAAAAACACTCGACTGCTCAAGATTGTCTACGAATGTATCAATGCCCTCTCTTGAAAACGCTTTCCCTTCGATGACCACTTCTTTTTGATCGACAGAAAGTGCCGTTAACCAGATATCTAATGAGTCGATACCTCGGCTAACCTCGTCCAATGCAATCACGGGAAACAGTTTCTGTTGCCACTTCTCGCTCAGGAAACTGGCACGAGCCGGATGGCGATTCAAGCTGTTTCCTATCTCTTCCCTTTTGGCCATCATCGTGGCCAACGTCTGCTCTTGTGATTTTTTTATTTGGCGCAAATGGTCACGTTCACTCATTAAGGTATCGCGCCAAGCCCAACACAGAATCAAGGTTAATAATATGACTCCTATTCCCCAAACAAGCTGAACATGAATGTTCTCCGGCATCGGCGACTCAAGAGAACTTCGGCGTGGCGACAAATTGATTCTAATCATAGCCTTCACCATCTCGGAGGCCTAGTCCCACAGCCACGCCAACGAGGGTAGAGAGGGAAGCAACATCCTTCGTCTCCATACTCGAGAAACCTGTCAATTGCTGACAGGGATCAGCGATTTGTACGGGCAAAGCTAATTGCTCCGACAACCTTTCCACTAAACCTGGAACCGTCGCATGCCCCCCACATAGCCAGATTCGTCGGACAGCCTGATCATGTTCGTACCCTTGATAGTCATCGATGACTCGTCGAATGTCATGAGCAATATCTCGGAAAACTTCTTCAACGGGAACTGAGAAGGATATTTCATCCATCGAGTCCGGGCTCATAAATTTCTGATGATCATGTCCTGCCTGAAATGCCTGGTTGAGGATCTCGTAAGACCATTCTCCCAAAAGGTCGATGTCTCTCATCACCGTATAGCCAGAGCCTCCAACCGTAATCATGTTTAGGCCACTAGCCCCCACATTCACGAGGAGAGCCGTCTCCTGGTCTGCCTCAGGATAATTCATCTCAAACATATTGGCTAAAGCTAGACCATCCACATCAACGACGACTGGCCGCAGCCCACATTGCTTAACCAAGGCAACCCGTTGATCTACCACGGGTTTTTTCGCCGCCACCAGGTTCACAAACATGGATGAAGCCTCATTCAGCTTAGATCGGTGAGAAACATGATAATCCCAGTAGATATCATTTCGCTCATACGGGAGGTATCGCTCAACCTCTAATCTTAGATGACCCTGCAGTTCTTCGTCAGACATCCATGGCATTTCGATTGATTTCAGTATGACGGAAGGACCTGAGATGGATACTGCGACGTTGCAACCTTCAAGATGTGCTTCCTTCACAAGACGCATCAAAGCCGTCACGATCTCCTGTTCTCGAATCGAGTCCTCACGATCCGACATTCGGGTTTCCACTTCTAGGGTTCGGAGATCATCCAGATACCATTCTTTTGATTCAACTTGAGTCAATTTGACCATCTTGATCAAACGAGAGCCGATATCCAACCCTACAGGCAGGGCCCTTCCTTTCGAACGACCGAATCGTATTCCAAGCGGTGAATATATTTTTTGTAAGGCTTTAAACATCCTGGAATCTCTGACACGACAGAGAGCCATCGTGTGCTCAAACACGACGGCTCACTTCTAGCACATTCTTTCTATTTCTGATGATTTTCTGCTGGCTCATGTCTGATCTCCCAATACCACATCCAGAGAGTACGAGATCCTTGTCGACTCCTCTCCGATGAATTCAGTGATAGCCAGAAATGCGTCTGGGAGTCAAGCTAAAGAGAAAGGCCTATGGCTCGAATCCGGTAGAACAGA
Source organism: Nitrospirales bacterium (assembly GCA_031315865.1). Classification (NCBI taxonomy): domain Bacteria; kingdom Pseudomonadati; phylum Nitrospirota; class Nitrospiria; order Nitrospirales; species Nitrospirales bacterium. Next base: position 589,833 of record JALDRJ010000002.1, read on the forward strand.
AGGGAGGATGTTCTGAAAAAAGAATTTGAAGTTACCACGCTGATCGAACAATCAGCCAGAACGGGTAAGAAATTCTCAATATATACACCGTCAACGACGGTGCGTCATATTCTTGCTGGGCTGTCCTCTGCCCCAACAATCTCTCGGTGACGCAAAAGAGCCGTGTAGCCAAGTTTTTCCAGCATCACTTGCAACTGACCTGCAATCACAACTGAACGATGTCTCCCACCAGTACAGCCAATGGCAATCGTCAAATAACTTCGTTGCTCTCGTTCATAGAGGGGGAGCAGAAACGTCATCAACCCCTGGAGATGCTGGAGAAACAATTGAGCTTCTTTCGTCTCTAAGACATACGCTTTGACTTCTTCATCTTCACCTGTGAGCGCTTGAAGGCTCGGAACAAAATAGGGATTTTTTAAGAATCGCACGTCAAATACCATGTCAACATCATACGGCACTCCATGCTTGTACCCGAATGTCTGTATGATCACTTTCATGTGCTCGGCAGATTGACGTTCTTGGTACTGACGACTTATCCATTGTTTCAAATCATGAATTGTCAATTCTGAGGTGTCGACGATCCGGTCTGCCTGTTGGCGAAGCGCTTCCAATCGTTCGCGCTCGAGAAGAATGCCTTCGATGACGGGTTGTTGAGGGAGAAGGGGATGGGGCCTTCGGGACTCGGAAAAACGACGAACAAGAATTTCGTCTTGAGCCTCCAAGAATAGCAGTTCTATCTGATAGCCTTGAGCTTTCAAATGGTGAAGATTACTCGAGAAGTCTGAAAAAAACCCTCGTTCACGAATATCAATGCCCAATCCGATGTTCTTGACCTCTCCTCTTCGCTCGGAACACAATTCGATAAATTTTTGAAATAATGCAGGAGGAAGGTTGTCAACACAGAAAAAGCCGATGTCTTCTAGACACTTCAACGCTTGGGTCTTCCCAGATCCAGACGACCCCGTCACGATGACTAGACGAAGGGCGCCAAGACCTTGGGACTCGAGTGAGTGTGGACTGTCGATCTTCATGGCCGCAACATCACGGTTCCTACAAGAACGAATCGACACCTATAGAGGGATGCGCTTTCGTTGACTGGCTGAGGCAATATGCAATTCGGCTCGATACTTCGCCACCGTCCTTCGTGCGATCACGATATCTTTTGTCCGTAACCGCGCGACGATTTCCTGATCTTTGAGAGGACGAGAGGCATCCTCTTGACCAACCATTTCACGGATCATTTCTCGAACCGTCACCGAGGACATTTCTTCTCCATGCGCATCTGTACGTTGAATACCGGCGTTGAAGAAAAATTTCAGTTCGAGGATACCTTGCGGGCAATGCATGTATTTATTCGTCGTCACGCGACTGATTGTCGATTCGTGCATCCCCACATCTTCAGCGACTTGTTTCAAGACGAGGGGACGCAGATGCTGAATCCCTTTCTCTAAAAAGTCCTCTTGAAACTTCACCAGACTTGTCACGACTTTCACGATGGTTTTATTGCGTTGGTCAATACTTCGAATGATCCATTGCGCGCCCCGTAATTTTTCTTCCAGGTAGGTTTTGGTGGATTCTTGTCCTTCCGATTGATTCGTCATCAATCGACGATAGTATGGACTGACGCGCAAACGAGGAAGGCCGTCTTCATTGAGCAGGACCACCCATTCTCCCTCATGTTTCATCACATACACATCGGGAATAATCGTAGAATTACTATCTGAAGAATACGGACGTCCCGGTTTGGGTTCTAAACATTCGATGACTCGAACGGCTTCATAAATCTCCTCAATTGACACACCTAAGGATTTGGAAATCTGGGCATATCGCTTCTTCTGTAGATCGGGTAAATGTTCGGAGACAACTGCGGCCACCAAGTCTGCCTTACTGTGAGAATGCAAATACCCACCAATGCCGATTGGATCACAGGATAGATACCCTAACTGCGTCAGTAGACATTCCCGAAGATCGCGTGCGGCAACCCCGGGAGGATCGAATGCCTGTACCTGACGAAGAACTGTTTCCACCTCCTCAGTCGTTGCCTGAGTATCCTCCTCGATTTCTTCGAGGGATACACTCAAATATCCATTTTCATCGAGATTGCCAATGATCGTTCTTCCGATAAATCGATCTTTTCCTTCAAGTGACGAAAGCCGGAGCTGCCATTCCAAATGTTCTTCTAGTGAAGTCGGTTTTGTCAGTGTCTGTTCATAGGAGGGAAAATCGTCATCTGAAGAGGAAGATTGCTCCATCGGCCCTGCCCGCCAATCACCGTCCAGTACACTGTCCCATTCTTCAGGGGTCAATGGTTCGGCGTCTTTTTCCGGCTCAGCCTCACTTCCCGTCGAGCTGTCGGCTTCCTGGTTGGTGGCATCTTTCGCTTCGAGGTTTCCTTCCTCACCCTGTGATAATTCTTCGTCTTGAATGTCATTCGTTAGATCTTCAAGTAATGGATTCTCCACCAGATGCTGGGATAACGTTTGCTGCAATTCCAATCGAGAAAGCTGAAGAAGTTTGATCGCCTGTTGAAGCTGGGGTGTCATCACCAGCTTTTGGCTTAATCGAAGATCTAACCGAAGGTCCATGAAGATAGTCCTAGTGGATTAACTCACCTGTTCTATCACAATCGAAACCGTTCTCCAAGATAGACAGCTCTCGCCCTCTCGCTCGAAACGATCGTTTCGGGAGGCCCAGCTTCCAGGATACTCCCTTCGTTTATGATATAAGCCCGATCGGTAATAGACAATGTTTCTTGTACATTATGATCAGTAATCAATATCCCGATATTCTTGGTCTTGAGCGAGGTAATAATATCCTGAATATCCCCGACGGCAATAGGATCAATGCCTGCAAACGGCTCATCCAAGAGTAAGAACCGAGGTTGGAGGGCCAATGCACGAGTAATTTCCAGACGTCGCCTCTCTCCTCCTGAAAGGGCATAAGCTCCACTTTTCCTCAAGGGAGTCAGTGAGAGTTCGTTGAGCAGTTCTTCTAACCGCCGGAAACGTTCGGGTTTTGTCAGGTTTAATGTCTCTAAGACCGCGAGAATATTTTCTTCAACTGACAAACGCCGAAAAATCGAAGCTTCTTGTGGAAGATAGCCAATCCCACGTCGAGCCCGCTGGTACATCGGCAGATGGGTGATCACATGTTGGTTAAGGAGAATTTTTCCCTTGTCTGGCTGGCATAACCCGACAACCATGTCAAAAATGGTTGTCTTTCCCGCTCCATTCGGCCCCAATAATCCAACGATTTCCCCCGCCTCCAACTCGAGAGTGACCCCTTGCACCACCTCTCGACCTTTAAAGCTTTTTCGGAGCCCATCCGCCAGAATTCGATGTGGCCGTTTTCCTCCTCCATTGCCCATTAGGGCCAACCATCATTTCTCGTGTTCACTCAGGAACCTGCCTCATCTTGAATGATCACGCGAGTCTCTCCTTCAACTTCAGTTCGATCTTCTTTGAGATACATCGTCATTTTGTCTCCACTGACTCGAGTGCCATCTTGCCACGCAACCGGCGATCCGGTTAACACGATTTTTTCTCTATCCTTGTAGTATACAGCCTGACGGCTCGTCGCTTTCCCAGATGGTTTGGTAATCACGACTTTCCCCTTCGCGACCATTTTCTCGATTTTATTCCCGCCTTGACCCTCTTGAGAACTGCCAGACTGCGTAGAGGGCTCAGGCTTTGGCTTCCACCACACAATCATGACATCTGAATGAACGGTCAAATCCCCTTGCGTCAAGACCACAGAGCCCTTAAAGATTGCCCGCCGTTCCTTGCTCTGAGCCGTCATCGTGTTGGATTCAATATGAGTCTCCTCTTTCTCCTGTCCAAATGAGAGCCCTGGAATCAACAGGCCGGCACAGATCAAAACCCGTACACACCCACAGCCTTTTCGTAAGGCATGCTTCCACCAATCACTATCACCTCCACCAACCCAGCGCATCACTATTGCCTCAGATGTGTTTGTCACACATTGCGACATTCGCTGTTGTGTGGCTTCACTATACGAATTATCGTGATGGGTATTCCCTTCACCGGAACCTATGAAAGTGTATCACTAATACTGTCCTCAATGATCCTACTCATGCCATGTCAACATCATTATGATGAGAGTTCCACTTGGACATCTTGCAGGACTTGAAATTCTTCATTATCAATCGTCCCTATCAAGCCTTTCCCGGTAATGGTCAGGCCATGGCCTCGAATCACCACAGGCCTTTGAGTCGTAATTTTTCGAGAGGCCTCTGTCCATGTCAAATGGGTTGAGAAAATGGTATACCCGCTCGCCAATTTTACCGCCATCATGTCTTTTTCATTGTCGAGGTCAAAATTATTCGTAGCCGTATCAATCGTCCCTTTTTCCGCTTGCACAGTCATCTCTGTCGTCCCGGTCTTTTCGCCCAACAGTTGGACTTCGACATCCTCCAAATTGGCTCGATGTTGCGACTCAAACACCTGCGCGCGCTCAGCGATCACTTTCCATTTGGTCTTGCCTGCCTGGGTCTGTCTATAGGTAAACCCGTTAATCCATGCGTCAGCCGGTTTCTCATCGGAAGATTCGATGGATGCCTGGCTCGCACGGTCTTCCATGTGGAGAACGACGCGATAAATGATAAACACACTCATCGCTACTACCACACTCGTCAGAACCCATCGCCCCCAAGAACGTTTCATCGGGCACTATCGTTGATGATTTGATCTATCTCTGCGAAAATCAGAAAGGAACCGCATTTGAATGATTCAACTTGCTCGACCTGGTAGACACAGGCATTTTTCATCTAAATCAAAAACGAAAAAAGCCTTTAAAAATAATATCATAGGCCCCATAGCAAGTAAATAAACTCATCGACTTTCCGCACACCTCTTCGAATTCAGTCTTCAACACCCCGATCACGTATCTACATTCTGACAACATCACGATTACCGTTGAGGAATCAAACTCGTTCCAAGGCAGAGTTTTTGAGATTCTGGCCTCAACATAAACGAACATGGCCCATGTCACTATTGCCTGATGATCAGAAAATTGAAAGGAAGGACGACTAAGGCAGGCGAATTACAGTAATACCATGAACCACCCATTTAAGAAAATGGGTGGTTGGCTTACTTGTCATTGTCAGCGGAAGAAGATGAGGCAGAAGCTGAAGCTGTATTACGTTGCTTTTCAACGAGCTCTATCGCGACAAGCCCCGCGGCATCACCGGGTCTTCTCCTTGTACGAATGATACGTGTGTACCCGCCTGACCTGTCCTGGAATCTTCCTGCCACATCACCAAACAACTTTTCAACGGCTTCTTTCGTTCTGAGAACCTGAAGCGCCCGGCGCCGATCATGCAACGTTCCGCGCTTTCCCAAGGTTATCATCCTATCAGTAATGCCACGCAATTCCTTAGCCTTGGCTTCAGTGGTCTCGATTCGTTCATGTTCCAGTAACGATGTAACCAAATTCCGGTACAACGCTCTGCGATGTTTGGTATTTCGCCCTAATTGCCTGCCTTTTTTTCTGTGACGCACGCGAGTTCCTCTTCTTGACTTTCTTGAATGAGTAAACCGGGAATACCTATTGAGAATCGACTCCCGCTCCAGCCATGTCATTCACTTTGATACCGAGTTCTAATCCCATGTCTGCCAAGACTTCTTTAATCTCATTGAGAGACTTTTTCCCAAAATTCTTGGTCTTGAGCATCTCATTTTCTGTTTTTTGAACGAGGTCTGCGATCGTCTTAATATTGGCATTTTTTAAGCAATTCGCAGCCCTCACTGACAATTCGAGCTCATTGACACTTCTGAAAAGATTCATATTGACTTCATCACTACTTTCATCTGATGCGACTTCCCGTTTCGCATCTAACCCCTCTTCATTGGGAATACAAATATCAAGGTGCTCCCGTAAGATTAACGCCGCCGAGGCCACGCTATCCTGTGGAGTGACACTACCATCTGTCCAGACCTCAAGGTTGAGCTTATCATAATCGGTAACACGCCCGACTCTCGCACTTTCCACGTGAAAATTGACACGCTTAATCGGTGAGAAAATTGAATCAACAGGGATCACGCCAATCGGAAGTCCTTCTTCCTTATTTCGATCGGCCGGAACATACCCTCGGCCTGGCTTCACGATCATTTCCATATCCAAGATGCCATCTTTGTCAAGGGTGGCAATGTGTAGATCAGGGTTGAGAATCGTCACATCAGGATCTTCGGTGATATCAGAAGCCTTAACTTCACCTGGGCCCTCTTTCTTTAATCGAATAGCTTTCGCCCGGTCAGAATGTAGGTTGACACGCAGGGCCTTGACATTCAGAATGATGATCGTCACGTCTTCCGTTACACCTGGAATTGTTGAAAATTCATGGAACACGCCTTCGATTTTCACCGAGGTGACGGCCGAACCTGGCAGCGACGAGAGTAAGACCCGACGCAGTGAATTACCTACCGTCGTTCCAAATCCTCTTTCAAATGGCTCGGCAGTAAACCGGCCATACGTGGGAGAGGCGGTTTCTTTTTCCAGTTCAAGCCTCATTGGCAACTGGAAATCTTTCATCCCTTTGATCATACCTTCCCCTTCCGTTGCTCTCGTTTAATTAAATGATTAGGATTACAGGAGTGCAGGGCGATGGCCATATATTCCTACCGAGAATAGAGCTCAACCACAACTTGCTCATTGACAAGAACATCAATATCTTGTTTTGATGGCAGGGCCCGAATACTACCCTTGAACACTTCACTCTCAAGATCCAGCCAGTTCGGGACTCCACGTCCTTCAACTGCCTCTAAGGCTGCTTGAATCGTTGGAATTTTACGGCTCTTTTCTCGAACCTCGATGACGTCGTCCATTTTTACGCGAAAAGATGCGATGGTTGTTTTGCGTCCATTGACCAAGATATGCCCATGATTCACTAATTGCCTAGCCTGGCTTCGTGATGTCGCAAACCCTAGTCGATATACAACATTGTCGAGTCGACGTTCAAGAAGACTGAGGAGTTGTTCACCAGTAATGCCCTCTTGACGTTCGGCTGAACGAAAGGTTCCAAGAAATTGCCGTTCCTGCATACCATAGACACGCCGGAGCTTCTGTTTTTCCCTTAACTGCAGACCGTACTCTGTCACCCGTGCACGTCGTGATTGTCCGTGTTGACCTGGCGCATAACTGCGACGTTCGATAGCGCATTTCTCGGTCATGCACCTCGTGCCCTTCAAGAATAACTTCACACCTTCACGTCGACATAAGCGGCAAACTGGCCCTGAATACTTTGCCACACGCTACCTCCCTTCAATAACTGCTACAACCTGAACATTGTTCATTCTCAGGAATCATACTCGTTTCACGATATGGATCAAACTCGTCTGCGCTTGGGAGGCCGGCAACCATTGTGAGGAATAGGCGTCACATCACGTATTAAGGTGACTCGTAACCCAGCTGATTGCAAGGCGCGAACAGCCGACTCACGCCCAGAACCTGGGCCATTCACATAGACATCGACTTGCCTCATACCATGTTCCATAGCTTTTCTTGCTGCGGCTTCTCCTGCCCGCGTCGCCGCAAAGGGCGTGCTTTTCCTTGACCCCTTAAATCCTTGACTCCCTGAACTCGCCCAAGAGACAGCTCCACCAGTCATGTCAGTAATCGTCACGATTGTATTATTAAATGATGCCTGAATATGAACGATCCCTGCCTGGACGACTTTCTTCTCTTTTTTTCTTCCCTTTTTGACGCTCATAAACTATCCCCTTATTTCCATCTGTCAATCGATCAATGACCGGCATGTATTTTCTATTTACGACCCTTCCCTCCAATGGCTGCACGCTTTCCCTTACGGGTCCTCGCGTTGGTCTTACTTCGTTGCCCTCGCACAGGAAGTCCCCTCCTGTGCCGTAACCCTCGGTATGCCCCTGCATCCATGAGTCGCTTGATACTCATGGTGATCTCTTTTCGAAGGTCCCCCTCGACGTTATAGTCTTGATCGATCACTTCACGAAGTTTGACAATATCCTCTTCTTGCAGATCTTTCACACGAGTCTCGCCTGAAACTCCAGTTTTCCTTAATATATCTCGTGCACGGACAGGACCAATGCCATAGATATAGCGCAACCCTATATCAATTCGTTTCCCAACCGGAAGATCTACTCCTGCGATTCTTGCCATACGAACTCCTTTGGTTAGCTCTCCAAGTACTGATGAGCTAACAACACATGTTCATCTTTCCCAACCAACATATATTCCACTGAAACCATCTTCACTAATGCTCAGTTATCATCCCTGACGCTGCTTATGACGAGGATTCGAACACAGAACACGGACTATGCCCTTTCGTCGAATAACCTGACATTTAACACAGATGGGTTTCACTGATGACTTAACTTTCACAGTACCATTCCTTATTTAAATCGATAGGTAATACGGCCCCTCGTAAGATCATAGGGCGAGAGCTCAACCGTTACTTTATCTCCTGGCAAAATACGAATAAAATGCATTCGCATTTTCCCTGAAATATGGGCAAGTATGACATGGCCATTGTCCAATTTAACACGAAACATGGCATTGGGTAAGGTCTCCTGAACTGCCCCTTGAACCTCTATGACATCTTCTTTCGCCACTCGCGTACCTCTGATTCCATCCAGTTATGTTACGGACTTAATGCCAAGACACAGACTCAATTAGCCATGATCCCCTCGGCAAACGTACGAGAGGATACCTTTGTATCATATTCTTAACAGCCATCGTCACTCTATTGTCGTCAAAACTTTGGCTGGACCATCTGGCTGAATGGCAATCGTATGCTCAAAGTGCGCTGAAAGCGACCCGTCTGCCGTCACGGCAGTCCATCCATCATCTAGGACGCGAACAGCCGCTTTACCCATATTCACCATCGGTTCGATAGCTAACACCATCCCCGATTTTAGTCGTGGCCCTTGACCAGGTCGTCCATAGTTCGGGACCTGTGGCTCCTCATGTAACTGGCGGCCAATACCATGCCCGACAAAGTCACGCACGACTGAAAAGCCATGCGCTTCCACGTAAGACTGCACTGCGTGGGAAATATCAGATAGACGATTGCCCACAACAGCTTTTTCAATTCCTCGCTTCAAAGACTCATTGGTCACGGTTAAGAGTTTCTCTATTTCCTCAGGGATGTTCCCCACTGCGATAGTAATAGCACCATCACCATAAAAACCTTCAACGATCGCCCCGAGATCAAGACCTACTATATCACCATCATGCAGTTCTCTATTTCCTGGTATGCCATGGACAACCTGATCGTTCACTGCGACACAGAGTGTTTTAGGGTAACCTCGGTATCCTTTAAAAGCCGGCGTGGCTCCATACCCTCGTATACAATCCTCCGCTATTCGATCCAGCTCAATGGTCGTTATCCCAGGTTTCAGTTCCTGAAGAAGCGTACGCTGTGATTTTGCGACCACGGCCGACGCTGAAGCAATCAATGCAACTTCCTCAGGCGTTTTTAAGACAATCATTCGTTCAGGAATCAGATAATGCCGCCAATAACCGTTCCTGCACCTCGAGCACTGTTCCTGAACCGTCTAACTCATAGAGTTTCTTTTTGTTTCGATAATATTCGATCAGTGGGGCCGTTTGCTCATCATATACCGAAAGCCTCGATTGAATCGTTTCTGGTTTATCATCATTTCGTTGAACCAAACCCGAAGAACAAAAGTCACAAATGTCAGGGGTTTGCGGAGGAATGGACTCCACATGAAAGACTGCCTGACAATTGGGACAACTTCGACGTCCACTCAATCGACGAACGATTTCTTCTCTCTGGAGAACAAAGTACACGACTTTATCGATGGATTGGGTCTTGGCGTCGAGAATTTCTGTCAGCTTATTCGCTTGGGCAACGGTCCGAGGAAACCCATCCAATAAGAATCCCTTCGCGCTTTCAGGCGCCCCAATCTTTTCCTCGATGAGATTAATCACGACTTCATCGGGCACTAAGGCCCCCCGATCCATGTACTGCTTAGCTTGCAGTCCTAATTGCGTTCCGTTCGCGACTCCCTCACGCAAGAGATCTCCGGTCGAAACTTTAGCGAGCCCAAATCGAGTGGCGATTGAATCTGCTTGTGTGCCCTTTCCAACTCCAGGCGGACCGAGAAAAATGACACGCATAAAAGATCAGGTATTTCTTCCTCTCAATGGCCCT